>NZ_JBEOST010000001.1:655209-837243 GCF_040303145.1 Streptomyces sp. NPDC096079
TCACGCGAAGCGCCCAGGTGATCACCAGATGTGACATCCGGACCGGAAATCGCTGCTCGGAGGGGGTGTTGCACTATCAAGTGTTGGCCACTACAAGCAAATTGGTGAGGGGACGCGTAAGGGTGATAAAGGAACCGCCCGTCGCCCGGTCGGGGGGTCCGCTGTACCGAAGTGGACACGTGCGCGCTTTCACGAGCGGTCACGGGCCGATGATGTGACCTGCGTCACCTCACAGGAACCTCAAAAGAAGAGGGCTTGGCCATCGGCGTCAAGAGGTGGTAAGCGTCGGGCAATTCGGACGTTTCAATGAAAACCCGTGATCAAGGCCCGGATGACCCATGCCCGATTTGCCCGTTACGGCGTCAATAAGGTGGCCACAGAAGCGGATTCACACGTTCCGAACGTAACTGTGGCGCAACCCACGTTTCTTGAAGGGAACCGTGAAGCCCTGATAGCGGTTGTACCCATGTCCCACACCGCTCACATACCCAGCCACCGGAAGCCCCGCCGCAGCGCCTCGAAGCTCGCGCTCCGCGCCGGAGTTGCCGGTGGCGTCCTCGGCACCATCGCGGTGGCCGGTGCTGCCGGGCCGGCGAATGCCGAGCCGGTGACCGAGACCATCGAGATGCCCACCCTCGGCTCCCTCGCCGACACCGCCGGCCTCGCCAGCGCCGTCGCCGCCTCCGCCGAGGCCTCCCAGCAGGAGGCCCTCGACCAGAGCCTCCAGTCCCAGGAGAACGCGGCGCTGCAGAAGGCCGCCAAGGAGGCCAAGACGGCCCGCGCCGAGGCCGACCGCAAGGCCGCGGCCGAGCGCGCCGAGAAGGCCCGCCTCAAGGCCGAGCAGGAGCGCAAGGAAGCCGCGGAGCGCGCCTCCCGCGACTCCGCCCGCACCCAGCTCTCCAGCACGAGCGCGTCGGACGACGGCGGCTCCAGCGCCTCGGAGAACGACAGCCAGACGCAGGCCCCCTCCGGCTCCGCCGCCGCGATCGTGGCCTTCGCCCGCGCCCAGATCGGCGACGCCTACGTGTCCGGCGGCACCGGCCCCAACTCCTGGGACTGCTCCGGCCTCGTGCAGGCCGCCTACCGCGAGGCCGGCATCGACCTGCCCCGCATCTCGTACGAGCAGTCGAGCATGGGCACCTCCGTCTCGCTGAGCAACCTCCAGCCGGGCGACATCCTCTTCTGGGGCAGCCGCAGCGGCTCGTACCACGTCGCCATCTACGTCGGCGGCGGCAAGTACGTCGGCGCGCAGAACCCCTCCAGCGGCGTCGTCGAGCACACCATGGACTGGGACACGCCCTCGGGCGCCGTGCGGATCCTCTGATCCCACCCCTCACGATGAAGGGCCGTCACTCCTCGGGGGAGTGACGGCCCTTCGTTCGTCCTGATCGGTTCCGCTATTTCCGGAAAGCGTCGATGATCCGGGCGTAACTGTCCCCGCCGTGCCCCGCCGCCACCGCCTCGCGCATCAGCTCCAGGTGCAGCCGCGGCAGCCGGCCGTCGATCCCCCGCTCCTCCCCCGCGTGCAGCAGGTGCCCGATCGACGCGACCTGGACGTCGATGGTGGCGTCGTCACCCGGGTACTCCCCCGCGTCGATCTGGTCCGCGTACGTCGTGAGGAACCAGGACACCGTGCGCAGCCAGCGCACCGACACCGCCGTGAACTCCTTGGCGGGCACCCCGTCCGCGCCCGCGAGGGCCGTCGCGTGCAGCCAGCCGCCGAACACCGACCACATCAGGCCGAGCAGCCCGGCGTCGTAGAGCGAGGCGAGGCCCGCGTCCGCGCCGAGGTCGACCGGGTCGCCGAGGACCTCCAGGGTCGACCGGTGCTCGGCCAGGAGCCCCGGACCGCCCGCGTAGAGGATCATGTTGGCCGGATCGCCGACCCCGGGCGGCGTGGTCATGATGCCGCCGTCGAGGTAGCCGGCTCCGTGCCCGGCGGCCCACTCGGCCTCCGCGCGGGCCTGCTCGGGCGAGCCGGAGGTGAGGTTGACCAGGACCCGGCCGCGCAGCGCGTCGGCGACGGGGTCGAGGAGGGCGCGGACGGCCGGATAGTCGAGGACGCAGACCACGACGAGCTCGCTCGCCTCGACGGCCGCGGCGACGGTGGCCGCGGCGACCGCTCCCCGGGCGACGAGCGGGGCGGCCTTGCCGGGGGTCCGGTTGAAGACGGTGGTGGGATGGCCGGCGTCGAGGAAGGCGCCCGCGAGGGCGGCGCCCATCTGCCCGAGGCCGATGACGGTCACTGGGATGCGCTTCGTGCTCATGGCTCCACGCTCGCAGCGCGCAAACCCCTCCGACAGGGGCGTAACCGCCGCTCGGCGCACGGTTCCTGCCACGGTGTCAGTCCGTCGGCGTACCGTCGAGGACATGAGCGCTGGAGTGGTCGCCGTCGTCCTCGTCCCCGACGAGCACGGAGGTCTTTCGCCGTGGGACCTGTACGAGCTGTCCACCGTCTCCATGGTGTTCGGGGTGCCCTCCACCGACCTGGCCGACCCCTGGTACGAGCTGAGGGTCTGCGGCCCGGCCGCCCCCGCCGCGCACGGCTTCGACGGGATCGCCGGCGCGGACACGGTCATCGTGCCCTCCGTCCCGGACGCGGTGGCCGAGGGCCGCCAGGAGATGCCCGCCGAGCTGGTCGCGGCGCTCCGGAAGGCCGCCGCCGCGGGGGCGCGCATGGTCTCCATGTGCACCGGCGCGTTCGCGCTCGCCGCGGCCGGCGCACTCGACGGCCACCGGGCCGTCGTCCACCGGAACTACGCCCCCGCGCTCGCCGCCCGGCACCCCCGGGTCACCGTCGACGCCTCGGTGCTCTACACCGACGAGGGCCGGGTGCTGACCGGCGCGGGCGCCGCCGCCGGCCTCGACCTCTGCCTCCATCTCGTGCGGAAGGACCTCGGCGCCGCGGTGGCGGGGGAGCTGGCCCGCCGGCTCGTCGTCCCCGCGCACCGCCCCGGCAGCCAGCCCCAGTTCCTGGAGGCTCCGGTGCCGCCGACCGACGGGGACAGCCTGGGCCCGGTGCTCCACTGGGCGCTCGAACACCTCCACGAGCCGCTGTCGGTGGACGAGCTGGCCCGCCGGGCCCTGATGAGCCCGCGCACCTTCCACCGCCGGGTCCGGGAGGCCCACGGCACCACCCCGCTGCAGTGGCTGCTCCGGCAGCGGGTGGCCCGCGCCCAGACCCTCCTGGAGTCGACGGACCTGCCCGTGGAACAGATCGGCGGCCGCACCGGACTCGGTACGGCCGCCAATCTGCGCCGGCACTTCACCCGCGAGGTCGGGGTGACCCCGACCGACTACCGCAGGGCGTTCAGGCCTTCGGGGCCACCTTCGAGAGGCCGTTGATGATGCGGTCCATCGCGTCGCCGCCCGTGGGGTCGGTGAGGTTCGCCAGCATCTTCAGGGTGAACTTCATCAGCAGCGGGTGGCTCAGTCCGCGCTGGGTCGCGATCTTCATGATCTTCGGGTTGCCGATGAGCTTCACGAACGCGCGGCCCAGCGTGTAGTAGCCGCCGTAGGTGTCCTTGAGGACCTGCGGGTAGTTCCGCAGCGCCAGCTCGCGCTGGGCGGGGGTCGCCCGCGCGTGCGCCTGGACGATGACGTCGGCCGCGATCTGCCCCGACTCCATCGCGTAGGCGATGCCCTCGCCGTTGAACGGGTTGACCAGGCCGCCCGCGTCACCGACGAGCAGCAGGCCCTTGGTGTAGTGCGGCTGGCGGTTGAAGGCCATCGGCAGGGCCGCGCCGCGGATCGGCTGCGTCATGTTCTCCGGGGTGTAGCCCCAGTCCTCCGGCATGGACGCGCACCAGGCCTTGAGGACCTCGCGCCAGTCCAGCTCCTTGAACGCGGACGAGGAGTCGAGGATGCCGAGGCCGACGTTCGACGTGCCGTCGCCCATGGGGAAGATCCAGCCGTACCCGGGCAGCAGCCGGTCCTGCGGGCCGCGCCGGTCCCACAGCTCCAGCCAGGACTCCAGGTAGTCGTCGTCGTGGCGGGGGCTCTGGAAGTACGTGCGGACCGCGACGCCCATCGGACGGTCCTCGCGCCGGTGCAGACCCATGGCCACGGAGAGCCGGGTGGAGTTGCCGTCGGCGGCGACGACGAGCGGGGCGTGGAAGGTGACCTCGCGCTTCTCCTCGCCCAGCTTCGCGTGGACACCGGTGATCCGGCCCGTGCGGTCGTCGATGACCGGCGCGCCGACGTTGCAGCGCTCGTACAGCCGGGCGCCGGCCTTCTGCGCCTGGCGGGCCAGCTGCTCGTCGAAGTCGTCGCGCTTGCGGACGAGTCCGTAGTCCGGGTACGAGGCGAGCTCCGGCCAGTCGAGCTCCAGGCGCACGCCGCCGCCGATGATCCGCAGGCCCCTGTTCCGCAGCCAGCCGGCCTCTTCGGAGATGTCGATGCCCATGGAGACCAGCTGCTTGGTGGCGCGCGGGGTGAGGCCGTCGCCGCAGACCTTCTCGCGCGGGAACGAGGTCTTCTCCAGGAGCAGGACGTCGAGCCCCGCCTTGGCCAGGTAGTACGCGGTGGTGGAGCCGGCCGGGCCTGCCCCGACGACGATCACATCTGCGGTGTGCTCGGAGAGGGGCTGCTCGGTCACGGCGGATCTCCCGGAGGGGTCGAGGGAAGGACGGGGGGAAGTCTATGAGCGGGGCGCTCAGGCCTTGAAGCCGCGGTGCAGGGCGACGACGCCGCCCGTCAGGTTCCGGTGGGCCACCCTCGACCAGCCGGCCTTCTGGAGCAGGCCGGCCAGGGTCTCCTGGTCGGGCCAGGACTGGATGGACTCCGCGAGGTACACGTACGCGTCGGGGTTGGAGGACACGGCACGGGCCACCGGCGGCAGCGCGCGCATCAGGTACTCCTCGTACACCGTGCGGAACGGCGCCCAGGTGGGGTGCGAGAACTCGCAGATGACGACCCGGCCGCCGGGCTTCGTCACCCGGTACAGCTCGCGCAGCGCCTGCTCGGTGTCCTGGATGTTCCGCAGCCCGAAGGAGATCGTGACCGCGTCGAACACGTCGTCGCGGAACGGCAGCTTCGTGCCGTCGCCCGCCGTGAACGGCATCCACGGGTGCCGCTTCTTGCCGACCTGGAGCATCCCGAGCGAGAAGTCGCACGGCACGACGTACGCGCCCGCCCGCACGAACGGCTGCGAGGAGGTCGCCGTGCCGGCGGCGAGGTCGAGGATCCTCTGCGCGGGGCGGGCGTCGACCGCCTTCGCGACCTCCTTGCGCCACCGGCGGTCCTGGCCCAGGGACAGGACGTCGTTCGTGAGGTCGTAGTTCTCCGCCACGTCGTCGAACATCGTGGCGACTTCGTGCGGCTGCTTGTCCAGGTGTGCGCGGGTCACGGGCGTTCGGCCTCGCAGGATCGGGAGTGACGGGCGGGCGGGTTCATTGTCTCAGCGTGGGTGCCGGAAACCGCTCAGCGGGCCCGGTGGACGAGGCGACCGCCGAGGACGGTGGCGACACAGGTCGACGCCCCGAGCCGGACGAGCGCCGCCCGGTCCGGCACGTCGAAGACGGCGAAGCGGGCGGGACCGCCCGGCACCAGGGCGGGCAGCAGCACCAGCGGCACCGGGGAGAGGGACGGCGGGCCGGGGAGCCGCTCCGGGCGGCGGCCGACGGCGAGCCCGGCCCGGCGCACCGCGTCCACGGCCGCCCGGCCGCGCAGTTCACCGGCGACGGCGACCGTGCCGTGCGCGAGGAGCCGCTGCACACCGCGGCGCGCGGAGGCGCCGCGGCGGGCCGGGTCGGCCGCGAAGATCTCCCGCGCCCGCTCCCCCGTGATCGGCTCCGTGCCGAACTCCCCGGCCTCGCGCGGATCCGGGTGGTAGGTCGCTTCGAGCAGCTCGGGGCCGTAGGGGTTGAGCAGTCCCGGCGTGAGGATGCCGGGCCACCGCCGCACCCGTGCCTCGGGCCGGGCCGCGGCCAGGTGCTCGTACGGGCCGACGGCCGCGATGAGCGCGCCGTCGACCAGGACGGCGCTCTCGGGCGTCGCCTCGGCGACGTGGAGGGTCAGCACGCGCGTGTCAGCGGGCGTCGAGGAGCTTCAGCTCGGGGTGCGCCGTGCCGCCCTCGATCGCGGTGGACGAGATGTGCGAGGCGACGCGCTCGTCGACCGGGTCGTCCGCCGGGTCGTCGTGGACCACGATGTGCTCGTAGGTCGTGGTGCGCTGGGCCGGGACGCGGTCCGCCGTGCGGATCATGTCGATCATCTCGCGCAGGTTCGAACGGTGCTTCGCGCCGGCCGAGGAGACGACGTTCTCCTCCAGCATGATCGAGCCGAGGTCGTCCGCGCCGTAGTGCAGGGTCAGCTGGCCGATCTCCTTGCCCGTGGTGAGCCACGAGCCCTGGATGTGGGCGACGTTGTCGAGGAAGAGCCGGGCGATGGAGATCATCCGCAGGTACTCGAAGAGCGTGGCCTGCGTGCGGCCCTTGAGGTGGTTGTTCTCGGGCTGGTACGTGTACGGGATGAAGGCCCGGAAGCCGCCCGTCCGGTCCTGCACGTCACGGATCATCCGCAGGTGCTCGATCCGCTCGGCGTTCGTCTCGCCGGTGCCCATCAGCATGGTGGAGGTCGACTCGACGCCCAGCCCGTGGGCGATCTCCATGATCTCCAGCCAGCGCTCGCCGCTCTCCTTGAGCGGGGCGATCGCCTTGCGCGGCCGCTCGGGCAGCAGCTCGGCTCCGGCGCCCGCGAAGGAGTCGAGGCCGGCGGCGTGGATGCGGGTGATCGCCTCTTCGACGGAGACCCCGGAGATGCGGGCCATGTGCTCGACCTCGGAGGCGCCGAGGGAGTGGATGACCAGCTGCGGGAAGTCCTTCTTGATGGCGGCGAAGTGCTGCTCGTAGTACTCGACGCCGAAGTCCGGGTGGTGGCCGCCCTGGAACATGATCTGGGTGCCGCCGAGCTCGACGGTCTCCGCGCAGCGGCGCAGGATGTCGTCGAGGTCCCGGGTCCAGCCCTTCTTCGTGTCCTTCGGAGCGGCGTAGAACGCGCAGAACTTGCACGCCGTCACGCAGACGTTCGTGTAGTTGATGTTCCGCTCGATGATGTACGTCGCGATGTGCTCGGTCCCCGCGTACCGGCGGCGGCGCACCGCGTCGGCGGCGGCGCCCAGCGCGTGCAGGGGTGCCGAGCGGTAGAGGTCGAGCGCCTCCTCGGGGGTGATCCGGCCACCCGCGGCGGCGCGGTCGAGAACAGACTGGAGTTCGGCCTTCTCGGTCACCGGGTGCGTCCCTTTCGGAGGGGTTCTGATCGACCGAACCAGCCTACGCCAGGGGTTCTCGCGGCTGCCGCAGGGTGCCGGATGGCGCCTGGGCGCGTACGGGGAGGGTGTGCGGCGGGCGGGCGGCGGGCGGGGGTCCGGCGAATAGCCGGTGAATTCCGGGTGTGCCGGGGGGCGCGGCGCATTCGGCGGGCCCGGCGGGGGCGCGCCTCCGCATTCAGCGGCCCGGCGGGGGCGCGCCTCCGCATTCCCCGGGGCGGGGTGTGCGCCCGCATTCCCGGCGGCCGCGGGGTGTGCGCCCGCATTCCCCGGGGACGCCGGAAAGGCCCGCCCTGCGCTCGGGGGGCCCACCGGTATTTCTTTCCCGCCCCTTTCCCCGCGGCTCCGCCGCTTATCGCGCCCGGGCGGGCAGGAGTTCCACCGCGACGTCCGCCGGGAACCCGGTCGTGGGGCCGGTGCGGCGCGCGAACTCCCGTACGCCCGCGAGCTGCTCGGGGCCGAAACGGAAGTCGAGCGTGCGGAAGTAGCGCTCCAGGAGTTCGGCGTCGAAGGTCTCCCAGCGGGCGGCCTGCTCGGCGACCTTGGCGACCTCTTCGAGGGACAGGTCGCGGGAGGCCAGGAACGCCTGGTGCACCTCGCGGACGGTCTCCGGTTCGCGCGCCAGGTAGTCCTTGCGGGCCGCCCACACGGCGAAGACGAACGGCAGCCCCGTCCACTCCTTCCACATCAGCCCCAGGTCGTGGACCTGGAGGCCGAGCCGGGGCGCGTCGTGCAGGGAGGCCCGGAGGGCGGCGTCGCCGATGAGGACGGCGGCGTCCGCCTCCTGCATCATCAGGCCGAGGTCCGGCGGGCAGGTGTAGTAGTCGGGCCGGACCCCGTACTGCTCGGCCAGGAGCAGCTGGGCGAGGCGCACCGAGGTGCGGGAGGTGGAGCCGAGGGCCACCCGCGCGCGGTCGAGCTCGTCCAGGGGCCGCTGGGAGACGATCACGCAGGACATGACGGGGCCGTCGCAGCCGACGGCGATGTCGGGGAGCGCGACCAGGTCGTCGGCGTTGCGGAGGTACTCGACGAGGGTGATCGGACCGATGTCGAGGTCGCCCCGGACGAGCCGCTCGCTGAGCTTCTCCGGGGTGTCCTTGGTGAGCTCCAGATCGAGGAGCGTCCCGGTCCTGGCGAGGCCCCAGTAGAGGGGGAGGCAGTTCAGGAACTGGATGTGTCCGACGCGGGGCCGGCTGCGCTGGTCGTCGGTTGCTTTGTCCACATCGCGAGGCTAGACCCGTCTCGCAGTGTGGGCATCGGCGGGGCACGCGCGTCAGCACACGGAACGGAATCAAACATGCGGGTGACGTGATCTTTCCCTCTACCGCCCCGAGCGTCCTGCGTGCTACGCTCAACGCAAGTTGCAGTTTGGTTTCCCTTGCAGTACAGAGCCTGCGGAGCATGTGACCCGCAGGCTTTTGTAGTTTTCAGACTTGTTTGCAGGTTCTGGAGCAGGGCGACCCTTTGGCCCATAGGAGGGCTCATGGCTACCGGAACCGTGAAGTGGTTCAACGCTGAAAAGGGCTTCGGCTTCATCGCCCAGGACGGCGGCGGCCCGGATGTCTTCGTCCACTACTCCGCGATCAACGCGAACGGCTTCCGCTCGCTCGAGGAGAACCAGGTCGTGACCTTCGACGTCACGCAGGGCCCGAAGGGCCCGCAGGCGGAGAACGTCTCCCCGGCCTAAGTTGCCCGGGTCGGCGGATATCGCATGACTTGCTAGAGCAGTACCCAAGGAGCCCCGCTCCGTGCCCCCGGGCACGAGCGGGGCTCCTGCCTTTGTCCCCGGCCCATTGGTCCCCGGCCCTCCGTCCACGGCCCTTCGTCCGTAGCCTGGACGCATGACCGAACGCAAACCGCCCGGTGTCAGCTTCGAGTCGTTCGTCGACAAGCAGATCCGCGAGGCGACGGAACGCGGTGAGTTCCGCGCCCTGCCCGGCTTCGGGAAGCCGCTGCCCGACGACTCGGCCCCGTACGACGCGCTGTGGTGGATCAAGGGGAAGATGCACAGCGAGGGCGCGTCCGTGCTGCCGCCCTCCCTCGCCCTGCGCAAGGAGGCCGAGGACACGGAGGCGGCGATCGGCGAGGCCGTCTCGGAGAGCCAGGTCCGCCGCCTCCTCGGGGAGATCAACACCAAGATCGCCGAGGCCCTCGCCCGTCCGCCCGCCGGTCCCCCGCTGAACTTGCGGCCCTTCGACGTGGAGGCGACGGTGGAGCGGTGGAAGGCGGAGAGGAACCTGTCGTGAACAGTGCCGGTCTGCTGGTCGACGCGTTCGGCCGGATCCGTGAGGTCGTCCACGAGGCCGTGGAGGGCCTCACCGACGAGCAGCTCGCCGCCCGCGTCGATCCCGACGCCAATTCGGTCGCCTGGCTCATCTGGCACCTCACCCGCGTCCAGGACGACCACCTCGCGGACGCCTTCGACACGGACCAGCTGTGGACCTCGGACGGCTGGGCGGACCGCTTCGGGCTGCCCTTCCCGAAGCGCGCCACCGGCTACGGGCAGACCCGTGCGCAGGTCGACGCCGTCCGCGCCCCCGCCGAGCTGCTGCTCGGCTACCACGACGCCGTGCACGCCCGCACCGAGGACCTCGTCCGCGCGCTCACCAACGCCGACCTGGACCGGGTCGTCGACACCGCGTGGGACCCTCCGGTCACCCTCGGCGTCCGGCTCGTGTCGGTGATCGCGGACGACCTCCAGCACGCCGGACAGGCGGCGTACGTCCGGGGCCTGGTGGAGCGCCGGGGCTGAGCGGCCCGAAGATCCCCCGCAGCGGTACAACCCTCGGATTCGATCAAGAGTCTGCATCGAGTACGGCTCTTCACGCGCCGTGCCCGATTCACTGGGGGTTTCCTTGCAGCACCGTATGTCCGGGCGCCGCCTCGCCGCCGCGCTGCTCACCCTGTCCACGGCCGCCGCCGTGACGGGAACGCTCGTCACCGTCCCGGCCGTCGCGGCCACCTCCGGCGCGACCGCCGAGGGCCGGTGCGCCCCGGCCGCCGCGGGCCTGCTGCCCGTCGGGGCCGAGATCGTCTCCACCGGCGCCTTCGGCTTCGTCACCACGTGCACGGACGAGAACGGCACCACGGCACTGGAGTGGCACAAGACCGACGGCACGGTGTCGCCGCTGTCCGGCCCGCACGCCTACGACGCCTACGCCGACAGCATCCTCATGGGCGACGGCAGCCGCTTCACCGCGTACGACCCCGCGAAGGTCACCTACGTCAACCACGACATCAGCGTGGTCGGCCCCGACGCCCAGCTCGTCGGCGCGGCCGGCGCGGTCCTGTACGTGAGCGTGACGAACGCGGCCGGCGACGGCCGGGACCTCTACCAGCTGGAGAACAACGGCGGCATCGTCCGCAAGACGAAGCTGACGAACACCTACCGGGGCGAGCGGGAGACCGCCCACAAGGTCGTCTCGGCGGGCAAGGACGCCGACGGTCGCCCCGTCGTCCTCATCCTCGTCAAGGGCCTGCGCGACCGGCTGAACGACAAGGTGCCGTACGCCTTCCAGGCCGTGGTGCCCGTCGTCACCGGGTCGGCCATCCTCCAGGAGTGGACGGGCGGCACCGGCGACTGGAACCCGGCGGCGACCGGCGCGCTCGCGGGGAAGTACACGGCGTGGATCGAGGGCACGGCCGGCGGTACCGGCCACCTCCGGGTGCGCGCCTCCGGCGGCGTCGACAAGGACATCGCGCTGACCGACGTCCCCGGGCAGCCGGTCCTCGCCGGGATCGTCGGCGACACCGCCCTGTACGCGGCGCAGCGCGACCCGGGCGCGGGCCCGGACGTCCTGACCCCGCTGTACGCGCGGAACATCGCCACGGGCGGAGCCCCGTACAAGGTCCTGGAGAACTACTCCTCCGTCGCGCACGCCCCCGACGGCAGCCTGCTGGTGCGCGGTGCGAGCAGCGCGGCCGACGGCCTCTTCAGGGTCACGCCGGACGGCGCCGGCACGCCGTCCTTCTCGCTCGTCGCGGACACCGGCAAGGTCGTCGCCCTCCAGGTGACCCGCTCGTCGGTGCCGGCCACGGTGAGCCTGGAGAAGCCCGGGGCGACCGTCCCGATGTCCTTCGACCTGTCCCGCCCGGACGCGAAGGCGACCCTGGTCCTCACCCACAGGGCGACCGGCAGGCATGCCGTCGCGACCCTGCCGCGGCCGGAGTCCGGCAACCGCTTCTCCTTCGCCTGGAACGGGATCACGGCGCCGATCAGCGCCCCGAACGGCGCCTACACCTGGCGGCTCACCGCCACCTCGCTCGACGGAGCGCAGACCGTGACCGCCTCGGGCGGCTTCACCGTGACCCGTCTGAACAACCCGCACGACTACAACGACAACGGCTCGACCGACGTCCTCACGCGGGACGCCTCGGGCACGCTGTGGCGGGACGACCTGTTCGACGGGCGCTTCTACGACAAGTACCAGACCGCCCTCCGGACGAAGGTCGGCACGGGCTGGAACGCGTACAAGCAGGTCGAGGCCGTCGGCAGCGTCGGCGGCGCCGCGCACGGCGACGTCGTCGCGGTCGACGGCTCCGGCGTGACCTGGCTCTACCTGGGCAAGGGCGACGGCACCTTCGCGACGCGCCTGAAGGTCGGCACGGGCTGGCAGATCTACAACAAGATCGCCGGAGGCTCGGACCTCGACGGCGACGGCCGCCCCGACCTGGTGGCCACGGACACCGCCGGCTACCTGTGGTTCTACAAGGGCACCGGCAACTACGCGAAGCCGTTCGGGCCCCGGCTCCGGGTCAGCTCCGGCTGGAACGCGTACAACCAGATCACCGCCGTCGGCAACATCGCGAACTCGCCGGTCACCGACCTCGGCGCCGGTGACCTGGTCGCCCGCGACAAGGACGGCGTGCTCTGGCTCTACCGGGGCACCGGCGGCGCCGGCTTCGAGAGCCGCATCAGGATCGGCACCGGATGGAACGCCTTCAGCCAGCTCGTCGGCGCGGGTGACGTCACCGGCGACGGCCGTCCGGACCTGATCGCGTACGGGGCGGGCGGCACCCACGTCTACGGCTCGACGGGCTCCTCCACGGCCCCGTTAGTCCGTCAGCCGACGCAGCTCTTCGTGGGCGAGGGGACCCGGTACAACGCGGTCGTCTGATCGCCCGTACAACCATTCGGCCCCTTGGGGAGTCCTGCGGGCGTGGCGGGAATTCGCCACGCCCGCACTCTGGGGAGGAACACCCTTTTGACCCCCATACGCACCCCCCGCGTCCGGCTCGGAGCGGCCGTGGCGGCCGTCCTGGCCGTCACCGCGGGCGGTCTGACGACGGCCGTCCCCGCCACGGCCGTCACCCCTTCCGCGGTCACCGCCGCCGCCTCGGCCGTGGTGCCGTACCCGAAGGGCGACGCGGACCTCGTCAGCGCCGGGACGACCGGCTTCCTGACCTGGAACTGGACCGACCAGGGCGCCCGCGCCGTCTGGACGCGCTACTCCGACGGCGGCACGAAGGAGCCCTGGTCCCTCGCCGACGCGTGGATCACCGCCTCGCGCGCCTCCGACGTGATCGCCAGGGTCACATCCAACGGCTCGATCACGCTCCGGGACATGGCGACCGACGAGGACGTCCTGTCCGTCCCCGGCACGGGCGCCACGTTCGTCGGCGCCGTCGGCCGGACCGCGTTCGTCGAGGGATCCGGCGGCGTGCACCTCCTCGCCCGGGGCGGGGACGGCCAGGTCGCCGACCGCACCGTCACCGGCCTTCCGGCGTCCCTGACGAAGCCGTCGGTCAGGGCCGCGACACCGGACACCGCCCTCCTCACGTACGTCACCGCCGGAGTACGGCACTGGGCGACCGTGGACCTCGCCACCGCGAAGGCCGTGGACACCGGCACCATCGCCGGCGACCCCGACCAGAAGGCCCCGGTCGCGCTGTCCGGCAAGCACGTCGCCTGGCTGGAGCCCGCGAGCGGCGGCTTCCGGACCGCGGTCGTCACCGAGCGTGGCCCCGGCACCGGCACGCAGCGGATCTCCCTGCCGGGCGCGGTCGACTCGCTCGGCCTGGTCGGCAGCTGGCTGACGTACGGGCAGAAGGGCGGGTACGACGAGCGCAACCCGTCCCCCGACTACGCCGTCACCGCGCGCTACCTGGGCAACGGCATGACCCGGAAGCTCATGGACGACGCGGAGTCCTCGGCCGTCGCGCCCGACGGGTCCCTGCTCGTCCAGGGCGGCACCGTCGCCCACGGCGAGGGCCTGTACCGCATCGCCCTCGGGGCGAACGGCGAACCGGCCGCGACCCAGGTCGCCTCCTCCGGCCTGTCCACCAAGGTCACGCTGCTCAGCCACGCCATCCCCCCGGTCGTCGACCTCGACAAGACCGGCGGCCGGCTCGGCATGGTCTGGCAGCTCAGCCGGTCCGAGGTCGAGATGACCGTCAGGATCCGCAACACCCGCACGGGCGAGACCCTCACGGACGGCGTCTACCCGCTCAACGGCGACTACGACCCGCACCGGGCGGCGTACACCTGGAACGGCCAGCTCAGCTGGAACAGCACCCCCGACATGTGGACCGGGGCGCCCGCCGGCCCGTACACCTGGGAGATCACGGCCAAGCCCCTGAACGGCATCGGGCCGGCGCTGAAGTCCTCCGGCGCGTTCACCGTGACCCGGAAGCCCGGCGCGCACGACTACGACGCCGACGGCTCGCCCGACATCCTCGTCCGGGACACCGCGGGCCGCCTGTGGATCGACGACACGTTCCCCCAGCCCGAGGCCGGCTACGTCAACCAGAACCCCGGGCTCCTCGTCGGCACCGGCTGGGGCGCCTACGACCGGATCGAGGCCGCCGGGAACCTCGCGGGCTCGGCCGTGAGCGACGTCGTGGCCCGGGACAAGGCCGGCGTGCTCTGGCTCTACCAGGGCACCGGCAACGCCAAGGCCCCGCTGGCGACCCGCGTCCGCGTCGGCTCCGGCTGGGGCGCGTACACCCGGCTCACCGGCGGCAGCGACCTCACCGGCGACGGACGGTCCGACCTGGTCGCCACCGACAAGACCGGCGCCCTGTACCTCTACAAGGGCACGGGCTCGGCCACCGCCCCCTTCGCCGCCCGGAAGCGGATCGGCACCGGCTGGGGCGCCTACAACCAGCTGACCGCCACCGGCAACATCGCCGGAGGCACCGCGGGGGACCTCGTCGCCCGCGACACCGCCGGCGTCCTCTGGCTGTACCTCGGCAAGGGCGACGGCACCTTCGCCCCCCGCGTCCGGATCGGCGACGGCTGGCAGGCCTACGACCGCCTCCTCGGCGTCGGCGACATGAACCGCGACGGCCGCCCCGACCTGTACGCCTCCGGCAAGGGCGGCGGCGGCGTGGCGTTCGTCTACAAGGGCACGGGCTCCTGGAGCAAGCCGTTCGCCGCGCGCGACCAGGTCTCCTGGGCCTTCGACATCCCGGACATGAAGTACGACCTGCTCTCCTGACGATCTTCCCCCCGTGGCCGCTACAACCTTCGGCCGGGGTGACGGGTCTCACCGGGCGTGGCGCCTTCTCGGCGCCACGCCCGGACTTTTTGGGGGGAACTCACACGTGAAGCACCACCGTTCGACTTCGACCCGTCACCTCGCCGCGGCCGTCACCGCCGTCCTCGCCGTCACCGCGGGCACGCTGGCCGCGGGACCCGCCGCCCTCGCGGCCCCGGCGGCCGCGCCCACGGCGATCACCGCGCCGAACGCGGCGGCGGCGACGGTCCCGTACCCGGGTGACGCGAAGATCGCGGGCGCCGGGACCACCGGCTTCCTGACCCGCTCCACGGACAGCGCGCAGAAGCTGCTGTGGACCCGGTACGCGGACGGCAGCTCGACCGAGGTGACCTACGCCCAGGGCGGCGGCCTCGACGTCACCGGCACCGACGTCCTCGTCGTCGGCGACTCCCGCTACCCGGCCCAGTTCCGGACGTTCACGCTCCGGGACATGGGCCGCCCGGAGAACGGATCCGTCCACTTCGACCTCGGCTCCGTCTTCCCGGGGGCCGTCGCCACGTACGTGAAGGCCGTCAGCCCCCACTCGGCCCTCGTCCAGGTCACCAAGCCCAGCGCCCGCAAGGAGCTGCACCTCGTCGTCTCCGAGGCCGGCCGCGTCTCGGAGCGCGCGATCACCGGACTCCCCTCCGACACGCTCGACTTCTTCACCTCGGCGCCCGTCCGCGACGACGAGGTGCTCGTCGGCTACGCCAAGGACGGCCTGTCCGCGCCCACCGGCGGCACGTCCACCGCCGACGCCCCCGCCGGCGGCCGTGCCGTCGTCGACCTGCTGTCGGGCGCGGTCAAGGAGACGTACGACTCCGCCCAGTCGGGCTACCTCAGCAGCCCGCTGCACCTCTCCGCGACGCACGTCGGCTGGGAGGAGACCAACGCGGCCGGCGAGCGCGTCCTCGTCACCCACGACCGCGCCACGAAGGCCCAGCAGACCCTCACCCTCGGCCACCCCGAGGAGACCCTCACCGGCGTGGTCGGCGACTGGGCGGTCTACGGCCAGCCGACCGCGCTCACCGACGGCTGGAAGGCGCCCCTGGGCCCCCTGCGGGCGGTGTCCCGCACGGCGGTCGGCGAGCCGGTCGAACTCCTCGCGTACGCCTCCTCCGTGCAGCCCGCCGCCGACGGCACCCTGCTCGCGCGCGGCGGCACCGTGGACAAGGGCGAGGGCCTCTACCGGATCGCCGCCGGTGCCGACGGCACCCCCACG
The DNA here is from genome assembly GCF_040303145.1 of Streptomyces sp. NPDC096079. Taxonomy (NCBI): domain Bacteria; kingdom Bacillati; phylum Actinomycetota; class Actinomycetes; order Kitasatosporales; family Streptomycetaceae; genus Streptomyces; species Streptomyces sp. NPDC096079. Next base: position 671,177 of record NZ_JBEOST010000001.1, read on the forward strand.
GCCGAGCTGGTCGCCACGACGGGCCAGCCGACGGCGCTCACCTACCTCGGGGACGAGGTGCCGGACATCGTCGACTTCCCCGACCACGAGTGGACCGGTCTGAAGTGGCGGATGAGCCGGGTCAACGCCGACGTCTTCGTGAAGCTGACGGAGCAGAAGACCGGCCGGACCTTCACCCGCATGCTGAAGCTGAGCCGTGAGTCCGGGTACGTCTACGACTCCACCACCTTCCGGCTCCTCTGGAACGGCGTCCTGGAGGACTTCGACGGCACCCAGCCCGGCAAGCCCGCGCCCAACGGCACCTACGGCTGGTCGATCCGCGCCACCCCGCAGAACGGGGTCGGACCGGTCGTCGAGCGCACCGGCGTCTTCCAGCTCGCCCGCTCCCCGAAGGTCCACGACTACAGCGACAACGGCACCCCGGACCTCCTCGCCCGGAACGCCGCCGGCGAGCTGTTCCGCGCCGACACCCTGAAGGGCCGTGCCTCCGGCGGGCCCGTCAAGGTCGGCCCCGGCTGGAACACGTACGCCCAGATCGAGTCCGTGGGCAACGTGGCGGGCAGCGGCAACCCCGACGTCCTCGCCCTCGACAAGACCGGGAAGCTCTTCCTGTACCTGGGCACGGGCAGCGAGACGTACGCGCTCACCGCCCGCAAGGAGATCGGTACGAACTGGGGTGTCTACGACAAGCTGGCCGGCGGCTCCGACCTGGACGGCGACGGCCGCGCGGACCTGGTCGCCACCGACAAGACCGGCGGCCTGTGGTTCTACAAGGGCACGGGCCACCCCACCTCGCCCTTCGCGGCCCGCAAGAAGATCGGCACCGGCTGGGGCATCTACAACCAGCTCACCGCCACCGGCAACATCGCCGGAGCAGCCGCCGGAGACCTCGTCGCCCGCGACAAGGACGGCGTCCTCTGGCTCTACCTCGGCAAGGGCGACGGCACCTTCGCGCCCCGCATCAAGGTCGGCGGCGGCTGGAACCAGTACACCCAGCTCGTCGCCGTCGGCGACGCGACGATGGACGGCCGCAACGACCTGTACGCGTACGGCCCGAACAACACCTCGTACCTCTACGAGGGCAACGACAGCTGGCACTTCCCCTTCCACATGCGCAAGGCCACCGACCTCCTCAACGGCGGCACGGCCTACACCAACGTCTCCTGACGCCCGGGCGACGAAGAAGTGGCCGGACGGTGTGCAACCGTTCGGCCCCCTCGCAAGTCTCATCGAACGGTATGCACGCATGTGCGTGCCGTTCGATGCTTTGAGGAGAAAAACGTGACTTCACGCACGGCACGGCGCCGGCTCTCCACCGCGATCACCGCGGTCCTCGCCGTCACGGCGGGCACCGCCCTCGCCGCCGCCCCCTCGGCGACCGCGGCCCCGGCGCTCGCCCCGGCCGCCGTCGCGGCCCCCGGGGACACGGCGAAGGCGCAGGACGTGGCCGAGCTGCCGGTCCGTACGGAGATCACGAGCGCGGGGCCGGGCGGCTACCTCACCTCCACCGAGCAGTACGACGACGGCACCTACTCCTACGACTACTACTGGCACCGTCCGGACGGCACCTCCACGCTCGTGGTGGCGGCCTGGGGCCGCGGGCCCGCGCTGCCGAACGCCGCCGTGTCCGACATCGTGCCGGTCCCCGACGACTACGACTACCGCGTGATCCGGCTCCGCGACATGTCCGCCCCGGCCGGAACCGCGCCCGTCGTCTTCGACCTGGCCAAGCTGAACAAGCCGGACGCCACGTACCGGTACGTCGGCACGATCGGCTCGACGCTGCTCGTCCAGGTGACGAAGACCGCCGGCAAGGAACTCCACCTCCTCACCAAGTCCGGCGACACGATCACGGACCGCCCCGTCACCGGCCTGCCCGCCTCGATCGACCGCGTCGAGGACGTGCGCGGCACCGCCGACGCCGCGTTCCTCGCCTACCGGACGACCGCGGCCGCCGGGGACAAGACCGGCGTCGTCACCGTCGACCTGGCCACGGCCGCCGCCGGCACCGCCCGGCCCACGAGCATCCCCGGCTGGAACCACCCCTTCGCGATCGACGGCACGCACCTGGCCTGGTGGCAGGACGGCACCACCCTCGTCACCGCCGACCGCGCCGGCGGCGCCCCGAAACCGGTCACCCTCCCCCGGGCCGAGCGCCCGGCCGTCGGCCTCGTCGGCGGCTGGGTCCTCCACGGCACCGCGACCGAGGTCGGCGGCGGAACCGCCGGCGACCCGCAGCTGCCGCTGACCGCACGCCCGCTGGCCGGAGGCGACCCGGTGAAGGTCCTCGACCGCATGTCGAGCCTCACCGCGGGACCGGACGGCAGCCTGCTCGTGCGCGGCGGCACCGTCGAGCACGGCGAGGGCGTCTACCGCGTCACCGTCGGCGCCGACGGCACGCCGGCCGCCGAACTCGTCGCCTCCACCGGCGAGGACACCGCCCTCACCCTGAAGAAGACGAACGTCGGCCCCGTCGTGGACCTCGATCCGCAGAACAACCGGATCACCATGAGCTGGGACCTGTCGCACCCCGGCTACGCGTACGAAGTGCGCCTGGTGCACAAGAAGACCGGCCGGCTCTACCGCTACTCCATGACCATGGACTACGCCCCGAGCTTCTCCTTCCTCTGGCGCGGCAACTTCGCCGTCGGCGACAACGACCCCGGCAAGTCCGCCTTCAACGGCGACTACCGCTGGGAGCTCGACGCCAAGCCGACGAACGGCATCGGCCCGGACCTCCACACGACCGGTGACTTCACCGTCGTCCGCAGCCCGAAGGTCCACGACTTCGGCGACAACGGCTCCCCGGACCTCCTCGTCACCACCACGGACGGCAACCTCTACCAGCTCGACACGGCGTACGACGTGTGGAAGCGCAAGGTCGTCCCGGTCGACTACCCGAACTACGTCAGCGCCGGCTGGAAGGGCTACCAGCTGACCGAGTCCGTCGGGAACGTCGGGGGCACGAGCGCGCCCGACGTCGTCGGCCGCGACGCGAGCGGCGGCCTGTGGCTGCACCCGGGCACGGGCGACGAGCGGAGCCCGCTCGGCCCCCGGGTGAAGATCGGTACGGGCTGGGGCGTCTACGACAAGCTGGCCGGCGGCTCCGACCTGGACGGCGACGGCCGCGCGGACCTGGTCGCCACCGACACGGCGGGCGCGCTCTGGTTCTACAAGGGCACGGGCAACGCGACCTCGCCCTTCGCACCCCGCAAGAAGATCGGCACCGGCTGGGGCATCTACAACCAGCTCACGGCCACCGGCAACATCGCCGGAGCAGCCGCCGGAGACCTCGTCGCCCGCGACAAGGACGGCGTCCTCTGGCTGTACCTCGGCAAGGGCGACGGCACCTTCGCGCCCCGCGTGAAGATCGGCGGCGGCTGGAACCAGTACACCCAGATCGCCGCCGTCGGCGACGCGACGATGGACGGCCGCAACGACCTGTACGTCTTCGGCCCCGACAACACCTCGTACGTCTACGCGGGCACCGGCAGCTGGAGCGCCCCGTTCGCGACGCGCGTCCCCACCGACGCGCTGACGAACACGAGCCTGCGCTTCACCAACGTCCTGTGACCCGCCCGAAGGGAACCATGCGCCCCGCCCCCTCCCGCCTCCGGCGGACCACCACCGCCGTCGCCCTCGTCCTCGCCGTCACGGCGGGGACGGCGGCGACGGCCCCGGCGGCCTGGGCGACGCCCGCCGCGACCGCCGCCGCGACCCAGGCCTCCGACCCGTACCGGCTGTCGGCCGACACGGGCGTCCGCCAGATCGGGTCGTCCGGCTACCTGACGGCACACCAGACCTTCGACTCGGAAGCCAACGCGCACTACGACTACGTCTGGCACCGGTACGCGGACGGATCGGAGACGCCGCTGGGCGAGCAGCACGCCGTCAACTCGATCCCGTCGGACGTCGTCCCGCTCGGGACGTCGGGCACCGGGATCCAGTTGAAGGACATGTCCGCGCCCCCCGGCACACCCGCGGTGGTCATCGACCTCGGCGCCCTCGGCCCCGGCCACGTCTACGCCGCGACGATCGGCTCGACCCTCCTCGTCGACCGCTACGACACCGACCGGACGGTCACGCCCTTCCTCGTCTCCAAGACCGGCGGCTCGCTGTCCAAGCGGGCGGTCACCGGACTGCCCGCCGGACTGACCGACCTCTCCCTGAAGCAGGCGCTCCCGGACGGGAAGACGATCCTCCTCGGCTACGAGTCCCCGGCGGGCAAGGGCCTGGCCGTGGTCGACATGGCCACCGCCGCCGTCAAGGAGACGTACACCCCGGGGGCGAGCACCCGCTCCTTCGGCACCCCCGTCGCCCTCAGCGACCGGTACGTCGCCTGGTTCGAGAGCAACGAGGACATGGTCCTGGTCGTCACCGACCGGGAGACCGGAACCGCCCAGCGGTTCGCGTACCCCAACGAGTGGACCGACGTCGCCCTCGTCGGCGACTGGGTCGTCACCGGGACCGCCCAGGACCTCGACTCCGTGCACACGCGCGAGACCCCGCTCACGGCCCGCCCGCTCAAGGGCGGCGAACCGGTGAAGCTCCTCGACCGGATGGTCCGCGCCTACGGCAGCCACGAGCTGCTCCACGGCCCCGACGGCACGCTGTACGCGCACGGCGGGGTCTCGGGAGGCAGGGTGGGCCTGCACCGGGTCACGCTCGGCGCGGACGGCGCACCCGCCGTCGAACTGGCCTACAGCACGGGCGTGCCGACCGACGTCGCCCTGACGTGGCTGCCCGACCCCGACGTCCGGCTGGACGCGCTGGAGGGAGGCGCCCGGCTGTCCTGGAGGCTCTCGCGCGGGGGCCTCACGTACGACGTCACGCTCACCCACAAGGAGACCGGCCGGCAGAAGACCTTCCACGGCACGGACGGCAACGCGAACCTCTCCGTCTACTGGGACGGCCGCTGGGACGCCACCGCGACCGAGCCGGCGGCCCTGGCGCGGCCCGGCACGTACACCTGGGAACTCAAGGCCCACCCCGAGGACGGCGTCGGCCCCGACCTGCGCGAGACCGGGACCTACGAGGTGACGCGCGTCCACCGGGCGCACGACTACAACTGGAACGGCACGCCCGACGTGTTCGCCCGGGACGCGTCCGGCAAGCTGTGGCGCGCGGACAGCGGCACCACCTACGACCTGGGGTACCGCTTCACCGCGCAGGGAGCCCCCGCGTACGTGGGCTGGGGCTGGGACACGTACGACAGGATCGAGTCCGTCGGCGACGTCGGCGGGACGAACGTCGCGGACCTCGTCACGCGCGACAAGAGCGGCGGCCTCTGGCTCCACCAGGGCACCGGCCTCGCGGAGAAGCCGTTCGCCGACCGGGTGAAGATCGGCACCGGCTGGGGCATCTACCAGCAGCTCGCCGGCGGCTCCGACCTCGACGGCGACGGCCGCCCCGACCTCGTCGCCACCGACAAGGCCGGCGGGCTCTGGTCCTACCGGGGCACGGGCGGCACCGCGCCCGCGTACACGTCCCCCCCGAGGAAGATCGGCACCGGCTGGAACATCTACAACCAGCTCACCGCCACCGGCAACATCGCCGGAGGCCCCGCCGGAGACCTCCTCGCCCGCGACAAGGCCGGAGTCCTCTGGCTCTACCTCGGCCTGGGCAACGGCACCTTCGGCCCCCGCATCAAGGTCGGCAGCGGCTGGAACGCCTACACCGACCTCGTCGCCCTCGGCGACGGCGACCGGGACGGCCACAACGACGTGTACGCGTACGGACCCAACGGCGCCTCGTACTTCTACCGGGGGACGACCCGGTGGCAGGCTCCGTTCGACACGCGCCGGGCGACCTCGCTCCTCCGCACGGGAACGACGTACAACCAGGTCTCCTGAACCGGTAGTTCCGGCCGTACAACCATTCGGGCCCTCCGGGAGTCAGGTACGGGCACGGTGGATGATCCACCGTGCCCGTACCTCCGAGGAGGAGCACGTCTTGAGCCCCGCCCGCACCACCCGGCTGCGTCTCACCGCGGCCGTCGCCGCCGTCCTCGCCGCCACCACGGCCGGACTGACCGCCCCGGCGTCGGCGGCCCCCGCGGCCGCGCCCGTCGCCGCCACCGCCGGACAGCAGGGCGTCCCGACCGTGCCGGTGGGCACGAACGTCGTCTCCAGCGGACCCACGGGCTTCCTGACGTCCCGTCCGGACGGCAACACCCGCGTCTACACCTGGACCCGGCACGCGGACGGCACCCGGACCACGCTGCCCGGACAGCGGTACGGGGCGAGCATCGGCACGGACGTGATCGTCCGGATCGAGGGCACCACCCACACGTACATCGACATGTCCACGGGCACCGAGCTGGTCTCCTTCGACACCGCCACGCTCGGCGGCGGCGGCTACAGCGCGGCCCGCTACATGGGCAGCACGCTCGTCGCCTCGAAGGAGGTGAACGGCGTCCGCGCGTACCACCTGTTCTCCAAGGAGCAGGGGCTCGTCGTCGACCGCGAGGTGACGGGCATACCGGCCGGCGCCCACGCCCTGAGGGCCGACAGCAGCGGCCCGGACACCCTCGTCGTGCACCACAGCACCCTCACCAACGGGGTGTACGACGACGGCGTCTCCCTCGTGGACGTCGCCACGGGCAAGGCCTTCGAGACGTACGGCGCACGGGACACGGACACGCGGACCGTCTCCGCCCTGTCGGCCACCCACCTGGCGTGGATCGAGTGGCCCGGCGGCAAGCCGAGCCTGGCAGTGGCCCGCCGGGACAGCAAGGCGATCACGCGCACCCCGCTCGGCGAGGGCACCGACCTGTCCGTCAAGTTCGTCGGCGACTGGGTCGTCCACGCCCAGCTCGGCGGCGGGGCCGCCTCCACCCCCAACCCGCTGTACGCCCTCACGGCCCGCTCCCTCAACGACCCGCAGCGCACGGTCAAGCTCCTGGACCACGCCGTGAACGTCACCCCGACCACCGACGGGGGTCTCCTCGCGCGCGGCGGCACGATCGAACACGGAGAGGGCGTCTACCGCGTCTCCCGGGGCGAGGACGGCACTCCGGCCGCCACGCTGATCGCGAGCACGGGCGAGACCACCGTCCTCGGGGTCAAGGACCACGAAGCCGCCCCCCTCCCCACCGCCGTCGACTTCGCGCGCGGCGACGACGCCCGGCTGTTCTGGGAGTTCGACAAGGCCGCGGACTACGACGTGACCATGACCCACAACGCGTCCGGGCGCCGCTGGACCGACCACCACGTCCACATGGACCGGCCCGGCCTCTCCGGGGCAGAGTGGACCGGCATGCTCGACGACAGGACCTCCGCCCCCGTCGGCGACTACACGTGGAAGCTGACCGCCGTCCCCGCCAACGGCATCGGCCCGGGGGTCGAGCGCACCGGCACCCTCAAGGTCACCGCCAAGCCCGCCCCGCACGACTTCACGAACAGCGGCACCCCCGACCTGCTCGTCAAGGACAGCGCGGGACGGATCATCGACTACGACGCCCGCCAGACCCTCTACGAGACCGGGCACTGGGGCATCCCCGCGCAGCGCACCACGGTCGTCCTCGGCACGGGCTGGCAGATCTACGACCGCGTCGCGGCCCCCGGCAACCTGGACGCCTCCCCGCACGCCGACGTGATCGCCCGGGACCGGAGCGGCGCCCTGTGGTTCTACTCCGGCACCGGGAACGCGCTCGCCCCGCGCAAGAAGATCGGCACCGGCTGGGGGGTCTACACCCAGCTGACCGGCCCCGGCGACCTGACCGGCGACGGCCGGGCCGACCTCGTCGCCACCGACACGACCGGCGCCCTCTGGCTCTACTCCGGCACCGGCAACGCCAACGCCCCCTTCACGGCCCGGAAGAAGATCGGCACCGGCTGGGGCGTCTACAACCGGATCGCCGGCACCGGCAACTTCGCCGGCGGCGCCGCCGGGGACCTCGTCGCCCGCGACAAGGACGGCGTCCTCTGGCTCTACCTCGGCAAGGGCGACGGCACCTTCGCGCCGCGCATCAAGGTCGGGCGCGGCTGGGACCGCTACTCCGACCTCGTCGGCGTGGGCGACGTCAACCGCGACGGCCGCCCCGACCTCGTCGTCCAGGGCATCGCGGGCGGCACGAACGAGACCCTCGCCTTCTACGAGGGCACGGGCGACTGGCGGGCACCCGTGTCGTCCCGCAGGGGCGTCTACAACCCGGAGGACCTCGGCACGGGTGCCGTGACCCTGTTCTGACCGTTCGACCCCCAGGAAGGCAGCACCTTGCTCCACCCACGTAGGCCCCGGTTCGCACTCGCCGCGGTCGTCACCGTCGTCCTCGCCGTGACGGCGGGGACGGCGGTGGCGGCGCCGGCTGACAGCCGCCCGGTGAGTGCCGCCGCGGCCGCGCAGGACACCGTCGCGCCGTTCCCGGTCGACGGCTACGTGTACAGCTCCGGCCCGACGGGCTTCCTGAGCGCCCAGAGCGGGACCGCGCTCACCTGGCGGTGGACGCGGTACGCGGACGGCGCCACGACCGTGCTCCCCGAGAGCTCGTACGGCAGCGCCCAGCAGACGGACATCGTGACGCACTCCGACGGCGACGGCGTCTTCACGCTGTACGACATGGGCACCGGCGCCGACCCGCTGGAGATCGACATCAACCCCCTCGGCGGCGGCTACGCCATCGCGGGGTTCGCGGGCACGCGCATCGTGGCGAAGAAGGCCAACGCGAGCGGCGGCACCGACCTCCACGTCATCGGCAAGCCGCAGGGCGTCCTGGTCGACGACACGGTGACCGGCCTCCCGGCCGACGCCACCGTCACCTCCGTCTTCGTGAACTCGCCCGACAGCGCCCTGGTCCAGTACTCCGTCACCGTGGACGGGACGAAGCGGAGCCACGTGGCGGTGCTGGACGTCGCCGCCCACGCGGTCGCCGGGACGTACGAGCGGGCGGCGGGGACCACCGGCGGCGCCACCCTGTCGGCCACCCATGTCGCCTGGGTCGAGAAGGGTGCCGACTCCACCTCCCCGGTGAGCGTCGCCGTGGCCCGGCGGGACACCGGCGAGGTCGTCCGTCACGACCTCGGCGTCACGGACCCGGTCGTCGTCCAACTGGTGGGCGACTGGGTGACGTACCGGACGTACAGGAGCACCACCCCCGGCCCTCCGAACCCCCGGTTCGCGCTGTACGCCCGCTCCCTGGCGACCGGTGAGACGGTCAGGCTCCTGGACCACACGATCAACGCCATCGCCGGACCCGACGGAACGCAGATCGCGCGGGGCGGGACGGTCGAGCACGGCGAGGGCCTCTACCGGATAGCCCCCGGCGCCGACGGCGGCCGGCCGGCCGTCACCCTCGTGGCGAGCACCGGCGAGCCCACCGCCGTGGAGTTCCTGGGCCACGCCGTCCCCGGGACGATCGACCTCGACCGGGAGACCGCCCCGGTCCAGCTGAACTGGACGCTGAGCAGGTGGGCGCAGAGGGTCCGCGTCGAGCTGGTGCACACCGCGACGAAGAAGACGTGGAAGCCCAACGTGTACTCGTACGGCGGGGGCGTCTACGGCTTCCCGTGGAACGGCATGTACGCCCAGCACTGGCTCAGCGCCTCCACCCCGTACCGCGACGCGGTCCCCGCCCCCAACGGCGACTACACCTGGCGCATCACCGCCGAATCCCCGAACGGCATCGGCCCGGCCCTGGAGCGGACCGGCGCCTTCACGGTCGTCCGCAAGGCCGTGCCGCACGACTTCAACGACAACGGCAGCCCGGACCTGCTCGCACGCTATTCCTCCGGGCAGCTGGTGCTCTTCAACACGCCCCAGCCCCTCGGGGCGTGGAGCGTCGGCGCCTCCGAGCCCCTGGGCACCGGCTGGAACACGTACGACCGGCTCCTCTCCCCCGGAGACGTCGGCGGCACGCCGGACTCCGACGTGATCGGCCGCGACCGGACCGGCGCGCTCTGGCTCCACCAGGGCACAGGACGCGGCCTCGCCTCCCGTACGAAGATCGGCGTCGGCTGGCAGATCTACGACAAGGTCGCCGCCGGCAGCGACCTCACCGGCGACGGCCGACCCGACCTCGTCGCCACCGACACGACCGGCGCCCTCTGGCTCTACAAGGGCACGGGCGACACCACCGCCCCCTACGCCCCCCGCGTCAGGACCGGAACCGGCTGGGGCGCCTACAACCAGCTCACCGCCACCGGCAACCTCGCCGGAGGCCCCGCAGGAGACCTCGTCGCCCGCGACAAGGACGGCATCCTCTGGCTCTACCTCGGCAAGGGCGACGGCACCTTCGCACCGCGCATCCGCGTCGGCGGGGGCTGGTTCGCGTACGACAACGCGATCGGCATCGGAGACGTGGACCGCGACGGGCGCAACGACCTGATGGCCACCACCACCGGGGCCGGCGAGCCGTACTTCTACAAGGGCACCGGCGACTGGCGCGTCCCCTTCCAGGGCCGCACGCCCGCCTACTCCCACGCCAACCTCCCCGACACGGTGTTCTGACCGGACCGCGTCGGGACGGTCGCCCAGACCGTCTTGCCGACCGACCTGTCCTCCACGCCCCACGCCGTGGCGAGGGCGGCGACGAGCAGCAGCCCGTAGCCGCCCTCGTCCGGCTCCCGGGCCGGCACCGGCCGCCGCTCCCCCCGCGCGTCGGACAGCTCGACCCGCACGTGGTCGCCGCCCCGCCCCATCCGCACCTCGAAGTCCCGCCCCGGCACCCAGCCGTGCCGGACCGCGTTGGTGGCCAGCTCGGCCACGACCAGCTCGACCGCGTCGGCGGCGGGGCCGCTCAGCCCCCACTCATGGAGCTTCTGCACAGCGAGTAACCGCGCCAGGCGCGCGCCCCGGCGCGTCGCCGAGAGCCGGAGCGCGAACTCACCGGTTGGAGTGGCAGTTTCCGATTTCATGCCCCCGAGCCTGACCCCCCGGCCGTACGCTGACCAGCAGCGACGCCACGACGCTGGGTAACTGTACGGGTACGCCAAGAGGGCGGTACGGATGTCGGGGAACGAGGAGGAGCGGCCGGAACGGCCCTCCGAAGTGGACGGCACGGCGCACCTGTTCCGTGCGCTCGGGAAGATCATCAAGGTGCTGCGCAGGAACGCGGGCCTGAGCCAGGCGGAACTGGCCGCCGTCGCCCATTGCAGCGAGGACCTGATCTCCTCGATCGAGCGCGGCGTACGAGTCCCCCAGCCGGACCTGCTGATCCAGCTCGACCCGGTGCTGGGGGCGGGCGGGGTACTGCTCGCGGCAACGGACGACGCGAGGGAGGCGCTGTCGCGGGCGCGGGTGCGGCATCCGGATTGGTTCCGGAGCTTCGCGGACGCGGAGGCGAAGGCGGTGGCGCTGCACTATTACGAGGTGCAGGCCGTGCCGGGCATCCTGCAGACCGAGGCGTATGCGCGGTACCTCTTCGAGAACCGGCGACCGATGCTGGACGAGGCGACGATCGAGAAGCGGGTGGCCGACCGGATCTCCCGACAGGCGATCCTCGACAAGTGGCCTGCGCCGACGATCAGCTTCGTCTTGGAGGCAGCCGTGCTTCTGCGCCCGTTCGGTGGAACGGAGGTCCATCGAGAACAGCTCCGTCGCGTCCTCGACGTGGCCCGGCGACGGACCGTCGACCTCCAGATCATGCCTCAGGACGGATCGGAACACCCCTACCTGGGTGGCGCGTTCACGCTGCTCACTCCGCCGGGACGGCGGGAGGTTGCGTACACCGAGATCTACGGGCACGCCCGGCTGATCACCGCACCGGAACAGGCACGCACCTACGCCGAGCGCTATGGGATCATCCGGGCGCGGGCACTCTCGCCGCAGGAATCCCTGGCCTGGATCGAAAAACTGCTGGGAGAACGATGAAAACCACAGAACTGTCCTGGTTCAAGAGCAGCTACAGCGACTCCGAGGGCGGCAACTGCATCGAAGTCGCCTACGACTGGCGCAAGTCCAGCTACAGCAGCGGCGAAGGCGGCAACTGCGTCGAGGTCGCCGCCCACCCCACCCTCATCCACATCCGCGACTCCAAGAACCCCCACGGCCCCCAGCTCGCCGTCGCCCCGACGGCCTGGGCCGCGTTCGTGGACGTAGCATCCCGGGCGTGACCTCCATGAAGTTCGTTCTCTTCGACGTCGACGGCACCCTCATGGACGCCGTCGAGAACCAGCGGCGCGTCTGGCACGAGTGGGCCGCGCGCCACGGGCTCGACGGGGACGAGGTGTACGCGACGGCGCTGCGGACGCGGCCCGTCGAGACCTTCGCGGCCGTCGTGCCCGACGCCGACCCGGACGCGTGCCTCGCCCTCCTGCACTCCCTGGAGGACGAGGACGTCCGTACGGGCTCGTACGCGGCCTTCGACGGGGCCGCCGCGCTGCTCCACGCCCTCCCCGCCGACCGGTGGGCGCTCGTCACGTCGAACTACGAGCACCGGGTGCGGGGGCGGTTCGAGCGGACCGGGCTGCCGCTGCCGGGGCTCGTCGTCGACGCGGCCTCGGTCGCCGAGGGGAAGCCGAGCCCCGTCCCGTACCTCACCGCCGCCGAGAAGCTGGGCGCGGACCCGGCGGAGTGCCTGGTGATCGAGGACGCCCCGTCCGGCGTGCGGTCGGGGCTCGACGCCGGGATGACGGTCTGGACGGTCAACACCCCGGCCCCGCACCCGGACGCCCACCGCCACTTCCCGACCCTCGCGGAGGCGGCGCCGCACGTCCTGGGCGCCCTCGCCTGAGTCCGTACAACCTCCTGCCTTCCTGGTGGGTCTCCCTCTGTGGGGTGCCGAGCCCGGCACCCCACACCGACCGGAGGGAACACCCGTGCCTCAGATACGGATCGGACTGGCCGCCGCGGTCACCACCGTCCTCGCCCTCACCGCCGGCGCGGTCGCCGTCGTGCCCGCGAGTGCCGCCGGACCGTCCGTGTCCACGGGAACCACGGCCGCCGGCCAGGAGCAGGCCGCACTGGCGTACCCCCAGAAGAGCGACCTCGTCAGCGCCGGGGCGACCGGCTTCCTCACCCAGGGCGAGAAGCTCCTGTGGACCCGCTTCTCCGACGGCTCCACCGTCGAGCTGCCGGGGAAGCCGGTGGGCGACAGCCGGTCCGACATCGTCGGCGTGCTGACCGGGCACAACACCGTGCGGCTGTACGACATGGCCGCCGGCGGCGAGCCCGTCACCCTCGACCTGTCCGACCGCCCCGGCACGTACGTCCCCGCGGCGATCAGCGGCTCCACGGTCGCCTTCGTGGTGAACGGCGAGGTCCGCCTGGTCTCCAAGGAGGGGGACACGCTCACGGAGCGGAAGGTGGGCCGGGACGCCTACGTCAACGCGCGCGTCGCCCACATGCGGTCCGGCGAGCTCGTCGTCAGCCACCTGGCGCCGGCCGGCAACCAGAGTTTCCCCACGATCGACGTCGTGGACACCGCCACGGGCCTCGTCACCGCCTCGTTCGGCACCGGCCCCGTCAGCCTGGCGCATGTCACCGCCTCCGGCTCCACCCTGGCCTGGTGGGACGGGCACTGGCAGGTGCACGACCGGGCCACGGGCACGACCAGGGAGACCGCCGTGCCGGGTGGCGGAGCGGCGCGCGTCGACGTGCTCGGGAACTGGCTGCTCAGCGCGCGGGACCACGGTCTCACGCGGGGAGACTTCACCGACGGGATCCCGCTGATCGCCCGCGCCCTGAACGGCAGCGGCACCACCGTGCGGCTCCTCGACCACCTGGAGTCCTCGGCGGTCGCTCCCGACGGCACCGTCCTGGTCCGCGGCGGTACGCAGGAGCACGGGGAGGGGCTCTACCGCATCGCCGTCGGCGAGAGCGGTGTCCCCACGGCCACGTTCCTCGCGGGCAGCGGCGAGACGACCGAACTCGGAGACCCGGTCTTCCAGGGCCCCACCTCGATCACCCTCAACGGCCGGCACACCTCCCCGAAGTTCAGCTGGCTGCTGAACCGGACCAACATCCGGGTCGACATCACCCTGCGCCACACCGCCACGGGCAAGATGACGCGGCAGCAGGTCTCCGGTCGCGCGAGCTTCTTCTGGGACGGCCTGCTCTACCGGTCCGCCGCCCCCACCGGCGACTACACCTGGGAGGCGACGATCTCCTCCCTCAACGGGATCGGCGCGCCGGTGCGCTCGTCCGGCGCCTTCACCCTCAAGCACCAGCCCGAGCCCCACGACTACACGTCGAACGGCTCGGCGGACGTCATCGCCCGGGACACGTCCGGCCGCCTGTGGATCGAGGACTCGTACTACTTCGGCAAGGTCTACTCCGGCGGACGGACCCTGGTGGGCCCCGGCTGGCAGGTCTACGACCGGATCGAGGCCACGGGGAACGCCGGCGGCTCCGTCGCGCCCGACCTCGTCGCCCGGGACCGCAGCGGGGTGCTCTGGTTCTACCAGGGCGACGGCAAGGCCGGTTTCGCGCCCCGCGTGAAGGTCGGCGGCGGGTGGAACGCGTACGACAAGATCGCGGCGGGCAGCGACCTGAACAACGACGCCAAGCCCGACCTCCTCGCCACGGACAAGTCCGGTGGGCTCTGGCTGTACCCCGGCACCGGGAACGTCAACGCCCCCTTCGGGGAGCCGAAGAAGATCGGCAGCAGCTGGGGCGGCTACAACCTGATCACCGCCGTCGGGAACCTCCTCGGCGACCCCGCCGGCGACCTGGTCGCGCGTGACAAGGACGGCGTCCTCTGGCTGTACCTCGGCAAGGGCGACGGCACGTTCGCCCCGCGCGTGAAGGTCGGTCCTCACTGGGGCGGCTACGCCGACCTCGTTCCCGTCGTCAACGCGGACGGCTGGAACTACTCCCGCGAGGTGCTGGGGGTCGGCCGCGACGGTACCTTCGCGCACCTCGGCGGCAACGTCTGGACCCGGCCGTTCAGCGGGCGTCAGCACACGACGCTGTTCGCGGACGGCATCGCCGGGTACGACGCCTTCGCCTGATCCCTACGGCGGCGGGTGCCCGCCCGTCTCCACGGCGGGCGGGCCGCTTGCTGTCTCCACGGCGGGCAACGGGGCCAGGACCGGAAACGGACGCGGGCACCGGTGCCAGGACCGGAATACGGCTGCGGGCCGGGCGGTTGGACCGGGGCATGCGACGTGAACCCGCGCCGACCGGCGGCCTACACCCCCTGCTGGCCGGGCGGTACAGCCCCTCCCGGTTCGACCCGACGGCGGTCGTCGACGACGACGCGCTGCGCCTGCTGCTCGAAGCGGCGCGGTGGGCGCCCTCGGCAGGGAACTCCCAGCCCTGGGGCTTCTTCACGGGCCGCCCGGGCGAGCCGGAGCACGCGCGGGTGGTCCCGCACCTCGCGCCCAGCTCGGCACGGTGGGCGACGAACGCCGGGCTGCTCGTCGTCACGCTGACGCGCCGCCACGTGGACGACACGGAGCTGCAGTACTCCGAGTTCGCGGACTACGACCTGGGTCAGGCCATCGCCCACATGACCCTCCAGGCGGAGGCGCTGGGTCTGGCGTCCCACCAGTTCCGGGCCTTCGACCTGGAGGGTCTCACCAAGGAACTGAACCCGAATCCGGGGTGGGCGATCGTGTCCATGATCGCGCTGGGGAAGGCGGCCGAAGAGGCGCGGGCCGGGCGGGACCGGCGCACCGTCGAGGAGCTCGTGTCCGACCCATGGGCCCTGTGACGCGGGCTGGTCTCCGTAACGCGTGGTGAGAGGACGGGTCCTCGGCGCGGGCCTGCTTCGCGGGCTTCTGGTGGGACCGCCCTCTTTCCGAGAGTCGCACCTTCCGGCGCCGCGTCAAGGGCGCTCCTGCGTCGCGTCGGCTGCGCCGATTCCGCTTCGCTCCACCCTTGACCCGGCACCTCCAGGCGCGAAAGACCTCTTGGAGGGCGGTCCGGGGGCGGGGTCCCCGCCGAGCCCCGGGCAGTGTCCGGGGCCGGTGCCGCGACAGACGGCCGGTGGGTGGGGGCTGGGTTCATGGCGGGGCTCGGTGGGGCCGTTTCCCTGGGTTGGGGGTGCGCGGTCGTTGAATGGGGCGGCTGGGCAGGGCTTGGCGGGTGACCGCCGTCTGTTGGTCGAGACTCAGGCCCCGCTGGTCCCTGTGAGTGGGTGGGGTGGGGTGGGGTGGGGTGGGGTGGGGTGGGTTTCTCGCGGTAACTCGGCCCGCGTGGGCGATATGACCCTTATGTAGGTCAATCCATGGGCTATTACCGGGAGTAGGGCGGAGAAACCCTCACCCTCCCCCCGAGCGGGAACAGGAACAACCCACCACCGACCCCGGGGAACAACCACCACCGACCCCGGGGAGCAACCCACCACCGCCCCGGGGAACAACCCACCACCGACCCCGGGAAGCAACCCGCAAGGCTGCTCCCCCATCCCCACCCACTCACAGGGACCAGCGGGGCCTGAGTCTCCACCCCCCGACGGGGGTCACCCGCCAAGCATCGCCGGGCCGCCCCATTCAACGTCCGCGCACCCCCAACCCAGGGAAACGGCCCCACCCCCCCCGCCATGAACCCAGCCCCCACCCACCGGCCAGGCGGCCGCGCTCCGGCCCCGGACACTGCCCGAAGCCCCGCGTGGCCCCGCCCCCGGCCGCCCTCCGAGTGCGAAAAGGCGGCCTCCGGCGCCGGGTCAAGGGTGGAGCGCAGCGGAATCGGCGCAGCCGACGCGACGCAGGAGCGCCCTTGACGCGGCGCCGGAGGCCGCCACACTCGGAACGAGGGCGGCCACACCAGAAGCCCGCGGAGCCGGGCCACCCCGACGGGCCATGGAAACCCGCACCCTCCACCGCCGCCGCCCCCACCACCCTCACCACACCATCCGCCCCATCCGCTCCATCCGCCCCAACCACAGCTCCGCAACAACCACTTGACCTCCATTCAGATCGCAAACCCCCTCGGCTACTGTGTCGCCCATGCAGGGGGAACCGGAGGACCACTCCACTTCGGACAGTTTGCGCGGCAGTGGGGCGATGCCGCTCGAAACGGGCGACCCGCGGCAGATCGGGGCGTTCAGGCTCCTCGGTGTGCTCGGGTCAGGCGGCATGGGCCGGGTCTATCTCGGCGCCGTGCCAGGGAAGTTCGCGGCGGTGAAGCGGGTCCTGCCCGTGCTCGCCGAGGACCCCGACTTCCTCAGCCACTTCGGGCACGAGCTCGACAATCTGGCCCGGCTGCCCGCCGGCGCCAACACCAAGCTCCTCGCGAGCGACCGCACGGCGAAGCCGCCGTGGTTCGCGACCGAGTTCATCCCGGGCATCACCCTCAACGACGCCATCCGGCTCAACGCAGGCCCCCTGTCCGGCGACGCCCTGTGGCGACTGCTCCGGGAGGCCGCGGCCGGGCTGCGGGTCGTGCACGGCGCCGACATGGTGCACCGCGACCTCAAGCCGTCCAACGTGATGCTGACCGGCGGCGGTCTCTCGCTCATCGACTTCGGCGTGGCCCGCGCCGCCGACCAGAGCCGGCTGACCAAGACCGGCATGGTCATCGGCACCCCCGCCTACATGGCGCCCGAGCAGGCCGTCGCCGACCGGCAGCTGACGGGTGCCGCCGATGTGTTCGGGCTGGGCAGTCTGCTGCTGTACGCGGCGAACGGGCGGCCTCCGTTCGGGGACGGCTCCGGGCCCGACCTCCTCTACCGCGTCGTCCACGGCGAGCCCGACTTCGGGCGGCTCACGGAGGGCGACCCCGAGCTCGCGGAGCTCGTACGGAAGTGTCTCGCGAAGGATCCGGCGGACCGTCCGACGGCCGAGGAGCTCGTCACCCTCACCGAGGAGCGGGCCGCCGGAGCCGTCTGGCCGGAGGCCGTCGCCGCGCGGATCGCCGAGCGGGCGCTCTTCGCCGCCGGGGCTCCGACCGCCGGGCAGCTGGAGGAGCTGGAGCGGGCCGATCCGACCCGGGACGTGGCGACGGCCTCGCTGACCCCGCAGGCCTCCGCGTCCTCGAAGGAGCCCGCGACCGCCTCCCCCGATCCGCTGGCGGTGACCGGTCAGGGCGTGCAGGGCGCCCCGCGGTGGCGGCGGAACAAGCTCGTCATGTTCGCGGTGCCCGTCGTCGTGGCGACCGGCACCACCCTGACCGTCGCCCTCGGCCCGTACGAGATCGGCCGCCTGGGCGCGGCCCCCGAGGCCTCGCCGTCGGCGGTGGCCTCGCAGCCCGCCTCCGTACCGTCGTCGACGGGGACGGGGACGCCGTCGGCGAAGCCCTCGGTCAAGCCGCCCGTCAAGCCGTCGGGGAAGCCGTCTCCGGGCGCTCCCCCTCCGGCCGGCACGGTTGGTGGCGGCGACGCGGGCGGCACCGGCACCCTGCCGGGCGGTTCCGCCGCGGGTGGTGGCGGCGGTTCGGGCACGGCCTCGGGTGGCGGGAGCACGACGTCCGGCGGGGGGAGCACGACGTCCGGCGGCGGGAGCGCGGCGTCCGGCGGCTCGGGTTCGGGCTCCGGGTCGGGGTCCTCCGGCGGCACCACGACCCGTCCGGCTCCGGAGCCGACGACGAAGGCGCCCGCTCCGCCGCCGCCCACCGGCGGCTCGACGCCCTCGGGGACGTACTCCCTGAAGAACTCGTCCGACGGCACGTGCATGGGCGAGTACAACGCGGGCTATGGCGTCTTCGTCAACACCTACGACTGCGGTTCGGCGCAGGGCGGCAGGCCCGTCTGGTACGGCTGGACGTACAAGGCCGGCGCGAACGGCACCTTCCGGCTGGTCAACCGGCAGAGCGGCCACTGTCTCGATCCGAACGGGACGGTCGGCGGCACCGCGGCCGCCTGCGACGGCTCCAGCGACCAGTCGTGGCGCGTCCAGGCTTCGACCGCCAACGGGCGGACCCTCATGAACGTGGGCACCGGCCAGTGCATCATGGCCGGGCCCCCGTTCATGATGATGGCCGCCTGCGACCCGGGCGACCTCCGTCAGCTCTGGCGGAACGTCTCGCCCGTCTGAGCGGCGCCGAAGACGGGGACGGTCACGTCCCCTTCCGTGCGGAAGGCGACCTCCAGCTCCATCCCGATGCGGAGGTCGCCCTCCGCCACGTCCACGACCTCCGTCATCATGCGCGGCCCCTCGGCGAGGTCGACGACGGCCGCCACGTACGGGACGCGGTCGCCGAACGGCGGGAGGTCGTTCCGGTGGACGACGGACCAGGTGTAGAGGGTGGCGCGGCCGCTCGCCCGCTCCCAGCGGCCGTCCTCGCTCCAGCAGTACGGGCAGAACTCGCGCGGGTAGTGGTGCGCGCGGTCGCAGGCGGCGCAGTGGCGGAGCAGCAGGTGCCCCTCGGCGGCGGCGTCCCAGTAGGGGCGGGTGAAGGCGTCGATGTCCGGCGCGGCTGTCATCAGAAGAGTCCGATCGCGGAGTCGAGGGACCAGGTCTGCCAGGACATGGCGAGGAGGGCGACGAGGGAGATGAGCGCCATCATCGCGTTCTGCCCCTGCTCGGCCCAGTCGTGGATCATCAGGACGAGGTAGAGGAGGTTGAGGAGGAGGCCGCCGACGAGGGCGACGGGGGTGAGGAAGCCGCTGATCAGGCCGAGACCGAGGGCGAGTTCGGCGTAGACGACGACGTACGCCATCAGCTTGGGGCGCGGGGCGACGACGGTGTCGAAGCCGTTCTTCACGACGGGCCATCGGTGTCTGCCTGCGACGTCGGCGGCCCAGGCGATGCCGGTGCCGCGTTCGAACCAGCCCTTCTTGTCCTTGTGGCGCCAGCTCTCCAGCCACCACAGGCCGAGGCCGATGCGGAGGACGGCGAGCCATTCGGCGCCGGTGAGCCAGACGGTCTGCATGCGGGCCCTCGCGATCTCGTCGAGGTGGATCTGACGGTACGTCAGTTCAGCGCAGGAGGCCCTGCGGCGCAAGGGGTCGGCCCGGTCCGCCGGGTGCGAGGGGGCGGTCCGCGTGACCGATTCGCAACCGAAATCCCCGCTCGCCCGAGACCCACTGCGTGTACACGTCATTACGCTCAGCATTCATGGTCACCACGCCTCCTGCACCTCCCGTCCACCCCGTGTACGTCATCGGCGGCGGACCCGGCGGACTCGCCGTCGCCGCCGCCCTGCGCACACGGGGTGTCCGGGCCGTCGTCCTGGAGAAGTCCGACGCCGTCGGCGCCTCCTGGCGCGCGCACTACGACCGGCTGCGGCTGCACACCACCCGGCGGCTCTCCGCCCTCCCCGGGCTCAGGATCCCCCGCTCCTTCGGCCGCTGGGTCGCCCGCGCCGACGTCGTCCGCTATCTGGAGACGTACGCGGAGCGGCACGAACTGGAGATCGTCACCGGGGTCGAGGTCCACCGGATCGAGCGGGACGGCACCGACTGGATCCTGCACGCCACCGGCGGGCGCCGGCTCACCGGGCGCGCGGTGGTGGTCGCCACCGGGTACAACCACACCCCGCACCTGCCCGAGTGGCCCGGGCGCGACTCGTACGAGGGCGAGTTCCGCCACGCGCGCGCGTACCGCGCCCCGGGGCCGTACGAGGGCAAGGACGTGCTCGTCGTCGGCATCGGCAACACCGGCGCCGAGATAGCCGCCGACCTCGCCGGCGGCGGCGCGGCCCGGGTGCGGCTCGCGGTGCGGACCGTCCCGCACATCGTGCGCCGCACGACGCTCGGCTGGCCCGCCCAGCGCTCCGGGATCCTGGTGCGGCGGCTGCCGGTGGCGCTGGTCGACGGGCTGGGCGCGCTGCTCGCCCGGTTCGCCGCGCCGGACCTGACGGCCCACGGGCTCCCCCGGCCCGACAAGGGGCTCGCCACCCGGCAGCGGGAGGGCGCGATCCCCGTGCAGGACGTCGGCCTGGTCGACGCCGTGCGCGCCGGGAAGGTCGAGATCGTCGCGGCGGTGGAGGGTTTCGAGGACGGGGAGGTGGTCCTCGCGGACGGCAGCCGGATCGCGCCGGACGCGGTGATCGCGGCGACCGGCTACCGGCGGGCCCTTGAGCCGCTGCTCGGGCACCTGGGCGTGCTCGACGGGCGCGGGCTGCCGGTGGCGCACGGGGCACGGAGCCCGCGCGAGGCGCCGGGGCTGTACTTCACGGGGTTCACGAACCCGATCAGCGGCATGTTCCGCGAACTGGCGCTGGACGCGGAGCGCATCGCGCGCCGGATCGCACGGAGCACGCCGAAGTCCTCCCGCCGAGACGGATCCGGGCGGTGATCGCGGCGGTCCCGGGCCGGTGATCGCGGCGGTCCCGGGCCGCCGATCGAGACGGGCCCAGGCCGCTTGAGGCAGGCCCGGGCCGGCGATCGAGACGGACCCAGGCCGGCGCTTGAGACGGACCCGGGCCGCCGATCGAGGCGGACCCGGGCCGGCGCTTGAGACGGACCCGGGCCGCCGATCGAGGCGGACCCGGGCCGGCGCTTGAGACGGACCCGGGCCGCCGATCGAGACGGACCCGGGCCGGCGATCGAGGCGGGCTCGGCCCGATCGCCGGGGGGCCGTCGCGCGACTCCTCGGCGCACACCCATTCCTGACTGGGCGTCAGTTCTGTAATCTGACTGATCGTCAGGTGTATGCGAATGGGTGAAGGGCGGGCGACACACACATGCTTGGATCGACACACGGCACCTTCACCACCGATCTCCGCGCCCGCGTGGTCGCCTGCGGAGAGACCCCCAGGGACGCCGTGCACGGCGTCACCGCCGTCGCCGGCGACCTGGACGTCAGCGGGCGGCCGCTGCACCTGCCCGTCCCCGACCTCGACCGGTTCTTCCGGCCCGAGTCCGTCGCGGTGATCGGCGCCTCCGACGCCGAGGGCCGGCCCAACACCGGCATCACCCGGCAGCTGCTCGCCTGGGCCGGGCGCGTCGGCGCCCGGCTCGTGCCCGTCCACCCGACCCGTACCAGCGTCTTCGGCATCGACTGCGTGCCGGGCGTCGGCGCGCTCACCGAACCGGTCGACCTCGCCGTCCTCCTCGTCGCCGACCCGCTGCCCGTGATCGAGGAGCTGGCCGAGACCAAGGTGAAGTTCGCCGTCGCCTTCGCCTCCGGCTTCGCCGAGACCGGGGAGGCCGGCGCCGCCGCGCAGGAACGTCTCGCCGCCGCCGTCCGCCGCTCCGGGCTCCGCCTCCTCGGCCCCAACACCAACCTCAACGCCTTCGAACGCTTCCGCGACGACCTCGAAGGCCCCGCCGTCGCCCTCATCACCCAGTCCGGCCACCAGGGGCGGCCCGTCTTCACCCTCCAGGAGCTCGGCGTCCGCCTCTCCCACTGGGCGCCCACCGGCAACGAGGCCGATCTGGAGACCGCCGACTTCCTCTCGTACTTCGCCGGGCGCCCCGAGGTCGGGGCCATCGCCTGCTACGTCGAGGGGCTCAAGGACGGCCGGTCCTTCCTCCTCGCCGCCGACCGGGCCGCCCGCCAGGGCGTCCCCGTGGTCGCCGTGAAGGTCGGCCGCACCGAGACCGGCGCCCGGACCGCCGCCTCCCACACCGGCAAGCTCACCGGCGCCGACCGGGTCGTCGACGCGGCCATGCGGCAGTACGGCGTCATCCGGGTCGACGGGCTCGACCAGCTCCAGGACACCTCGGCCCTCCTCGCCCGCGCACGCCGGCCGCAGGCGGACGGGGTCGTCGTCTACTCCATCTCCGGCGGCACGGGCGCCCACTTCGCCGACCTCGCCACGGCGGCGGGCCTCTCCCTGCCGGAGCTCCCGCAGGCCAGGCAGGACGAGCTCCACCAGTGGATCCCGGAGTACCTGAACGTCGCCAACCCCGTCGACAACGGCGGTCACCCGGTGGGCGACTGGCGCGGCCGGAAGATCATCGACGCGATCCTCGCGGACCCGTCGGTCGGCGTGCTGATCTGTCCCATCACCGGGCCCTTCCCGCCGATGAGCGACAAGCTCGCCCAGGACCTGGTCGACGCGGCCGAGGCGACGGACAAGCTGGTGTGCGTGGTGTGGGGTTCACCGGTCGGGACCGAGGACGCCTACCGCACGACCCTCCTCGGCTCCTCCCGCGTCGCCACCTTCCGCACCTTCTCCAACTGCATCGGGGCCGTGAAGGCCTATCTCGACCACCACCGCTTCACCGCCGGCTACCGCTCCCCCTTCGACGAGGCCCCGCGCACCCCCTCCCCTTCCCTCCGCAAGGCCCAGGCCCTCCTGCGGCCCGGCCGGCGGCTCAGCGAGCACGCGGCGAAACAGCTGCTGCGGGCGTACGGGATACGGGTGCCGCGCGAGCAGCTCGTCACCAGCGCGGCGGCGGCGGTCCGGGCCGCCGGGCTCGTCGGCTACCCCGTCGTGATGAAGGCCTCGGGCGCGCAGCTCGCCCACAAGACGGAACTGGGCCTGGTGAAGGTCGGGCTGACCTCCGCCAGCCAGGTCAGGGACGCCTACCGGGAGCTCACCGACATCGCCCGCTTCGAGGAGATCGACCTCGACGGCATCCTCGTCTGCCAGATGGTCGGACGCGGGGTCGAGATGGTGGTGGGCGTGACCCACGACGAACTCTTCGGCCCCACGGTCACGGTGGGCCTCGGCGGGGTCCTGGTGGAGGTCCTGAACGACACCGCCGTCCGCGTCCCGCCCTTCGGGGAGCGCGAGGCCCGGTCGATGCTCGAAGAGCTGCGCGGCCGGGCCCTGCTCGACGGCGTGCGGGGCGCCCCGCCCGCCGACGTCGACGCGCTCGTCGAGGTGGTGCTCCGGGTCCAGCGGATGGCGCTCGAACTCGACGGCGACCTCGCCGAACTGGACATCAACCCGCTGATGGTGCTGCCGCGCGGGCAGGGGGCGGTGGCCCTGGACGCGCTCGCGGTCTGCCGATAGGAGCCTGCCGATGACTGACGTCCTCCACACGGTCGAGAACGGCGTCTCGTGGATCACCCTCAACCGCCCCGAGGCGATGAACGCGGTCACCTGGGACCAGCGGGAGCGGATCATGGCCCTGCTCGCGGAGGCGTCCGCCGACCCCGAGGTCCGCTGCGTGGTGGTGACGGCCACCGGGCGCGGCTTCTGCGCGGGCGCGGACCTGCGGGGCGCGCCCGCCGCCGGCGAGCGGGTGGCGGGGGACGTCGCCCGGATGATCCGCGCGGGCGCGCAGCGCTTCGTCTCCGCCGTACTGGACTGCGAGAAGCCGGTGATCGCGGCGGTGAACGGGACGGCGGCCGGGATCGGGGCGCACCTCGCGTTCGCGTGCGACCTGGTGCTCGCGGCGGACTCGGCGCGTTTCATCGAGGTGTTCGTACGGCGGGGGCTGGTCCCCGACGGCGGCGGCGCGTACCTGCTGCCCCGGCTGATCGGTCCGCAGCGGGCGAAGGAGCTGATGTTCTTCGGGGACGCGGTGGGGGCGGCGGAGGCGAAGGAGATGGGCCTCGTGAACCGGGTCGTCCCGGCGGACGAGCTGGCGAAGACGGCCCGCGACTGGGCGGAACGCCTCGCACAGGGTCCGACGCGGGCCCTGGTCCTGACGAAGCAGCTGGTGAACGCGTCGCTGGACGTGGACCGCTCGACCGCCTTCGCGGCGGAGGCGACGGCCCAGGAGATCAACATGACGACGAGGGACGCGCAGGAGGGCGTGGCGAGCTTCGTGGAGCGGCGGGAGGCGCGGTACGAGGGGCGTTAGCCGAGGCCGTTCCGGTGGCCGTCGCTCCCGAGGGCTTCCTATCTGACGCATCGTCAGTTTCAATGGACGGTGTGATGGGACACGCGGAGATGGCGGCCACCGCCGTCCGACACCTGAGAGCGGCCGGGGCACCGACGGCCGTCGAACCACTCCCCCGGCCGGTCCTGCGGGCCGTCCGGGACGACGAGCGGGCGCCCGTCGACCCCGGTGAGTTCCGCCGGGTCCTCGGGCACTTCGCCAGCGGCGTCACGATCGTGACGGCCCTCGACGCGGACGGACCGGCCGGCTTCGCCTGCCAGTCCTTCGCCTCCCTCTCCCTCGACCCGCCCCTGGTCGCCTTCATGGTCGCCCGGACCTCGACCACCTGGCCCCGGATCGCGGCGGCCGGGAGCTTCTGCGTCAACGTGCTCGGCGGCGACCAGGGCCCGCTGTGCCGGGCGTTCGCGGTCAGCGGCGCGGACAAGTTCGCGGGCGTCGCGTGGACGCCGGCGCCGGTCACGGGCTCGCCCCGACTGGCCGGGGTGCCCGCGTGGATCGACTGCGCGATCGCCGCGGTCCACACGGGGGGCGACCACCTGATCGTGGTGGGGCGGGTGGAGGGCCTGGACGCGGAGCCGGAGAGCGAGCCGCTGCTCTTCCACCGCGGCCGCTTCGGCGGCTTCGCGCCGTAGCGCCGAGGCGGGACCGGGCCCCACGCGGCGGCGTCAGTGGCCCGTCAGGGTCAGGGTCGCGGCGCCCGTCAGGAACGCCGTCAGGACCGCCGCCGTCCCCCACAGCAGCAGCGAGACGAAGTGGCCCCGCCGCGCGCGTCTCGCGAGGAGCACCGCCACCGCCAGTGCCGTGCCGCCCACCAGCCACCCCCACCCGCCGGCGAGCGGCGCGAGGAGGCCGCCCGCGAGGACCGCCAGGAGCAGCTGCCACCAGACGGGACGGCCAGCGGACCGGCGTCCCAGGTCCTCGCCGAGCAGCACCACGGGCACGACGAGCACGGCGGAGACCGCGAGCGCCACGAGCACCAGGGCCACCACCAGGAACGGCAGCGCCAGCACGTACGTCGCCGGCCCGGCGGTGTCCTCCCCGGGGTCCGGCTCCTGGCTCAGACCGATCGTCATCAGCGCCGCCAGGGCCACCCCGGCCTCCAGGCACAGCGCCAGCGTCGAGACCCGCAGCATCCGGGCGATGCCCCGCCCGTCGTCAGGACCGCTCATCGGCGATCACCCCCCGGGGGCCATCATGCTCCCGCCGGGGACGGCAGCTCCGCCCGGGGGCGGGTGATGACCAGGGACATCAGGGCCGCCGCCGCGCACAGCGCGCCCGCCGCGTACCAGACCACGTCGTACGTGCCGAAGACGTCCCGCGCCACCCCGCCCGCGAAGGCGACCGCCGCCGCGCCGACCTGGTGGGAGGCGAGGACCCAGCCGAAGACGATCGCCGAGTCCTCGCCGTAGTGCTCGCGGCACAGCGCGATCGTCGGCGGCACGGTGGCGACCCAGTCGAGGCCGTAGAAGACGATGAAGAAGAGCATCGGGGGATGGACCGAGGGCGCGAGCAGCAGGGGGAGGAACAGGAGCGAGATCCCGCGCAGGGCGTAGTAGACCGCGAGCAGGCGGCGCGGGGAGAAGCGGTCCGTGAACCAGCCCGAGGCGATCGTGCCGACGACGTCGAAGACGCCGATGACCGCGAGGAGTCCGGCCGCCGCGGTGACCGGCATCCCGTGGTCGTGGGACGCCGGCACGAAGTGCGTTTTGACCAGGCCGTTCGTCGAGGCGCCGCAGATGGCGAAGGAGCCGGCGAGGAGCCAGAACGGGCCGGTGCGGGCGGCCTTGAGGAGGACCGTGACCGCGCGGCGGGCCGCGCCCGTGACGGGGGCGGGCTTTTCGGCGTACGCGCCGCCGTACGGGGCGAGCCGGACGTCCGCGGGGTGGTCGCGGAGCAGCAGCCAGACGAAGGGGACGACGGCGAGGGCCGCCAGGGACACCGTCACCGCCGCGGGGCGCCAGCCGTGGCGCTCCACCAGCCAGGACAGCAGGGGGAGGAAGATCAGCTGGCCGGAGGCGCCGGCGGCGGTCAGGATGCCCGTGACCAGGCCGCGGCGGGCGACGAACCAGCGGTTCGTGACCGTCGCCGCGAAGGCGAGGGCCATGGAGCCGCTGCCGAGGCCGACGAGGACGCCCCAGTAGAGGACGAGTTGCCAGGCGGCCGTCATCCAGACGGTGAGCAGGGAGCCGAGCGCGATGACGCTGAGGGCGACGGCCACCACCCGCCGGATGCCGAAGCGGTCCATGAGCGCCGCCGCGAACGGCGCGGTGAGGCCGTAGAGGGCGAGGTTCACGGAGACGGCGAAGCCGATCGTCCCGCGCGACCAGTGGAACTCCTCGTGCAGCGGCTCGATGAGCAGGCCCGGCAGGGAGGCGAAGGCCGCGGCGCCGATGATCGTGACGAAGGTGACCGCCGCGACGAACCAGGCGCGGTGGACGCGGGGGGCGCGGGGCTGTCCGGCGGGTGTACGGGGAACCGTCTCGGTTGTCTGGGCCATGCCATCGAGCATTCCGGCCGGGCGGTCCCCCTCGCCATTGGCCCGAACGACAGGTTTCCAAAGGATCGGGACAGGGGTCCCTACAGACGGGGCAGCGTTCTGACCGGTCTCACCGCGAGCAGCGCCGCCACCACGAGCAGCGCGATCCCCGCGCCCGTGAGCAGCACCGTCTCCGTGCCGACCGCCGCCGCCACCGGCCCCGACAGGGTCCGGCCGACGCCCATCATGAGGAGCGAGCCGGCCACGTCGTACGCGTGCATCCGGTTCAGGGCCTCCTGCGGCACGTGCGTCTGGACGGAGGTGGACCACATCACCAGCCAGAACGCGAAGGCCGCGCCGCCGATGAACTGGCCCGCGCCGAGCACCGCGACGGGAGCCCCGAGGCCCAGCAGGACGAGGTTGACCGGGAGGCCGGTGAGCGCGACCGCGCCCGCCGCGAGGGGGCGGCGCGGGCGGAGCCGTATCGCGAGGAGGCCTCCGACGGCGCTGCCGGCGCCGTTGACGGCCATGAGCACGCCGTACGCGGCCGAGCCGTGGTCCTCGGTGACCAGGCTCGCCGTGAGCGGCACCATGGGCCCGGCGACGGTCAGTCCGTACACCGTCCAGATGGAGATGACCCCCCAGAGCCAGCTCCGGGACCGGAACTCCCGCCATCCTCCGACGAGTTCGGCGGCCAGGGAGTCACGCCGGGCGGTGTCGGAGGGGATCGGGGCGAGACGGATCAGCAGGAAGCAGACGGCACTGACGGCGAAGGTGACGCCGTTGACCGCGAAGGCCGCGCCCGCGTTCCACACGGCTACGAGCAGGCCGGCGGCGGCGGGTCCCGCCATGGTCATGAGGGCCTCGACGACCCGCAGGACGGCGTTGGCGCGCTGCACGTCGGGGGCGATGCGGGGGATGGTGGAGGCGACGCCCGGCTGGAACAGGGCGGCGCCGACGCCGCTGAGCACGGACAGCGCGTACACGGCCCAGAGCGGTGGGCTGCCGAGCGTGAAGGAGACGGCGAGGACCGCGGCTCCGGGCAGCCGGAGGAGGTCCGCGAGGATCATCATCCGGCGGGCGGTGAACCGGTCGGCGAGGACGCCTCCGAAGAGCACGAAGCACGCGAAGGCGGCGGTCCAGCCGCCGAGCGCGTAGCCGACGGTGGAGCCGGGGTGGCCGGCGCCGAGGAGTCCGGCGGCGAAGGCGACCGGGACCATGCCCTCGCCGAAGACGGCGACGCCCCGGGCGACGAAGAAGAGCCGGAAGTTACGGTTCCACAGCGCGGGCGGCACGACGGGGGCGGGAATCCGCGCGTCGGCCTCAGACTTGTACGTGTTGTCCGTCACGGACATGTAGAGCTACCACCAGGTGGTCTGGACCACCACCGATTTACGAAGGGGGCGCCGCCCGTGCCGTCGCCGCATCGCGTCGTCGTCCTCGCCCTGCCCGGCATCCTCCCCTTCGAGCTGGGCATCCCGCACCGCATCTTCGGCCGCGCGAAGGACCCCGAGGGGCTCCCGCTGTACGAGATCGTGACCTGCGCCCCGGTGGCGGGTCCGGTGCGGACGGACGCCGACTTCTCGATCCACGTCGAGCACGGCCCGGAGGCGCTGGCCACCGCAGACACGGTCGTCGTGCCCGCCTCGTACGAGCTGGGGCCGGTCTACGAGGAGGGCAGGCTCCCCGAGGAGCTGGCGGCGGCGCTGGCGCGGATCCGGCCCGGCACCCGTCTGGTGTCCATCTGCACCGGCGGGTACGTCCTGGCGGCCGCCGGCTTCCTCGACGGGCGCCCGGCGACCACCCACTGGGCGTCCGCCGAGCACTTCCAGCGGCTCTTCCCGAGCGTGCGGGTGGACGCGGACGTCCTCTTCATCGACGACGGCGACGTCCTCACCTCGGCCGGTGTGGCCGCGGGGATCGACCTGTGCCTGCACATGGTGCGCCGCGACCACGGCACGGCCGTCGCCAACGAGGTCGCCCGCAGGACCGTCGTGCCACCGCACCGGGACGGTGGCCAGGCCCAGTACATCGAGCGGCCCCTGCCGGAGGCGGGCACCCACACCACGACGGCGGCGCGCGCGTGGGCGCTCGCCCACCTCCACGAGCCGATCCAGCTGCGGGACCTGGCGGAGCGGGAGGCGATGAGCGTCCGGACGTTCACCCGCCGCTTCCGCGACGAGGTCGGCATCAGCCCCGGCCAGTGGCTCACGCAGCAGCGCGTCGAGCGGGCCCGGCACCTGCTGGAGTCCACGGGCCTGCCCGTGGACCGGGTCGCCCAGGACGCGGGCTTCGGCACGGCCCAGTCGCTGCGCGTGCACCTGATGAGCGCGATCGGCGTGACCCCGACGTCGTACCGCCGCACGTTCCGCACGGCGACGGGGGCGGGCACCGACTGAACGGGCCCGCCCCCGTACCGCTCGCACGGGCCCGCCCGGTACCGCTCGCACGGGCCCGCACCACTGGAACGGGCCCGCCCCCGTACCGCTCGCACGGACCCGCCCCCGTACCGCCGGCGCGGCCCCGCCCCCGCTCGGACGTCCGCGCCGGTCAGAAGGTCAGCACCCCCCGCGCCACCTTCCCCCGCTCCGCGTCCTCGGCCGCCCGTGCGAAGTCCTCCACGGGGTACGTGCGGGTCACCAGCTCGTCGAGGAGCAGGGCTCCGGTGCGGTACAGCTCCGCGTAGAGCGCGATGTCCTTCTGCGGCCGCGAGGAGCCGTACCGGCAGCCCAGGATCGACTTGTCCAGGAACATCGCCGCCGGCAGGAAGCTCGCCTCCGCCTTCGGCGCGGTCATCCCGAGCAGGACCGCCTGGCCGTGCCGGTCGAGGAGGTCGATGGCGGTGCGGACGAGGCCCGTGTGACCGACGCACTCGAAGACGTGGTCGGCACCGGTGGGCAGGATGTCCCGGACGCCGTCGGAGGAGGCGAGGAAGTGCGTCGCCCCGAACCGCCGGGCCACCTCCTCCTTCTCCGGGTTGGTGTCCACGGCGACGATCGTGAGCGCGCCCGCGATCCGGGCGCCCTGGAGGACGTTGAGGCCGATGCCGCCGGTGCCGATGACGACGACGGTGTCGCCGCGCCCGACCCTCGCGCGGTTCAGTACGGCTCCGACGCCGGTGAGGACGCCGCAGCCCATGAGGGCGGCGGAGGTCAGCGGGATGTCCCGCGGGATCTTCACCGCCTGGACGGCCTTGACGACGGTCCGCTCCGCGAAGGAGGAGTTCGACGCGAACTGGAAGAGCGGCTGCCCGTCGCGCGAGAACGGCCGCCCCGGCATCCCGATCGCCTTCCGGCACATGGTGGGCCGGCCGCGGTCGCAGTCGGCGCAGGCGCCGCAGTTCGCGAGCGTGGACAGGGCGACGTGGTCGCCGGGGACGACGTGGGTGACGCCGGGGCCCACGGCCTCGACGACGCCGGCGCCCTCGTGACCGAGGACGACGGGCGGCGGGAAGGGGATGGTCCCGTCGATGACGGACAGGTCGCTGTGGCAGAGCCCGGCGGCGGCGATCGCCACGAGCACCTCCCCGGGGCCCGGGTCCCGGACCTCCAGGTCGTCGACGACCTGGGCCTGCTTCCCGTCGAAGACGACGCCTCTCATGACCCGCTCCCCCTGCCCGTGTTGGGCCGCTCGCCGGAAGCCGCGGCCCTCGCCATCTCCTCCAGCATCGCCAGCATGGGCATCGGGTCCGTCCCGACCGTCCCCGGCAGGAAGTCCGCGATGCGCTCGGGGGTCCACGCCCCGCCCTCCGCGTATCCGGCGCGCAGCTCCCTCGGCTGCGCCCAGACCGCGATCTTGGGTCCGGCGATGGTGTACACCTGGCCGGTGATCTTCTCCGCGCGGGCCCGCTCGCTGAGCAGGTAGACGACGAGCGCCGCCACGTCCTCCGGTTCGCCGATCTCCTTGAGCTCCATGGGGACGTTGGCGGACATCCGGGTGCGCGCCACGGGCGCGACGGCGTTCGCGGTGACCCCGTACTTGTGGAGGCCGAGGGCCGCGCTGCGTACGAGCGAGATGATCCCGCCCTTCGCCGCGGAGTAGTTGGCCTGGGCGACGGAGCCCTGGTGGTTGCCGCTGGTGAAGCCGATGAGCGTGCCGGTGCCCTGTTTGCGCATGACGGCGGACGCGGCCCGGAAGACGGTGAAGGTGCCCTTGAGGTGGGTGGCGACGACGGGGTCCCACTCCTCCTCGGACATGTTGAAGAGCATCCGCTCGCGCAGGATGCCGGCGACGCACACGACGCCGTCGATGCGTCCGTACTCGGCGAGGGCGACGTCGACGATCCGCTGTCCGCCCGCCATGGTGGAGATGTCGTCGGCGACGGCCACCGCGGCTCCGCCCGCCGCCTCGATCTCCTTCACCACAGAGGCGGCGACCTCGGAGGTCGGCTCGCCCCCCTCGATGGACACCCCGTAGTCGTTGACGACGACCTTCGCGCCCTGCGCCGCGCACGCGAGGGCGACGGCGCGGCCGATGCCGCGCCCCGCTCCCGTCACGGCGACGACCTTGCCAGCCAAGAAGTTCCCCACGCCCGGCCCCTTCCCGCAGTTTCTGACGGTCCGTTAGATTCGTTCGTCGTCAGGATTCTACGGTCCGTCAGATACCGGAAAACAAGACCCCGGAGGCCCCGATGTCTCTTCCCGCCGCCTTCCACGAGATCGCCAAGCGCGTCAACAACTGGGGCCGCTGGGGCCAGGACGACGAGATCGGCACGCTCAACCTCGTCACCGACGAGGTCGTGCGGGAGGCCGTCGCCACCGTCCGCACCGGCCTGCGCGTCCCGCTCGCCCTCGACCTCAAGCAGGACGGCGTGCAGACCGGCATGATCCCCGGCCGGGTCAACCCGCTGCACGTCATGGTCCAGGTCAACCAGGAGATCTTCGGCCCCGGCACGGTCGCCACCAGCGACGACGCCGTGACCCTGGGCCTCCAGGCGGGCACCCACTGGGACGCCCTCACGCACGTCTCCCACTCGGGCCGCATCTACAACGGCCGGCCGGCCTCCTCGATCACCGCGCACGGCCGCTCCGCGTTCAGCGGCATCCACACGGCCCGCCACCTCGTCAGCCGCGGGGTCCTCCTGGACGTCGCCGCCGCGAAGGGCGTCGACCGGCTGCCGGGCGACCACGCGGTGACCCCCGAGGACCTCGACGAGGCGGCCGAGTTCGGCGGTGTGACGGTACGGGCCGGGGACGTCGTCCTCGTACGGACCGGGCAGATCCAGGCCTACCTCGCGGGGGACAGGCACGGGTACGCGTTCCCGTCACCCGGGCTCTCCGTGCGCACGCCCGAGTGGTTCCACGCCCACGACGTCGCGGCCGTCGCCAACGACACGCTCACCTTCGAGATCTTCCCGCCCGAGATCGAGGACCTCTGGCTGCCCGTGCACGCCCTCGACCTGGTGGAGATGGGCATGCTCCAGGGGCAGAACTGGAATCTGGAGGCTCTGTCCACAGCCTGTGCACAAGAAGGGCGCTACGCCTTCCTGCTCTCCGCGATGCCCGAGCCCTTCGTCGGCGGCACGGGCACACCGGTGGCCCCGGTGGCCGTCCTGTAGGACGGCGAAGGGAGGACGGCGAAGGGAGGACCCCACGGGCGGCGGCGCGCTCGCGCGCGCCCCGAGCACGGCACGAACCGCCGCCACCCGGCCGCGACCCGCACACGCCGAGGGCCACGGCCCTCGGCTCCCCTCGCCACGAATCGCTCACCCCAGGGTGGGCAAAACGGAACGAATCGTCAACAGTGCACCCGGCCGGGCGACAGCGCCGACGACACGGGGGCGCCGGGCGTCCTCGGCGCGACCCGGTCCACCTCGCACCAGATGCTCTTGCCGGCGCCCTCCGGCTGCCAGCCCCACCGGTCCGCCAGGCCGTCGACCAGCTCCAGGCCGCGCCCGTTGGTGTCGTCGCCCTCCGCGTGCCGGGGCCGGGGCGGCCGGTCGCTCGTGTCGGCGACCTCGACCCGCACTCCCCCGCCCCCCGCGGCGAACAGCATCCGCAGCACGGCCGGGCAGCCCGTGTGCACCACGGCGTTGGTCACGAGCTCGGAGATGAGCAGCACCAGCGTGTCGGCGAGCGGCTCGTCATCCCCTATGCCCGATCCGGCGAGCCGCGACCGGGCCCACTTCCGGGCTCGTCCCACCTCTGCCGGGTCCGGCCCGACCTCCAACTGAACCTGAAGCACCTGCACCGCTCACACCATCCGAACCGGCGGACACACCTTTACGGAACGTGATTCCCTTGTGGGACAGCATGGTTGACGTACAGTCACCGCAACAAGCGCTTCGGGCATATTCCAGCGCGAAGGAGTACGCATGGTCCATACTGTGCGACGCACGCTGCGGGTAGTCGAACGCCGGGCGCGAGCGGCGGGCATTCCGGGCCACGGGGCCGCCCCAGGGGCGACACCGGGACGATCCGGGCCGTCGAGCACTCGCATCCCACGGAGCGTACCGGAGGCGGAGGCCGACTCCGGGCCGTGACGGCCCCGCCGAAGGACACAACCCGATATCAACATTCCGTGACGTGCGGGGCGCTCAGCGCTACAGCCCGGCGGCCACGGTCTCCTCGGCCCGGGCGGCGGGCAGCCGCAGCTCGGCGCGCACCCAGGCCCGCTTCAGATGCAGGTGCACGTCGGCCTCCCAGGTGAAGCCCATCCCGCCGTGCACCTGGAGGCAGTCCCGCGCGCCCAGCACCGCGGCCTCGTCGGCGAGCAGCTTGGCCCCGGCGATCTCGACGGGATCGCCGGTGACGGCGGCGGCCCACACGGCCGCCCGCGCGAGTTCGACCCGCACGAGCATTCCGGCACACAGGTGCTTGACCGCCTGGAACCCCCCGATCACCTGCCCGAACTGGGTGCGCGTCCGGGCGTGGGAGACGGCGGCCTCGGTGCTGGCCGCGGCGCTGCCGACCTGCTCGGCGGCGGTGAGGAGAGCGGCCTCGGCGGCGGTGCGGAGGGCGGCACCGGCCGCTCCCGCCGCGCCCTCCGTGCCCGGCACCCGGTGGAGCGGCGTGAGCGGATCGACCGACCGCACCGGTACGGCTCCGGTGGCATCGCCCAGGACCACGTCGGCCTCGTCCAGCCAGGGGACGAGGCCCTCCTCCACGGAGGTCACGACGACGGTCCCGTCGGCCGCGCCGGGCACGGTCCCGGCGGCCAGGTGCGTGGCCACCAGCGGTCCCGGCAGCAGCACCCGCCCCGCCTCCTCGAAGACGAGGGCGGCCTCCGGGAGCCCGAGACCGACGCCCCCCTCGTCCTCCGGGAGCCGCAGTGCGAAGAACCCGGCCGCGCCGAGCTCACGCCACAGGTCCCGGTCCAGGGACGGCGCGTCGACGGCCGCCCGCAGGGCCTGCCGGCCGAAGAGGCCCGCGAGCAGCTCCCGTACCCCTCGTCGCAGGGCTCGCTGGTCCTCGGTGAGTCGGAAGTCCATGGGGGGTCACCGGCCCTTCGGCAGGCCGAGGATGCGCTCGGCGACGATGTTGCGCTGGATCTGGGAGGTGCCGGCCGCGATCGTGTACGAGAGCGAGGACAGCCGGTCGAGGGTCACGTCGCGGCCCAGGTCGAGCGCGTCGGGGCCCAGGACGGCGGCGGCCGCGTCGTACAGCTCCTGGCGGGCGTGCGAGTAGTGCAGTTTGAAGACGGAGCCGCCGGCGCCGGGGACCCCGCCGGTGGCCTGGGCCTCGCTGACGTTGGCCTGGGTGAGGCGCCACAGCGCCTGGAACTCGGCGGAGAGCCTGCCGAGCCGGCGCCGCAGGACGGGGTCGTCCCAGGTGCCGTTCTTCCGGGCGGTGCGGGCGAGTTCGCCGAGGAGGCGGCGGCAGGCGACGACCTCGCCGACGAAGGCGGTGCCGCGTTCGAAGGAGAGCGTGACCATGGTGACCCGCCAGCCGTCGTTCTCCTCCCCCACCCGGTTGGCGACCGGCACCCGGACCTCGTCGAGGAAGACCTCGGCGAACTCGGTCGACCCGGCGAGGGTGCGCAGCGGCCGGATCGTGATGCCGGGGGCGTCCATGGGCAGGGCGAGCCAGGTGATGCCCTGGTGTCTGGACGGTGCCTCGGGGTCCGTGCGGACGAGCAGTTCGCACCAGTCGGCGACCTCGGCGTGCGAGGTCCAGATCTTCTGGCCGGTGACGACGTACGCGTCCCCGTCGCGGACGGCCCGGGTGCGGAGGGAGGCGAGGTCGGATCCGGCGTCGGGCTCGCTGAAGCCCTGGCACCAGACCTCGTCGCCGCGCAGGATCGGCGGCAGCCACCGGGCGCGCTGGGCGGGCGTGCCCTCGGCGGCGATGGTGGGTCCGGCGTGGAGGAGGCCGACGAAGTTGGCGCCGACGTAGGGCGCGCCGGCGAGTTCGGTCTCCTCCAGGAAGATCAGCCGCTGGGTCGGGGAGGCGTCCCCGTGGGTGTCGGCGTATCCGGCGTCGTACAGGCGGCGCTGCCAGCCGCAGTCGTAGGCGCGGCGGGCGGGCCAGTCGAGGGGGTCGGGCCGCTCGGGGAGTCCCGGCAGGGTGGCGGCGAGCCATTCCCGCAGGCGGGCGCGGTACTCCTCCTCCTCGTCGGTGCAGGAGAGGTCCATCAGACGATCCCCAGGTCGAGCATGCGGATGGCGTTGCCGCGCATGAGCTTGTAGACCGTCTCGTCGTCGAGGCCCTGGACGTGGTCGAGGGCGACCTCCTTGGTGTGCGGGAAGGTGGAGTCGACGTGGGGGTAGTCGGTCTCGAAGGTGGCGTTGTCGCGGCCGACGACGTCGAGCGAGGCGATGCCGTGCTTGTCGCGGAAGAAGCAGCAGTAGATCTGCCGGTAGTAGTAGGTGGACGGGGGTTCGGGGACGAGGTCGCGGACCCCGCCCCAGGCGCGGTGCTCCTCCCAGACGTCGTCGGCGCGTTCGAGGGCGTACGGGATCCAGCCCATCTGGCCCTCGCTGTAGGCGAGCTTGAGGCGGGGGAACTTCACGAGGACGCCGCTGAAGAGGAAGTCCATCATCGAGGCCATGGCGTTGTTGAAGCTGAGGGAGGCCTGGACGGCGGGCGGGGCGTCGGGGGAGGCGGCGGGCATCTGGGAGCTGGACCCGATGTGCATGTTGACGACCGTGCCGGTCTCCTGGCAGACGGCGAAGAACGGGTCCCAGTAGCCGGAGTGGATGGACGGGAGTCCCAGGTGGGTGGGGATCTCGGAGAAGGTGACGGCCTTGACGCCGCGGGCGGCGTTGCGGCGGATCTCGGCGACGGCGAGGCCGATGTCCCAGAGGGGGATGATGCACAGCGGGATCAGCCGGCCGCCGCTGTCCCCGCACCATTCCTCGACCATCCAGTCGTTGTAGGCGCGGACGCAGGCGAGGGCGACCTCCTTGTCGTGGGCCTCGGCGAAGGTCTGGCCGCAGAAGCGGGGGAAGGTGGGGAAGCAGAGGGAGGCCTCGACGTGGTTGAGGTCCATGTCGGCGAGGCGGGCCTTGGGGTCCCAGCAGCCGCGCCGCATCTCCTCGCGGGTGATGCCCTCCAGGGTCATGTCGTCGCGGTCGAAGCCGACGGCGGCGATGTTGCGCTTGTACGGGAACTTGAGGTCCTCGTAGATCCACCAGTCGGTGGGCGGGCCTTCGGGGTCCATCGTGATCTGGTACTTGCCGGCGACGTAGGCGAGCTCGCCGATGCCGGCCGTGAGGGGCCGGGGCCCGCGGTCGCGGTACTTCTTCGGGAGCCAGGTCTCGAAGAGGTGGGCGGGCTCGATCACGTGGTCGTCGACGCTGATGATGCGGGGCAGTTCCGTCATGGAGCCCTCTCCCGTTTCTGATGACCCGTCAGATCTGACGGGATCAGGCTAGCCCCCCACCCCTGGACCGACAAGCGCCGGACCTCTACGCTCACCGCACCATCTGACGGAACGTCAGCCATGAGGAGTACGGGATGAACGAGACCGCACACGCCCTGGGCGAGTCCCGCACGCTCTGGGAGCTCGTCGAACGCCGCGCCGCCCTCACCCCCGACCGGCCCGTCCTCCTGCAGGGCGACCGCGTCCTCACCTTCGAGGGCCTGCGCGAGCGCGCCGAGCGCTGCGCCGCCGGCCTGTACGCGATGGGCGTGCGCCCCGGCACCGTCGTCGCCTGGCAGCTGCCCACCCGCGTCGAGACCGCCGTGCTCACCTTCGCGCTCGCCCGCATCGGCGCCGTCCAGTCCCCGGTGATCCCCTTCTACCGGGACAAGGAGGTCGGATTCGCGCTCCGCGAGTCCGGGGCCGAGTTCTTCGCCGTCCCCGGAACTTGGCGTGGATTCGACCATGCGGAGATGGCGCGGAGGCTCGGCGCACGCGGGATCTTCGAGGCGTACGAGGACCTTCCGGACGGCGATCCGGCCGTCCTGCCGCCACCGCCCGCCTCCGGCACCGACGTCCGCTGGATCTACTGGACCTCCGGCACCACCTCCGACCCCAAGGGCGTCCTGCACACCGACCGCTCGCTCCTCGCCGGCGGCTCCTGCCTCGCCCACGCCCTCCACCTGACGGCCGAGGACATCGGCTCGATGGCCTTCCCGTACGCGCACATCGCCGGGCCCGACTACACGGTGATGCTGCTGCTCTACGGCTTCCCGGCCGTGATGTTCGAGCAGTTCGCCCTGCCCGAGGCCCTCGACGAGTACAACCGGCACGGCGTGACCGTCGCCGGCGGCTCCACCGCCTTCTACGCGATGTTCCTCGCCGAGCAGCGCAAACAGCCCGGGAAGCCCGTCATCCCCACCCTCCGGCTGCTCGCGGGCGGCGGCGCGCCGAAGCCGCCCGAGATCTACCACGCCGTACGGAAGGAGCTGGGCTGCCAGCTCACCCACGGGTACGGCATGACCGAGGTCCCCATGATCACGATGGGCGCACCCGACGACACCGCCGAGAACCTCGCCTCCACCGAGGGCCGGCCGCCCGCCGGCATGGAGATCCGCATCACCGGCGACGGCGAGGTCCGGCTGCGCGGCGAGGCCGTCTGCCGGGGCTACCTCGACCCGGCGCAGACGGCCGCCGCCTTCGACGAGGACGGTTTCCTCATCACCGGCGACGTCGGCCGGCTCACCCCGAGCGGCCACCTCGTCCTCACGGGCCGCATCAAGGACATCATCATCCGCAAGGGAGAGAACATCTCGGCCAAGGAGATCGAGGACCTCCTGCACCGGCACCCGGACGTGGGCGACGCCGCCGTCATAGGCCTCCCCGACGCCGAGCGCGGCGAACGCGTCTGCGCCGTCGTCGAACAGCCCCCGGGCGCCGCGCCGCTCGCACTGCCGCAGCTCACGGCCTTCCTGCGGGAGGCCGGGCTCTCCGTCCACAAGCTGCCCGAACAGCTGGAGGTGGTGGACGCGCTCCCCCGCAACGAGACCCTGCGCAAGGTGCTGAAGTACCGGCTCAGGGAGCGGTTCGGCACGCCCCGCTGAGGGCCTCCGGCAGGTCCTCGTACACGTCGAAGAGGCGGCGGACACCGAGCGCGGACAGCACCCGGTCGACGTGCCCGCCCCGGTCGTACCCGGCCCGGTCGTCCCGCACCGCGGGAAGGATCAGGCGCAGCCGGCCGCCGCAGGAGCGCAGCAGGCGACGGGAGGCGATCAGCACGCCGACGCCGCTGGAGTCGCAGAACCGCACGGCGGACAGGTCGATCACCAGGTCGTGCCGGCCGCCCGCGACCGCGTCGTGGACACGGCGGCGTATCCCGGGAGAGGTGACCAGGTCCAACTCCCCCTGGACACGGAGAACCGTCCAGGGGCCGTGCTCGTCCTCGTCGACCTCGATCGTCGTCACGGTCGCCGCCTGCCCCACCGGGAGGCGGCGAAACCCCCGCCGCGAAGGATGACGCTTTCCTTACCATCCGTACCTGCGTCAAGGGCGCACTTGCGGCAAACAGGAGTGCGTTGTCGGAGCGGCGCATTACTTTGGAGGAGAACCGGGACGGAGGGCCTCATGGCGATGGACACACCACCGCGCTGGGACCGCAGGATGCAGCAGCGGCTGGCACGCGGGGAAGCCGCGGCCCTCGGCGAGTTCTACGACCGGTTCGCCGCCCTCGTGCACAGCCTCGCCCACCGGGTCCTCGACGACGACGCGGCGGCCGACCAGGTCACCCGCGAGGTCTTCGGCTACGTCTGGGAGAACCCCGACGCGTACGACCCGAAGCAGGGCAACATGCGCTCGTGGGTCGCCAAGCTGACCCAGCGGCAGGCCGTGCACCGGCTGCGGGAGGCCGAGGCCCTGGCGTACGCGGAGACGGGTGTCGGCTCCGCCGAGGAGCTGGAGCAGAAGGTGCACCGGGCCACGGTCGCCGCCCGTGCCGACTACATCGTCACGTCCATGCCCGCCTCGCTGCGGGCCGCGCTCGAACTGGCGTACTTCCAGCGGCGCGACTACCGCCAGACCGCCGCCGACCTGGGCGTCACCGAGGACGAGGCCCGCCGGCGGCTCCGGCTCGGACTGCAACTGCTCTCCTCCGCGAACACCCGGCCGCTCGAAGGGTCCTCGCCGCCGGGCTACGGACGGGCGCTGTGACCGGGGCGAGCGAGGACGGCGACCACGTCGCGCGCGCCCCGTGGATACCGGGACCGCGTCGGTCGGCCGACGACCACGCGGACCTGACGGCACCGCTGCCGGAGGAGGCGGAGGAGCCGGACGTGGACGAGGAGGAGCCCGAGGTACCGGTCCTCACGCACAACGTGCTCAAGTCCCTGCTCGGGGCCTGGGCGCTTTCGGCGTGCTCGGCCGGGGAGACCAGGGCCGTCGAGAACCACCTCACCGAGTGCGCGCCCTGCGCCGACGAGGCCCTCCGGCTCCGCGACGCCGTCGCGCTCCTCCACGAGGACCGCGACCTGGACCTCGACCCGCTGCTCCGCTCCCGGGTCCTGGAGAACTGCCTGGGCCGCCGGCCCGCCCGCATCCCCGTCCCCGACTGGGTCACGCCGTACGACGCGGAGACCGCCCGGCTCGACGCGCTCCTGAGGGACATCGGCGAGTCCGAGTGGCACGCGCCGGTGCGCCTCAAGTGGTACGAGGAGGACCGCGTGGTGCGCCGCAAGGCCACCGTCGCGGCGGTCATCGGCCACCTCATGGCGGTGGACGGCCTGGTGTCGGCGGCGCTCGGCCTGGACGACCCCCTGGGAGCCGGGGTCCCGGAGCTGTCCCCGACGGAGCGCACGGAGGCGTTCTGGTCGGCCCTCGACCGGCCGCCGAACCGCGCCCTGCGGGGTCCGTGGCGGGACCAGTCGCACACGCTGATCCGGACGGCCGCCTTCGCGGGGCGCGGGGTGGCCGACCTGACGGTCACCTACAAGGACTTCTCCCTGCCGCTCCGCGACTCGCTCCTGGAGCGGGCCTTCGAGTGCTGGCGGCACGCGGACGACATCGCGACCGCCGTGGCCTACCCGTACGCGCCGCCCAGCGGGCCGCACCTGCACGGAATGATCGACCTCGCGGCCCGGCAGCTGCCTGCGGCCCTCGCGAACCGTCGCCGCACGGGCCTGGCCGGCCCCGCGAAGGAGCTCGTCACGGCGGGCGCGGCGGGCCGCTCGCTCCACCTGGAGGTGGAGGGCTCGGGCGGCGGCCACTGGTACATCGCCCTGGACTCCCCGGCGGCGCTCGGCTCCCCGGACCGGGCGGTCGCCCAGGTCGCGATGGACGGGGTGGAGTTCTGCCAGCTGGTGGCGGGGCACATCACGCCGGAGGAAGCGGCGGCGGGCCAGGACGGCGACCGCGAGGCGATCCGCGACGTCCTGTCGGCGGCGGCGTCGTTGAGCCGCCTGTAGCAGGGCCCGCCGACAGCCGCGCCCGCGGTGGCGGCGCCCGCCTTAGCCACGCCCGCCGGTAGCCGTGCCCGCGGTGGCCGCGCCCGCCTTAGCCGCGCCCGCGGCCCCGCGCGGGCGCCGCCCGTGAGGGGTTACGCGAAGACGACCGTGCGGCGGCCGTTCAGGAGGATGCGGCGTTCCGCGTGCCACTTCACCGCCCGCGCCAGCGCCTGGCACTCCACGTCCCGCCCCGTCGCCACCAGCTGGTCGGGCGTCACCTCGTGGCCGACGCGCTCGACCTCCTGCTCGATGATCGGGCCCTCGTCGAGGTCGGCCGTCACGTAGTGCGCGGTCGCGCCGATGAGCTTCACACCGCGCGCGTGCGCCTGGTGGTAGGGCTTGGCGCCCTTGAAGCTGGGGAGGAAGGAGTGGTGGATGTTGATGATCCGGCCGGAGAGCTGCTTGCACAGGTCGTCGGAGAGGACCTGCATGTAGCGGGCGAGGACGACGAGCTCGACGTTCTCCGTGCGGACGAGGTCGAGGAGCTCGGCCTCCGCCTCGGGCTTGTTCTCCTTGGTGACCGGGATGTGCCGGAAGGGGATCCCGTAGGAGCCGACCAGTTCCTCGAACTCCGTGTGGTTGGAGACGACCGCGACGATCTCGACCGGCAGGGCCCCGATGCGCGAGCGGAACAGCAGGTCGTTCAGGCAGTGGCCGAACTTCGAGACCATGAGGACGACCCGCATGGGCTGGTCGGCCCGGTTGATCTGCCAGTCCATCGCGTAGGCGTCGCCGACGGCGGCGAAGCTCGCCCGGAGCTTTTCGACCGTCACCGGGGTCTCGGCCGAGAAGTGGACCCGCATGAAGAAGAGACCGGTGTCACGGTCTCCGAACTGCTGGCTGTCCTCGATGTTGCAGCCGGTGATGAAGAGGTAGCTCGACACGGCGTGCACGATGCCCTGCTTGTCCGGGCACGAGAGGGTGAGGACGTACTGGTCGGTCATCCCGTCAGCCTGCCACAGACGCCCGCCCGGGCGGGCCGCCGTCCGTCAGGCGGAACGGCTCAGGACCGGGTCATGATACGAAGCACGTCGAGGGAGCACGGGGGCGTGTCGGGGTCCTCGCCGTCGGCCCGCGCCATCCGTACGTGTGCCTCGCGGGCGGCGCGCACGGCCTCGGGCCAGCCGAGGTGCCGGAGGTAGGCGGAGACCTGGGCGTCCGGGCCCACCTGGTGCATGATGCGCAGCACCCGGAGGACGGCGACGTCGACGAGGGCGGCCTCGCCGGAGTCCCGGAAGATCGCGCCGACGTACTTCTCGGCGGACCAGTTGTCGAGCCAGGTGTCCTCGACGAGGCGGTAGACGGCGTCGGTGACGTCGCCGTACCCCTCCTGGCCGGCCAGCCAGGTCGTCTCGTGGAATCCGGGGTCGGAGAGCATGTGCAGCGCCGAGCGCACGTTGCTGCGCCAGCGCCACCACGGCATGTCGTTGAGCGGCATGCCGCCCATGGTGGAGGAGCGACGGCCGCGACGGGAAGAGTTCACCGAACCGGAGACGGGATTGGAGACGGGATTGGAGACTGGACTGGACACGTTTCGATCGTACGTTCCGGGTCCGACAAGCGGACTCGCCCCCTCCCCTTCCGGTCGGTGGCCCCCGTAATTCACCTTCACGTCACCCCCCGTTGAACCGTGCTCACTCCCGCGTTACCCATGAGGCGGAAATGTGCATGCCCATGACCGGTAGGCGACTGACCTCACTCCTCGCGTACGTCACGACCGC
The DNA here is from genome assembly GCF_040303145.1 of Streptomyces sp. NPDC096079. Lineage (NCBI taxonomy): Bacteria > Bacillati > Actinomycetota > Actinomycetes > Kitasatosporales > Streptomycetaceae > Streptomyces > Streptomyces sp. NPDC096079. The sequence goes on from NZ_JBEOST010000001.1 coordinate 713,675, forward strand.
GGCGGCGGCAGCGTCGCTGCTCACCGGCTGTGGCGTGCTCCCTGGGGCCACGGGGGGCTCCAGGGAGCCCGTCACGGTGATGACCTGGGCCCCCGACCAGACCCGCGCGACCAATATGCCGGGAATGCCCGCCATGGCGCAGACCTACGCCCGCTGGGTCAACTCCCAGGGCGGCATCGACGGACACGAGCTGCGCGTCCTGACCTGCAACGAACAGAACAGCCCGTCCGGCGCCGCCGCCTGCGCCCGCCGGGCGGTGCGCGAGAACGCGGTGGCCGTCGTCGGCTCGTACAGCCAGAACGGCCGCGCCTTCATGGCCCCGCTGGAGGCCGCCGGCATCCCGTACATCGGCGGGTACGGCATCGCCGAGGACGAGTTCACCAGCCCGCTCTCGTACCCCGTCAACGGAGGCGTCGCCTCCCTCGTCGCCGGGCACGGCATGCAGCTCGCGGACTCCTGCGAGAGGGTCTCGCTCGTCCGCCCCGACACCACCGCCGGCGACAAGCTCCCCGAGCTCCTCAACTCCGGCCTCCGCAAGGCGAGCCACCACAGCGCCATCGACATCCCGGCCCAGGAGGACGCCGCCGAGTACACCCGGCAGGCCGGCAGCGCCCGCGACCGGGCCGGCGAGGAGAAGGGCTGTGTGACCGCCGTCCTCGGCGAACGCACCCAGACCTTCTTCGACTCCTTCCGCCGCCTCCCCGAGGACGAGAAGAGCGACGGCGTCCGGATCTCCTCGGTCCTCGGCAGCGTCGACCAGCCCGTCATCGACCGCACCGGCGGCCCCCACAGCCCCTTCGAGGGCGCGTTCGTCACCGGCTGGTACCCGGCGGAGGGCGACAAGAGCTGGGCGCCGATGCGCAAGGTCATCCAGGAGCACGCCTTCGTCGACAACCGGGTCGACCCGGCCGACACCGGCGTCCAGACCACCTGGATCGCCTACACGGTCCTCAGGGAGGTCATCGAGGGCCTCGACAAGGACAGCGTCACGGCCGGGGAGATCAGCCACGCCCTCGACCGCGGCGAGCGGATCGACACCGGCGGCCTCACGCCCAGCCTGCGCTGGAAGTACGAGGACATGCTCGGCGCCCCCGGCTTCGCCCGGATCGTCAACCACGAGGTGACGTTCCAGGTGGTGCGCCAGGGACGCCTCGTGGCGCAGAAGCCCGGTTTCGTCGACGTCGGCGAAACCGTCCTCAGCGCCCCCTGACCGCGCTCAGAGCTGCGTGTAGGTCCGCTTCTCCAGACCGAACTTGTCGGCGGTCGGGTTCCACAGCCTGGCCGCCTCGCGCTTGGCCGTGGTGGCCTCGCCGCTCTTCGCGTCGCCCGCGGTCCGGTGGTTGGTCGAGCGGGCCTTGCCGCCCTTGCAGGCCTTCTTGGCCTTCATCTGGTCGGCCCAGGCCGCGTAGTGGTCGTCGGCGGAGGCCGAGGCCTGCCAGGCCTTGGTGAGCGCCGCCGTCAGCGCCGCGCTGTCCGGGATCTTGTCGACGGACAGCGCCTGGAGCTTGGTGATCAGGCCCCGGCGCTGCTCGGCGGCGCCCCGCAGATCGCCCGCCGCCTGGTCGAGGTCCTTGCACTGGTTGATGGACGCGACGGAGCTGATCACCGTCTCGCGGCTACTGCTGCTCGTCGCGAGGAGCTTGCTCAGCTCCTGCGCCTGCGGCTCCGCCGGGTCGGCCGGCTTCTCCGTGGGCTGCTCGGCCGAGGCGGAGGGCGCGGCCGAGCTCGCCGCGACGTTCTGCCCGGGGGTCTTGGGGTCCTTCTCCTCGTCCCCACCGCTGAGCAGCGCCCCGGCGCCGAGGCCGACGACCGCGCAGCCGACGACGACGGCGGCGATCAGCGCGACCGGCGACTTGCGGCGCGGCGCGGGCTCCTCGTCGTCGTAGTAGGCGTCCTGGAAGCCGAACTGCTGCTGCGGCGGCTGCGGCGGCTGGTGGTGCTGCTGCTGCTGGTACGGGGCCGGGCCCGGCTGCTGGTAGCCCTGCGGCGCGTGCGGCTGCTGGGGCGCCCGCGGCGCCTCCGTACGGAAGAGGTTGTCGAACTCGGCGGGCGGCTGCCGCTCACCGGGCGCCTGCGCCGGCACGGGCGCGATGTACTGCGTCGCGTCCGAGGCACCGGCCGGACCGGGCCCCTGCGCGGCGAGCGGGCCCGTGCCGAGGAACTGGGTGTCGGAGCCCCCGCCCTGCTGCGGCGGCACCGGGGCCATGTGCTGGGTGGCCTGCATGTCGCCGGCGCCCGGAGCACCGGGGCCCGGGTAGCCGTAGCCGGGCTGCGGGGCGGCGGCGCCGGGACCCGGGTAGCCGTACCCCGGCTGCGGGGCGGCCTGCGGCGGCATCCCCTGCACCGGCGGCATCCCGCCCGGGACCGGCGCTATGTGCTGGGTCGCCTGCATGTCCCCGGCGGCCGGGGCGCCGGGGCCCGGGTAGCCGTAGCCGGGCTGCGGCGGGCCCTGCTGCGGCGGTACCGGCGGCAGGTACTGGGTGGACTGCATGTCGGCGGCGCCCTGCGGCGCCTCCGGCGGCAGCGGCTGCGCGGGCGGCAGGGGCTGCCCGCCCGGCTGCCCGCCGGCGGGACCCCAGGCGCCGCCCCACGGCTGACCGCCGCCATGCTCCGGACCCTGTCCGTTCTGCGTCACCGGGACTCCCACTGATGGACCAACCTACGGAATCGTCGGCTCACGCTACCGGGTGCCGACTGGGCTCCGCACACACGTGTGAGACCGGTTACACGAGCGGTGTACGAAACGCCCCCGGACGTCCAGCCGCGCCCGCGGACGGCTACGCCGCGTACAGCTCCATCCGCGCCCCGAACTCCCGCACCACCGCCTCCCCCGCGTACGGCTCCAGGCGCTCCCTCAGGTCCTCCAGGTACTCCGCGCCCCGCGACGACCGCAGCGTGCCCAGGAGTTCGAGCGCCTGCGTGCCCGTCCGGCAGGCCTGCTCCACCTCCCGCTGCTGCACCCGCGCCGAGGCGAGCAGCGCGAGGCCGATCGCCCGCCGCCGCGCCCGCGACTCCGGGTGCCCGGCGATCGACTCCTCCGCCGCCCGCGCCGCCGCCTCCGCCTGCCCCAGGTCCCGGTGGCAGTGCGCCAGTTCGTCCGCGAGGTACGCCCGGTCGAAGTGGGCGATCCACACCGGGTCGTCACCCGCCTCGGGATCGGCCCGCTCCAGGGCCCGCACGGCACGGCCCGCCGCCGACTCGAAGGCCCGCACGTCGCCCATCAGGGCGTGCCCGCGCGCCTCCGCCGCCAGGAACATCGCCTCCGCGCGCGGCGGCACCTTCCCCCGCGCGCCCTCCTGCGCCGCCCGCGCGAGCTGGGCGATCTCCCGCGGGTTGCCGAGCTGCGCGGCGAGGTGGCTCATCGAGGCGGCCAGCACGTAGCCGCCGTACCCCCGGTCGCCCGCCGCCTGCGCGAGCCTGAGCGCCTGGATGTAGTACCGCTGCGCGAGGCCCGGTTCACCGGTGTCCACCGCCATGTACCCGGCGAGCTCGGTCAGCCGGGCGACGGCCGCGAAGAGCTGCCGGCCGATCGCCTCCCGGTAGGAGCCGGACAGCATGCCCGACACCACGCTGTTGAGGTAGTGCACGACCACCGGCCGCACGTGGCCGCTGCCGAAGCGCCGGTCGAGGTCGACGAGCGCCGCCGTCATCTCCCGTACGGCGGCCACGTCCGCGACCCCGACCCGGGCCCCCGCCATCCGGGCCACGTGCGCGTCGGGGCCCGTGATCAGCCAGTCCCTGCTGGGCTCGACGAGCGCGGAGGCCGCGACCGTCGAGCCGTTCAGGAAGTCCCGCCGCCCCACGTCGCTGCGCCACAGCTCGCAGACCTGCTCGATCGCCCCGGGCACGGTCGGCGCGAACTGGAGCCCCACCCCGGCGGCGAGGTTGCGGCCGTTGGCCATGCCGACCTCGTCGATCGTGACCGTGCGGCCCAGCTTGCGGCCCAGCGCCTCCGCGATGATCCCGGGCGCCCGGCCGCGCGGCTGCTGCCCGCGCAGCCAGCGCGCCACCGACGTCTTGTCGTAGCGCAGGTCGAGGCCGCGCTCCGCGCCGACCATGTTGACCCTGCGGGCGAGGCCGGCGTTGGAGCAGCCGGCCTCCTGGATGAGCGCCTGGAGCCGTTCGTTGAGCTGACGCGGAACGAGTGGCCTGGCTGCCATGAGTACCCCCTGAGGCCGTGCGGTGATCACGAGAGAACTGATCAATGCCCGGCGAATATGCGGTCAATGCAGATGTGAACACGCGAAACCGGACACGTCGGCCACGCGGCTGGATCCACCCCGCCGCCCACGCCCCCCCACCTCTGCGTACCCACCCCCGCTCCCCGGCCCTCCGCGCGCCCCCGCCCGTGCACCCATGCGCCCCGCGTGCAGGATCGATGCGTCAACACGGCCTTCACCGCGCCCGTAACCCCAGGTGACGGGGGAAGTTGTGCTCACCGTGGAAGAGACCATGGGAGTCACGGAAGCCGCACAGATCCCCAAGCAGCGGGGCGAGCAGCTGCTGGACAGCGCCGTGCGGTACGCGGAAGAGCGGCACTGGGACGTGTTTCCCGGGACCTGGCTGGAAGCCGTCGAGGGCAGGGAGCGCTGCTCCTGCGGCGCGGACGCGTGCGCCGTGCCCGGCGCGCACGCCGTCAGGCCCGACTGGTCGACCCAGGCCACCGGGAGCGGGGTCGGGGCGCGGCGGATGTGGTCGAAGACGCCGAAGGCCTCCATCCTGCTGCCGACCGGCCGCACCTTCGACGCGATCGAGGTGTCCGAGTCGGCCGGCTTCCTGGCGCTCGCCCGCATGGAGCGGATGCAGCTGACGCTCGGCCCCGTGACCTGCACCCCGGACCGCCGGATGTACTTCTTCGTGCTGCCCGGCGCCGCCGCCAAGGTTCCGGACCTCGTCCGCAAGCTCGGCTGGACCCCGGCCTCCATCGACCTCGTCACGCGCGGCGAGGGCCACTACGTGGCGGCCCCGCCCACCCGGATCGGCGGCTTCGGCGCGGTGCAGTGGGCGCGGCGACCCACGCCGGCGAACCGCTGGCTGCCCGACGCGGAGGAACTGATCAGCGCCCTCGCCTACGCCTGTGGCCGGGAAGCGGCGGAGGCCCGGAGCCGCACGCAGTGACAGAGGGGCCCGGTCGGGCCCGCCCTTAGGGTGTCCCCGTAAGCACGGGGACGACCTAGGGGTTGACGGAGCATGCCTGACCAGGCATTTGACGGAGCGTTCGACAAGGCGGGCGCCGCACCGGCGGACGGTGCGGTGCCCGCCGTCCGCGTCGAGGGGCTGTGGAAGCGTTTCGGCCAGCAGATCGCGGTGAACGGGATCGATCTCGTCCTGCCCGCGGGCCGGTTCATCGGACTCGTCGGGCCCAACGGCGCCGGCAAGACCACCACGCTCTCCATGATCACCGGACTGCTGCGGCCCGACCACGGGCGGATCCTGGTCGCCGGGCACGACGTGTGGGCCGACCCGGAGTCGGTCGCGCAGGTCAAGGCCCGCATCGGCATCCTGCCGGAGGGCCTGCGGCTCTTCGAGCGCCTCTCGGGCCGTGAGCTCCTCGCCTACAGCGGCCGGCTGCGGGGGCTGCCCGGCGCCGAGGTCGACAAGCGGGCGGCGCAGCTCCTCGACGTGCTCGACCTGACCGGCTCGCAGAACAAGCTGGTCGTCGACTACTCGACGGGCATGCGGAAGAAGATCGGCCTCGCCGCCGCGCTCCTCCACAACCCCGAGGTCCTCTTCCTCGACGAGCCCTTCGAGGGCGTCGACCCGGTCTCCGCGCAGACCATCCGCCGCGTCCTGGAGCGGTACACCTCCTCCGGCGCGACCGTCGTCTTCTCCAGCCACGTCATGGAGCTCGTCGAGTCGCTGTGCGACTGGGTCGCCGTCATGGCGGGCGGCCAGATCCGGGCGCAGGGCCCGCTGGCCGAGGTGCGCGGCTCGGCGCCCTCGCTCCAGGCGGCGTTCCTGGAGCTGGTCGGCGCGAACGGCCGCGAGACGGCCGGGGACTCGCTGGACTGGCTGGGCGGCGGTTCGGACGCGGGCGCCACGGGGACGGGCGGCTCGGCCTCGGGCACGGGCGGTACGCAGCGATGAGCACCGCCCCGACCACCACCGCCACCGCGCCCGTACCGTCGCTCACGTCCGTCTTCGTACGGCTCAAGCTGTCCCTGCTGAGGAACGGGCTGCGGCAGTCCGGCGGGCGGACCGCCGCGTACATCGTGTCGATCGTCTTCGGCGCGCTCTTCGCCGGCGGCATAGTGCTGGCCTTCGCCCTGCTGCGCGGCCACGGCGACGCCGACACCGTCGCGATCCTCCTCGTCGGGGCCCTGTCGCTGGCCTGGACGTTCATGCCGCTGTTCATCCCCAGCGGCGACGAGACCCTCGACCCCTCGCGGCTCGTGATGCTGCCGCTGCAGCCCCGGCCGCTGGTCCGGGCGCTGCTCGTCGCCTCACTCGTGGGCGTCGGCCCGGTCCTCACCCTCGTCCTGGTCGTGGGCGCGGTCCTCGCCGTCGCGCACGGCGCGGCCGCCACCGGCCTCGCCGTCCTCGCCGTCCCGCTCACGGCCGTGACGTGCGTGGCGCTGTCCCGGGCCGTGGCCGCCGCCAACATCCGGCTCCTCACCTCCCGCAAGGGCCGGGACCTGGCCCTGCTGAGCGGTCTCGTCATCGCGGTCGGCATCCAGTTCGTGAACTTCGCCGCCCAGCGCCTCGGACAGGCCGGCGGCCTGGAGTCCCTCGAACCGGCCACGGCCGTCGTCGGCTGGCTGCCGCCGGCCGCCGCGATCGGCGCCGTCGACGCCGCGAGCCGGGGCGACTACGCGGTCGCCGGGGCCCGGCTGCTGCTCACGGCGGCGGCCCTCGTGGCGCTCCTGTACTGGTGGCAGCGGAGCCTGGTGCGGCTGATGGTCGAGCCGGACGGCTCCACGATCGGCGCGGCCTCGGACGCGGCCGCCAAGGACAAGGCCACCGGTTCGGGGCTGCTCGCCCGGATCCTGCCGGCCGGACGCACCGGCGCGATCATGGAGCGCAGCCTGCGGTACATCTGGCGTGACCCGAAGACCAAGGCCGCGTGGGTGACCTCGCTCGCCATCGGTCTGATCGTGCCCCTGTTCAACGCCTTCCAGGGCGCCGGCTCGATCTACTTCGCCTGCTTCGCCTCGGGCATGCTCGGCATGCTGATGTACAACCAGTTCGGGCAGGACAGCTCGGCGTTCTGGATGGTCGCCCAGACCATCTCGACGGCGGCCGACGCGTACACCGAACTCCGGGCGCGGGCCCTGACCCTGCTGATGGTCACCCTGCCGTTCACGGCGCTCGTGACCGGCGTGACGGCAGCCGTCCTCGGCGCCTGGGACCAGTTCCCCGAGGCCCTCGGCCTGGCCCTCGGCCTGCTCGGCGCGATGGTCGGGACGGGCGCGGTGACCTCGGCGGCCTTCCCGTACTCGATCCCCCAGGACAGCGGCTACAAGAACGTGGCGCCGGGACAGGGCGGCCTGGCCTGGATGTCGATCATGGGCGGCATGCTCATCGCGGGCGTGCTGTGCGCCCCGCTGATCGCCGCGACGGTCTACCTCCACGTCTCCGACCGGCAGTCCCTGCTGTGGCTGCTGCTCCCGGCGGGCCTGCTCTACGGCGCGCTGCTCGTGCTCGCGGGCCTCAAGGCCGCGGCCCCGCGCACGGCGAAGCGCCTGCCGGAGATCCTGGCGGCGGTCAGCAAGGGCTGACCGCCGGGAGCCCCGGGGCACGACGGCCCCGGGGCTTCGGCATGCCCCGGGACGTCCTCGCCTCCCGGCGGCTCACCGCCTCGCGTGGGTCAGCACCCGGGCGAGTGCCGCCCGGCCCGCCGGGCCCCAGGTGGGCTTTCCGCCGGGCAGGCCGCGGTCGCCCGCACGGCCGATGGCGATGAGGCCGGCCGCGCGGAGCAGGGCCCAGCCGCGGGCGCGGCGGACGGTGGCGTCGTCGACGTGCGCGCCGCCGTGCCCGTACGCCGCGAGGAACGGCCCGGCCGCCCCCTCCGGCAGCAGCAGCCAGGCCGCCGAGAGGTCCGTCGCCGGGTCGCCCGCACACAGTTCGCCGAAGTCGAGGATCCCGGCGAGGGTGCCGTCCGCGACGACGACGTTCGCCGGGTGCAGGTCCCCGTGCAGCCACACCGGCGGGCCCTGTGGGCCGGGGGCCGCCACGGCGTCCTCCCACACCCGCCGCACGGCCCCCGGGTCGGCGTGCGCGGCCAGCAGCGCGAGGCCGTCCCCGAACCCGGGGGCGAAGCCCTCCAGGGGCACGCCCCGGTCCGCGTTGGCGGGGGCGTCCGCGGGGGCCTCGCGGTGCAGGGCCCGCAGGAAGCCCGCCAGCGCCCCGGCCGCGTGGGTGCCGCGCGTGACGGGCGCCGCGTCGCCCGGCTCGCCCGGGACCCAGTGGGCGACCGTCCACGTCCCGGCGAACCGCTCGGACGGCTCCCCGGCGCGTACGGGGACGGGCACGGGCAGCGGGAGCAGCGGCGCCAGGTCCGGCAGCCAGCGGAGCTCCTTGCGCAGCAGCCCCGGGGCCCGATCGGTACGGGGCATCCGTACGGCCAACTCGTCGCCGAGCCGGAACAGCTGGTTGTCCCAGCCGCCCGGCACCGCCCGGAGCGGGAGATCCGCCAGATCGGGGTGCTGGTCGCGGAGCAGCGCCCGTACCAAAGCCTCGTCGTGGTCCACCGCGTCCCCCATGATGTCCGTCCTCCGATCGGCCTGGCCGGCCGGCCAGGAGAGCGTACGCAGGGAGAAACGAAATCCCGTTGCTCCGGTGAGCGACGGGCCCGATCCTCGGCGCATGGACAATGCGCCGCTCCCCGCAGGCCCGGACACCCGCGTCGACCTCGCCGACGGGCTCACGCTCCGGGCGTTCGACGCCGAGGCGGACCTGACGGAGTTCTTCCGGGTCATCGAGGAATCGGTGGACCACCTGCGCCCCTGGATGCCGTGGATCGCCGATCACAGCTTCGAGGAGACCGCCGCCTTCCTGGCCGGGCGGGCGGAGCTGTGGGCGAGCGGTGCGCAGTACAGCTACGCGGTGGTGCTCGACGGGGCCGTCGTCGGCTCCTGCGGGCTGCACCGGCTCGACGACACCCCGGACGGCGTCATCGAGATCGGCTACTGGCTGCACCCGGCCGTCACCGGCCGGGGCCTCGCCACGCGTGCCGCCCGCGCCCTGGTCGAGCAGGGGTTCCGGCTGCCCGGTGTCACGGCCGTCGAGATCGTCCACGACGTCGCGAACCACGCCAGCGCCGCCGTCCCCGCCCGCCTCGGCTTCACCGCCCACCTCCGCCGCCCCCACGAGCCCACCGCCCCGGCGGAGACGGGCGAGGACCAGGTGTGGCGCCTGGAGCGGGACTGAGCCGAGGGGTCTCACCGGCGGCCGGGACCCGACGGTCAACCTCTCGGGCCGTTACCGAGTCTGAGAGGGAGACAGGCACCGGGGGAAGGAAGAGCGCCGTGGACGAGGTAGTGGTGAAGGCGATCGGGTGGGTCGCCCGTGGGGTGGGGTACGCCCTGGAGTTCATCGACCTGCGCATGGCCTACGAGGACGTACGCCGCGAGGGGCGGCGGGGCCGCAGGCGCCGGGCGGCCTGACGGCCGGGACGCAGGGGCCCGGGGCCCGTGCGCGACGCTCCTGTCAGGATGCCGAGATGATCAACGACTTGCCCATACCCGCAGTGGTCCCCGCGGGCCGGATGGCCCGGGCGGAGCAGCCGGTGCTCGGTCTTCCCGGCGGCCTGGAGCTGCGGCCCTGGCGCCTCTCCGACGCGGACGTCCTCGTGACCGCCGGTCAGGATCCCGGGATTCGCCACTGGAACCGCCTCCTGGTCGACACGCCGGACGACGCCCGTCGCCGGATCGAGCGCATGCACGAGCGGTGGACGGCCGAGCTCAGCGCCATCTGGGCCATCGCACGGCCGGACGGCGAGGCCCTCGGGCTGATCGGGTGGGGCGACATCGACCTGAGCGGCGGCAGCGCCGAGATCGTCTACTGGATCCTCCCCTCCGCGCGCGGCGCCGGCGTGACGGTCGAGGCCACCCGGCGCGTCAGCGCCTGGGCCCTGAACGACCTCGGCCTGCACCGCCTGCGCCTGTGCCACTCCGTGGCGAACCCGGCGTCCTGCCGCGTGGCGGTCAAGGCCGGGTTCTCCCTCGAAGGCACCATGCGCAGCGCCCTGCTCCATGCGGACGGGTGGCACGACGAGCACCTCCACGCCCTCGTCCAGGGGGACCTCTGACCGCCCGCGTTCACCCGGTGGGAGCGGCGGACTCCGCCAGCACCTCGTCGACGCGGGTACGCCACGAGGGGCGGGCCGCGGGCTCCCCGAGCTGGACCCCGGCGGCCCGGCGGGCCTGTTCCATGCGGCAGTTGCCGCAGTGCGTCTCCACGCCGAGCGGCCGGAAGACGTGCTCCTCACCGGGCCCCTCGCAGGTGACCAGGGCGGGCCGGGCCGTCCCGGCAGGGTGCTCCTCGGGCCGCTGCGGCAACAGCGGGGCCGGGAGCTTCTCCGTCAGCCGGTGCCGCAGGAACCCGACCGCCGAACGGACACCGCCCCGCGGCAGGTACGTCGTCAGGGCGTACCGCAGGTCCGCCGCCGACACCCCCCGCCGTAGCCACTCCGCCGCCGCCTCGGCCAGGCCCCTCGCCTCCCCGGCGCCGAGGCGCAGGTCCCGGTTCTGATGCCCCAGCGAGTTCAACACGCCCTCAGCCACGGCGACTTCGGGAGCGAGCTCGCCCGCTTCCGGCTCCGGCGCCGAATTCGGCGCCGGCTCTTCGGTGGGTGGGTGGGGAATGGTCTTCTCCCGGTCTTCTTCTACCGAAGAAGAAGGTCCGGCCCGCCGGGGTCCCCGAAAACCGCCCGTCGGTCCCTCGTCATCCGGAGTCTCGGCCGGAACCCCGTCCCGGGCCGCGTTGGCCTCGTCACGCGTAAGGGTGACGTTCGAGAGGAGTTGCGTGGTGATCCAGTACCCGCGCCGGCTCTGGAACTTCCACTCGTGCAGGAACCCGCATGCCACCAGACACTCCTTCGCCCGGTGGTACGCACGGGGCCGCATGCCCAGGTCGGTGGCGTGCTCCCCGAGCGGCTTGCCACTCGCGGTCTCGGGGAGGCCCTGGACGTAGATGAGGAGGAGCTTCGCGTCGCTGTTCAGACGCGGATGGCGCACGACACCGTTCGAAACCTTGGTGAAGGAGTGAACGGGAGCGATAACATGCCTAAGCATTTCTGGTGGACCTCTGACTTCCACTGGAGTGAAGGTCCCCGGGTCGATGGTGTTGGCGCACCACCGGGGACCGCTCCGTTTTCACGGAGCGTGATGATGTGCTTACCGTAGCGCACACTTCACCGTGCGATGCAACAACTCCGGCTCTACGAACGGGTCTTCGATTGTCGGACGGGATCGCCAGTCGAGCGGCCAGGTCATCCCGTACAGCGCCGGAATCCCGACGAACGCCTCGCCCCTTCCGCTCCGGCTCAACGCCCGCGCCGGAGCCGGCCACGCGTGTGCGGCGGCGGTCTGCGGCGGCAGCAGGAAGTAGTGGTTCCGCTCCCCCGTCGCCATCCTGACGATCGGACCGGCCTGGAAGTCCGTGAACTCCATCAGCCGGTACGCCACGTCCTCCCCGAGGAACCCCCCGATCCGCACGGCGTCGAAGTGCACCCCGGCGTGACGAAGGGCGTGACCGGACGCGGGTACCCAAGAGGGCGCGTCACCAAACGAGTTGCGCTGATTCATGCGATCAGCCTGGCGGCGCGTGGTGTGCTGTGACCAGGGACGCAGTCCGGTTGTGCAGGACTGTGCACTCGGGAGGTCGGGTGTGAACAACGAGAAGAAGACCCCGGGGGCCGCGAAGGCCTTCGGCGCGCTGCTGAGGTTCCACCGGGAGCGGGCAGGCATCTCACAGGAGGCCCTGGGGCGGGAGACCGCGTATTCCAAGTCCCAGGTGGCCATGATCGAGCGTGGGCAGAGGCGCCCGAGGGGCAGATTCGTCGAGCTGGCGGACGAGATGCTGAGTGCACAAGGTGCACTTCTGAAGGTGGCGGAAGAGGTGACGGCGAGTGGCGTCGCGGCCTGGTTCGAGGACTACCTGGAGGAGGAGGCGAAGGCGGCCGGCATCCACAAGTACGAAGTACAGCTGATCCCCGGTCTGCTCCAGACACCGGAGTACGCCCGGGCCGTCTTCCATTGCGCGGTCCCAGCCCTGGACGACGAGGACATAGAGGCCGGTGTGGCCGCCCGCATCAAGCGACAGGCGTTGTTCCGGCGCAAGCCGTCACCTCTGGTGACCTTCGTCGTGGAGCCGGCGGCGCTCACCAAGCCGATCGGTGGACCCGAGGTGCTTCGGGAGAACCTGCTGTACATCCGTGAGTGCGCCGAGCTGCGGAACGTCACCATCCAGGTCATGCCGGACGACCTGTGGGTTCACGCAGGCCTCAGCGGCTCGTTCACGCTGCTGGAGACCGAGGGGCGCCGCAGCCAACTGGTCTATGTCGAAGGACAGGGCAGCAGGTACTTTCTCAGCGAACAACCGGACGTAGGGGACTGCTTCGCCCGCTACAGCGCGCTGCGGGCACAGGCCCGCAGCCCGGCGGACTCCGCACGACTCATCGAACAGGTGGCACGAAAGCTATGAGCACCGACCTCAACTGGTTCAAGAGCAGCTACAGCAGCGACCAACAGGGCGACTGCGTCGAGGTCGCCTCCTGCCCCCACACCGTCCACGTCCGCGACTCCAAGGACACCGCCCTCCCCTCCTTCCAGGTCTCCCCCGATGCCTGGGGCGCGTTCGTCTCGGCCGTCTGACGAGCGGAGGCTCAGAGCGCGCCGTTCAGGCCCCACCAGTTGCCGTCCGCCGTCTCGCCCGCCGACAGGGGCGCGGCCGTGCGCGGGACGGTGTCCGCCCCGCGCACGGGTTCGATTCACGTCGTGCGTCAGAACGCGTTCAGGTCCATCCAGTTCTCCTGCTCCGGGGCGCCCGGGTACAGCGCGCCCGTGCCCTTGCCGGAGTACAGGACGAGGCAGCCCACGCCCCGGCAGCCTTCGCCGATGTACGTGCTGTTGGAGAGGGCCGCGAGGTCGTTGCGGCCGTCGGCGTTGAGGTCGCCGAGGGGGAGGAACGAGGCCATGACGTTCCAGCCGCCGGAGCCGATCAGGGCGCGCGGACCGACGCCGCCGGCGGCGGTGCCCGGGTAGAACCAGAGCCTGCCGTTGGCGGCCTCGCGGGCGATCAGGTCCGGGCGGTTGTCGCCGTTCATGTCGCCGGCGCCGACCAGCGCGTTCATGGCGTTCCAGCCGCCGCTGCCGAGGAGCTTGCGGGCGCCGACGCCGGTGCTGGTTCCGGGGTACAGCCACAGCCTGCCCGTGGACTTCTCGACGGCGAGGAGGTCCGAGCGGGCGTCGCCGGTCAGGTTGCCGAAGGCGGTGATCTGGTTCATGGCGTTCCAGCCGCCGGAGCCGATCAGCCTGCGGGTGCCGAGGGCGCCCGTGCCCGTACCGGGATACAGCCACAGCCTGCCCGTGGCCTTCTCGCGGGCGATGACGTCCTCGCGGCCGTCGCCGGAGAAGTCCCCGTGGCGGGTGAGGGCGTTCATGGCGCCCCAGCCGCCGGTGCCGACCAGGCGCCCGGTGGCGTCCCCGGGCAGGAACCAGAGGCGGCCGGCCTCGTCGCGGACGATGACGTCCGCCTTGCGGTCGGCGTTCAGGTCGCCGAAGCCCGCCGCCTTGGGCGCGGTGTACGAGGTCCACGCGGGGTAGGGCGGCAGGACGCACTCGCGCTCGGTCGGGACGAACTTCACCGAGCTGACGCTGCTCCACGAGTAGCCCCACTCGGTGCCCGCCGGGTCCGGGCCCCAGATGGAGGTGCCGCCGTCGACGTCGTAGTTCGGCGCGTCGTACAGGCAGGCGTACTTGTTCGTGTGGTTGACGACCGAGCGGAACCGGTTGTCCCAGGTCCCGAGCGTCGCCCGGTTCACGTTCGTCCTGTACATCGTGCCGGTGCCGTCGTCGGACGTCCAGGCGCAGAAGTAGCCGGACGGGCAGTCGCGGATCGCGGCCTGCGCCGGCGCCGCGCCCGCGCCGAAGAGGCCGAGCGAGGTGAGCCCCAGCGTCGTGGCCACCGTGACCACGCGCCGCAGCAAGGAAGTGCGCATCGAGTTTTCCCTCCCACCGGCGCGGAGACCTGCTGCTCGACGCGCCGTGGGAGGGACCGTACCGTGCCGGGTCCGCAGGCGGACCGTCAGGGGGTGAGTACCCCGTTCAGAAAGGGCTCCACGGCCTCGCTCCAGGCGTCCGGATGGGTGTAGTGGAGGAGGTGGCCCGCGTCGGGGACCTCCGCGTACGCCCCGTGGGGCAGGACCCTGACCATCTCCTGGGCCTCGGCGCGGCCCAGCTCGCCGTCGAGGCCGCGGACGACCAGGGTGGGGCAGCGCACCTGGGCGAGCGAGTCCCAGTGGGCGTCGTGGACCCAGGTCTCGCGCGAGGTGAGCATCTGGTGCGGGTCGAAGACCGGGTGCCAGCCGTCGGGGCGCTGGGTCATCACCTCGGCGAAGAAGGCGCCCCGCGCCGGGTTCGGCGTCTCCACCCAGGGGTCCTCGTCGCCGAACCAGCGGTGCACGGCCTCCAGCGAAGGGAACGGCGCGGGCCAGCCGCGGAACCAGTCCTGCCAGGCGCGCTGCGAGGCCGCGCCGAGCGCCGAGGCCCGCATGTCGCAGATGACGAGGGCGCGGACGAGGTCGGGGCGCTCGGCGGCCAGCTGCCAGGCGGTCAGGGCGCCCATGGAGTGGCCGACGAGGGTGACGGGACCGAGACCGAGCTGCTCGACGACGGCGGCGGCGTCCGCCACGTACGCCTCGCGGGTGAAGGGTCCGGCGGCGGGCTTCTCGCTCGCCCCGTGGCCGCGCTGGTCGAGCGCGACGATCCGGTGGCCGCCGGTGAGGCGGCGGACGGCGGGGGCCCAGTGGCCCGCGTGGCCCATCAGCCCGTGGAGGAGTAACACCCCCGCTGCGGGCGCGTGGGCCGCGGGGGCCGGTGCCTGGGGGGCCTGCGGAGCCCGTACGGGTCGGGGGACGGGCCGGCCGCCGGGGCGGCCCGGGGTGTCCGGGCCGGGCTGCGGGACGATCCCGTGGCCCTCGGGCCCGGGCGGGCGCTCCCAGGCGCCGCGCGCGCCGGGTCCGGTGGTGTGGACCGGTGCCGTGTGGGCCGGGCCCAGGTGGGCCGGGGCCGTGTGCTCCCAGGCCGCCAGCCGGACGCCGTCGGCCCCGGTGACGTCGAGTCGTCGCGCCATGGATCCGGCACCCCCTCTCTTCCGTCGAACCTCGCCAGACTATCGAACTCGCATTCGAAAATGCGCTCCTGCCACACAACACCCCTCGTTCGAGTGACACGGCTCAAGGATTGACGCGCGCTGCCGAGGGGAGATCTTGAGCGGGAGGCGGACCGCTCGGGGAAAAACGGTCCGACGGGGGTGACCTTGAGAGCTCGGGGCTCCAGGTCAGCACAGGGGAGGACAGGCCCCGGCGCCGGAAGGCGCCGGGGCCCTCTGCCGTCCGCAGCACTCATGGCCCCACCCCCTCCACGCCCGGCTGCCACCAGCGTGGCACGGCGAGGGCGCGGGCGTGGCGATTCCGGCGTAAAACGGGGCGCGCGAGCACGCGAAAGAGGGGGCGCCCCTGCGGGCGCCCCCTCCTTCACCTGACCGACCGCGTCCGCGTCAGCGCTTCGCGACGAACACGTGCGCCGCGACCTCCGCGTCCAGCTCCGCCGCCTCGCCGCTGCTGCCCACCAGGACACCACCCGCCGACTCCGACACCGACACCACCGAGCCGGGCTGCACGCCCGCCCTCCGCAGCGTGTACATCAGCTGGGCGTCCGTCTGGATCGGCTCGCCGATCCGCCGCACGATCACCGTCTTGCCGCCGCTCGCGTCCAGGTCGGCGAGCGACACCATCGAGTCGTCGAGGAAGGCCTCGGCCTCCGCCTTCTCGCCCAGCTCCTCCAGGCCCGGAATCGGGTTCCCGTACGGCGACTCCGTCGGGTGACGCAGCAGCTCCAGGACCCGCCGCTCCACGGCCTCGCTCATCACGTGCTCCCAGCGGCACGCCTCCGCGTGGACCTGCTCCCACTCCAGGCCGATCACGTCGACCAGCAGGCACTCGGCCAGGCGGTGCTTGCGCATGACCCGGGTGGCCAGGCGGCGTCCCTCGTCCGTGAGCTCCAGGTGGCGGTCGCTCGCCACGGCCACCAGGCCGTCGCGCTCCATCCGGGCCACCGTCTGGCTCACCGTGGGACCGCTCTGGTCGAGCCGCTCGGCGATCCGGGCACGCATGGGGACCACACCTTCTTCCTCCAGCTCGAGGATGGTGCGGAGATACATCTCCGTTGTGTCGATCAGTCCGGACATACGTGCCCCTCGATGAGTCGTGCGCTGGCCCTGCCCCAATTCTGACGCATCGGACCGACAACCGGGCCGCGCCGGGGTGAGGCGGTATTGACAGAGCAATGGTCCAGACCGCACCGTGATCGGCGACCCGCGACGAGAGCCACCACCGGAGCACGACGAGAAGGAGCCGCCGCGATGGGCGAGAGCAAGCTGGCCGGACAGTTCTTCGACGCCGCCATCGGCCTGCTCAAGGAGGTGCGCGACGGGGACTCCGCCGAGATCGCCGCCGCCGGAACCGCGATCGCCGAAGCCGTCGCACACGGCAACCGGCTCTTCGCCTTCGGCGCCGGACACTCCTCCCTCGCCGCCCAGGACGTCGTCTACCGGGCCGGCGGCCTCGCCCTGATGAACCTCCTCGCCGTCCCCGGCGTCGTCGGCGTCGACGTCATGCCGGCCACCCTCGGGTCCGCCCTGGAGCGGGTCGACGGCCTCGCCGGGGCCGTCCTCGACTCGTCCCCCGCCAAGGCCGGCGACGTCCTGATCATCATCTCCCTCTCCGGACGCAACGCCCTGCCCGTGGAGATGGCCATGAACGCCCGCGCGCTCGGCCTCACCGTCATCGGCGTCACCTCGCTGGCGTACGCCACCGAGACGAAGTCACGGCACGTCTCGGGGACGTACCTCAAGGACCACTGCGACATCGTCCTCGACTCGAAGATCGCCATCGGCGACGCGGAACTCACCCACGACGGCATCGAGGCGCCCTTCGCACCCGCCTCCACCGTCGTCACCAGCGCCCTCATGCAGGCCACGATGGCCGCCGCCGCCGAGGAACTCGTACGCCTCGGCATCGAGCCGCCGCTGCTCCGCTCGGGCAACGTCGACGGCGGGCACGAGTGGAACGGCCGTGTCATGAGCGAGTACGGGGACCGGATCTTCTACCGGCGCTAGCGCCGGGCCTGGACGCCGGTCGCCCTCCCGCGCGGCGGAGCCATCAACTGACTGGCTCCGATGCAGGCCAGACCGGCCAGAATCAGGGCGTTCTGGCCGAAGAACCGGGCCTCCCAGGAGGGGTCCGGCACCACGCCGAAGTACACCAGGCCCGGCAGGAACACCCCCAGGCCCGTCAGCACGGCCCCCACACCGAGCAGCCGGGGACGCGTCACGTGGTGGCGCTGCCAGGGCGGCACCCACCCCGTACGGAACGTCACGACGCCCAGCGTGATCGCCGCCACGCCCAGGAGCATGCCCGCCCCCACCACCCAACCCCACACGATGCCCCCCACGATGCTCGAACCCGGGCCCATCGTCCCGCCGCCCGGAGGGGCCGTCCATGCCGGAACCCGGCAGCGTTCGGCCCCCTTCCCTGCCGGTCAGCCGAGGCCCATCACCTGCGTGACACGCGAGAACCCGTCCGCGCCGTGCCCCCGGTCCACCGCCCGGCGCGCCAGCGCCTCCGCCGCCCGCATCACGCTCGCGTCGATCCCGTGCGCCTCGGACGCGTGCACCACGTGGCCCATCGTCGACACGGCCGAGGTCAGCGGATTGCCCTCGCCCGAGTACGAACCGCCGTCCACGTCCTCGGCCCACTCCTGGAACAGCGGCGGCAGGATCGCCCCGATGCCCTGGGCGAACGGCGCCAGCTCCCGCGCCGAGATCCCCTCCGCGCGCGCCACCGCGAGGGCGTGCACGTACCCCGCCATCGACGTCCAGAAGATGTCGAGCAGCGCCACGTCGTACGCCGCCGCCCTGCCGACGTCCTCGCCGAGGTGCGTGTGGGTGCCGCCCAGCGCGTCCAGCACCCGCCGGTGCTCGCCGTACAGCGGCTCCGGGCCGCTGTGCAGGAACACCCCGGCGGGCGTCCCGATCGTCGGCGTCGGGGTCATGATCGCGCCGTCCAGATAGCCGACGCCGTGCTCCGCCGCCCAGCGGCCGGTGTCCCGGGCCCGCTCCGGAGTGTCGGCGCTCAGGTTCACCACCGTCCGGCCCTTCAGCGCGTCCGCCACGGCCGGCTGCCGCAGGACCGAGTCCGTGGCGTCGTAGTTGACCAGGCAGATCACCGTCAGCGGGCTCGCGGCGGCCGCCTCCTCGGCGCTCGCGGCCAGGACGGCGCCCCGCGCGACGAGATCACCCTCCTTGCCCGGGGTGCGGTTCCACACCGTGGTCCGCACCCCGGCGTCCAGGAACGCGCCGGCCAGCGCCCGGCCCATCGGCCCGAGCCCGAGGACGGTGACCGAAAACTGCTCGTCGGAAGAGGACATGAAGGAACTCCCTTGTAGACACGTGAGACACAGAGACGACGGAAGAAGGAGAGGGACGCGCATGACACGCCTCCGGGCCCAGGACACGGACGTCTGCGGCGTCACGGCCGCGATCGCCGTGATCGACGGCAAGTGGAAGACGTCACTGCTGTGGCTGCTGGAATCCGGACCGCACCGGCCCGGTGAACTGCGCCGCAGGATCCCCGAGATCAGCGAGAAGGTGCTGACCTCGGCACTGCGGGAGATGGAGGACGACGGCCTCGTACACCGCGAGGTGCACGACGTCCTGCCCCCGAAGACCGTCTACTCACTGACGGAGCACGGCCTCGAACTCTCCGCACTGCTCGGCCCCTTGTCGGACTGGGGCCATCGCCGGATCGACCGGCTGACGGAGGCGCGGGCCGCCTCCTGAGGCCCTGCCGTTCCCCTCTCGCCCGGGCCACCACCAGGTTCTCCCGGGCGCCGGACCCCGACAAGTACCCACAAAAAAGTGGGTGTACGGAGGGCTAGGGGGCGTGCCGGGCGCCGCGGGTGCTGTGCGGGACTTCCGAAACACTCCCTAGGGGGTGCGGGAGTCGGCCAGGTCCAGGGACGTCGCCACCCGGGACGCCACCGCCTCCGCGAACACCACGTCCTCGCGCTCGAAGGGCTTGCGGCAGGCCGCCCGCAGGAACGTCAGGACGCCCAGGGTCCGGCCCCGGGAGCGCAGCACCACGCACAGGGCGTGCGCCGCGTCCCCCGGCCACTGGTGGGCCTCCGCCCACACCTCCGCCGTCCGGCCCGCGCTCGCCCGCACCGTGCCCACCCGGTCCCAGGCCTGGAGCGCCGGGTGCCGCGGCCCGTACCGCAGCGGAATGCCCCCGCCCACGACGGGCGACGACGGGCCGGGGGCGGCGCCCGCCGGGGTGGCCAGGGCGCGGGTGAGACGCCGCTCCCCCGCCGGGCGGTCCACCAGGGCGTGGTCGGCGAACCCGGCCAGCGCGAAGTCCAGCAGGACCGTCGCCGCCTCCACCGGGTCCTCGCACTCGGCGGCCGCCGCGCCCGCCCGGTGCAGCTGGCTCCACCGGAACCTGAGCCGGTCCGCCTCGCGCGCCGCGAGCCGCTCCTCGGTGACGTCCTGGAACAGCCAGGCCACGCCCAGCGGCACCGGCTCCTCCGCCATCGGCGACGACAGCAGCAGGAAGCCGCTGCGCCAGCACCGGCGGCGCTCCTCCGGGGCCGTCCCGAGCGTCACCCACACCTCGGCCGGCGCGGGCGGCGTGCCCTCCGCCAGGACGTGCTGGAGGGCGGCCTCCAGCTCCTCGGCCCCGTGCACGACGACATCGCCGAGGGGCCGCCCGAGCAGGGCCGTACGCCCCGTACCGAAGGCGCGGGCCGCGTGGGCGTTCACCATGGCGGGGCGGAGGTCGGCGTCGACGAGGACGACTCCCCAGGAGGCGTCGTCGAACAGGGCCTCGCTGAGCGCCACCGAACGCTCCAGGTCCAGCTGGACGTGGACCTCGCTGAACGCGCAGTACACCCCCGCCGGGGCGCCGTCCGCGCCCCGCACACCCGCGGCCTGGCTCCGCACGAGGACCCGCCCGCCGTCCTTGCGGAGCAGAACGAACTCGTGGACCTGCCGCCCGGGGCCCTTCATGGCGCCCATGAGCCGCCCCAGGGTCTCCTCGGCGTCGGCACTCCGCGCCGCCCACCCCTCGAACCCGCGCCGCCCGACCGCCTCCCCGGCGGACCAGCCGAGGATCCGCTCGGCCTCCCGGTTCCAGTGCGTGACCGTCCCGTCGGCGTCGAACGCGCAGAGCGCGGCGTCCATCCCGTCGAGCAGCGCGGCCAACAGATCGGCCCCCGCCCCCGGGACGGACACGGCGTCGCTCGTGGCCCCCGTGAATGCACTCATCCAGGCACCCCCCATGCTGTGACCATTCAACTGGAACGTGACACAGAGCACACCCCTGTTCCGCGAACTTTCAGCGCTTCGAATAAATGGGTTGAGGCGCGCGCGGACGGTTCCTAGGGTGTGGGTACACGCGAAAGGAGGTGATCCGGAAAAATGGTTTCTTTTCGGACTCGTGAGGTGACTGCGGGCTAAGGCCTGCCAGTCGCACTCTGTGCACCTCGGCAGGCCTTCTGCCGAACACCAACGCAGTCACCCGACCCGTGAGTCGCCGGCAGTCCGGCCGGCAGGCTCCGTCCGAACCTAGGCGGACGGTGCCAAGACTCACGGGTCGCCTGCGTTCCCGGGACCCCTCAGGGGGCCAGGCGTTCCACGTGCCAGGTGTCGTTCTCCCCGCGGGTGTAGCGCAGGCGGTCGTGGAGGCGGTTCTCGTGGCCCTGCCAGAATTCGACCGCCTCGGGGACGACCCGGATGCCGCCCCACTCCGGGGGGACCGGGACCTGTTCGGGTTCCGGGTAGCGGGCGGCGAGTTCGTCGTAGCGGGCCAGGAGCTCCGCGCGGGAGGCGATGACGCGGGACTGGGGGCTCGCCCAGGCGCCGAGCTGGGAGCCGTGCGGGCGGGTGCGGAAGTAGGCGACCGTCTCCTCGCGGCCGACGCGGACCGCGCGGCCGGTGACGATCACCTGGCGGGCCAGCGGGTGCCAGGGGAAGAGCAGTGAGGCGTACGGGTTGGCCGTCAGCTCCTCGCCCTTGCGGGACGCGTAGTTGGTGAAGAAGACGAAGCCGGCCTCGTCGTAGTGCTTCAGGAGCACCGTCCGGGACGAGGGGCGGCCCTCGGGGGTCGCGGTCGAGACGACCATCGCGTTCGGTTCGTGGATCGCCGGGTTCGCGGCGGTCTCCTTGAACCAGCGGGCGAACTGGCCGATCGGTTCGGGCGCGAGGTCGGCCGCGGACAGCTCCGTGGTCCGGTACTGCTCACGCATGTCGGCGGGATCCAGGGCGTCGGTCACAGGGTCATCCTGCCGCAGCACCGCAGTCTGCCCGGCACCGCGGGGCGCTAACCCTCTCTCGCCAAATCGGCGCAGTGTGCCGGATGTCACGCTTCCCCGCATCATCGGAACCGTACAGACTCGTGGGCTGGATGACTGTTGATTCCCCACCATCGACCGACACGGTTGATCGATCATCGATAGAGGAGCCGCCTGATGTCCGACTTCGTACCCGGGCTCGAGGGAGTCGTCGCGTTCGAGACGGAGATCGCCGAACCCGACAAGGAGGGCGGCGCCCTCCGCTATCGCGGGGTCGACATCGAGGACCTCGTCGGTCACGTCTCCTTCGGGAACGTCTGGGGCCTGCTCGTCGACGGCGCGTTCAACCCCGGCCTTCCGGCGGCCGAGCCCTTCCCGATCCCCGTGCACTCCGGTGACATCCGTGTCGACGTGCAGTCCGCCCTCGCGATGCTCGCGCCCGTGTGGGGCCTCAAACCACTCCTCGACATCTCCGCCGAGCAGGCCCGCGACGACCTCGCCCGCGCGGCCGTCATGGCGCTCTCGTACGTCGCCCAGTCCGCGCGCGGCCAGGGCCTCCCGATGGTTCCGCAGAGCGAGATCGACAAGGCCGAGTCGGTCGTCGAGCGCTTCATGATCCGCTGGCGCGGCGAGCCCGACCCCAAGCACGTCAAGGCCGTCGACGCCTACTGGACCTCCGCCGCCGAGCACGGCATGAACGCCTCCACGTTCACCGCGCGCGTCATCGCCTCCACCGGCGCCGACGTGGCCGCCTCCCTGTCCGGCGCCGTCGGCGCCATGTCCGGCCCGCTGCACGGCGGCGCGCCCTCCCGCGTCCTCGGCATGATCGAGGAGATCGAGCGCACCGGCGACGCCACCGCGTACGTGCGTCAGGCCCTCGACAAGGGCGAGCGCCTCATGGGCTTCGGCCACCGCGTCTACCGCGCCGAGGACCCCCGCGCGCGCGTGCTCCGCCGTACGGCCAAGGAGCTGGCCGCGCCGCGCTTCGAGGTCGCCGAGGCGCTGGAGAAGGCCGCCCTGGAGGAGCTGCACAACCGGCGCCCGGACCGGGTGCTCGCGACGAACGTCGAGTTCTGGGCGGCGATCGTCCTGGACTTCGCCGAGGTCCCGGCGCACATGTTCACGTCGATGTTCACGTGCGCGCGTACGGCCGGCTGGTCCGCGCACATCCTGGAGCAGAAGCGCACGGGCCGCCTGGTCCGCCCCTCGGCGCGCTACACGGGTCCCGGTCAGCGGGACCCGCGCGAGATCGAGGGCTACGAGGACATCGCCGGCCGGTAGGGGCCGCGCGCGAAGAGCCGGTGGCGCCTGGCGGGCCCGCACAGCCCCGCCAGGCGCCACCGGCGCGTCCGGGCCCAGGACGGGTGACGGGCCCAGGACGGGCCCCGTCCGGCCCTAGACCAGCTGCGCCTGCTGGTCCTGGGCGAGGAGCAGGTCGGCGTGGTGGCGGGCCGTCGTCAGGGGGTGGGCGCGGAGCTTGCCCTTCAGCTCGTTGCGGCCGTACTCCGCGAACAGCGGGTTCGTCGGGTCGGCCGTGACGCCGGGCGCGCGGTCCGCGAAGGGGAACTCCAGGGGCGCGATCCGGGCGTCCAGGCGCGGGTTGTAGAAGAACGGCACGGAGAATCGTTCCGTCGCCCCGGGCGGCGAGACCACGCGGTGGTTCGTCGCGATCAGGTAGCCGTTGGTGGCGACTTCGAGCAGTTCGCCCAGGTTCACGACGAAGGCGCCCGGCAGCGGCGGCACGTCGTGGAAGTTCCCGTCCTCGCGCTGCACCTGGAGCCCGCCGACCTGGTCCTGGAGCAGCAGGGTGAGGAAGCCGTAGTCCTTGTGCGCGCCGACGCCCTGGTCGTCGCCCTCGCCGCTGCTGCCCGGGTAGCGCACCAGCTTGAGGTGCGGGTGGGCGCGCGGGCCGAAGATGTCGTCGTAGAAGCCGGCGGGCGCGCCGATGGAGGTGAGCAGCTCGTGGAGGAGGCGCTCGGCGACGCCGCTGAGGCGCTCGATCCAGTGCAGGGCGGCCGTGCGGAGCTCGGGGAGGCCGGCGGGCCACTGGTTGGGGCCTTCGAGCCACCAGTACGGGGCTTCCCAGGGGGCCGGCTCGCGGGCGGGGCGTTCGGCGCCGATGTCGAGCTGGTCGCGCCAGTCGCGGGCTCCCGCGGTGCGCTCGTCGCCGATGCGCGTGTAGCCGCGGAAGTGCGGCGAGTTGATGTTGTCGAGGGCGAGCCGGTCGGCCTCGGGCAGGGCGAAGAAGGCGTGCATGGCCGAGGTCAGTGCCTGGGTCTCGGCCGCGCTGATGCCGTGCCCGATGAGCTGGAAGAAGCCCACGTCGTGGGCGGCCGAGTGGAGCTGGGCGTGGAGCAGCTTCCGGGCCTGGGGGTCCCGGTCGGCCGCCGAGAGGTCGACGATCGGGAGCTGCGAGGGGTACGAGCTGTTCGTCATGAATGCATCCGCGGGGTGTACGGGTGCCCGGGGCGGCCGCCGAGGGTGGGGCGGGGGCCACGGGTGCCGGTCGGCTGGGGCTCGGACGAGGGACCCGCAGGGGTGTGGAGTGGTACCCCGGAAGGTCAGGCGGAGCGGCGACAGCCCATGCTCGTGACGCGGACGTAGTCCACGTGGCGACGGCGTACGAGCAGGGGCATGGAGTCAGCGTACTGCCGCGGGGAGCGGGCGACTGTGGTGCGCGTCACGTCCTTGCCGGGATGGCTCAAAGTCTGTTCAAAGTGGCGCGCGTACGCGAAGATCGCCGCCACGCGTGTCGAGTGCACGCCAAGCTTCCCGTTGCCGCGCCCCACCGCAGGAGGATGTCCATGACCCGCCGCACCCCTCGTGGCACGGTCGCCGCGGCCGCCGTCGCCGTCGGCACCGTCACCGCGGCACTGCTCCCCACCTCGGGAGCCTGGGCCGCCGCGGCCCCGCAGGCCCGCGTCTTCATGGTGAACCCGGTGCAGTCCTCGGGCGACCAGACCCTCGCCGACCACAAGGACGCGGCGGGCGACGTCCCCGCCTCCGCGTACGCCTCCGTCGCCCTGCGCAACCTCGACGCGAGCGGCGCGCTGTCCGGGAAGTGGGTGGCCGTCCGCTCCGAGACCGGCAAGCCGGCGAGGGCCGCCGACGCCGCTTCGTTCGACCGCTCCGACGACGGCTTCGAGCAGGTCATGGCGTACTTCTGGGTCAACGAGGCGCAGGAGTACCTCCAGGGCCTGGGCTTCGGCGGCGAGCTGCGCGGGGCGAACGACCGCGTGCAGCCGGTCCGGCTCAACCAGTGGGGCGCCGACAACTCCTTCTTCACCGACAAGAAGGACGAGATCCGCTTCGGCAAGGGCGGGGTGGACGACGCCGAGGACGCCGAGGTGATCGTCCACGAGTACGGTCACGCGGTGCACGAGGCCCAGGTGCCGGGCTTCGGCAGCTCTCCGGAGGCCGGCGCGATCGGCGAGGCCTTCGGCGACTACCTGGCCGTGGAGGTCGGCACGAACGCCGTCACGAAGTACGGCTGGCCGATGAAGGCGGACGTGGCCTGCGTCGGCGACTGGGACTCGACGGGGTACAGCGCGGCCCCGCACTGCCTGCGCCGGATCGACGGCACCAAGACCTACGCGGACCGGGAGGGCGAGGTGCACGCGGACGGCGAGATCTGGTCCCGGGCCCTCTTCGACATCCGGAACGGGCTGGGCGCCCGCACCGCCGACCGGATCATCGTGAACGCGCAGTTCGGCTTCGCCGCCGACACCACCTTCTCGGACGCGGCCCTGAAGACGGTCGCGACGGCGCAGAAGATGTACGGGACGCAGGCCGCGGCGACCGTGCGGGACGCCTTCCGGGCGCGCGCGATCCCGGGCGTGTAGCCGTCCCCGGAACCCCCAGGCCCTAGACCCCCAGCGCCTCGTTCACCAGCCGCGCCCACTGGGACACCACGCGTTCCCGGCGGGCGCGGTCGTCCGTGAGGAGGGTGGCCAGGCCGAGGCCGCGGGCCATGTCCAGGAGGCCCTGGACGGTCTCGCGGACGCCGGGGCGGGACTCGTCGGCGCCCAGGACCTCGACGGCGATGCGGTGGGACTCGCGCCCGACGCGGGCCTCCAGCTCGGTGACCCGCTCGCGGAGCTGCTCCTCGCCCGAGGCGGCGACCCACAGGTGGAGGGCGGCCCGGAAGAGGGGCCCGGTGTAGAGGCCGACGAGGGCGGCGACGGCCTGTTCCCGGTCGTCCGTGCGGACGGCCCTGAGGGCCTGGGAGCGTTCCTCCGCGACGTACTCGACGGCGGCGGTGAACAGGTCCTCGCGGGTGGGGAAGTGGTGCTGGGCGGCGCCCCGGGAGACGCCGGCCCGTTCCGCGACGGCGGAGACCGTGGAGCCCGCCCAGCCGTGCTCGGCCAGGCAGGAGACGGCGGCCTCCAGGAGCCGCTGCCGGGTGGCGCGGCTCCGGTCCTGCTTGGGGTTCCGGTCGGGCTTGGGCGCGGTCAGAGCCGCCATGCGGGGTCCCGTCGTTCGAGGAAGGCCGTCATCCCCTCGCGCGCCTCGGCGGAGGCGAAGAGCGTGGCCGACCTCTGCACCAGGTCCTCCGCGTCGCGTTCGAAGGTCTCCAGGACTCTAGCGGTGACCAGTCGTTTCGCCTCCCGCAGGCCCTGCGGGGAGGCGGCGCGGAGGGAGTCGAGGATGCCGGGGAGCTCCTCGTCGCCGGCGGTGACGAGACCCATGGCGATCGCCTCGGGGACGCCGAAGCGCTCACCCGTCAGGTAGTGCCGGGCGGCGGCGCGCGGCGCCAGGCGGGGCAGGAGGGTGAGCGAGACGACGGCGGGCGCGACCCCGATCCGTACCTCGGTGAGGGCGAAGTCGGCGCCCTCACCGGCGAGGACGATGTCGGCGGCGCCGAGCAGCCCGAGGCCTCCCGCCCGGGTGTGGGCGCCCGCGGTGACGTGGGCGACGACCGGTTTCGGCAGCTCGACGATCTGCCGGAGCAGGTCGACGAAGGCGTACGGGCTGGGCGGGGCCTTCAGGTCGGCGCCCGCGCTGAACGTGGAGCCGGTGTGGGTGAGGACGACCGCCCGGACGGCGGGGTCCTTGCCGCAGGCGGTGAGCGCGTCGGCGAGTTCGGTGACGAGCGGCGCGGAGAGCGCGTTGCGGGTGTCCGGGGAGTTCAGGGCGAGGGTGGTGATGCCCCGCTCCTCGGTGGCGTCGACAAGGGTCATGCGCGGTCCCTCAGTTCCCTTCGGAGGATCTTCCCGGACGCTGCCCGGGGGACGGTGTCGATGAACTCCACGCTGCGGACCTTCTTGTACGGGGAGACGCGCGCGGCGACGTGCGCGACGACCTCCTCGGCGGTGAGGCCGGGTGCGGTGGGCTGGCGGACCACGAAGGCCTTGGGGATCTCGGTGCCGTCGGTGCCGGTGACGCCGATGACGGCGGCGTCGGCGATGCCCTCGTGGGTGAGGAGCAGCGCTTCGAGTTCGGCGGGGGCGACCTGGAAGCCCTTGTACTTGATGAGTTCCTTGACGCGGTCGACGACGAAGAGCCAGCCGTCCTCGTCGACGCGGCCGATGTCGCCGGTGTGCACCCAGCCGTCGCCGTCGATCATGGCGGCGGTGGCGTCGGGCCGGCCGAGGTAGCCCTTCATGACCTGCGGTCCCCGGATGGCGATCTCGCCCTTCTCGCCCGGTGCGGCGTCCTTCTCGGGGTCGTCGAGGGAGAGGATCCGCATCTCGGTGGAGGGCAGCAGCTTCCCGACGGTGCCGGGCGGGGGCGCGGGGGCGTCGAGCGGGACGACGTGGGTGCCGGGCGACAGCTCCGTCATGCCGTACGCCTGGCTGACGGGCGGCAGTCCGAGGCGGGCCGAGCAGGCCTCGGCGAGGGCGGCGTCGAGGGGGGCGGCGGCGCTGACGACGTACCGGAGGGAGGACAGGTCGTAGTCGGCGACGGCCGGGTGCTTGGCGAGGGCGAGGACGATCGGCGGGGCGACGTACAGGCCGTTGATGCGGTGCTTCTGGATGGCGCCGAGGAAGGTGTCGAGTTCGAAGCGGGGCAGGACGACGACGGTGGCGCCGGAGCGGAGGGGGGCGTTCATGAGGGCGGTGAGCCCGTAGATGTGGAAGAAGGGGAGGACGGCGAGGATCCGGTCGCCCGGCCCCATGGGGATGACGGGCGTCAGCTGGGCGAGGTTGGTGGCGATGGAGGTGTGGGTGAGCATGACGCCCTTGGGGACGCCGGTGGTGCCGGAGGAGTACGGGAGGGCGGCGACGTCCCGGTCGGGGTCGAGGTCGACCTCGGGCACGGGCCCGGTGGAGCCGAGGAAGTCCTGGAGGGACCGGACGCCCTCCGCCGCGTCCGCCCGGTCGCAGACGAGGATCTCCTCGATCCCGCCGGCGAGTTCGGCCGCCGCGCGGGCCGAGGCGAGCAGCGGGGACACCGTCACGATCCACCGCGCCGAGGAGTCGCGGAGCTGCTTGGCGAACTCCTCGGGCGTGGCGAGCGGGTGCACGGTGGTGACGGAGGCACCCGCGCGCGTGGCGGCGTAGAAGGCGATGGGGAACAGGACCGTGTTGGGGCTGTGCAGCGCGAGCACGTCCCCCTTCCGCACGCCGGCCTCGGCCAGCCCGGCGGCGACCCGCCGGTGGAAGCCGTCGACCTGCCCGTACGTGAGGCTGAGCTCCCCGGCGCCGTCGATCAGCGCGGGCGTGTCACCCCACTCGGCGGCTCGTCCGAGCACGGCGTCGTGGATGGGGAGGGAGACGGTGGGAACGGGCTCGTACGCGCTGTGGAACACCATGCGTTGCCCCCTGGGGAGGTGGAAGGTGATCGCCAGGATCGCCGCTGCGGGCGGAACTTGGGGAGACCCTGTCAGTACCCCGAAAAACAATCAAGCATGCTTGCATGGTTCTGGGGACGGAGCGACCCTTCCGGGCGGGCACGGCCCGACGGCCTGCGAGGGCGCTCACGCGTCCGGCGCGCGGCCGTCGCCCGTGGCGCGCCGGTCCAAGGCCTGCTGGCCGCGCGCCAGCCGGCGGACCGGCCAGTGGAGGACCGCCAGGCAGAGCAGCCAGCCGCCCGCGTGCACCGCCCAGACACCGGCCATGGTCGGGCCGCCCCAGGCCTGGTGGTAGTCGGTGTCCAGGTACCACAGGGGGTAGCCGAGGTTCCGTACGGAGTTGAACAGCGCGTACCCGACGAGGAGGAAGGCCGCCGCGTCCAGCGGCAGGCCGAGCACCGCCCGGCCGAGCACCCGGCCTCCGGTCCACTCGCCGCCCGCGAGCCGGGCCTGCACGCGGGCGGCCCGGCCCGGCTGCCCGGTCAGGACCAGTGCGACGGCCGCAAGACCGACCGGCAGCGCCAGGAACGCGCGGGCGGCGGTCCGGACGGCTCGGCGGACCGGGGGCATGGGAGACATCGGCGGGCTCCTCGACTCGTTCGGCGGATGCCCGCACCCTCACGCCCTGCCGGCGCCCCGGTCGTCACACCCCGGAGCCAACTCCCCCGTCATACCCGGGTACCACCCGGCGCGCTCAGTACGACTTGGGCAGACCCAGGGTCTGGTGGGAGACGTAGTTCAGGATCATCTCGCGGCTGACCGGGGCGATGCGGGCCACCCGGGCCGCCGTGACCAGGCGGGCCAGGCCGAACTCCTTCGTGAGGCCGTTGCCGCCGAGGGTGTGGACCGAGGTGTCGACCGCCCTCACACAGGCCTCCGCCGCCGCGTACTTCGCCATGTTCGCGGCCTCGCCCGCACCCATGTCGTCGCCCGCGTCGTAGAGGTGCGCGGCCTTCGCCATCATCAGGCGGGCCAGTTCGAGCTCGATGTGCGCCTGCGCGAGCGGGTGGGCGATGGCCTGGTGGGCGCCGATCGGGGCCTTCCAGACCTGGCGTTCCTTCGCGTACTTCACCGCCTGCGCGAGGGCGTACCGGCCCATGCCGATGGCGAAGGCCGCCGTCATGATCCGCTCCGGGTTCAGGCCGGCGAAGAGCTGCAGGAGGCCCGCGTCCTCGTCGCCCACCAGGGCCTCGAACGGCAGATGGACGTCGTCGAGCGTCAGCTCGAACTGCTTCTCGTTCGCGTCCAGTTCCATCTCGATGTGGCGGCGCCCGAAGCCGGGGGCGTCCCGGGGGACGATGAAGAGGCAGGGCTTCAGGCTGCCCGTGCGGGCGTCCGACGTCCGCCCGACGATCAGGGTCGCGTCGGCGATGTCCACGCCCGAGACGAACACCTTCCGGCCGCTGAGGACCCAGCCCTCCTCGGTGCGGGTCGCCGTCGTCGTGATGCGGTGCGAGTTCGATCCCGCGTCCGGCTCCGTGATCCCGAACGCCATCGTCCTCGACCCGTCCGCGAGCCCCGGCAGCCACGCCCGCTTCTGCTCCTCGGTACCGAAGCGGGCGATGACCGTGCCGCAGATCGCGGGCGAGACGACCATCATGAGCAGCGGTGCGCCGGCCGCGCCCGCCTCCTCCAGGACGACCGACAGCTCGGCCATGCCGCCGCCCCCGCCCCCGTACTCCTCGGGCAGGTTCACGCCCAGGTAGCCGAGCTTGCCGGCCTCCGCCCAGAGCGCGGCCCGGTCGAAGCCGGGGCCGTGGCGGTGGCCGAGCGCGGAGACGGCGGATCGGAGGGCGGTGAGCTCTTCGGTCTCGATGAGGGTGCTCATGCGGGGTCTTCCTCCTGTGCTTCGGTCAGGACGACGGCTAGCAGGGCGCCGGGCTCGACCTGGCGGCCGGGCGTGGCGTGGAGCGCGGTGAGCGTGCCGGAGGCGGGGGCGGTGACGCGGTGCTCCATCTTCATGGCCTCCAGCCAGAGGAGCGGCTGTCCGGCGGTGACCCGGTCGCCGACGGCGAGGCCGTCCGCGACCCGGACGACGGTGCCGGGCATCGGGGCGAGCAGGGAGCCGGGGACCGACTGGTCGCGCGGGTCCGTGAAGCGGGGCGGGACGGCGAGGCGGTGGCCGCCCGCGTGGACCGTGTCCCCGTAGGCGGTGACGTCGTAGTGCCGTACGACCCCGTCCACGTCCAGGCTCACGCGGCCGGGCGCCGCCGCCACGACCCGTACGCCCTCCGGGGACGTGACCTCGTGGCCGCCGTCCCGCGCCGGCCGGTAGCGGACCTCGTGGCCGCCGTACGTCCTCGTCTCGTCCTGTGAGCGGACGTTGCGCCAGCCGCCGCCGAAGCGGCCGGTGCCGGCCGAGGCGCGGGCGATCGCCGCCGCCACCGCCGCGTACTCCTCGCCGGGCGGCGGGGCCGTCAGCGCGGGCAGGTTCCGGTCGTAGAAGCCCGTGTCCAGGGCCTCCGCCGACGCGTACTCCGGGTGCCGCACCGACGCCAGCAGCAGGTTCCGGTTGGTGACGGGGCCGTGCACGACCGTCCGCTCCAGGGCGTGGGCGAGCTTGCGGAGGGCCGCCTCCCGGGTGGCGGCGTGGACGATCACCTTCGCGAGCATCGGGTCGTAGTGGACGCCGATCGTGTCCCCGGAGGCGTAGCCCGTGTCGGCGCGCACGCCGTCCGGGGTCTCGAAGCGGTGCAGGACGCCGGTCTGCGGGGCCCAGCCCCGGGCGGGGTCCTCGGCATAGAGCCGGGCCTCGACGGCGTGCCCGCGCGGGGCCGGGGGCTCGGGGGGCAGCGGCTGCCCCTCGGCGACGGCCAGCTGGAGGGCGACGAGGTCGACGCCGTACACCTCCTCGGTCACCGGGTGCTCCACCTGGAGGCGGGTGTTCATCTCCAGGAAGTGCGCCCGCCCGTCGGCGACGAGGAACTCGACCGTGCCCGCGCCGACGTAGCCGACGGCCTTCGCCGCGCGGACGGCCGTGTCGAGGAGGCTCGCTTCGAGCGCGGCCGGCAGGCCGGGCGCCGGGGCCTCCTCGATCACCTTCTGGTGCCGGCGCTGGAGGGAGCAGTCCCGGGTGCCGAGCGCCCAGACCGTGCCGTGGGCGTCGCAGAGGAGCTGCACCTCGACGTGCCGGCCGTTCTCCACGTACGGCTCGACGA
Organism: Streptomyces sp. NPDC096079; assembly: GCF_040303145.1. NCBI lineage: Bacteria > Bacillati > Actinomycetota > Actinomycetes > Kitasatosporales > Streptomycetaceae > Streptomyces > Streptomyces sp. NPDC096079. The sequence goes on from NZ_JBEOST010000001.1 coordinate 745,195, forward strand.
ACACCTCGCCGTCTCCGAAGGCGCTCGCCGCCTCCGCCGACGCCGCCTTCAACTCCTCGTACAGGTCGCCCGGTTCCCGCACGATCCGCATGCCCCGGCCGCCGCCGCCCGCCGCCGCCTTCACCAGGACGGGCAGGTCGGCGCCGGTGACGTCCTCCGGGCGGAGCGGCGCGATCCCGAGGAGTTCCTTCGCGCGGGTCTTCGACGCCATCGCCTCGATGGCGGCGGGCGGCGGCCCGATCCAGGTCAGGCCGGCGTCGGTCACGGCCCGCGCGAAGTCGGCGTTCTCGGAGAGGAAGCCGTAGCCGGGGTGGACGGCGTCGGCGCCCGCCGCGAGCGCGGCCGCCACCACCAGGTCGCCGCGCAGGTACGTCTCCGAAGGCGCGGCCCCCGGCAGCCGTACCGCCGCGTCGGCCTCCCGGACGTGCAGCGCGCCGGCGTCCGCGTCGGAGTACACGGCGACGGTGGAGATGCCCAGGTCACGGCAGGTGCGGAAGACCCGGCAGGCGATCTCGCCCCGGTTCGCGACCAGTACGGTCGAAATCATCAGTGCCTCACATTCGGAAGACGCCGAAGCCGCCGCGCGCGCCCTCGACCGGTGCCGTGTGGATCGCGGAGAGGCACAGCCCGAGGACCGTGCGGGTGTCGCGGGGGTCGATGACCCCGTCGTCGTAGAGCCGGCCGGACAGGAACATCGGCAGCGACTCGGACTCGATCTGCGCCTCGACGAACGCCCGCATGCCGGCGTCCTGCTCCTCGTCGTACGGCTGCCCCTTCGCCTCCGCCGACGCGCGCGCCACGATGGAGAGCACTCCGGCGAGCTGCTGGGGGCCCATGACGGCGGACTTCGCGCTCGGCCAGGCGAAGAGGAAGCGCGGGTCGTAGGCCCGGCCGCACATGCCGTAGTGCCCGGCGCCGTACGACGCCCCCATGAGGACGGACAGGTGGGGGACCTTCGAGTTCGACACCGCGTTGATCATCATGGCGCCGTGCTTGATGATGCCGCCCTGCTCGTACTCCTTGCCGACCATGTAGCCGGTGGTGTTGTGGAGGAAGACCAGCGGGATGTCGCGCTGGTTGGCGAGCTGGATGAACTGGGCGGCCTTCTGCGACTCGGCGGAGAACAGCACGCCCTGCGCGTTGGCGAGGATGCCGACCGGGTAGCCGTGGAGCCGCGCCCAGCCCGTGGTCAGCGAGGTCCCGTACAGCGGCTTGAACTCGTCGAAGTCCGAGCCGTCGACGATCCGGGCGATCACCTCGCGCGGGTCGAAGGGGGTCTTGAGGTCGCCCGGGACGATCCCGAGCAGCTCCTCCGGGTCGTACTTCGGGGGCTCCGCGCCCACCGGGTCGGGGTGCGCCTTGCGGTGGTTGAGGCGGGCGACGATCCGCCGGGCCTGGCGGATCGCGTCGGCCTCGTCGACGGCGTAGTGGTCGGCGAGACCGGAGGTCCTGGCGTGCATCTCGGCGCCGCCGAGGGACTCGTCGTCGCTCTCCTCGCCCGTCGCCATCTTCACCAGCGGCGGCCCGCCGAGGAAGACCTTCGACCGCTCCTCGATCATCACGGCGTGGTCGGACATGCCGGGGACGTACGCGCCGCCCGCCGTCGAGTTCCCGAAGACGACCGCGAGGGTGGGGATGCCGGCGGCGGAGAGCCGGGTGAGGTCCCGGAAGAGCGCCCCGCCGGGGATGAAGATCTCCTTCTGCGAGGGCAGGTCGGCGCCGCCGGACTCGACGAGCGAGATCACGGGCAGCCGGTTGGCGTACGCGATCTCGTTGGCCCGCAGGGCCTTCTTCAGCGTCCACGGGTTGGAGGCGCCGCCGCGCACCGTCGGGTCGTTCGCGGTGATCAGGCACTCCACGCCCTCGACGACCCCGACGCCGGTGACGAGCGAGGCGCCCACGGTGTAGTCGCTGCCCCAGGCGGCGAGCGGGGAGAGTTCGAGGAAGGGGCTGTCCGGGTCGAGGAGCAGCTCGATGCGCTCGCGGGCGAGGAGCTTGCCGCGCGCCCGGTGCCGGGCGGTGTACTTCTCGCCGCCGCCGGCGAGGGCCTTCGCGTGCTCGGCGTCGAGGGCGGCGAGCTTGTCCAGCATGGCCGAGCGGTGCGCGGTGTAGTCGGGTCCGCCGGTGTCGAGGGCGGAGGCGAGGACGGTCACTGCTGTTCCTCCAGTCGGTCCACCAGGAGTTCCTCCGGTACGTCCACGTGGCGGGAGCGGAGCCATTCGCCGAGCGCCTTGGCCTGCGGGTCGAAGCGGGCCTGCGAGGCGACGCCCTCGCCGAGGATCCCGGCGATCGTGAAGTTCACCGCGCGGAGGTTGGGGAGGAGGTGCCGGGTGACGGTCAAGTCGGCGGTCTCGGGCAGGAGTTCCCTGACCTTCTCCACCGTGAGGGTGTGGGCCAGCCACCGCCACTCCTCCTCGGTCCGCACCCACACGCCCACGTTCGCGTCGCCGCCCTTGTCGCCGCTGCGGGCCCCGGCGATCCGCCCGAGGGGCGCCCTCCGGGTGGGTCCTTCGGGAAGCGGCGGCGGCAGGTCCGGGTCGGGTACGGGTTCCAGGGCGAGCGTCCTCGGCGGTACGGGGAGCGGCCGGCGGGTCCCGTCGGGGAGGACCGCCGTGTGCGGGACCTCGCCGGCGGGCGCGTACGCCGCCTCGAAGACCCCGTAGGGGGCGCCCTTGCCGGGCGGGGCGGTGACGTGGAAGCCGGGGTAGCTCGCGAGGGCCAGTTCGATGGCGGCGCCGGTGACGGCCCGGCCGACCTTCTCCGGGTCGCGGTCGCGGACGACGAGCCGGAGCAGGGCGCTCGCGGTCTCCTCCGTGGCGGCGTCGGGGCGGTCGGTGCGGGCGAGCTCCCAGCGGACCTCGGCGGGCGCCGCCCCGGCGAACGCGTCGGTGATCTGCTCCTTGAGGAGGTCCGCCTTCGCCTCGACGTCGAGGCCGGTGAGCACGAACACGACCTCGTTGCGGAAGCCGCCGAGCCTGCTGAGGCCGACCTTGAGGGTGGGGGGCGGGGCCTCTCCCCGGACGCCCTCGATCCGGACCCGGTCGGGGCCCTCCCGGGTGAGCCGTACGGTGTCGAGGCGGGCGGTCACGTCGGGTCCGGCGTAGCGGGCGCCGGCCGTCTCGTAGAGGAGCTGCGCGGTGACCGTGCCGGTGTCGACGAGGCCGCCGGTGCCGGGGTGCTTGGTGATGACCGCGCTGCCGTCGGCGTGGAGTTCGGCGAGGGGGAAGCCGGGGCGGCGCACGTCGTGGCCGCGGAAGAAGGCGTAGTTGCCGCCGGTGGCCTGCGTGCCGCACTCCAGGACGTGCCCGGCGACGACCGCGCCCGCCAGCTCGTCGTACGCCTCGGGGCCCCAGCCGAAGTGCCATTGAGCGGGGCCGGTGACCAGCGCGGCATCGGTGACCCGGCCGGTGACGACGACGTCGGCGCCGGCGGCGAGACAGGCGGCGATGCCGGCGCCGCCGAGGTAGGCGTTGGCGGCCAGGGCGCCGTCCCCGGCGGGCAGCCGGTCGCCCTCGACGTGGGCGACGCGGGTCGGCAGGCCGAGCTTCGCCGCGAGGGTGCGCAGGGCGTCGGCGAGCCCGGCGGGGTGGAGGCCACCGGCGTTGGTGACGATCCGGACCCCGCGCTCGTGGGCGAGGCCGAGGCCCTCCTCCATCTGCCGCAGGAAGGTCTTCGCGTACCCGGCGGCCGGGTCCCTCAGCTGGTCGCGGCCGAGGATGAGCATGGTCAGCTCGGCCAGGTAGTCGCCGGTGAGGACGTCGAGTTCACCGCCCGTGAGCATCTCGCGGACCGCGTCGAAACGGTCGCCGTAGAAGCCGGAGGCGTTGCCGACGCGGAGGACGCCCTTCACGCGTCCCCCTGGGCGACGCGGCCGCCGCCCGCCGGGCCCGCGAAGGCCTGGGCGATGCCGAGCCAGCGCTCGGCGTCCTCGCCCTCGGCGACCAGGGCGGTGTCGTCGCGGTGCACGCGCTGGGTGACGAGCAGGCAGAAGTCGAGGGCCGGGCCGGTGACGCGCTGGGCGGCGCCCTCGGGGCCGTACGTCCACAGCTCCCCGTCCGGGGACCGGAGTTCGACGCGGAACGGCTCCTCGGGCGCCGGGATCCCCCGCACCAGGAAGGCGTAGTCGCGGGCCCGGTGGCCGATCCAGGCGACGTGCCGGAGCCGGGCGGTGGGCGTACGGACGGCCCCCAGGGCGTCGGCGACGTCCTGGGCGTGCGCCCACGTCTCCATCAGCCGGGCGGTGGCCATGGCCTGGGCGCTCATCGGCGGCCCGTACCAGGGGAACCTGACGCCCGGCGGGACCGCGCGGAGGGCCTCCTGGAGCCGCTCGCGGCCACGGCGCCAGTCGGCGAGGAGGGCGGCGGGCGGCAGCTTCGCGCCCTCTTCGGCGCCCTCGTCGACGAAGCGGTCGGGGGCCGCGAGGGCCTTCTCCGTCTCGGCGGCGAAGGCCTCGGCGTCGGTGGCGGCGAGGAGCGCCGCCCGGTCGGTCCAGGCGAGGTGGGCGATCTGGTGGGCGACCGTCCAGCCGGGGGCGGGGGTGGGGACGGCCCACTGTTCGTCGGTCAACTCCGCGACGAGACGGTCGAGTTCTTCGCTCTCGGCACGCAGGTCGTCGAGGACGACGACGGGGTCGGACACGGTGCGCTCCCCTCGGGGGACGGGCGGTCACGGGCCTTCGCGGAGGAGCATGCCAGCGGGAACAGAAACAATCAAGCATGCTTGCTTTGTTCGATGAGGGGCTGCGGGGGGCTGCGCGGGGGGGGCCTGCGCGGGGGGCTTGCGGGGGGGGGCTGCGCGGGGGGGCCTGCGCGGGGGGCCTGCGCCGGGGGCTGCACGGACGGGCCCTGTGGGGTGTCTTGCCGATCAGGCCGGGCTCGCGGCGCGATCCGGCCTGATCGCCAGGACGAGCTCTAGGCCTTCTTCTTCCTCCGGACCAGGGAGGCCAGGGCGGTGACGCCGACGACCAGGGCGAGGGAGGGCAGGGGGAGGAGGGTGCCGGGGGCGTCGTCGATCAGGTCGACGCCGTTCCCGACGGCCGTGATCCAGGCGACCGTCCCCACCAGCACCATCGGCCCGACGCGCCGCTCCCCGGTGATCAGCATCCCGATCCACAGGACCAGCGGCATGACCAGGAACGTGTTGATGAGCGCGGTGGTGAACGCCTGGTCGGCGGAGTACCCGGGCCCGGCCCCGAGCGCGGAGGCCGCCTGTCCCGCGAAGGACAGATAGAGCGTGTCGGACAGGATCAGATGCGCCAGGGCCACCCCGATCACGGAGACGAGCAGCGCCTTGAGGACGCGGGGGACGCGGGGTGCGGGCGGGTGTGGGGACGGTGCCATGTGGGCTGACTATACGCGCGGTGTATACACCGCGCGTATAGACCCCCTCGCCGGATGATCGCCCCCCGTCAGGCCCCCGCGGCCGGGTCCGGCGGGAAGACCGTCGCCGCGTAGGCCGCAGCCGCCGGGGCGGGCTGGAGGGCCGCGTGGGCCGCGATCGCGTGGATGTCGCGCCAGGCGCGCTCCAGACCGCCGCCCGCCTGGAGACCGCGCGCCCCGGCCGTCCGCATCAGGCGCTCCACCGCACCGGTGAGCAGGTCGACGGCGACGGCCGCGTCCCGCTGGTTCAGGGCGGCCGCGACGGCCGCGGGGGCCGGCCGGGCGGCACCGGAGGGGCCACCGGATCCGACGGCGTCCGCGCGGGCCGCTGCCGCCTCCAGGAGCAGCCGGGCCGCCTCGATCTCGGCCGCGCAGCGGGCCAGGGTCTGCTGGACCGTCGGGTCCTCGGTCAGCGGCCGCCCGTCGGGGAGGCGGCGCGGGCCGATGAGCCGGGTCCAGGCCTCCAGTGCCCCCCGGGCGACACCGAGCGCGGGCGCGGCGAAGAGGAGCGCCGCGACCAGCTGGTACGGCACCCGGTGGCAGGGTGCGGCGTCGGCGTCGGTGACACCGGCCACCAGCGCCTCGCGGACGAACGTGCGGTGCTCGGGCACGAACACCCCGTCGACCGTGACGCTGTGGCTGCCGGTGGCCCGGAGCCCGACGGCGTCCCAGGTCTCCCGCATCCCGACCCGCTCGCGCGGCACCGCCAGGACCCGGTAGGCGGGGGCGCCGCCCCCGGAGTGGTCCAGGGAGGCGAGGAGGACCCAGTCGGCGTGCTCGACCCCGCTGGCGAAGGCCCACTCCCCCGACAGGTGCCAGCCGCCGGGCGCCCGGACGAGCCGGCCGGCCGGGGGCACGACCGCCGCGGCGACGCGCACGTCGGGCGACTCGCCCCACAGGTCGCGCCGACCCTCGGCCGGCAGGTGTGCGGCGAGGCGGCCGTGGGAGGCGAGCAGCACCCCGCACCAGGCGGTGGAGGCGCAGGCCGCGCCGATCCCGGCGACCGTGTCGAGCAGGTCGGTGAAGCGTCCGGCCGTGCCGCCCCAGCGGCGGGGCACGAAGTGCCGGGCGAGCCCTGCGGCGGTCATCGCCCGGACGACCTCGGGGTGGAGGCGGCCGGTCCGCTCCGCCTCCTCGGCGTACCGCGCGGCGGCGGCCCGCAGGTGACCGGCGGCGAGGACGGCGGGGGCGTCGACGACTGTCATGAGAGGTACTCCTTGCGTGGAGGTTCAGTGGTGGTACTGATCCGAGGCTGTTGCGAGTAGAAAAAGATTCGGTCCGGAAGGTATTTTCTGAGAGCCCGTCATGGCAGGCATGGCGGGCCGACACGGCGAAGGAAGGCGGACGTTCGGTGAGGCAACAGGACAGGGCCCGCATGACCTATGACCTGGTGCTGGGCGCGGCAGCCGCCGAGTTCACCCTGCACGGATTCGCGGGGACGAACCTGGCCGACATCACGGCCCGCACCGGACTGACCAAGGGGGCGCTCTACGGGCACTTCTCCTCGAAGGCCGATCTCGCCGGGGAGCTGACCCGCACCTTCGAAGCGGCCTGGGCCGACGCCCTCTCCACCGCCGCCGGCGAGGCGGAGGGGAACGCCGCGGCACTACCCGCCCTGCGGAGACTGCTCCTCGACCTCGCCCGCCGGGTGTACGAGGACGAGCCCTTCACCGCCGGACTGCGCCTGGTGATGGACGCCGCCCGCGCCGAGGGGACCGTGCCCGCCCCCCTCGGCGAACTCTGCGACGTCGTGGCCCTCCTGGTCCGCAAGGGCCAGACGGAGGGATCCGTCCGCACCGGCCACCCCGCCAGCCTGCTGGCCCGGCTCGTCGTCGCCCTCCTCGTCGGCGCCCCCGCCCTGGTGGCGGCGAAGGACGCGACGGGTCCCGCGGAGCTGGTGAGCGAGGTGTGGGACGTCCTGGAGCCCGCGTTGTCGGGAGCCCGCGACGACTGAAGGACAGAAGCCGGGACGGGCCGCGCACGGTCCTCGCACACGTGGGGGTTCGCGCGAGGGGGTCTCGCACGCGTGGGGGCTCGCGCGAGGGGAGGCGGCCTGACGGAGTTCGGAGACCGGGAGTTCGGGGACCTGGAGTTCGGGGACCTGGAGTTCGGGAACCTGGAGTTCGGGGACCGGGACCTCAGGAGCGCTCGGGAGTCGGGGGGTTCAGAGCGCGGAGTCCGGGAGTTCGGGGATGAGGAGCGCCGAGACCTCCGGCGTCGCGAGACGTTCCCGCGGCACGGCGGCTGCCCGGGCCCTCGGAGCCACCGTGGCGGCGGGGCTCTGCCACGGCAGGGTCCTCCGTGACGATCACGCGCGGGGCTTCCGTGACGGGCCGCGGCGGCGGAAGGGTCCGCGCCCCGGTCCGGAGCCTCAGGCCGCTCGTGGCACCGGAGCGGGTGCGGGCCGCGCGGCCACCGGGGAGGCGGGGGAAGCGGGTGGGGTCACCGGCGCCGGGCCCGGCAGCCAGGCCCAGGACGCCGTCTCCGACGGCGGGGCGGAGACCGGTCCGTCGCCCACCAGGACGGGATGACCGACGGAGCGCAGCAGCGGCAGATCGCTCTCGTCGTCGGCGTACGCGAAACACTCCTCGGCGGCGAGGCCGAAGGTCTTCATGATCCGGCCGGCCGCCTCGCCCTTGGCCTCGCCGATCATCGGCGGGCCGGACAGCTCGCCGGTGAGCACGCCCTCCGAGGTCACCTCGGGCACGGTGCACACCACGAGATCGGCGCCGACCTCCCGGGCCAGCGGGTCGAGGCAGGCGGAGAAGGCGCCGGAGACGAGGACGACCAGGTCGCCGGCGTCCCGGTGGCGGCGCAGCGCCTCGTACACGGGGGTGTGGAGCAGTCCGCCGGCACGGGCCTTCTCGTACCAGTCCCGGCCGCAGCTCTCCAGGTCGTCGAGGTGGCTGCCGGCGAGGAAGCGGAAGAAGGAACGGTTCACCTCTTCGCGGGGCACGCCCTCGCGGATCTGTCGCTGGAGCGATCCCCGCGCCGCGGCGAGCCGGCGGGCGGCGACTTCCCCGCGCCCCCAGTAGCGGGCGAGGACGCAGGCCATGCTCTTGCAGGTGATCAGGGTCTCGTCCACGTCGAAGAACGCGGCCCGGGCGGGAGCGATGCTCATGCTCTGCCCCCTCTGCCACCGAGCCGGGCGTCGCCGAGGCGGGCGTCCGTGAGCCGGGGCGGCATCCGCCGGTCCCTCGTCCCGCGGCCGTCCGGCGCGAGGGAGACGGGGGCGGGTTCGGCGATCTCGTACTGCGCCGTGTCGACCAGTTCGAGGATCCGCTCCGCCAGCGGACGCAGCCGCGCCCCGGCCGGCGTGAGCTCCACGGAACGGTTGCCGCGCCGCTGGAAGAGCGAGGCGCCCATGTCCTCCTCCAGGCCCTTGATCTGCGCGGTCACCGCGGGCTGGGAGTAGTGCAGGTTGTGGGCCGCGCGGGTGAAGCTGAGTTCCCGGGCCACTTCGCGGAAGGCCCGTAAGTGCTGGAGTTCCATCCTTCTGCCTTTCTACGCTCGTCCGTTCTTCTCTTGTCCGTGCCGACGTGCCGACGTGCCGAGACGCCGAGGCGCCGGTGCACCGTCGCACTGCTGAGCTGTCGCGCTGTCGCGCCGTCAGGCGCCCCGTGCCACGGCCGTGGCGAGGATCCGCGCGCCCTGGCTCGCGGAGAGGCGCACCCGGCCGTCCCCCGTCCGCGCGGCCTCCACCGTCACGTCATCGGCCAGTTCGCCGAAGCCGGCGAAGTCGGCGTCCAGCGAGGTCAGCGCCGTACCTCCGGCCGCTCGCCGGGCCGCCTGCCGGAAGGCCTCCAGGAGCAGCATCCCGGGCACGTGGTCCGAGGGGTGCTCGAAGTAACCGGGGTGGGCGGGGTCGACGTGCAGCCGCCACTCCCAGGTGCCGTCCGGCCGGGGCCGTGCCTCCGCGGCGGGCACGGGCCGCAGGACGCCCCGGTCGTCGGAGGCGCCGGCCCCCGCCCCGTACAGCGGGGTCTCCCGGCCCGTCGGCGGGAGCGTCCCGGCCACCCGGCCGCGCTGCCGGAGCCGTCCGTACCGGATGCCGTCGATCACGACGACCCCGGCGGAGGCGCGGGCGCACTCCCGGCCGCCGACCTCGATCACCATGTCGAAGCGGGCGTCGAAGCGGCGCGGGTTCCGTGCCCCGGCGGGCGTCACGACCTTCACGTCGAGGACCACCGCGAGCGGGCCGCAGCCGACGCGGAGGGCGGCGGGGTCGCTGATGCGCAGCGACAGGGCCTTGAAGATGAAGTGGTGGCCGATCGGCACGTCGTGGTAGCGGTGGCTCAGGAAGATGCCGGCCTGCCGGACGGTCTCGACGAGCAGCATGAAGTCGCACTGCCCGGTCTCCTCGGGGCGGTACAGCGCGTGGTTCCGGGGCAGTTGGGCGCCGACCAGGAAGCGGTCGGTCCCGGCGACGGCGGCGTCGGTGAGGAAGACCTCCGTCACCGAGGCGCGGTGCACGAACCGGCGGGAGATCGTGCGGTCGAAGCTCAGACCTTCCTTGGCCTCCCGGATCAGGGACTCCAGGGACTCGACGGGCGTGAGCGGCTCGACGGGTAACACGGTCTGCAGCACACCGATGGACATCCTTATCCCCCTCAAGGTGAAGCATCGTGGCGACGAGGGACCTCGGCGGCCCCTCGGCAGCAAGAAATATACCTTCGGGAATGTATATTGCAAGGCGTAGGCACGAGAGAGGCGGACAGGCATGGCGACACCCCGAAGCGAACCCGGGCGGCGAAGTTCCGGCCCGAAGCGACGGAGCTCCGAACCCGGGCCGGCGGGCACCGAAACCACACCCCGGAGCGCCGAAGCGAAGCCCCGGAGCGAGCCGAAGCAGGAGCGCGCCCGGCGCACGAAGGTGCACATCCTCCAGTCGGCCGCCGAGCTGTTCGCCGAGCGCGGCTACGCCACCGTGACCCTCCAGGACGTGGCGGAACGCGCGGAGATGACCAAGGGAGCGGTGTACTTCCACTACACGAACAAGGAGGCCCTGGCCGTCGCCGTCGTGCAGGAGCACTACGCGCGCTGGCCCGGGATCCTCCAGGGCGCCGAGGGCACGCACGAGGGGCCCTTCGACACGCTCACCGCCGTTCTCGACACGGTCACCAGGGCGTTCGCGCGGGACATCGTCGTCCAGGCCGGGGCGCGGCTCCAGATCGAGCGGGCGCTCATCGACGCCGAGCTCCCCGAGCCGTACGTCGGCTGGGAGGACTACCTGACCCGGCTGATCACCGAGGCCCGGGACGCGGGACAACTGCGGGCCGGAGTGGAACCGCGCGCGGCGGCCCGCGTGCTGGTCTCCGCGTTCTTCGGCATGCAGCACATCTCAGACGTGCTCAGCCGGCGCAGGGACCTCGACGAGCGGTACGAGGAGCTGCGGACGGTGCTCCTCGAAGGACTGCGCGGCTGATCGGCCGCGTGCCCGCCGTGAGCGACCGGGAAACGGCGTGGCCCCCCACGGGTGTGGGAGGCCACGCCGTACGCGTGCGGCGGCTCGGGGCCGGTCAGGAGCGGCTGCCCGAGGAGACGGTCGCGGGAGCGGAAGCGGAGCCCGTACCGGAAGCGGTACCGGAACCGGCGGCCGCGACCGGGGCGGGAGCCGGAGCCACGGCCTGGGCCGCGGCGGCCCGGGCGGCGACCCGGCGCAGGTACAGGTTGTTGAGGACGAGGGCCGCCGCCGTGAGCGAGGCACCGACGATCTGCATGCCGGCCGGGACGACACCGGTCAGCGCGGAGATCACGAAGGCCGTGATCGGCACCACGTCCATGAAGAGGACGCCGTTGAGCGGGCCGAGGTAGCGGTTGCCGAAGTTCCAGCCGAGGACGCCGACGAAGCCGGCGATGACGCTCATGTAGGCGAGCTGCGGGAGGATCGAGCCCACCGCGCCGGCCGTCGGGACCGGGACGCCGCCGGCGGCCAGGATGATCGCCGTGATCACGGCGGCGGAGGCGAGGCCGAGGACCGTGGTGATCGCCGTGTACTTGATCGGGGACCAGGTCGGGAAGTAGCTCGCACCCGACGTGTAGACGACCCAGCACAGCGCGGCGAAGAGGAGCAGCGCGTCGGCGCCGGCCGTCTTCGGGGAGGCGATCAGCGAGCCGATGTCACCGTCGGAGACGACCAGGATGGTGCCGACGAAGGACATCGCGATGAAGACGAGCGAGAACTTCGGCGGAACGACCTTCTTCAGCACCCAGTTCACCAGGAAGCCCATCATGGGCATCGTCGCCATCATGATCGAGGCGTTGAGGGCGCCCCGCTCGCCGATGAGGTCCTGGCCGAAGAAGACCAGGAACTGGAAGCCCGCGAAGCCGGCCGTGCCGAACAGCCAGGCCAGACCGATGCGTTCGCCCTTGAGCCGCAGGCCCGCGCGGCCCTCGCGGAGCCGGAGGAAGACCAGGAACATCGCACCGGCGATGGTGTAGCGCATCACGGTGAAGGTGAAGGGGTCGATGTGCTTCAGGGTGGAGTCCATGAGCGGGAACATCGCGCCCCAGGACACCGTGGCCAGGAGGCAGAGGAGAACGCCTCGCGTGTACGTGTTCTGACTGTTCATGAGTCTTCCTGTCGGGCCGGAGCCGGCTGGGAGGAGAGGGACGTGCGGGACGGAAGGGGGGCCGGGCCCGCGGAGGGGGTGCGGGCCCGGCCGCGGAGGGGAGGACGGGCGGGTCAGACCCCGGCCGGCTCCGGCTCGCGGGACTCCGCGGGCCGGACGTCGAGCAGCGGCAGGACCGACTCCAGGAGCTGGGCGGCCCGGACCTTTCCGGTCGGGCTGTACGGGATGGACTCGACCGGCACCACGTACGCCGGGAGGCAGGGCACCCGGCGGGCGCAGGCGGCGCTGACCGCCCGGTAGCCGCTCTCCTGGCGCTCCGGCGCGACCGGCGTGAAGGGCACGACGAGCACCTCGCCCGCACCGGGGAGGCTCGTCCGCAGCACGGCGGTCTCCCGGACGCAGGGCAGGTCCATCAGATCGGCTTCGAGGCCGAAGATGTTGACGTCGAGCGGCTTGCCCGCCTCCGCCTTGGCCACGCCGTCGTTCCGGCCGGTGAGTTCGAGCCGGCCCGCCTCGTCGACGAGCCCGCTGTCGCCGGTGAGCAGGAACCGCTGCGTACGGCCGCCGTAGTCCAGCGTCATGAAGTCGGGCTCGCTCGTCGCGTAACTGTCCATCAGCTGGTAGCTGGCGATGGCGACCCGGCCCCGGCTGCCCTTCGGCAGCGGCTTGTTGTCGGCGTCGAGGACCACGACCGTGTTGCCGGGCATGGGGCGGCCCGAGCGGCAGGGCGCCACGTGCAGCTCCTCGGGTCCGATCATGACGTTCACGCCGGTCTCGGTCGTCCCGTAGTAGAGGTGCAGCACCGGACCGAGCCGGTCCCAGGCGTTGTTGATGACCCATCGGTTGAGATGCCGGCCGCCGGAGAGCACGAAGTGCAGGCGGGAGGTCTTGTGCAGGTGCTCCGAGTCCGGGTGGGCGACGACCCGGGCCAGGACGGGCGGCACCATCAGGGTGGTGGAGACGCCCTCTTCCTGGATGATGCGGATGAGCTCCCCGGCGTCGTCGTGCGGGCCGAGGACGACGGTGCCGCCCAGGGTCAGGAAGATCCGCGCCCAGCCGGGCCCGGAGGCGTGGTACAGCGGCACGGTGACGAGGTGGACGTCCTCCTCGTCGAAGGCGTACTGGTCGACGAGGTCGGCGAAGCGGCGGGCCTCGAAGGAGGTGCGCCGGACGACCATCTTGGGGACGCCACTGGTGCCGGAGGTGAAGGAGAAGGCCTCGAACGGCTGCTCCACCGGCTGCGGTTCACCGGGCGCCGACACGAGGAGGTCGGTGAAGCTCACGGAGACGGTCTGCCCGTCGGGGAGGCCCACGGGCTCGCTGTCGATGAATATGTCGAGTATGTCCCGGCCGCCGGGCCAGCCGCACTCCTCGATGAGGCCGCGGTGGGCCTTCGAGGTGAGGACGACGGTCGGCTCCAGCTGGTCGAGCGCGGCGCGGGTGGCGACGGGCCCCGCGGTGTAGTCGAGCCCGACGCAGGGGATGCCGAGGGAGCTGACGGCGGCCATGGAGACCACCAGCTCCCAGCTGTTCTCGGCGAGGAAGACCGCGCGGGCGGGCCGGGTCTCGGGCAGCAGGTCCTGGATGGCGCAGGCCACCCGGCTGACCTTGTCGGCGAGGCTCGCCCAGGTCATGCGGGTCTCGCCGTCGACGACGGCGACGCGCTGGGGCCAGCGGGCGGCGTGCTTGCGGATGTCCGCGATCTTGATCATGGAGCTCTCCTCGGGGTGGTCGGGCCTCGGGATCGGGGTGGGGATCAGCCGGTGACGACGGCGGCCGCGGCGGCCGTGACGGTGGCGGCGGTGGTACCGGCGGCGGAGACGGCGGCGGCGGCACCGGCGAGCTGCTCGGCGGTGCGGCCGGGGGCGGTACGGGCCGGGGTCGCACGCGAGGGGGGCGTACGGCCCTCGCCGGTCAGGGGGGCGGCGGTCAGGGCGTCGGCGGTCAGACGGTCGGCGGTCAGGGCGTCGGCCGTCAGAGGGGCAACGGTCAGGGCGTCGGCCGTCAGGGCGTCGGCCGTCAGGGCGTCGGCCGTCAGGGCGTCGGCCGTCAGGGCGTCGGCCGTCAGAGGGGTGACGGTCAGGTGGTCGGCCGTGGCCGGGACGGAGCCGGTGGCGGCGGCCTGGACGGCCAGCTCGCGGGCGGAGACGGTCGGGTTCCGCAGGGTGTAGATCTCGCAGCCGCTGGAGCGCAGCGTGTCGATCTGACTGAGCGTCCGCTCGCAGAGCTTCTCGCCGGGCACCGTGATCGGGATGCCGGGCGGGTAGGCGATGATGAAGTGCTCGGAGGTGCCCGTGGCCAGGGCCGCGGAGGCGCTCCGGTAGGTGCGCTGGATGGTGCGCAGGGCGTCGAGCAGCCGCAGCAGGGTCGCCTCGTCCACACCGATGTGGATGTGGAAGAGGACGGCGTCGCCGCTCTCCCGGGCCACGTACAGCGCGTACTCGTCGAAGAGCATCCGCCGGAAGTCGGCCGCCGTGATGCCGAGGGCGCTGATGTCGACGAGGACCCGGGTGGGGTCGTCGCTGACGAGCTGCGCGGCGTCGGTGAGGTGGCCGTCGGGTCCGAGCGGGCGGTACGCGGAGAGCCGCGGGTCGGTGGCGAGCTCGACGCGCAGGGTGCGGGCGAGGTTCAGGGAGCGGCCGAGGAGCGCCTCGCCCTCGGTCTCGGCCTGGAGCCGGGCGAGGTCGAGGCTGGCGAGCACGGGCCAGCTGGGCGAGGTGGTGTGGTGCTGGAAGAGGGCCTGGGCGGTGCGCTCCTGGGCCTCGCCGTCGCCGATGAGGTGGAGGTACGAGCCCTGGCGGAGCGCGGACATCGACTTGTGCGCGGAGTGGGTGACGGCCACGTTCATGGCGAGGCGGGGGTCGGCGGCGCGCAGCGTCTCGACGGCGTGCAGCGCGGTGAGCGGGCGCAGCCGGGGGTGGAAGCGGTGCGCGGCGCCCCAGGCCTCGTCGACCAGGACGGAGACGCCGGGGTGGACGGCGGCGAGTTCGGCGAGGACGGTCGGCAGGTCGTACCGGACGCCGTCGTAGGAGACGGCGGAGAGGACGACGGTGTCGAAGGGCCGGCCCTCGGCGGCGGCGGCGCGGAACATCTGCAGGAGCCGGGGCAGGTCCGCGTACGTCCGGGGGCAGCCGTCGCAGCAGCGCTGCATGGGCGCGTACGCGACCTGGACGCCGAGCGAGTTGAGGGCGAAGTGCACCGACTGGTGGCACGAGCGGTCGGCGAGGACGCGGGAGCCGGGCTGGGTCAGCGCGGTCAGGGCGACCCGGTTGGCGGTGCTGGTGCCGGCCGAGAGGAAGAAGGTGGCGTCGGCGCCGAAGCTGCGGGCCGCGAGGCGCTGGGCGTCGCGGAGGGGGCCCCGGGGACGGAAGAAGGAATCGAGCATCGTGCCGCTGTAGGACACGTCGGCCGCGAGCTGCGCGGCGCCGAAGAGCGCCTCGTAGGTCTCCCGCATGTGGGAGTCGCGGATAGACCGGCCGTGCGAGAGCGGCAGCGCGTGGAACGTGGCGATGTCACGTCGGGCGACTGCGAGCACGGCGTCAGCGAGGGGGGTCCTGCCGTCCGGGTAGGCCCCGGGACGAGCCGGCAGTGTCGCCGGCTCCGGAGTGGAGCTGGTGGATGCGGTCATGCACCCATGAAATAAAAACCTTCGCGAAGGTATCAACTATCATCAGCGACGCTGATGGACGGCCGCCAGGACCCCCCGGCCGACCAGCGAGGATGACACCTCGTAGCGACCGGGGTTCCCGTGCGAGCGCGCGGGCCGGGGCGAGCCTCAGGCCACGCTGGTGAACCTGGCACCCTCGCCCGCGTACAGCGACGTCGTCAGACGGGTGAAGGGCGCCGCGGGGGCGCCCGTCGTCGGACACGGAAATTCCGTGTCCGACTCAGACGTGCGACCGGTGCGAAGGGTTGTACGGAGAGGGGCCCCTAGTGCGGTGGCCGGGAAGGTTTGCCGGGTCGCGGCGTCCGGTGCGGTGCATCGCAAGGCGAAGGGCCTCGGCTCGTACTGGACGTACTCGCGAGGGCCGACAACGCGGCGAGGTGCCGTGCCGGGCGTCGCGACCCGGTGAACCTTTCCGGTCACAGCACTAGGCGGCGGCCCGGCGGGGGCGGGGCACGAGTTCGCCGCCGCAGTTGGGGCAGACGTCGGCCATGGCGTCGGCGCAGGGCACGCAGAAGGTGCACTCGTACGTACAGATCCGCGCGGGTCCGTCGACCGTCAGGGCCGCCGTCTCGCAGCGCTCGCACCGGTCTCGCATCTCCAGGGCCATGGTCGGCTCCCCCTCCTCGTACGGCTGAGAACCCCTCCATGATCCACAGCGCCCGCAGGCCGCCTCAACAGCCCGACGGCCACGGATCGACAGGATCGGGTCAGTGCCTGACCAGGCAGAACGGATGCCCCGCCGGGTCCGCGTAGATACGCCAGCCCCGCGTGCCCGCCCCGTCGTCGAGCAGCTTCGCGCCCCGCGCGAGGACCTCCGCGTGCGCCGCGTCCGGATCGGCGACGCCGAAGTCCAGGTGGAACTGCTGCGGGCGCTCCGGACCCGGCCAGGTCGGCGGTCGGTGATCGGCGACGCCCTGGAAGCAGAGCACGAGCCCGCCCGGGGTGTGCAGGGTCGACCAGGCGTCGCCCAGCGCCCAGCGCGGGTCGGGCCGGTCGACGTCCCCGCCGAGGACCGCCCGGTAGAACCCGGCGAGCTCCCGGGGCGCGGAGCAGTCGAGGACGACGCACTGCAGTTCGGCGATCATGAGCGGATCGTACGCGTCCGGCGGCCCTGGGAGGCGTCCTGCCGGCGGGCCCTGCGCGCCTGCGTGCGGACCGCGCCCATGCTCGCGCCTATCACCAGGGCGATCGCGAGGGCGTCCGTGGTGGAGAGGGCCTGGTCGAGGACGAGGAAGCCGGCCGTCGCCGCGATGGCCGGCTCCAGGCTCATCAGGACGGCGAAGGTGGGCGCGGGCAGGCGGCGCAGGGCGAGGAGTTCCAGGGTGTACGGGAGGACCGAGGACATCAGCGCGACGGCGAGGCCCAGACCGATCGTCGACGGTACGAGGAGCTTGTCGCCCGCCTCCGCGATGCCGAGCGGCAGGCTGAGGACGGCGCCGAAGGCCATCGCGAGCGCCAGTCCGTCGGCCTGCGGGAAGCGGCGGCCGGTGCGGGCGCTGAAGACGATGTACGCCGCCCACATGGCGCCCGCCGCCAGCGCGAAGCCCGCGCCGAGCGGGTCGAGCCGGTCGAAGCCGCCCCCGCCGAGGAGGACGACGCCGCCGAGGGCCAGACCGGCCCAGAGGAGGTTGACGAGCCTGCGGGAGGCGACGACGGAGAGGACCAGGGGGCCGAGGACCTCCAGGGTCACGGCGGCGCCCAGCGGGATCCGGTCGGCGGCCTGGTAGAAGAGGATGTTCATGCCGGCCATCGCGGTGCCGAAGGCGACGACCGTCCCCCAGTCGGCCCGGCCGTAGCCCCGGACCTTCGGCCGGCAGACGATCAGCAGGACGGCGGCCGCGAGCACGAGCCGCAGGGTGACGACCCCGAGCGCGCCCGCGCGGGGCATCAGGAGGACGGCCACGGCGGAGCCGAACTGCACGGAAAGGCCGCCGGCGACGACGAGCGCGACGGGCCCGAGACGGCGACCGCGCGCGGAGGCCCCGGGCGCGGTGGCCCCCGCCGCGGAGGCCTCGGGAGCGGTGGCTCCGGGCACGGCGGCCTGAGGCCCGACGGCCTGAGGCGCGGTGGCCGAAGGCCCGGTGGCCTGAGGCCCGGCGGCCGGCGGCGCGGTGGCCCGGGGCGCGGGCATCGGGGCCATCTCCTCGACCGGACTGTCCACCGACGGCTCCTTCACACACGAAAGTTCATTCAATTGGACCCTTGGTCCAGAATAATGCACCCCCGTCCGGGCGGCAGCCCGGTTCCCCTCCCACGCTACGAGCCCCCGCGCGGCACCGGAAATGCCGATTGCGCTGCGGTTATGCTCCGGGCGCATGAGCATCGAGCTGCGCCACCTCCGCTGCTTCCTCGCCATCGCCGAGGAGGCCAGCCTCACCAGGGCCGCCGCCCGGCTCCACCTCACCCAGCCCGCCGTCTCCCGCACCCTCGCCGCCCTGGAGCAGCACCTCGGCGCGCGGCTCGTGGACCGCTCGACCCACCACCTCGCCCTCACCGCCGAGGGCCGTGCCTTCCAGGAACGGGCGGCCGCCGCCCTCGCCGCCTTCGACGCCGCCGTCGACCCGGCCCGGCTGCGCCACCGCCCGCTGCGCCTCGGGCACGCCTGGTCGGCCTTCGGCCCGTACACCACTCCCCTGCTGCGGCGCTGGCAGCGCGCCCACCCCGAGACCCCCCTCGAACTCCTCCGCGTCGACGACCGCACCGCCGGGCTCGCGCGCGGCGAGGTCGACGCGGCGCTGCTCAGGGGCCAGGTGGACGCGCCCGGCCTGGTCACGGCGGAGCTGGCCACGGAACCCCGGGTCGCGGCCCTGCCCGCCGACCATCCGCTCGCGGACCGCCCCCGGCTCGCCCTCGACGAGCTCGCCGGCGGGACGGCCGTCCTCAACACGGTCTCCGGCACGACCACCCTCGCGCTCTGGCCTCCCGGCGCCCGCCCGGCGGCCACCCTGACGGTCGCCAACACCGACGACTGGCTCACGGCCATCGCCGCCGGGCGCGGCTTCGGCGTCTCCTCCGCCTCCACGGCCGCCCTCCACCCCCATCCCGGCGTCGTCTACCGCCCGCTCCCCGACGCACCCCCGCTCCCCCTCGTCCTGGCCTGGCGCGACGCCTTCCCGCACCCGGCGACTCAGGCGCTGGTCGCGATGGCCCGGGAGATCGTGAGCGAGGCGGAGTAGGCGCGGCCGCGCCGTCCGGCCGCGCTGCAGCCCCTCCGCGCTACAGCCCCTCCTCCAGCGCCTCCGCCAGGAGTTCCGCCAGGTGCCGGCCCCGGAGGTCCGTCAGGTCCGCGATCTGGGTCCGGCACGAGAAGCCGTCCGCCAGGACCGCCGCGTGCCCGGCCGCCCGCAGGGACGGCAGCAGCTGGTCCTCCGCGCAGGCGACCGAGACCTCGTAGTGGCCCGGCTCGAAGCCGAAGTTGCCCGCCAGGCCGCAGCAGCCGCCCGCGAGGTCGCCGGTCAGGCCCGCGCGCTCCCGCAGGCGCCGGTCCGCCGCGTCGCCGAGGACGGCGTGCTGGTGGCAGTGGGTCTGGCCGGTGACGGGGCGGTCGAGGCGCGGCGGGGTCCAGTCGGGGGCCAGCGTCTCCAGGGCCTCCGCGAAGGTGCGGACGGATCCGGCCAGGCGCGCCGCGCGGGGATCGTCCGGCAGCAGTTCGGGCAGGTCGGTGCGGAGGGTGGCCGCGCAGGACGGTTCGAGCACCACCACGGGGCCCTTCGCGTCCCCGACCACGTCGAGCGTCCGCCGCATCACCTTCCGGGCCGCCCCGAGCTGCCCCGTCGACACGTAGGTGAGCCCGCAGCAGACCCGGCCCGGCGGCAGCTCCACCCCGAGCCCGGCGTCCTCCAGGACCCGGACGGCGGCCTCGCCCACCTCGGGCGCCAGGTGGTTCGTGAAGGTGTCCGGCCACAGGGTGAGCTCCGGCGGGCGGTTCGAGGCGCGATCGGCGAACCAGGACACGAAGGAGCGTTCCGCCACCCTCGGCATCGTCCGCTCCGGCGTCACCCCCGCGAGCCGCGCCGCGAACGGCAGCGCCATCGCCGTGTTGAGCCCGCGTCCGAAGTGCGCCAGCCACCCGGGGAGCCGGCCCATCGTCCAGTGCGAGCGGGGCCGCGCGAAGGGCCGCCGCGCGTAGTGCCGGTCCAGGAACTCCGCCTTGTACGCCGCCATGTCGACGCCCACGGGGCAGTCGCTGCGGCAGCCCTTGCAGGACAGGCACAGGTCGAGCGCCTCCCGGACCTCCTCCGAGCGCCAGCCGTCGGTGATCACCTCGCCGAGCGCCATCTCGTGCAGGAGCCGCGCCCGGCCCCGGGTGGAGTGCTTCTCCTCCCCGGTCGCGCGGTACGAGGGACACATCACGCCCGGCCCCGGACTCGGGCCCGCCACCCGGCACTTCGCCACGCCGACGCACCGCGCGGCGGCCCGCCCCGGGCCGACCACCGGGAGCCCCTCGAAGCGGAGGCCGGAGTCCAGCGGTTCCGGCCGCACCAGCATCCCCGGGTTCAGGCCCCCGTCCGGGTCCCACACGTCCTTGACCGCGCCGAAGAGGCCGACCAGCTCCGTCCCGTACATCCTCGGCAGCAGCTCGGCCCGCGCCTTCCCGTCGCCGTGCTCCCCGGAGAGCGAGCCGCCGTGGGCGACCACGAGGTCGGCGACCGCCTCGGAGAAGCGGCGGAAGTCCCGTACGCCCTTCGCCGTCCACAGGTCGAAGTCGATGCGGACGTGGACGCAGCCGTCCCCGAAGTGCCCGTACGGGACTCCCCTGAGGCCGAAGTCGGCCAGCAGCGCGCGGAACGCCCTGAGGTACGCGCCCAGGCGGGCCGGGGGCACCGCGCAGTCCTCCCACCCCGGCCACGCGTCGCCGCCGCCCGGCATCCGGGTTGCCGTCCCCGCCGCGTCCTCCCTGATCCGCCACAGCGCCCGCCGGGCGGCCGGCTCCCGCACCACGGCCGCGTCCAGCGCGTCCGCCGCCCGGACCAGCTCGGCGGCGGCCGGGGCGCCGTCCACCTCGCAGAACAGCCACGCCCCGCCGCGGGGCAGCCCGGAGGCGCCCCGGACGAGGTCGGCCGCCATGCCCTCGACGGTCAGCGGACGATGGACGAGCAGTCCCGCCGCCGCGTCCGCCGCCGCGCTCTCGTCGGCGTACCCGAGGACCACGAGGACCGGTTCGGCGGGCAGCGGGACGAGGGCCACGGTCGCCTCGGTCACGACCCCGAGCGTGCCCTCGCTGCCGCAGAAGGAGCGGGCGACGTCCACGCCCCGCTCGGGGAGCAGCGCGTCGAGGGCGTAGCCGGAGATCCGGCGCGGGAGCCCGTGCGGGTATCCGGTCCGCAGGAGGGCGAGGTGGCGGTCGACGAGGTCGAGGAGTCCGGCGGGAGCGCCCTGCCCGCCCCGCCCCAGCGTCAATGTCTCGCCCCGGTAGGTCACCACTTCGAGCGAGCGCACGTTGTCCGCCGTGGTCCCCCAGGCGACCGAGTGCGCCCCGCACGCGTTGTTGCCGATCATGCCGCCGAGGGTGCAGCGGCTGTGCGTGGACGGGTCGGGCCCGAAGGTCAGCCCGTGGGGGCGGGCCGCCGCCCGCAGCCGGTCGAGGACGAGCCCCGGCCGGACCACCGCCGTCCGCTCCTCCGGGTCCAGCGAGACGATCCCGCCCATGTGGCGTGTGAGGTCGAGCACGACGCCGGTGCCGGTCGCCTGGCCTCCGATGGAGGTCCCGGCGCCGCGCGCGACGACCGGGACGGTGCCGTGCGCCCGGCAGACCTCCAGGGCGGCGGCGAGGTCGGCGGCGTCGCGCGGCGCGACCGTACCGGCGGGCACGCGGCGGTAGTTGGAGGCGTCCATGGTCGCCAGGGCCCTGGCGGTGACGGAGAAGTCGACCTCTCCGGCGACGGCCGCGCGCAGGTCGGAGGCGAGTCCGGACGCGTGTTCCTGGTGTCTTCCCACAAGCCCAGGATGTCTCAGTCCTCGTCTCATCGGGCGGACATCCGGCGACCGGCCCCTTGCCGACCCGATACTCTCCGCCTCGTGGCTGAGATCCGGATTCCCGCTGACATCAAGCCCGCCGACGGCCGTTTCGGCGCGGGCCCCTCCAAGGTGCGTACGGAGGCGCTGGACGCCCTGGCCGCCACCGGCACCTCCCTCCTCGGCACGTCCCACCGCCAGGCTCCGGTCAAGAACCTGGTCGGCGAGGTACGTGCCGGCATCTCCGACCTGTTCTCGCTGCCCGAGGGCTACGAGGTGATCCTGGGCAACGGCGGCTCCACCGCCTTCTGGGACGTCGCGACCCACGGTCTGATCGAGAACAAGTCGCAGCACCTGACCTTCGGCGAGTTCTCCTCCAAGTTCGCGAAGGCCGCCAAGCTGGCTCCCTGGCTTGCCGAGCCGACCGTGATCTCCTCCGACCCGGGCACCCACCCGGAGCCGGTGGCCGAGGCGGGCGTCGACGTCTACGCGTACACCCACAACGAGACCTCCACCGGTGTCGCCGCCCCGGTCAAGCGGGTCGCGGGCGCCGACGAGGGCGCGCTCGTCCTCGTGGACGCGACCTCCGGCGCGGGCGGCCTCCCGGTCGACATCACCGAGACGGACGTCTACTACTTCGCCCCGCAGAAGTCCTTCGCCGCCGAGGGCGGCCTGTGGCTCGCGGCCTTCTCCCCGGCCGCCCTGGAGCGGGCGCAGCGGATCCACGCGTCCGGCCGGCACGTCCCGGAGTTCTTCTCCCTGCCGACGGCGATCGACAACTCGCTGAAGAACCAGACGTACAACACCCCGGCGCTGTCGACCCTCTTCCTGCTGAACGAGCAGCTGAAGTGGATCAACGGCCAGGGCGGTCTGGACTGGGCCGTGGCCCGGACGAAGGAGTCCTCGGACGCGCTGTACGGCTGGGCCGAGGAGTCCAAGTACGCCTCGCCGTTCGTGACGGACGCGGCGAAGCGCTCGCAGGTCATCGGCACGATCGACTTCGCGGACGAGGTCGACGCGGCGGCGGTCGCGAAGGTGCTGCGCGCCAACGGGATCGTGGACACGGAGCCGTACCGCAAGCTGGGCCGCAACCAGCTGCGGATCGCGATGTTCCCGGCGATCGACCCGGCGGACGTGCGGGCCCTGACGGCCTGCGTCGACTACGTCATCGAGAAGCTCTGACCCCGGCGGTCGTACGGAGGGCCCGGCAGCGGACACGTCCGCTGCCGGGCCCTTCGGCTACCCCTTCCTGAGGAGCCGCTTGGCGCCGACGACGAGGACGGTGGCACCGGCGAGGACGAGGAAGCCGGTGGTCACGTTGCCCTTCTCGCCTTCGGCGGCGGGCGACGACGGGGAGTCGGGGGCGCCGCCGGGCGTCTTCGTCGGCTGCCGGGCGGGCCGGTCGGTGCGGTCCACGCGCACCACCCGGCTGTTCGCGCCCTCGGTGCCGAACAGGAACGCCGAGCCGTCCGGGGTGTACGTGACGGATTCCGCCTGGCCCTGGAAGGGCGCGCCGACGGGCGTGCCCTCGTCGCCGAGGCGGCCGTCCTTCCAGCTGTACTCCCGGGCGCTGAAGTAGCCGCGCAGCACGAGCCGTTCGCCGTCCGGCGAGAAGGCGCCGTCGGTCACCCACGGCACCTCGTCGACGCGGCGGAAGACGTTGGTGCCGGACGGGGAGAGGCGCTCGGGGCCGGCGTACAGGCCGCCGCCGTCCTCGTTCTTGCTCGCGATGTACACCCGGCCGGTCTTCGGATGGACCATGAGGGCCTCGGCGTTGCGGGCCCCGTCGGCGTACTTCACGACGTACTGCGTGGCCCGCACGGTCTGGTCCTTCAGGGTCTTCGGCTCGGGGAAGCGGTAGATCCAGACGTGGTCCCAGGTGCCGTCGCGGTTGTCGCCGATGTCGCCGACGTAGATGTCCCCGTCGGGGCCGACGGAGATCGCCTCCATGTCGCGGGGGGTGCCGACGCCGGCCATCGTCAGGGTCGCGACGGTCTTCCCCGTACGGGAGTCGACGCCGTAGATCAGGGGCGCGTCCTGGTCGTTGTGCGTCCAGTAGATCCCCGGGTGGGCACGGCTCGCGGCGAGGCCGCTGGACTCGGTGATCCGGGAGTCCTCGATCGTGAAGTCCCGGTCGGGTTCCTGCCCTTCGGCACGGGCATGGCCGGCCGGGAGCAGCGCGAGGGCGGCGGCCGCGCCGAGGGCGCACAGAGCAGATCGCATGGATCAAGCGTGCCACGGCGCCGGGGAAACCTGCTTGACCTGCGCGGAAGGCACTGTCATGGTCGCGCCCATGCCTACCTTCCCCGCGCCCGACGGAACCCTGCTCGCGTACCACGCGTCCGGTTCCGGCGACCCGCTGATCTGTCTGCCCGGCGGCCCCGTGCAGGACTCCGTCTACCTGGAGGGCCTCGGCGGGCTCGACGCCCACCGCACCCTGATCCGCCTGGACCTGCGGGGCACGGGGTCCTCCGCCGCTCCGGAGGACCCCGCCTCGTACCGCTGTGACCGGCTCGTCGAGGACGTGGAGGCGCTGCGCGTCCACCTCGGGCTCGACACGGTCGACCTGCTCGGGCACTCGGCGGGGGCGAACCTGGCCGCGCTGTACACGGTCCGGCACCCCGAGCGGGTGGCCCGGCTGGTGCTGCTCACCCCCGGCCCGGCGGCCGTGGGCCTGGAGACGTCCGGTGAGGAGCGGCTCGCG
The DNA here is from genome assembly GCF_040303145.1 of Streptomyces sp. NPDC096079. Taxonomy (NCBI): domain Bacteria; kingdom Bacillati; phylum Actinomycetota; class Actinomycetes; order Kitasatosporales; family Streptomycetaceae; genus Streptomyces; species Streptomyces sp. NPDC096079. The sequence goes on from NZ_JBEOST010000001.1 coordinate 769,471, forward strand.
GCGGCGCGGCTGCGGACCGGGGAGCCGTGGTTCGCGGAGGCGTACGTGGCACTGGAGGACCTGACGGCGGGCCGGGGGACGGCGGAGACCTTCGAGGCCGTCCAGCCGTTCTTCCACGGGACCTGGGACGAGGCGGCGCGGGAGCGGAACGCGGCGACGGTGCGGCAGCGGAACGACGAGGCCGCCGGGATCTACGGGAGCGAGGGCGCGTACGAACCGGAGGCGACGCGCGCGGTGTTCGCGGAGTTCGGCCGTCCGGTGCTGGTCGTGGCCGGGGAGGGCGACGTGAACACGCCGGTGCCGACGGCCGCCGCGTACGCGGAACTGTTCCCGAAGGGCGAGCTGGCCGTCCTGGCGGGGGCCGGGCACTTCCCGTGGCACGACGACGCGGAGTGGGTCGTGTCGACGGTGGACGGGTTCCTGGCGTAGGGGGTGACGTGCCGGCCCGGCCGGCAGAACACCCCCAGGTCCTCGTGTCCCGGATCACGTCGCCGGTCCGGGACGGGGTCCGCGATGATGTGACCATGCGTTTTCTGTTCGTCGGCGACAGCATGACCATCGGACGCGCCGGCGACTGGACCTGGCGCTACCGCATGTGGGAGCACCTGGAGGCGACGCTCCCCGGCGGGTACGAGATCGTCGGCCCGCGTTCCGGCCTGTACGACCCCGCCGTCGACGCGCCGGCGTCGGAGGCGTACCCGGATCCCGCTTTCCCCGCCGCCGCCCGGCGCCACCTGGCCGGGTGGGGCGAGGGCTGGCTGCACATGGCGCCGGCGATCGGCGGGACGGTCGCCGCCACCGGCGCGGACGTCCTCCTGGTCTCGCTGGGCCTGATCGACCTGGGCTTCTACACGAACAGCGACCAGACGGAGGAGAACGTCCGGGCGTTCGTGGCGGCGGCCAGGGCCGCGAACCCGCGCGTGCGGGCCGTGTTCCTGCCCGTCATCCCGAACGTCCGGGCCGGGTACGACGCGGGCTTCGCCGCCGAGTGCGCGCGCTTCAACGAGCTCCTCGCGAAGGCGGTCGCGGACCTGGACACGGCGGCCTCGCCGCTGCTGCTCGCGTCGGTCCCGGAGTCGTACGACCTCCGCGTGGACACCTACGACGGCACGCACCCCGGCCCGACCGGGGAGCGGAAACTGGCCGCCGCGTTCGCCGACGCGATGCACCAGGCGTGGTCCCTGGGGGGCCCGTACCGGGGCTGACCGGCGGGTGCCGCCCGTCAGGCGGCGCGGGTGAGGCGGTTGGCGAAGGTCGACAGGGTGTAGGCGCCGATGCCGAGGACGACCTCCAGGGCGTTGCGGCGGGTGTAGCCGGCCTTCTCGAAGGCGGCGAGGTCCTCGTCGCTCACCGCGCCGGAGGAGGCGAGGACCCGCAGGGTGAACGTGCGGACGGCGGCGAGGCGTTCGGCGTCGGGGGCCGGGCCGAGGGCGGCCGCCTTCGCCTCGTGCAGGTCGACGCAGAGGTGGCACTGGTTGCGTTCGGCGACGGTCAGGATGACGGTCTCGCGGGAGTGCGGGTCGAGGGTGGTGGACTCGAAGGCGGCGCTGAGCTTGAGGAAGCCGTCGAGGGTCTCCGGAGAGGTCTCCTTGAGGAGGGCGACGGCGGCGGCGGTGCGGGCGGACAGGTCGAGCGGAGCGGACAAGGCGGGTTCCCCCCGGAGTAGGATGGACAACATGGTTGACCATGTCGCGGGAGAAAACGTAAACCAGGTTGTCGATACTGGCAAGGGGGTTCCGGACGACACCCCCGGATTCGAGCTGCCCCTGCTCCTCTTCGGCGGCTTCCGCACCCTCATCGACCGGCTCCACGTCCGCCTCGCCGACGAGGGCCACCCCGACATGCGCCCCGCCCACGGCTTCGCCATGCAGGCCATCGGCGTCCAGGGCGCCACCGCCAGCGAGATCGGCCGGCGCCTCGGCGTCTCCAAGCAGGCCGCGGGCAAGACCGTCGACCGGCTGCTCGCCGTCGGCTACGCCGAACGCACCGACGACCCCGAAGACGCCCGGCGCAAACTCGTCCGCCTCACCCCGCGCGGATACGACGCCCTCGCCCGCTCCGCCGCGATCTTCGACGAACTGCGCGCCGAATGGATCGCGGCCCTCGGCGCGGACCGCGTCCGCGACCTGGAGGCGGCCCTGCGGAACGTCGTCCCCGCCGAGACGGCGTTCCGCCTGGACGCCACGAGCTGGCTCGGGACGCCGTAGCGGGCATCACCAGGCGAAGGCCTCCGGGGACGGTCCCGGACCGGGGAAGGCCTCGTCCAGACCGGCCAGCAGCTCCTCGCTCAGCTCCAGCTCCAGCGCGCGCAGCGCGCCCGCCAGCTGCTCCGGGGTGCGCGGCCCGACGATCGGCCCGGTGACACCGGGCCGGGTCAGCAGCCACGCCAGCGCCGTCTCGCCGGGCTGGAGCCCGTGCTTGTCGAGCAGGTCCTCGTACGCCTGGAGCTGCGCCCGCACCGCCGGGTCGGCGAGCGTGGCCGCCGCCCGCCCCTCGGTGCGCCGCTTGCCCTCGGTCTCCTTCTTCAGGACACCGCCGAGCAGCCCGCCGTGCAGCGGCGACCAGGGGATGACCCCGAGGCCGTACTCCTGCGCGGCCGGGATCACCTCCATCTCGGCGCGCCGCTCGAAGAGGTTGTAGAGGCACTGCTCGCTGACGAGCCCGACCGAGCCGCGCCGGGCGGCGATCTCGTTGGCCTGGGCGATCTTGTAGCCGGGGAAGTTCGAGGAGCCGGCGTACAGCACCTTCCCCTGCTGGATCAGCACGTCGACGGCCTGCCAGATCTCCTCGAAAGGAGTCGCCCGGTCGACGTGGTGGAACTGGTAGACGTCGATGTAGTCCGTCCCCAGCCTCTTCAGGCTGGCCTCCACGGCCCGCCGGATGTTGAGCGCCGAGAGCTTGTCGTGGTTGGGCCAGGCCTCCCCGTCGAGGCCCATGTTCCCGTACACCTTGGTGGCGAGGACCGTGCGGTCGCGGCGACCGTCGCCCTTCGCGAACCAGGAGCCGATGATCGACTCCGTGCGTCCCTTGTTCTCCGCCCACCCGTAGACGTTGGCGGTGTCGAAGAAGTTCAGCCCCGCGTCGAGGGCGGTGTCCATGATGGCGTGGCTGGTGGCTTCGTCCGTCTGCGGTCCGAAGTTCATCGTCCCGAGGACGAGTCGGCTGACCTTGAGTCCGGTGCGTCCGAGCTGCGTGTACTCCATGGCGCTCAAGCCAACTGCTTCGAGCGCACTCGAAGCAAGGGAGTTCCCCTGAGAGGGGCTGGGGGTGCTACTGGCCGGCCAACGACGCCACCGCGATGATCGCGAACATCAGTACGAGCACGCCGGCCATGATCCGGTTACGGGTCTTCGGGTCCACCTCACGAGGTTAACCCGAGCGCCCCTCCCGCCCCTCAAGGGGCCAGGCACCCACCGTCTCGTACCGGGGCTGCGCGCCCGGCACCCCACCGCCCGGCAGGTTCGACCGGACGAGCGCCAGCTCGGTCACGGGCCAGCGCGTGCCCTCGAAACCACCCAGCTCGTCGACATAGGAACCGAGCGCCACCCCCGCCCCCCGCGCCCGGCCGACGGTCAGGTGCGCCTGGTAGCGACGGTGCTCGTCCATCGCGACCCCGGCCCGGCGGGCGGCGGCGTCGGACCGCTCGGCGAGGAGCCGCAGCGTGTCCAGATCCCCGGCGACCCCGGCCCACAGCGTCTGCCGCCCGAAGTGCCCGCCGCCGTGCAGCCGCAACGAGAAGGCCGGCGTCCGGTGCGCGGCCCGCCCGAGCCGCACCCGCAGCTCGGGCAGCAGCTCCTCGTCGACCTCCCCCATGAAGGCGAGCGTCAGGTGCCACCCGGGCCGGGAGGTCCAGCGGAGCCCGTCCGCACCGGGCAGCCCGTGCAGCCGGTCGACGACGCGTCCGAGCTCGTCGAGGCGCTCGGGCGGCGGCACGACGGCGGCGAAGAGCCTCATGGGGAAAGTCTGGCAGCCGCTAGCCTCTCCGGCATGAAGATCCGGAAGGGCGGGGCGGAGGACCTCCCCGCGATACTCGCGATACTCGACAGCGCCGTGGTCTGGCTCAACGGCAAGGGGATCACCGCACAGTGGGGGACGGATTCGTTCTCCGGGCGGCCGAAGGCGGTGGAGCAGGTCGAGCGGACGATGTCCGAAGGCGACCCGTGGATCGTCGAGATCGACGGCGTCCCGGCGGGCACGATGACGCTGACGCCGCACCCCGGCCAGTACATCGCCCCGGCGGACGAGCCGGAGGTGTACGTCCGGCTCCTGGCGACGGACGCCCGGTTCCACGGCCACGGGGTGGGGGCGGCGCTCCTGGCCCACGCGGAGGCGGAGACGAGGCGCCAGGGGGTCTCGCTCCTCCGCGTGGACTGCTTCGCGGGCAGCGAGGGCCGCCTGATCGCCTACTACGAGGGCCAGGGCTTCACCCGCACGGAGCCGTTCCAGGTCGGCGACTGGCCGGGCCAGGTCCTGGAACGACGCGTCTGATGCAGCGACCGGGGCGGGAACGACACCCACCGGACCGCACCGGGAGGCCCGCACCGGAGGCCCCGGCCCGGGAGGACCCGCGCCGGGAGGACCCGGTCCAGGAGGACCCGGCCCGGGAGGACCCGGTCCGGGAGGGCCTCGGTGCGACCCGCGCCGGGGCCCTTGCATGAGGGCCCCGGTACCGGTCCGCCGCCCGCCCGAGGGCTACGCCGCGGTGGCCAGGCGCTCCCGCGCCACGAAGCGCACCCGCGGGTGCCCGTCGTGCCATCCCATCGCGACCTTCAGGCCGCCGACCCGGGCCAGGACCAGGCCCACGACGACCGCCGCGGCCAGCGAGATGACGCCGCCCGTGGCGAAGCCGACGCGCGCGCCGTACGTGTCGGTCACCCAGCCGAGGAGCGGGGCGCCGATCGGCGTTCCGCCGGCGAAGACCATCATGTAGAGGCTCATCACCCGCCCCCGCATCGCGGGGTCGGTGGCCATCTGGACGGCCGAGTTCGCGGTGATGTTCACCGTGAGGCCGATCATGCCGATCGGCACGAGCAGCAGCGCGAACAGCCAGAACGCCGGCGACAGGGCCGCCGCGATCTCCAGGACGCCGAAGACGGCCGCGGCGATCACCAGCATCCGCAGCCGGGTGGAGCCGCGGCGGGCCGCGGCGAGCGCGCCCACGAGGGAGCCGGCCGCCATGAGGGTGTTGAGGAAGCCGTACGCGCCGGCACCGACGTGGAAGACGTCGCCGGAGAAGGCGGTGAGCCAGATCGGGAAGTTGAACCCGAAGGTCCCGATGAAGCCGACGAGGACGATCGGCCAGATCAGGTCGGGTCGGCCCGCCACGTACCGCAGTCCTTCCCGCAGCTGGCCCTTGCCGCGCGGGACGCGCTCCACCGGGTGGAACTCGGCGGGCCGCATGAGCAGCAGGCCGACGATGGGCCCGAGGAAGAAGAGCCCGTTGAGGAGGAAGGCCCATCCGCTGCCGACCCCGGCGATGAGGACACCCGCGACGGCCGGTCCGATGAGGCGCGCGGACTGGAAGTTCGCGGAGTTCAGGGAGACGGCGTTGCGGAGCTGTTCGGGGCCGACCATCTCGGAGACGAAGGTCTGCCGGGCGGGGTTGTCGACGACCGTCACCATGCCGAGGAGGAAGGCGATCAGGTAGACGTGCCAGACCTGGATGGATCCGGACAGGGTGAGGGCGGCGAGCGCGAGCCCGCACAGGCCGAGGGCCGCCTGGCTGACGAGGAGCAGGCGCCGCTTCGGGTAGCGGTCGGCGATGACACCGCCGTACAGCCCGAAGAGCAGCATCGGCAGGAACTGCAGGGCCGTCGTGATGCCGACGGCGGCGGCGGAGCCGGTGAGGCTCAGGACCAGCCAGTCCTGGGTGATCCGGGCCATCCACGTACCGGTGTTGGAGACGATCGCTCCGGTGAAGAACAGCCGGTAGTTCCGGATTCTGAGCGAGGAGAAGGTTTCCCCCCGCCCACGGGTCTTGAGGGTGGGTTGATGGACGGGTGCGGAGTCTGCTCCGGGTCCCGTACTCAAAGTGCGTCGCCTCCTTGGCGCATCGGTTCAGAGGTGGGCGAGCTTCTCCAGGACAGGGGCGGCCGCGCGCAGCTTCGCCCATTCGTCCTCGTCAAGACCTTCGGCGAGGGAGGCCAGCCAGGCGTTCCGCTTGCGGCGGGATTCCTCGAGCATGGCTTCCGCCTGCTCGGTCTGGCTGACCACCTTCTGCCGGCGGTCGTCGGGGTGCGGCTCCAGCCGGACCAGTCCCTTGGCTTCGAGCAGCGCGACGATGCGGGTCATCGACGGCGGCTGGACGTGCTCCTTGCGCGCCAGCTCACCGGGGGTGGCGGAGCCGCAGAGCGACAGGGTGCCGAGCACCGACATCTCGGTCGGGCTCAGCGACTCGTCGACGCGCTGGTGCTTGAGGCGTCGGCCCAGTCGCATGACGGAGGAGCGGAGCGCGTTCACGGCCGCGACGTCGTCGGCGGTGCCGTGGGACAGATCTGGCATGTTCTTTAGCCTAACTCATTACCCTGTCTAAATACCAACAGGAACGGGCGGACGTCGCACGCATCACATGCACAACCCGCACCCCGGGCGGCAGCACGGCACACGCCGGATCACGCTTCGGCATCCATGTATCACCCAAACGAGTGAGTCGGATCCGGAAAGTGACGCGAAGGAGCCCCAGCTGCCCCGACCCTGAACGGCATGGGATCGACAGTGCTCAGCCTGCGCATCGACGGTGAGCTGCTCGACCGGCTCAGGAGTCACGCCGCGAAAAGGGGAATGAGCGTCCAGGACTACGTGGCCCGGACGCTCATTCGCGAGGATTTCGACGAGCGGTTCAAGACCGCGGTCGACGAGACGGAGAAGTTCTACGGTTCAGCCTGCGGTCCCGCCGCGGCCGAACCCGGCGGTGATCACGTGAGGCCGAGCGCCGGCATCGCGTAGTAGAAGACGAAGACCGCCGACACGACGTACATGGCCACCGGGACCTCACGGCCCCGGCCGGCCGCGAGGCGCAGCACGCTGAAGGCGATGAAGCCGATGCCGATGCCGTTCGTGATCGAGTACGTGAACGGCATCATCAGCATGGCCAGGAACGCCGGCACCGCGATGGTGTAGTCGCTCCAGTCGATCTCCTTGATCGACCCGGCCAGGATCAGGAAGCCCACCGCGAGCAGCGCAGGAGTCGCCGCCTGCGAGGGCACCATGGTCGCGAGCGGCGTGAGGAACAGCGCCACCGAGAACAGACCGCCGGTCACGACCGAGGCGAGACCCGTGCGCGCGCCCTCGCCGACACCGGCCGTGGACTCCACGAAGCAGGTGGTGGCGGAGGAGGAGGTCGCGCCGCCCGAGGCGACGGCGAGGCCGTCGACGAGGAGGACCTTGTTGATGCCGGGGAAGTTGCCGTCCTTGTCGATCAGCTTGGCCTCGTCGCCGACGCCGAGGATCGTGCCCATCGCGTCGAAGAAGCAGGACAGCAGCACGGTGAAGACGAACAGGACGCCGGTCAGCATGCCGACCTTGTCGAAGCCGCCGAAGAGGCTGACCTGGCCGACGAGGCCGAAGTCGGGCGAGGCGACCGGGTTGCCGGGCCACTCCGGGGTCGTGAGGCCCCAGGACGGGACGGTCGCGACCGCGTTGATCACCATGGCCACGATCGTCATGACGACGATCGAGATCAGGATCGCGCCCGGCACCTTGCGGATGATCAGGGCGAGGGTGAGCAGGGTGCCCAGGATGAAGACGAGGACCGGCCAGCCGGTGAGGTGGCCCGAGCCGCCGAGCTGGAGCGGGACGGTGGTGTGCGCGGCGTCGGGGATGCGGGAGACGAAGCCCGAGTCGACGAGGCCGATCAGCATGATGAAGAGGCCGATGCCGATCGCGATGCCCTTGCGCAGGCCGACCGGGACGGCGTTCATGACGCGCTCGCGCAGACCGCTGGCGACGAGCAGCATCACGACGACGCCGGCGAGGACGACCATGCCCATGGCGTCAGGCCAGGACATCTTCGGCGCGAGCTGGAGCGCGACGACCGTGTTGACGCCGAGGCCGGCGGCGAGGGCGATCGGGACGTTGCCGATGACGCCCATGAGGAGGGTCGTGAACGCCGCCGTGAGGACGGTGGCGGTGACGAGCTGGCCGCTGTCGAGCTGGTGCCCGTACATGTCCTTGGCGCTGCCGAGGATGATCGGGTTCAGCACGATGATGTAGGCCATCGCGAAGAACGTGGCGAAGCCGCCCCGGACCTCGCGTGCCACGGTCGAACCGCGCTCGGAGATCTTGAAGAAGCGGTCGAGGCCGGAGACGGGGTGACCAGGGGTCTCCGGGGGCATGGCCTTGGCGGGGGCCGTCGTACTCATGGGGGTTCCTCTTCGGAGGTTCAGAGAAGTCCTTTTTGGCGGTTCATACGAAGGGAACCCGCCAGAGGCAAACCGTTTCAGTATGAACACATGAACGAGAGGGAGTCCATCTCCGCGCGTAGACCCCGAAACGCGCCACCTAGACTGAGCCCCATGGCGAAGTGGACACCGAAGCACGAGGCACCCGAGCCCCTCGAAGGGCCGGTCGTCGCCACCATCACCGGCGGAACGATCCTCTGGTTCGTCCTCTTCCTCGTCCAGGTCCCCTTCTACGGCTGGTTCGACGACCGGGACCTCACCTGGTGGGTGTGGACCTGCCTGGCCGGAGCGGGCCTCGGCCTGATCGGCATCTGGTACGTACGGAAGCGGGACGCGGCGATCAAGCGGCACGCGGCGGCACAGGCGGCCGAGGCTGCCGGGCCGGGCCAGGGCCCGGAGTAGCGTCCGGCACCGTAGCCCCCCGCCGTAGCCCCCGAGACCCCGCGGGCCGTGTGGGACCAGGGGACGATTCCCCTCCTCCCCCGGTCTGATCTTCGCCCTTCTCGGCAGGTGAACGACCGAATCCGGCCGTACCGTCGGAAACATGACTCAGCGGGCGAAGATCGACACGGACGGCGGCGGGACGGGAACCAGCGGGCCGCCCGTCGTGCACCGCCCCGCCGGACTCACCTCCGCCGAGGTCGCCGAACGCGTCGCGCGCGGCGAGATCAACGACGTACCCGTCCGAAGCTCCCGCTCGACCACGGACATCGTCCGCGCGAACGTCTTCACCCGCTTCAACGCGATCATCGGCGTCCTGTGGGTGATCATGCTCTTCGTCGCCCCGATCCAGGACAGCCTCTTCGGCTTCGTGATCGTCGCCAACACCGGCATCGGCATCGTCCAGGAACTCCGCGCCAAGAAGACCCTCGACGGGCTCGCCGTCATCGGCGAGGCGAAACCCACCGTCCGGCGCGACGGCAAGGCCGCCGAGATCTCCACCTCCGAGATCGTCCTCGGCGACCTCATCGAACTCGGACCCGGCGACAAGGTCGTCGTGGACGGCGAGGTCGCGGAGGCCGACAGCCTGGAGATCGACGAGTCGCTCCTCACCGGCGAGGCCGACCCGGTGGTCAAGAAACCCGGCGACCGCATGATGTCCGGCTCCTTCGTCGTCGCCGGCGGCGGCGCCTTCACCGCCACCAAGGTCGGCCGCGAGGCGTACGCCGCCCAGCTCGCCGAGGAGGCGTCCCGCTTCACCCTCGTCCACTCGGAGCTGCGCACCGGCATCTCCACGATCCTCAAGTACGTGACGTGGATGATGATCCCGACCGCGATCGGCCTCGTCATCAGCCAGCTCGTCGTCAAGGACGACGACTTCAAGAACGCGATCGCCCGCACCGTCGGCGGCATCGTCCCGATGATCCCCGAGGGCCTCGTCCTCCTCACCTCCGTCGCCTTCGCGATCGGCGTGATCCGCCTCGGGCGCAAGCAGTGCCTCGTGCAGGAACTCCCCGCGATCGAGGGCCTCGCCCGGGTCGACGTGGTCTGCCTCGACAAGACGGGCACGCTGACGGAGGGAGGCATGGACGTCACGGAGCTGCGCGCACTGAACGGCTCGGACGAGACGTACGTACGGAAGGTGCTCGGCGCCTTCGGCGAGTCCGACCCCCGCCCGAACGCCTCCCTCCAGGCGATCATCGACGCCTACCCCGACACGGTGGAGTGGCGCTGCACGGAGAGCCTGCCGTTCTCCTCCGCCCGCAAGTACAGCGGAGCGTCGTTCAGCGAGGGCGACGGCGAGAACTCGACCTGGCTCCTGGGCGCCCCGGACGTCCTCCTGAAGGCCGAGGACCCGACCCTTCCCGAGATCGACCACCTCAACGAACAGGGCCTCAGGGTCCTCCTCCTCGCCCGTACGACCCGGGAACTCGACTCCCCCGACATCAGCGCCCACACCCGCCCCACCGCGCTCGTCGTCCTCGAACAGCGCCTGCGCCCCGACGCGGCCGACACCCTCGCCTACTTCGCCGACCAGAACGTCGCCACGAAGGTCATCTCGGGCGACAACGCGGTCTCGGTGGGAGCGGTGGCCGGGAAACTGGACATGCCGGGCGCGGAGAACACCGTGGACGCCCGCCGGCTCCCCGGCGAACGGGAGGCCATGGCGAAGGTCCTCGACGAGAACGCGGTCTTCGGCCGGGTCACCCCGCAGCAGAAACGGGACATGGTCGCGGCGCTCCAGTCCCGCGGCCACACGGTCGCCATGACGGGCGACGGCGTCAACGACGTCCTGGCCCTGAAGGACGCGGACATCGGCGTCTCCATGGGCTCGGGCTCGGAGGCGACGAGGGCCGTGGCCCAGATCGTGCTCCTGAACAACAGCTTCGCCACGCTCCCGTCGGTGGTGGCGGAAGGCCGGAGGGTCATCGGCAACATCACCCGGGTGGCCACCCTCTTCCTCACGAAGACGGTCTACTCGGTCCTCCTGGCGGTCCTGGTGGTCTGCTCCCAGGTGGAGTACCCCTTCCTCCCCCGCCACCTGACGCTGCTGTCCACCCTCACGATCGGCGTCCCGGCCTTCTTCCTCGCCCTCGCCCCCAACAAGGAACGCGCGAAGCCGAACTTCGTCCGGCGGGTCATGCGGTACGCGATCCCCGGCGGCGTCATCGCGGGCGCGGCCACCTTCACCACGTACCTCCTCGCCCGCCACCACTACAGCGGCGAGGACGCCCTGGCCGCCGAGACCAGCGCGGCGACCCTCACGCTCTTCCTGGTCTCCCTGTGGGTCCTCGCGATCATCGCCCGCCCCTACACCTGGTGGCGCGTCACCCTGGTCGCCGCGATGGCCGCCGCCTTCCTCCTGGTCCTCGCCGTCCCCTGGCTCCAGGACTTCTTCGCCCTGAAGCTGGTGGGCGTGACGATGCCCTGGACGGCGGTCGCCATCGCGGCGGCGGGAGCGGCGCTCCTGGAGGTCACGTGGCGGTGGGTGGACCGCCGGTTCCCCGCGTAGGGAACCGCCCGCCCCTCCTACGCCGGGCCGGCGCCGGGCTGCTCGCGCGGGGCCGTCCACTCCTGGAGTTCGATCAGGTTCCCTTCCGGGTCCTCCAGGTGGGCGACCCGCATCCGGTCGCCCATCGGGGCCGGGGCCCGGAGGAACTCCGCCCCCTTCGAGGCGAGCTCCGCGTGTGCGGCGTCCAGGTCGTCCACCCGCAGCACCACCAGCGCGCGGTGTCCCTCCGGCTCCGCGCCCAAGCGCTCCAGCAGGCCGGCCATCTGCGCCCGGTCCTGCAGCGCGACCGCCGCGTGCCCGGTGCGGGGGCTGAGCTTGGCGTACGGGCCGCACTCGGCCTCGAACTGCGGCGCGAAGCCCAGCACGTCCCGGTAGAAGCGGTAGACGGCGGGGAAGTCGGACACCAGCAGGCGTATCTGGGTGAGTTCCACCGCCGTCACCTCACGTCGACGTGGTCGGCCGCGGCCTTCACCACGGCGGCGGCCAGACCGGTACGAGTGCGTGCGCGCAGGCGCAAGGGTCCCCCCGAGGACAGGATCCGGCCCCCTGGCCGGATCGCATGAGAATCTGCGCGGAGTCTACGGACCGCATCCGGCCGCGCCGGATGCGGTCCGCCCGCGGGCCCGGTCAGAACAGGTCGCGGTAGACGTTCCAGCCCGCGCCGATGGCGACGCGCGGCTTGAAGGCGCCCGTGCCGGTGGACGAATAGCGGTAGAGCACGCCCGCCCGGTCGACGGCCAGGAGGTCGCCCCTGCCGTCCCCGTCGAGGTCCGCGGCCGCCGCCAGCTTGCCGTACGCCTGCCAGCCCGTGCCGATCCGCACGCGCGCGGCGAAGGGAGCGGCGCCCCGGCCCGTCCCGGCGTACAGGTACAGCTCGCCCGCCGGGGTGCGGGCGACGATGTCCGCGCGGCCGTCGCCGGTGTAGTCGCCCGCGCCGAGGATCCGGTCGTACGCCTGCCAGCCGGTGCCGACCTTGACGCGGGCGTCGAAGGCGGTCCCCGCCGGCGTCGCCAGACCGGGGTCGGTCCGGTAGACGTAGAGCGTCCCGGACCGGTCCCGGGCGAGGAGGTCGCCCACCCCGTCCCCGGTGAGGTCACCGGGGCCCAGGATCCGGTCGTAGGCGTCCCAGCCCGCGCCGATGCCGGTCCGGTCGGTCGCGCTCGCGCTCAGCTTCCCGCCGCAGACCGTCAGGAGGTCCGGGCGGCCGTCCAGGGCGAGGTCGACGGCGAGGCCCCGGACGGCCGGCCCCGTCCCGCAGCGGGCCGGGGTGCGGGCGAGCTTCCGGGCGGAGAGCGTGCCGTCGCCGAGCGTGCGGTACTCGTACAGCTTTCCGTCGGTGCCGAGCGCCTGGATCCCGTTCTTCCCGAAGGCGGGGACGCCGCCCGCGCCCGCGAAGACCTCCGCGTCCTTCCAACTGGTGCCGCCGGGGCGGAGCGTGCGGGCGCCGAGCCCGCCGCGGCCGTCGCCGCTGTAGAGGTACAGCCGGCCCTCGACCGTCCTGGCGACGAGGTCGCTCACCCCGTCGCCGTCCATGTCGTCGCCGCCGGCCACCTGGTTGTAGACGCCCCAGCCGGTGCCGACCCTCACCGGCTCGGCGAACATCCGGGCCGGGTCACCGGTGCCGGCGTGGAAGAACAGCTCGCCCTTCGGCGTCCGGGTGTACACGTCGCCGACCCCGTCGCCGTTCGCGTCGGAGGCGCCGACCACCTGGTCGTACGCCTGCCAGCCGGAGGCCACCCGGGTCGCGGACGCGAGGTCGCCGGCGAGGTGCAGGTACACGTCCCCGTCCGGCGTCCGCGCCAGGACGTCGGCCTTCCCGTCGTCGTTCAGGTCGCCGGGCGACAGCACCTTGTTGTACTTCCGCCAGCTGCGGTCCGTGCTCCTGGGCCCGAACACGTTGAACCAGCTGCTGTCGTAGAAGACGTACAGCGGCTTCAACTCGCCGTCGGCGGTGAGATGGAGGACCTCGGTCAAGCTCTCGATGCCGCCGACCGCGATGTAGTCCTTGATCGCGATGTTCTTGTAGGCCTCGTCGACCGCGACGTCGAAGTGACCGGTGGTCCCGAGCCCCGTCCTCAGTTCGAGCGAGCCGCCGTACGAGCGGTAATAGAGGTCGCTGTGGCTGCCGTCACGGTAGAAGTCCGCCCGCGGCGGCGCCGGCACGGTCCCGGCCGCGGCCGGCTGGGCCAGGGCCAGGCCCGCGAGGACGGCGAGGCCCGTACAGGCCGCGAGGAGACCGGCCCGCGCCGGGCGTCGGCGCGGGCGGGCGGATGCGGGCGTCTCTCGTCCCGGGAATCGTCGAGTCACGCATGCTTGACCGCCGACGGCCCCTGAGGGTTGCCCTAGGGGGTGTTTCGAAAGTCCTGTGCGGTGCCCGCGGTGTCCGGTGCGTGCCCTCGGCGTGCCGGCCGAAGGCCCTCGTAGCGGAGCTACTTGGGTCTTTGGCCGGTGCGGCGAGGGGGCGTGCCGGGCGCCGCGGGTGCTGTGCGGGACTTTCGAAACACCCCCTAGTCGAACCAGCGGTCCCGCGCCAGCTCCGCCGTCCTCGACGGGTCCTCCAGGAGGGCCGCCACCTCGAAGCGGCGGGGCCACTGGCCGGCCGCCCAGGCCAGGCCCGCCGCCACACCCTCCAGGGTGGCCGCGTGGAGCACGCCGTCGGGCGTCTGCCGCCAGTCGAGTTCGGTGCCGCCCGCGTGGAGCTCCTCGTGCTCGATGTACGAGGCCGGGGTCGAGGGGCCCAGGAGGGCGTGGACCGACGGCGGGACCTCGTGCTCCTCGCCGACCGTCGTCACCTCCGCCTCCACGGTCTCGCTCAGCCGGCGCACCTGGAAGAGGTCCGCCAGATCGGCCGCGCGCGACGGCGACACCGGCAGCAGCGGCAGGTCGCCGACCAGCGGCAGGAGGTCAGGAGCGTCCGCGACCACGGCCTCCGAGGCCTCCACCACGACCAGGGTGCCGTCCACGACCGCGCGCAGGTCGTCCGGGAGCGTCACCTGATCGGGGTCCAGGTCCGCCAGGGCCGTGTACAGGGCGTGCAGCTGCGGCGCCGTGACCTCCCGCGCCGGGTCCGCCAGGCGGGCCAGCAGCTCCGCCGCGCCGCCCGGTTCGTCGAGGAGGGCCGCGACCGAGGTGCGGACGCCCAGGGCCCGCAGGACCTGCTCGTCCTCGAAGCCGGTCGCGTCGGCGGAGTCGTACAGGCCGGAGAGCAGCGGGTCCGAGCCCGCCGCCCGCAGGCCCGCCGGGCGGCGGCCGTCCAGCACGGGGTGGTCCCGCAGCCACCAGGCCGTGTACGAGCGGACGGTCTCCGTCCTCCCGTCCGGGAGCAGGATCCGCACGGGCTGGGTCAGGGCGTCCCGCAGCGGCGGCCGCGCGAGCAGCGCGAGGGCCTGCGGCCAGGCGTCGTCGTCGACCAGGTCCAGGTCCCGCACGGCCACGATCTCCGTCGCCACCGGCGGAACCGGCGTCATCGGGAGCCGGTCGAGGACGTCCTCGCACCACACGTCGACCGCGTCGAGGAGACCCGCGTCGTCCGGCTCCGGGTAGTCGCCCTCACGGGGCTCCACCTCGTCCGGGTCGAGGACCAGGTCCGTCGCGCGGACCAGGGCGAAGTTCGCCAGGACCCCGCACGCGGCGAGCGGCTGCTCGCCCCAGCGGGCCGCCAGCTCGCCGTCGACGAAGGCCAGTTCGTCCTCGCGCATCACCGACGCGAAGGCCGAACCGGGCAGCACCAGCTCGCCCGCCGGGGACAGCTCGCCGTCCTCGTCCGGCAGCGCCAGCGCGCCCAGCCACGGCTCGTCGCCCGGGCCGAGGTCCGCGTCCCGTACGAGGGCGAGGACGGTCTCGACCAGCTCGTCCGCGTCCAGGGCGTCCGCGTCCTCGTCCCAGATCTCCCCCGCGTCCAGGGAGCCCGCCACCGCCGCCCGCACCTGCGGGGTCGTCAGGACCGCGCGCGGCGTCGCCGGCAGGGCGCCCAGCTTCTCCAGGAGCGGGTGCGCCGCCTCCGGGTGCGCCACCTTCAGACCGAGCCGGGTCAGCTCGGCGGGCGTGCGGTCCTGCGGCAGGAGGACCTGACGGGGGCCGATCGTCGTACGGATCCTGGCGCCCTCCGCGGTCTCCGCGAGCGGCACCGGGAGCCCCGTCAGCCGGTCCGGGTCCACCCCGGCGAGGGAGTCGTACAGCCGCCACCACCACGTCGGCGCCCGGTCCACGCCCGCCAGACGGTCGATCGCCTCCGTCAGCGGGACCCGGCCCACGCCGAGCGTCCGCAGCTCGGGCCGGCGCTCCAGACCCGCGGGGAGGAGCGTCGGGAACACCTCAGCGAGGACCTCCACGGTCTCCGCGCCCGCGCCCTCCGCGACCTCCGCCTCGATCGGGCGGAGCGCGGGCAGCTCCTCGGTGGGCGCGGCCGGCGCCAGGAACGCGACCCTCGGCAGCCGGTCCAGGATCGCCTCGCGCAGCGCCCCGTCGACATGGCCCTTGCCCAGCGGGCCGGGAACCAGGTCCAGGGTCGCGGTCGTCACCGGCTGCCAGTCCGCGAGGAGTTCGGCGTACGCGTCGGCCGCCCGCTGCACCAGGAAGTCGGTGAGCGGGCCGGGCGCCGGGTGCCGCCGGGCCGTGTCCAGCGGAAGCGAAGCGATCAGCAGCGCGGGGATGCCGAGCGGCTCGTCGGTGGGGGTCGGCGCGTGCACGACGGGGGTCGTACGGGGGTAGCGCGGGGCCCCCTCCCCGTCCACGGGCACGGCCCAGGTCACCGACCAGTGCGGGCGCAGGCGCTCCTCCACCGGACGGTCCTTGAGGAGGCCGGGGTCCAGGGGACCCGAGTGGCTGACGGTCCGCCAGCGGTGGGTGCCCGTCGCCGAGTCGTCGATCCGGACGTAGCCGTCCTCCTCGGAGCGGGCCAGGGTCCGCACCCCCTCCGCCGTCTCCACGACGATCTCCGCGAGACCCGGAAGAGTGAGGAGCAGAGCGTCGTCGACGGACGTCAGCAGCCGCTCCGCCAGGTCCTCCGCCGCCGCGTCCCGCAGCGGCAGGACGACGACCGTGTCGTAGCCGTCCGGCGCCGTGCCCTCGGCGGGCAGCGGGAGACGCAGCAGCGGTACGTGGCCGTCGCGGCGGCGCAGCTCGTCCCCGAGGCCCGGGCTGTACCGGGCGGACTCGGCGGCCAGCTCGCGCGCCTCCGCCAGGGACCAGCGGACGCCGCCGTGCCGGCCGAGCACGGCGGGCTCGTCGGTCACCGCCAGGACGGCGGCGAAACCGACGCCGAAGCGCCCGACGGCGCCGTGCGTCTGCTCGCGCTTCGCGGACGCCCGGAGGGTGGACAGCGACTCGGCGCCCGCGGCGTCCAGCGGGGCGCCCGTGTTCGCGGCGGCGAGCACCGCGGGGCCCTCGTGGTCCGCGGGGTGCAGGGTCAGCCTGAGACGGCCGGTGACGCCGGCGCGGTGGGCGGCGTCTGCGGCGTTCTGGGCCAGTTCGACGACGAGACGGTCCCGGTAGCCGCCGAGGGCCAGGTCCTCCTCGGCGTTGGCGTCCTCGCGGAACCGGGCCGGGCTCGCGCCCCAGGCGTCGAGCACACCCCGCCGCAGCCGTGCGGTGCCGAAGGGATCGGTTCCGTCGGTCGACGTCCGGACGCTGACGCTCACGTCTGACTCCAGTCTGCGGGGCGGGAAGAAGCCGGGGCCCGAAGGTACCGCGCGGGACGGGGTGCGGGACGCGGGGGCGCGGTGGGGGCGGGGGCGCGCGGGGTCGTTCGGCGGGACGGCCGCCACGGCGACGGGGCGGGCGGTCGCCACGCCTGTTGCGGGCCCGCGCCCCGCCCGTTGCGGGCCGGCGCCCCGCCCGTTGTGGGCATGCGTTCCGCCGGGGCGGAACGGGTGGGCACAACGGACGGCGCCCTTGCCGGCGCCAGAGGCTGCCGAGCCCGGACCCGCACCCGTGTGCACCGTCGCCTGTGGTGCGGGTCAAGGCGCGGAACGCGGAGGCGCCGCGAAGGGCGCCGTCCCGTGTGCCCACCCGTCCCGCCCTGCGGGACACCTGCCCACACGGGCGTGGACACCGCCCCGCCCGGGCGCGGGCACACACGGGCGCGGGGCGCACCGTCCGCCAGGGCGCGGGTCCGCACGGGCGGGGCGCGCCGCACGCGAAGGCGCGGGACCCGCACGGGCCGGGCGCACCCGCACGCGTAGGCGCGGGACCCGCACGGGCCGGGCGCACCGCACGCGTAGGCGCGGGACCCGCACGGGCCGGGCGCACCGCACGCGTAGGCGCGGGACCCGCACGGGCCGGGCGCACCCGCACGCGAAGGCGCGGAACCCGCACGGGCCGGGCGCACCCGCACGCGAAGGCGCGGGACCCGCACGGGTCGGGCGTGCCGGGCGGCAGGGCGCGGCCCGCCGGGGTCGTTACGAGTGGCCCAGGTCTTCCGATGCCGCGTCCGGTTCCGTCGTGGAGCCGGAGTCCTTCGCCGGGCGGAGCGGGAACGCGTCCGCCGCCATGGAGTCGAGCACCGGCGGCGCCGGCCGCGGCGGCTTCGGCATGACCGCGGCCTCGGAGTGCCCGCCGCAGCCGTAGGCGAGGGACACGACCCGGCCGTCCGCCGGGGAGAACTCGTTCGCGCAGATGCCGAAGGCCTGCCTGAGGGACCCGGCGAGCGGCACCAGGAACGCGCAGGACTCGCACGAGGCGGGCGCGGCCTGCGCCATCGGGGTCTTCGCGCCGAACGCCTCGTCCCAGCGGTCGGCGGCCACGTGCAGGCCGTACCGGGAGAGGACCCGGGCCCGGCGCATGCCGAGTTCCTCCGCGACCGCGGCGATCGCGCCCCGGGACGGGGTGCGCGAGGTCAGCTCGGCGTCCTCCTCGTCGAGGTGCTCCGACATCTCCTCGGAGACCGCGGAGTTCGGCGGCGGCGTGTCCTCGCCCGAGTAGCCGGGCTCCAGGCGCAGGTCGTCCTGCTCGGTGGGGAGGAGGTCGCCGGGCCCCATGTCGCCGGGGCGCAGCCGCTCGCTCCACGGCACCCACTCGGGGGCGAGGAGGGCGTCGGTGCCGGGCAGCAGGACGGTTTCGTCAAGCGTGACGTTCTTGGCGCGGGAGGCCCTGGTGACGGTCACCGCCCAGCGCCAGCCGCGGTAGCCCGGCTCCTTGGACTCGAAGTAGTGCGTGACGACGCGGTCGCCCTCCGCGACGACCTCGACGTGCGCGCCGACGATCCCTGGCGCGGCCGCCTCCTCGGCGGCCTCCCGCGCGAGGTCTACGGCCTCCGCGCACAGGCGGTCGGGGATACGCGTGGCTCGCGGGGTACGCGGGGTACCGCTTCGCGTCGTCGCAGCACTCACAGGTCTCGCTTCTCTCCTACGCCGTCTCACGGGTGCGCCGGCCGAGGGGCGGGAGCGAAGCCACGGGCGGCGGGCGGAGCGGACCTGAGGGCCGCATCGACGTCCGCACCCGACTTGTCTCGCGCGTCTCGGGCACACCTAACGCCATCCATTCTGCGGGATGCCGAAGAGGCGCGCGGCCGAGAGATTCCGCCGGTGACGCGCTACGCACGCTACCCCGTTCGCGGGCCTCCGCCCACCTGCCCGCCCCAAGTGGCCCGGATCGCGGACGGCCGGAAGCCTCTCCCTCGTCGTGCCACCGGTTCGTCGGGCGCGCCCGTGGGGCACTATGACGGAGTGGCAGCCGCACGGTCCCCCGTACGATCGCATGATCCCGCCGGGCCGCTCCGCCGAGCGGGCCGGAGGGTCGGGCGAGCCCTGCACCTGCCGTTCACCGGGACGGCGAGGGGCATCCGGAAGGCCACGCACGCGCACGGCGCGGGCGAGTCGGGCCTCGGGAAGCTGATCGAGCTGCACGCCGTGAACGGCGCCGGGGACGTCATGATCACCGTCGCCCTCGCCTCCACCGTGTTCTTCTCCGTGCCGACCGACGAGGCCCGCGGCCGGGTCGCGCTGTACCTGGCCGTCACCATGGCGCCCTTCACCCTCCTCGCCCCCGTGATCGGTCCGCTCCTGGACCGGATCCCGCACGGGCGGCGCGCGGCGATGGCGGGCGCGATGCTGACCCGTGCCGTCCTCGCGGTGATGATGTCGAGCGCCGTGGCGACGGGAGGTCTGGAGCTGTATCCGGCGGCGCTCGGCGTCCTCGTGGCCTCGAAGGCGTACGGGGTGGTCCGCAGCGCCGTGGTGCCCCGGCTGCTCCCACCGAACTTCTCGCTCGTGAAGGCGAACTCGCGGGTGACCCTGGCGGGGCTGCTCGCCACGGGCATCGCGGCGCCGATCGGGGCGGGGCTCCAGATGATCGGGCCGGGCTGGCCGCTGTACGGGGCGTGCGCGCTGTTCCTGCTGGGCACGTTCTGGGCGCTGCGGATGCCGCACAAGGTGGATTCGGCGAAGGGCGAGCGGCGGGCGCATCTGCTGACGCACGGCGAGAAGAAGCCGAGCCTGCGGACGGTGGGCCCGTCGGTGCTGCACGGCCTGGAGGCGAACGCGGCGCAGCGCATGCTGTCCGGTTTCCTGATCTTCTTCCTGGCGTTCCTGCTGCGCGAGCATCCGCTCTCGGGGCAGAGCGCCGCCGTCTCGCTGGGGATCGTGGGCGTCGCGGCGGGCGTGGGGAACGCGTGCGGCACGGCGGCCGCCTCGCTGCTCCGGGACCGGGGCCATCCGCCCGAGGTGATCATCGCCACGATGCTGAGCGTGGTGCTCGGCACGGCGATCTGCACGGCGGTCTTCTTCGGCGGCCTGATGGTGGCCGTCCTCGGTGCGGTCGCGGGGATCACGCAGGCCCTGTCGAAGCTGTCCCTGGACGCGCTGATCCAGCGGGACGTGCCGGAGCTGGTGCGGACCTCGGCGTTCGCGCGCTCGGAGACGGCGCTGCAGATGGCGTGGGTGGTGGGCGGCGGGATCGGCATCGCGCTGCCGCTGAACGGCACTCTCGGCATGGCCGTCGCCGCCGGGATCCTGGCCCTGGGCTGGATCCTGGCGGTCCGCGGTCTGGTGGCGGCGGCCCGCCGGCCGGGCGCGAAGGGCGGCCGGCCGAAGACGAAGGTGGCGTAGGAACTCCCCGTACGAAGCGGTACGCGGTGGCGGCACGCCGTACCCCCGCGTGGCGCGGGCGCGGCGGCCCGATAGCCTTCGGCTCATGACCGTTGCGTTCTTCTCCGGCTCGCGCCGCCGGGCCGCCGTCGCCCTCGGGGCCGTCTCCGCCGGGCTCCTCGTACTCTCCGCCTGCGACAAGCCGACTCCGCTCGCGACCCTGACGGTCGGGACCGAATCGGTGCACTCCGAGGCCGCCTGCTACAACGACGGCGACGCCATCAAGGAGTCGCAGATCCAGCAGTGCCTCAACAAGAAGGCCGAGAAGACCATCACGGTCTCCGCGGACGACAAGATCCGCTTCGGCGTCGACCCGGAGATCGCGGACAACGGCTGGACGATCTTCCTCGGCGGCCAGCAGGCCGAGCCCGAGCCGTACAAGAAGACGTACCGGACCATTCCGGCCAGCGCCTTCTTCTCCACCCAGACCGGCGAGGCCACCGACAAGACCCAGGTGACCATCGTCGAGAACACCGGCAAGAAGCTGACCGGCATCTGGCACTTCCAGCTGAAGAAGGACTCCTGATCCGCCGGTGGTCCACCGGATCCTGATCGTGACGGCCGTGGCGGCTGAGGCGGACTCCGTCTCCGCCGGCCTCGGCCCCGGCGACCCCGGGCGGCTTCCGCTGCCGGGGGGATGCACGCTGCGCCGCCACCGGGACCGCGTCGACGTCCTCGTCGGCGGGGTCGGCCCGGCCGCCGTCGCCGCCGCGACGGGGACGGCGCTCACGCACGGGGCCCTGACCGGGGACCCGTACGGCCTCGTCGTGTCCGCGGGGATCGCGGGCGGGTTCCAGCCGGCCGCGCCGGTCGGCTCCGTCGTCGTGTCCTCGGCGATCGTCGCCGCCGACCTCGGCGCCGAGACCCCGGACGGGTACCTGCCCGTCGAGGACCTCGGCTTCGGCCGGTCCGCGCACGCCGTGCCCGAGTCCGTGACGGCCGGGATCACCGCCGCGCTCGCCCCGGGATGCGTCCTCGCGCCCGTTCTCACCGTCTCCACCGTCACCGGTACCGCCCGGCGCGCCGCCGAGCTGGTGGAGCGGCACCCGACGGCCGCCGCCGAGGCGATGGAGGGCTTCGGCGTCGCCGAGGCCGCCGTCGCACACGGCGTGCCCGTCGTGGAGATCCGGGCCGTGTCGAACGCCGTCGGTCCCCGCGACCGCGCCGCCTGGCGCATCGGCGAGGCCCTCGGCGCCCTCCGGCACACCTTCGAGCTGCTCGGCAGCACCGTCTTCGTGGAATCGTGAGAGGCATGGGAGCCGTCGTGACCAAGCTGAAGATCGCCTACTCGCCCTGCCCGAACGACACCTTCGTCTTCGACGCCTGGGCGCACGGCCGGGTCCCGGGCGCGCCCCGGCTCGACGTGACGTTCGCCGACATCGACGTCACCAACGGCTGGGCGGAGAGCGGCACCGACACCCACGACGTCCTGAAGGTGTCGTACGCGGTGCTGCCGTGGATCCTCGACGAGTACGCGCTGCTGCCCTGCGGCGGCGCCCTGGGCCGCGGCTGCGGGCCCCTCGTCCTGACCCGCGACGCGGGGACGGGAGCCGACCTCGCCGGGAAGACGGTCGCGGTGCCGAGCGAGCGCTCGACGGCGTACCTGCTGTTCCGGCTGTGGGCGGCGGAGACGGTGCCCGGCGGCGTCGGGGACGTCGTCGTGATGCCGTTCCACGAGATCATGCCCGCCGTGCGGGACGGGAAGGTCGACGCGGGGCTCGTCATCCACGAGGCCCGCTTCACCTACGGCAACTACGGGCTGCACTGCCTCGCCGACATGGGCGAGCACTGGGAGTCCACGACCGGCCTCCCGATCCCGCTCGGGGCGATCGTCGCCCGCCGCTCGCTGGGCGCCGAGACTCTCGAACGGCTCGCCGCGTCCGCCCGCGCGTCGGTGCGGATGGCCTGGGACGATCCGGCGGCCTCCCGCCCGTACGTCCTGGAGCACGCCCAGGAGATGGACCCGAAGGTCGCCGACCAGCACATCGGTCTCTACGTGAACGAGTTCACGGCCGACCTCGGCGAGCACGGCTACGCGGCGGTCCGCGGGCTGCTCACGCGCGCCGCGGCCGAGGGACTCGTACCGCCCCTCGGCCCGGACGCGCTGCGGTTCCCCTGACGGGCGCTACACGTCCAGCTGGTCGGCGACCGCGCGCAGCAGGCCGGCGATCTTCTTGCCGGCGGCCTTCTCCGGGTAGCGGCCGCGCTCCAGCATGGGCGTGATGTTCTCCAGGAGCGTCGTCAGGTCCTGCACGATGGACGCCAGTTCGTCGGGCTTACGGCGCTGCGCCGCGGCGACGGACGGGGTCGGGTCGAGGATCGTGACGGACAGCGCCTGGTCACCGCGCTGGCCGGCGACGACGCCGAACTCCACCCGCTGACCGGGCTTCAACGCGTCGACCCCGGCGGGGAGCACCGACGAGTGCACGAAGACGTCGCCGCCGTCGTCGCGGGAGAGAAAGCCGAAGCCCTTCTCGCTGTTGAACCATTTGACCTTGCCGGTAGGCACGTCTGTCCTCGTCCTCGTCCTCGTCGATGGGGATGGCAAACGGCGGGTCGTCGACCGACCCGCCGGCACCAGGCTAATGCTCAGGAGGCCGGTGACAAGACGTCGCCGATGTGTTCCTCCGGCCTGGGAACTACCCTGGCCGGATGCGTAGTGAAACCCCCGCCGTGCCGGTGGACGACAGTGCCCCGGGTGACGGACTCGTCAAGGCCGGTGTGATCGTGTTCGCGGTCGGCGCGGTCGCGACGCTGGTCACCGTGGCCCCGCTGTTCCTCGGGACGGACCCGTTCCCCACCGTGGCGTACCTCGTCTCGATGCTGATGGGGGTCGGGTTCCTCCTGGCCGGCGCCGGGCTGCTGCGCTCGGTCGCGGCCCAGCGGCGACAGGCCCGTTCCGGCCAGACGGCCTGAGGCTCAGGCCAGGTACCCCTCCCACCAGGCGCGGAAGTCCGTCAGGTCCGGCAGGACCACGTCCGCGCCTGCCTCCCGCAGCTCCTCGGCGGGGCAGGGGCCGGTCGCGACGGCCACCGAGTAGGCGCCCGCGGCGGCGGCGCCCCTGACGTCGCCCACGTGGTCCCCGACGTACACCCCGGCGCCGTGCGCGCGCAGGGCCTCCGCCTTGCCCTCGGCCCACAGGCCGCCCGCGACCGCGTACGGCTCGATGCCGAGGTGGGCCAGGTGCAGCTCGACGTGCGGGCCGTTCTTCGCGCTGACGACGATCGTGCGGCCGCCCGCCTCGTGGACGGCCTCGATGGCGTCCCGGGCGCCCGGCATCGGGACGGTGGGCTCGATCGCGTACGCCGGGTAGAGCGCCCGGTAGCGGGCGGTCATCTCCGTGACGTGCTCCGCCGGGAACCACTGCGCGATCTCGTGCTCCAGCGGCGGCCCGAGGCGGCTCACGACGAGGTCGGCGTCGACCGGGACGCCGACCTCGGCGGAGAAGGCGACCCATGTCGCCCTGATGCCCGGGCGGGTGTCGAGCAGGGTCAGATCGAGGTCGAAGCCGACGGTGGGCGCGGTCGCGGGCGTGGTCGTCATGGGACCCATTGTCGCGGGACCTCCGGCCCGGTGTTCGCACATGGATGCTGGCTACACTCAGGTAAGCCTCACCAAACCCGCTCTCCCCCGATGGGTCCCGATGCCAGCCGCTTTCCGTACCAGACGGGTCCTCGCGACCTCGGCGGCCCTCGTCGCCCTGCTCGTCGCCGTCCTGCTCAGCCTCGCCGTGGGCGCCCGCCCCATCGCGCCCTCCACCGTCCTCGACGCCCTCCTGCACGGGGCGACGGGCGACGACGCCGAGGTCGTCCGGCAGCTCCGCGTCCCCCGGACCCTCATCGGGCTGATGGTCGGCGCCGCCCTCGCGCTCGCCGGCACCGCCCTCCAGGGCATCACCCGCAATCCGATCGCCGACCCCGGCATCCTCGGCATCAGCCAGGGCTCGTCCGTCGCCGTCGTCCTCGCCATCGCCTTCCTCGGCGTGCACGAGCTGAGCGGGTACGTGTGGTTCGCCTTCGCCGGCGCCGCCCTCGCCTCGGTCGCCGTCTACGCGATCGCCGCCGCGGGACGCGGCGGCGCCACGCCCGTGAAGCTGGCGCTCGGCGGGGCCGCGATCAACGCGCTGCTGCTCTCGGTCACCACCGGCGTCCTCACGACCAGGGCCTCCGCGCTCGACGAGTTCCGGTTCTGGCAGATCGGCTCCCTCGACGGCCGCGACACCGAGATCGTCGGACAGATCTGGCCCTTCCTGCTGATCGGCGCCGTCCTCGTGCTGTCCGTGGCCCGCGGGCTCGACGCGCTCGCGCTCGGCGAGGACGTCGCCACGGGCCTCGGACAGCGGGTCGCGACCGTACGGATCGTGGGCGGGCTCGGCGCGACCGTCCTCACCGGCGCCGCCGTCGCCGCCGCCGGGCCCGTCGCCTTCGTCGGCCTCGCCGTCCCGCACATCGCCCGCGCCGTCGTCGGCTCCGACCACCGCTGGGTGCTGCCGATGGCCGCGGTCATCGGGCCCGTGATGCTGCTCGTCGCCGACGTCCTCGGACGGATCGTGTTCCCGCCGGGCGAGATCCCGGCCGGGGTGCTGACCGCCCTGCTCGGCGTGCCGTTCCTGGTCACGCTCGTCCGGCGCAAGGCGGTGCCGGCGTGACCTCCCTCGACGTCCGCCCCGCCGGCTACGGGCTCCTGCGCGCCGGACGGGGATCCTTCCTGGTCCACCGGCGCTCGGCCCTCGTCGCGACGGGCCTGCTGCTGCTCCTGGCCGCGGCCTGCGTCGCGTACCTCTGCGTCGGCGAGAAGTCCGTCGCCCCGGGCGAGGTCGTACGGATCCTCCTCGGCGAGCCCTCGCCGTCCGCGTTCGTCGTCGAGGAGCTGCGCGAGCCCCGGCTCGTCGTCGCCCTCGCCGTCGGCGCCGCCTTCGGCATCGCGGGCGGCCTCATCCAGACCGTCGCGCGCAACCCGCTCGCCAGCCCCGACATCATCGGCATCAGCCAGGGCGCCGGGGCCGTCACCGTCGCCGCGATGACCTTCGGCCTCACCTCGTACACCGTCTTGCCGTACGTCTCCATCGCCGGCGGCATCCTCGCCGCCGCCCTCGTCTACGCCTTCGCCTGGCGCGGCGGGCTGCACGCGACCCGCTTCGTGCTCATCGGCATCGGCATCGCGATCGCGCTGCGGTCCCTCATCACGCTCTTCATGACGAAGGGCGACTACCTCGTCGCCCAGCAGGCCCAGATCTGGATGACCGGTTCCCTCAACGGACGCGGCTGGGACGAGTCCGCGCCGATCCGCTGGACCCTGCTCCTCCTCCTGCCCGCCGTGCTGTGGGCGGCCCGCGCCCAGCGGACCGTGTCCCTCGACGACGACACGGCGACCGCGCTCGGCGTACGGCTCGGCGGGGTCCGTCTCGGGCTCGTCGCCGTCGGCGTCGTCCTCGCCTCCGTGGCCACCGGCGTCGCCGGGCCGGTCGACTTCGTCGCCCTCCTCGCCCCGCAGATCGCCCGCCGCATGACCCGGACCGCGCAGATCCCGCTGCTCTGCTCCGCGCTCACCGGCGCGGTCGTCGTCGTCGCCGCCGACCTCCTCGGCCGGCGCCTGTTCTCCCCCGTCGAACTGCCGGTGGGAGTCCTCACGGCCGCCGTCGGCGCCCCGTACCTGATCTGGCTCATCGTCCGGAGCCGAGCCGTTGGAGGAACGTCGTGAGCAGACTGCAGGCCCGCGGGCTGACCCTCGCCTACGAGGACCGCACCGTCGTCGAGGACCTCGACCTCGCCGTCCCCGACGGCAAGGTCACCGTGATCGTCGGCCCCAACGCCTGCGGCAAGTCCACCACCCTGAGGGCCCTCGGCCGGCTCCTCAAGCCCGCCGGCGGCGCCGTCCTCCTCGACGGGGAATCCCTCGCGAAGCTGCCGACCAAGCGGATCGCCCGCTCCGTCGGCCTGCTGCCGCAGACACCCGTCGCCCCCGAGGCCATCACCGTCGCCGACCTCGTCTCCCGGGGCCGGCAGCCGCACCAGGCCTGGTGGAAGCAGTGGTCCGAGGAGGACGAGCGGGCCGTCGCCGACGCCATGGAACGCACCGACGTGGCCGCGCTCGCCGACCGGTCCGTCGACGCGCTCTCCGGCGGTCAGCGGCAGCGGGTCTGGATCGCGATGGCCCTCGCCCAGGAGACGGACCTGCTCCTCCTCGACGAGCCCACCACCTACCTGGACATCTCCCACCAGGTGGAGGTCCTCGACCTGGTCCGCCGCCTCAACCGGCTGCGCGGCCGGACCGTCGTCCTCGTCCTCCACGACCTGAACCAGGCCGCCCGGTACGCCGACCACCTCGTCGCCATGAAGGCGGGGCGGGTGGTCGCGGAGGGGGCTCCGTCGGAGATCGTCACGTCGGAGCTCGTACGGGACGTCTTCGGGCTCACGTCGGTCGTGATCCCCGACCCGGTGACGGGCTCACCCCTGGTGGTCCCGAGCGCGCCGTGGCACGCGGACGCCCCGGTCCTGGACTGAGTCCGGGCCGCTCCGGGGGGGGTGCTCAGCGGCGGCGGGAGCGCCAGAGCAGGAACAGGGCCGAGGCGATCGCCGCGCCCCGCAGGGTCCACGGCCACGTCTCGGAGACCGCCGCCCCCATCGCCTCGCCCCCCGGCGCCACCGCCTCGCCCCAGCGGCCCTCCACCCGTCCCCACAACCAGACGATCCCGGCCGCGGCGCTGAGGCCGGGGATCACCAGGACGGCGCCCTTGATCTCGCCCGGGGTCAGCCGGCGGGAGCCGTACGCGAGGAGCCAGCCGGCCGCGAGGGCGACCAGGGAGCCGAGGACGGCGCCGCCGAGCAGGAGCAGCGCGGCGAGCAGCACGAAGGGGTTCGCGAGGCGGGCCCGGGCCGGCGCCGCCGGCTCGGTCTCCTCGGTGGTCTCCGCCACCGCCGGGGCCTTGCGGCGGAGCAGGACGCGGGCCAGACGGCGGGCCTTCCCGCGCGGCGGCTCCTCGGCCGCGTCCTCCTCCTCCTCCTCCGGGGCGGGCGGCGGGGCGAAGAGGTCGGGCCGCTCGATGCCGCCGACGAAGCCGAGGAACCCGTCGTCGTCGGTGGGGTCGTCGGCGTCGGTCCGCCACCAGTCCGCCACCGCGCGGTCGGCGCCGCCGCCCTGCGCGGGGATCGGGGCGGGCGCCGACGCGCCCGGCGGGTCCACCCGGTCCACGACGTCGTCCACGACCTCGTCCGGGGTCCCGAGGGCGCCGAGGATGCCGCGTACGGCCTCCGGGCTCTCCTCGCCGTGCGTGGCGCGCCGGCGGTCGATCTCGTCCCGCAGCCCCGACACCAGCTGCAGCCGCTCGCTCGCCGGCAGCTGCCGCTGCTGAGCCAGGTCGCCGACCCGGCTCAGATAGGCGTCGACCAACTGGTCGCTCTCGATCTCCACGGTGCCCCTCCACGGCCGGTTCGCCCGGTACGGCCCGACGTTAGCGCCTGGACAGCGGCTAACGTGGTGCGGATGGGGATCGGTGAGCTCGACCGGGAGGCGCACGTGCCCGAAGCAACTGGCGCCGGGGCGGCGCCCCGCACGCTCGCGGAAGCGCTCCGCGCGCGGGGCGACGAGGGGCTCGCCGCGCTGCTGCGCGCCCGGCCGGACCTGCTGGGCCCCGTGCCGAACGACCTGACGCAGCTGGCGACCCGCGCCGGCACGCGGGGTTCGGTGGTGCGGGCCCTGGAGCGTCTCGACCGGTTCGCCCTCCAGACGGCCGAAGCGCTCGCCGTGGCCCCGGACCCCGCCCCGTACTCCTTCCTCCTCGGGCTACTCACGGGCGACGAGGGCGATCCGGAGATCGAGGCGGCGCTGCCGGGCGCGGTGGCGCTGCTGCGCGAGCAGGCCCTGCTGTGGGGCGAGGACGACCGGCTGCGGCTGGTGCGGACCGCGCGGGAGCTGCTCGCGCCCTCGGCGCAGCACCCCTCGCCGACCGGGCTCGGGCCGACGGTCGCGGAGGCGACGGCGGGGATGTCGCCGGGCCGGGTGCAGGAGATCATCGCGACGGCGGGGCTGACGGCGACGCACGATCCGGTGTCGGCGGTGGCCGCGCTGACCGGGCTGTTCACCGACCGGGCGCGGATGGGCGCGCTCCTCGACGAGGCGTCCCCGGAGGCGCTGTCGGTCCTGGACCGGCTGGTGTGGGGTCCGCCGTACGGCGAGGTGACGGCGAACCCGGCGCCGCCCGTGCGCTGGCTGCGCGACCGGGGCCTGCTGCTGCCGGTGTCGGCGCGGACGATGGTGCTGCCGCGCGAGGTGGCGCTGCACCTGCGGGGCGGTCGGGCGCACCGGGCGCCGGAGCCGGTGGCGCCGGTGGTGGGGACGGCGCGCGACTACCGTCCCCAGGTGGTGGACAGCGCGGCGGCCGGGCAGGCGTACGCGACGCTCGCGACGGTCGAGGAGCTGCTGAAGTCCTGGGACCAGGGCGGCCCGCAGGTCCTGCGGGCGGGCGGGATGTCCGTGCGGGACCTCAAGCGGACGGCGGCGGCCCTGGACGTGACGGAGCAGCTCGCCGCGTTCTGGCTGGAGCTGTGCTTCGGGGCGGGGCTGCTCGCCTCGGACGGCGAGGCGGACGAGCGGTACGCGCCGACGCCCGCGTACGACGACTGGCTCGACCTGCCGGCCGCCGAGCGCTGGGCCCGGCTGGTGTCGCCCTGGCTGATGTCGACGCGGACGCCGGGACTGGTGGGCGGCGCGGACGCGAAGGGCCGCACGCTGGCCGCGCTCGGCCCGGACCTGGACCGCGCGCCGGCCCCCGAGGTCCGGCACCGGGTGCTCGAACTCCTGGCGACGCTCCCGCCGGGCGCGGCGGCGGACCCGGAGACGCTGTTCGCGCGGCTGCGGTGGGAGCGGCCGCCGCGGGGCACGGCACAGACGGCCCCGCAGCGCGCCGCGGCCGGTACGGGCGCGGGCCCGGCGGCCGGCAGCGGCTACGGCCCGGCGGGCGGTACGGGCGCGGCGGCCGGAACCGGCCACGGCCCGGCGGCGGGCGGCGGCTACGGCGCCGTCGTGCGCGGCGCGGCCGGGTCCGAGGAGACCGCAGCCGGCGCCCCCGACGTGCACTCCGACCTGCGCTCCCGGCTCGCCCGCTGGACGCTCGCCGAGGCCGAGCTGCTCGGGCTCACGGGCCGGGGCGCGCTCGCCGGCCCGGCCAGGGCACTGCTCAACCTGCCGCTCGCGGAGGCCGCGACCCCCGCCGATCACGGGGGCCGGGTCGAACTGTCGGTCGCCGCCGGACGGGCCGCGACCCTGCTCGCGCCACTGCTGCCCGAGGCCGTCGACCACGTGCTGCTCCAGGCGGACCTGACCGCCGTCGCGCCGGGGCCGCTGCGGCGGCCGCTCGCGGACGCGCTGGCGGTCCTCGCGGACGTGGAATCGAAGGGTGGCGCGACGGTCTACCGGTTCACGCCCGGTTCGGTGCGGCGCGCGCTGGACTCCGGGCGGTCCGCGTCCGACCTGCACGACTTCCTGACCGCGCACTCCCGCACTCCCGTGCCGCAGCCGCTCGCGTACCTGATCGACGACGTGGCGCGGAAGCACGGCCACCTGCGGATCGGGGCGGCGTCCGCGTACGTGCGCTGCGACGACGACACCGTCCTCGGCGAGATCCTGGCCGACCGGCGGTCCGCCGCGCTGGGCCTGCGGAGGCTCGCGCCGACGGTCCTCGCGGCGCAGGCGGACCCGGCGACGCTGCTGGAAGGACTGCGGGCGATGGGGTACGCCCCGGCCGCCGAGTCCGCCGAGGGCGACGTCCTGATCACCCGCGCCGACGCGTACCGCACCCCGGCCCGTACGGCCCCGGTGCCCGTCCCCGACGGCCCGCCGGCCCCCGACGCGACCCTGCTCGGCGCGGCCGTGAAGGCGATCCGGGCGGGCGACCGGGCGGCGACGGCGGTCCGCAAGGAGCCGGTGGCGCCGGTGGCGGCCGGCGGTCTGCCGCGCACCTCGGCCGCCGAGACCCTGGCGACCGTCCAGGCCGCGGCGATGACCGGCTCGGCGGTCTGGATCGGCTACGTCAACGCGGACGGCGCGGCGAGTCAGCGGGTGATCGCCCCGGTCCGCGTCGAGGGCGGCTTCGTGACGGGCTACGACCACACGGCCGACGAGGTCCGCACGTACCCCCTGCACCGCATCACGGGCGTGGCGGAACTGGCCGACGACCAGGTCTAGGGGGTGTTTCGAAAGTCCTGCGCGGGTGCTGTGCGGGACTTCCGAAACACCCCCTAGGACCGTCACCCCGCCCACCGCACCCCCGCATCAGGCAGACTGGAGGATTGGCCGTCACCCGAGCGGCCCGGGAAGGACCGATCGCACGTGAATGGGCCACTCATCGTCCAGAGCGACAAGACGCTGCTCCTGGAGGTCGACCACGAGCTCGCCGAGGCCTGCCGGCGGGCCATCGCTCCGTTCGCGGAGCTGGAGCGGGCGCCGGAGCACATCCACACGTACCGGGTGACGCCGCTGGGGCTGTGGAACGCGCGGGCCGCGGGACACGACGCCGAGCAGGTCGTCGACGCGCTCGTCGAGTACTCGCGGTATCCCGTGCCGCACGCGCTGCTCGTCGACATCGCCGAGACCATGGCCCGGTACGGACGGCTCACGCTCTCCAAGCACCCCACGCACGGGCTCGTGCTGACCAGCACGGACCGGCCCGTGCTGGAGGAGATCCTGCGGTCGAAGAAGGTGCAGCCGCTGGTCGGCGAGCGGATCGACCCGGACACCGTCGCCGTGCACCCCTCCGAGCGGGGGCAGATCAAGCAGACGCTGCTGAAGCTGGGCTGGCCGGCCGAGGACCTCGCCGGGTACGTGGACGGCGAGGCGCACCGGATCGACCTGGCCGAGGACGGCTGGGCGCTGCGGCCGTACCAGAAGCAGGCCGTCGACGGCTTCTGGCACGGCGGGTCCGGTGTCGTCGTGCTGCCCTGCGGCGCGGGGAAGACGCTGGTGGGGGCCGGGGCGATGGCCCAGGCGAAGGCGACGACGCTGATCCTCGTCACGAACACGGTGTCCGCGCGGCAGTGGAAGCACGAGCTGGTGAAGCGGACCTCGCTGACCGAGGACGAGATCGGCGAGTACAGCGGGACGCGGAAGGAGATCCGACCGGTCACCATCGCCACGTACCAGGTCCTCACGACCAAGCGGAAGGGCATCTACCCGCACCTGGAGCTCTTCGACTCCCGCGACTGGGGCCTCATCGTCTACGACGAGGTGCACCTGCTGCCGGCGCCGGTCTTCAAGTTCACGGCCGACCTCCAGGCCCGTCGGCGCCTCGGTCTCACCGCCACGCTCGTGCGGGAGGACGGGCGGGAGTCCGACGTGTTCTCGCTGATCGGGCCGAAGCGGTTCGACGCGCCGTGGAAGGAGATCGAGGCGCAGGGCTACATCGCGCCCGCCGACTGCGTCGAGGTCCGGGTCAACCTCACGGACTCCGAGCGGCTCGCGTACGCGACGGCCGAGGCGGAGGAGAAGTACCGCTTCTGCGCGACGACGGCGACGAAGCGGAAGGTGACGGAGGCGCTGGTCAAGAAGTTCGAGGGGCAGCAGATCCTCGTCATCGGGCAGTACATCGACCAGCTGGACGA
This sequence comes from Streptomyces sp. NPDC096079, assembly GCF_040303145.1. NCBI lineage: Bacteria > Bacillati > Actinomycetota > Actinomycetes > Kitasatosporales > Streptomycetaceae > Streptomyces > Streptomyces sp. NPDC096079. Next base: position 801,500 of record NZ_JBEOST010000001.1, read on the forward strand.
GCTCGGCGAGCACCTGGACGCGCCGGTCATCAAGGGCGAGACGTCGAACGCGCAGCGCGAGAAGCTCTTCGACGCGTTCCGCAACGGCGAGATCAACGTGCTCGTGGTGTCGAAGGTCGCGAACTTCTCGATCGACCTGCCGGAGGCGACGGTCGCGATCCAGGTCTCCGGCACCTTCGGCTCCCGCCAGGAGGAGGCCCAGCGCCTGGGCCGGGTGCTGCGCCCGAAGGCGGACGGTCACCAGGCGCACTTCTACTCGGTGGTCGCGCGGGACACGATCGACCAGGACTTCGCGGCCCACCGGCAGCGGTTCCTGGCGGAGCAGGGCTACGCCTACCGGATCATGGACGCGGACGAGCTGCTGGCGCCCTAGGCCCGGCTGGTCTGCTTGCCGGGAATCGGATCGCCGTCAACGGGGTTGGGGGGACGAACCGTTACTGGAGGGGTCATGCGAGCGATTCAGGTGTACGAAGTGGGCGGTCCCGAGGTGCTGCGGGAGGCCCAGGTGGACCAGCCGCGGCCGGGTCCGGGCGAGGCGGTCGTGGAGGTCGCCGCATCCGGCGTCAACTTCCTCGACGTCTACCACCGCGAAGGCCGGTACAGCCTCCCGCTGCCCTTCACCCCGGGCACGGAGGGCGCCGGCACGGTCGTCGAGGTCGGCCCCGGCGTCACTGACGTCGCGGTCGGGGACCGGGTCGGCTGGGTGGAGATTCCCGGCACGTATGCCGAGCGGGCCGTCGTGGACTCCTCCCGGCTGGTGCCGCTGCCCGACGACATCGGCTTCGAGACCGCCGCCGCCGTGCTCCTCCAAGGCATGACCGCGCACTATCTCGTCAAGGACGCCTACCCGGTTCAGGGGGGCGACACGGTGCTCGTGCATGCGGCTGCCGGTGGCATGGGGCTGCTTCTGACCCAGCTCGTCACCCATCTCGGCGGCAGGGTGATCGGCACGACGTCGACCACGGCGAAGGCCGAGCTGGCGAAGCGTGCCGGGGCCGCCGAGGTGATCCTCTCCTCCGCGGTCGACGATCTCGCAGCCGAGGTGAGGCGGCTCAACGGCGGTCGGGGACTGCCGGTCGTCTTCGACGGCGTCGGCGCGCACACCTTCGACGCGAGCCTCGCCAGCCTGCGGACCCGCGGCCATCTCGTGCTCTTCGGCGCGGCAAGCGGTGCCGTGCCGCCGTTCGATCCGATGCGGCTCGCCCAGGGCGGTTCGCTGACCCTGATCCGGCCCAGCCTCGGGGACTTCATCGCCGACCGGTCCGAACTGCTCCGGCGGGCCGCCGATGTGTTCGAGTGGGTGCGCTCCAAGGCGCTTGAGGTCACCGTGACGGGCCGCTACGCACTGTCCGAGGCCGCCCGGGCGCACAGTGATCTGGAGGCTCGGCGTACCACCGGCAAGCTGCTCGTCGTACTCGACGAGGCCGCATTGGGGCGCCGCGAGGAGACGCAGGGCTGATCGCGGGTGGAGGGCCTCGCGGCGGAGGCCCTCCACGTCGTCCGTCAGGCGGCCGGGTTCAGGACCAGCTTCGCCTTGTCGTTCTTCGTGTTCGGGTCGAACGGGAAGCCCGTGCCGTACGGCGGCTTGAGGACGATCGCGCCCTTCGCGCCGGTGACGACCGTGTCGACGCGCAGATCGAACGGGAACGTCACGCTCTGCTTCTCGGCCACCCACATCGGCAGCTGGCACACGTAGCGCGGCGCGCCGGTGCGCACCTCGCTCTCCCACCAGCCGCCGTCCGCGGTGCGCGGCTCGCAGGCGTCCGACACCGCGGTGACGGTCGCGCCCCGCGGGACCGTGACGTCGACGGAGCCGACGGGGTCGCCGGAGCCGAGGTTGGCGACCCAGGCCGGGCCCCGGTTGCGGAAGGTCACGTCCGCGCGGACGGTCTCACCGGCGGCGGCGGTGAGCCGCGCGCCGCGGACGGCGAAGTCGGCGGTGTTGGTGACGCCGATCGAGGCGACCGTGCCGTTGTTCCCCGGGTCGAGGTCCTCGGCGCCGCCGCGGGCGTTCACACCGATGTCGATGCGCTCGGACAGCGCGTACGCGGCGGTCCTCGCCTGCAGCGCCGTCGGCAGCGCGAAGGAGCCGCCCGGGGCCACGACGTCGTCGAAGGCGCAGTCGATCTTGGTGACCGGCTCGGTCGTGCCCTGGCCGAGCGGCTTGCCGGTGCACTGGGGGGCGACCGTCCCGAGGTCGATGCCCCGGGTGACGTAGAGGGTGACCTGGACGCCGTTCGCCGGCTCGTTGCCCCTGTTCACCACGGAGACCGGTACGGGGACGGTGCTGCCGGGGGCGACGCCGGTCACGGGCGCGGCCTGGGCGACCACGAGGTCGGGGCCGGACGCGACGCGGACGGTGGTGGAGCTCCCGGACGCGGTGATCGCGCCGCTGTCGGTGTGGGCCGTGCCCTGGTACGTGATCTGGCCGGTGACGCCCGCCCCGGTGCCGGCGGCGGCGCGCAGCGTCACCTCGACGGGGGCTTCGCCGGTCAGCGGCACCTCGGGGAACGAGCAGACGGCGGTGGCTCCGGACGGGGCGCAGGTGTCCGGCCAGGTGACGTCGGCGACGCCGGTCAGGCCGGAGACGTCGACGGTCAGCTCGCCGCCGGTCACGCGGACGTCGGCGTTGTCGTGGTACAGCCCCAGGCCCAGGGTGACGGCCTGGGCCTCGCCGCCGTCGATGCCCTTGGGCAGCGCGAGCTCCCAGGGAGACACGATCCACAGCTGGTCGCTGTTCGCGGCGGCCGGCGCCGCGGTCACGCCGACGGTGACCAGGCCGGCCGCGGTGGCGCAGGCGGCGAGCCGCGCGAGACGGCCGAAGGAGGACTTCCTCATGATCTCCTGTGTTCCTCACTGCTTCGGGGAAGAGCGATGCGATGAGGAGACCGTCGAGGGTGGCGAAGAGTTGCACGCCGGAGCGGATTCAGTGGCTCCGGCGCGTCGGGCGCGGGTCGCGGACACCCGCTTCGGCCGGGCCGTGGTCGCCCAGAAGGACCACCGCGGCCGCCGCGCCGCCGAAGGCGCGTATCGCGCGGGCGGCGGTGGCGAGGTGGCGGGTCCGGGGCCGGGGGGCGGTGGTCACGAGGGTGAAGGTCGTCGCGGTCATGTCTCCATGATGGAATCCGGACATCGCGGACACATCGGCCTGGGGTGGGAACCGGGGTCCGTCTCACGTCGGATCCCGCCCCCTAGGGGGGATATCCGTTCGCCGTGCCGCCCGCCCGGAGTTACACTTGCCGGCTTCCCCCGCTTCCCGTCCGTGGAGCGCCGCCTCCCGTGCGTGGAGCGCCGCCTTCCGTTCGTGGGGCGCCGCCGTCCGGTCGGAAACCGGCGGCCACCTCGTCGTGTCCGCGTATCCACCTGCCCGGAGGCTTCACCGTGTCCGTTTCCGACCTCCTCGCGCGCGAGCGCGCCCATCTGACCTCCTCCCGCGCCGCCCTGCGCGCGATGCGCGAGGACGTCGAGGCGCTCGACATCAAGGACGTCACCGCGAACTGGGTCAACTCCCTGGTGCTCGGGCGCCAGATCGAGGACCGGATCAAGGCGCTCGCCGACCTCGCGGACACCCCGCTCTTCTTCGGACGCCTCGACTACCTGCACACCACGCAGGAGGGGCAGCGCTTCTACATCGGACGGCGGCACGTCCACGACGCCGACGGCGACCCGATGGTCATCGACTGGCGCGCCCCGGTGTCGCAGCCGTACTACCAGGCCTCGAAGAAGGACCCGCAGGACGTGGGCCTGCGCCGCCGCTTCGGGTACACGGGCGGTGACCTCACCGCGTACGAGGACGAGCACCTCTCCGACCCCGAGGAGCTGGAGCACACCAGCCGGCTGCTCCAGGCGGAGATCGAGCGGCCGCGCGTCGGCCCCATGCGGGACATCGTCGCCACCATCCAGCCGGAGCAGGACGGGATCGTCCGCTCCGACCTGTCGGGGACGGTCTGCGTGCAGGGAGGACCGGGGACCGGCAAGACGGCCGTCGGCCTGCACCGTGTCGCCTACCTCCTCTACGCCCACCGGGAGCGGCTCGCCCGCACCGGCACCCTGGTCATCGGGCCGAACCGCTCCTTCCTCCACTACATCGAGCAGGTCCTGCCCGCGCTCGGCGAGCTGGAGGTGCAGCAGGCGACCGTCGACGACCTCGTCGCGCACGTCGAGGTCCGGGGCACGGACGAGGCGGCCACGGCCGTCGTGAAGGGCGACGCGCGGATGGCGGAGGTGCTGCGGCGCGCGGTCCGCTCGCACGTGACGCTGCCGACGGAGCCCCTGATGGTGGTGCGCGGTTCCCGCCGCTGGCGGGTCCCCGCGTACGAACTGGAGGAGATGGTACGAGAGTTGCTCGACCGCGACATCCGGTACGGCGCCGCCCGCGAGGCCCTGCCGCAGCGCATCGCGCACGCCGTCCTGGTCCGGATGGAGGAGGCCGGCGAGGCCCCCGACGACCGGGTGCAGAACGCCGTCGCCCGGAACGCGGCCGTGAAGGCCGTCGTGAAGGAGTGCTGGCCGCTCGTCGAGCCCGCGAAGCTGCTGCTGCGGCTGCTCGGCGACGCCGGGTTCCTCGCCGAGCACGCCGAGGGGCTGCTCACGGAGGACGAGCAGAAGCTGCTGCTGTGGACGAAGCCGGCGCGGAGCGTGCGGACGGCGAAGTGGTCGGCCGCGGACGCCGTCCTCATCGACGAGGTGAAGGACCTGGTCGAGCGGACGCACTCGCTCGGGCACGTGGTCCTCGACGAGGCCCAGGACCTGTCCCCCATGCAGTACCGGGCGGTGGGCCGCCGCTGCACGACCGGCTCGGCGACCGTCCTGGGCGACCTGGCGCAGGGCACGACGCCGTGGGCGACGGAGAGCTGGGCGCAGGCGCTCGGGCACCTGGGCAAGCCGGAGGCGGTGGTGGAGGAGCTGACCGCCGGTTTCCGCGTGCCGCGTGAGGTGATCGCGTACGCCTCCCGGCTCCTTCCGCACATGTCGCCGGGGCTCGCGGCGGTGGAGTCCGTCCGGGAGAACCCGGGTTCCCTGGAGGTCCGCCCGAGCGACGACCTCGACCAGGACGTCGTCGCCGCCTGCGTCGAGGCACTGGCCCACGAGGGCTCCATCGGCCTGATCGCCGCCGACGCGCGGATCGCGCCGCTCGCCCAGGCGCTGACGGCGGCCGGCCTCGCGTACCTCTCGCCCGGCGAGGAGACCACCGCCGAGTCACGCCTGACGCTGGTCCCGGCCTCGCTCGCGAAGGGCCTGGAGTACGACTACGTGGTCCTGGACGAGCCGGCGGCCGTCGTCGACGGCGAACCCGACGAGCGGACGGGCCTGCGCCGGCTGTACGTGGCCCTGACCCGTGCGGTGTCGGGCCTGACGGTCGTTCACTCCGCCCCGGTTCCGGCGCAGTTGGGCGAGCTGTGAGCCGCGTCGGGTCGCTCCACCACGTCGAGCTGTGGGTGCCGGACCTGGAGCGCGCCGAGCGGAGCCTCGGCTGGCTGCTCGGGGCGCTGGGCCACACGCCCTTCCAGTCCTGGGAGGGCGGCCGCAGCTGGGCGCTCGGCTCCTGCTACCTGGTCGTCGAGCAGTCCCCGGCCCGTACGTCGGACCACCACGACCGCCTCCGTCCGGGCCTGAATCACCTCGCCTTCCACGCGGGCGACCGGTCCGCCGTCGACCGGCTCGCCGCCGACGCACCCGCGCACGGCTGGCGGCTGCTGTTCGCGGACCGGCATCCGTACGCGGGCGGGGACGGCCACTACGCGGCGTACCTGGAGGACGAGGACGGGTTCGAGGTGGAGCTGGTGGCGGACCAGGGCCCGTCCTAGTGCTGTGACCGGAAAGGTTCACCGCACTAGGCGCTGAACTCCGGGAGCGCCTGGGTCCACGTGCGGTGGGCGACGTCGGCGAGGACCGGGTTCTTGCCGCGGTAGTAGTGCTCGGTCACGACGCCCCAGCACAGGGCCCAGCCGCGGCCGCGCGCCCAGGTGGCGTCGTCGACCTCGGCGGCCTCGCGGAAGAGGGGGCGGGTGTCGGGGGTGAGCAGGGACCAGGCGGCCAGCATGTCGGCCGCCGGGTCACCCGCGCCGAGGCCGCCGAAGTCGATGACCGCGCACAGGCGGCCGTCGCGGGTGAGGAGGTTCCCGGGGAGCAGGTCGCCGTGCAGCCAGACCGGTCCGCCCCGCCAGGCCGGGAGGCGCAGCACCGACTCCCAGGCCTCGGTGACGGCCGCGGCGTCGAGGGTGCCGTCCGCGCCGAGGTCCCGGACGGCGGGCGTCATGGCGCCCTCCTCCCAGTCGGTGACGGGTCCGCCCCTGAAGGAGGCCGGTCCGCCGCTCGCGTCGACGGCGCGCAGGGCGCGGCCGAAGCGGCCCAACTCGACGGCGGCGTGGGCGAGATCGCCGATCGGCGCCTCGTAGGCGTCGGCCCCGTCCAGCCAGGCGAGGACGGACCAGGACCGGTCGTACCCCTCGCCGGGCGCTCCCTGCGCGACGGGCACGGGCACGGGCAGCGGCAGGTGCGGCGCGAGGCGGGGCAGCCACGTCTGCTCCTTCTCGGCGTGCCCGGCGGCCCAGTCGGCCTTCGGCAGCCGGACGGCGAGCTCGTCGCCGAGCCGGAACATCGCGTTGTCGGTACCGGCGGAAGGCACCGCGCGGACGGGAAGCCCCGCCCACTCGGGAAACTGGGCGGCGATCAGCCGCTCGACGAGCGCGGCGCCGATGACGGGTGCGGTCATGCGCGCGAGGCTAGCCATCCGGACACCACCGGGGCGAGGCGTTTTCGCACGGCGGGACGGGCCGCCGGGCGGCGGGTACGCGCGGGGAACGGGTCGCCGGGCGGCGGACCCGTGACCCGGCGACCCGCGCTCAGGGCCTGCCTGTTGAGCGCCTACCCGTCGAGGGCCTCGCGCCAGGTGCGGACCGCGGGGGCCGAGACCGGGGCCGTCCAGCCCTGGGGGCGGGCCGCGCCGCCGATGTGGAAGGCGGTGAGGCCGGCGGCGCGGAGGGTCGGGAGGTGGTCGAGGCGGAGGCCGCCGCCCACGAGGACCTGGGGCTCGTAGCCCGGCTCGCCGGCGCGGGCGGCCTCGGCGCGGAGGGTCGGCAGGCCGTCGTCGACGCCGGTGGCCGCGCCGGCCGTGAGGTAGGTGTCGAGGCCCGGCAGGTCGGCGAGGCGCTTGCGGAGGCCGTCGCGGTCGGCGGCCCGGTCGATCGCGCGGTGGAAGGTCCAGCGGCAGCCGTCGAGGACGGCGACGAGGCGCTCGACGGCGACCAGGTCGGGCTCGCCGTCGGGGGTGAGGAAGCCGAGGACGAACTCGGTCGCGCCCGCCGAGCGGAGTTCCTCCGCCCGGCCGACGAGGGCGTCGACGTCGCCGGCCGCGAAGCCGTCGGTGAGGCGGAGCATCACGCGGAGCGGGATGTCGACGGCGGCCCGGATGGCGGCGAAGGACGCCGTGGACGGGGTGAGTCCGTCCGCCGCCATGTCGGTGACGAGTTCGAGCCGGTCGGCTCCACCGGTCTGGGCTGCGACCGCGTCTTCCTCGTCGAGGGCGATCACCTCAAGGACAGCACGGTTGCTCATCTCGCCCATTCCTCCATGAATGACGACTACAGGTCTAGTCCAATGACCAGACTAGCCGTGCGTGTGACCTCCCGCATCGTGCCCCGCCTCACCCGTCCCACTCTCCTTCGGTGCGGGCGCCGTCGGAGCGGGCGCCGCCCCCTTCGCGCCGGCCGTCACGGTGAAGGAGGCCGTGCGGACCTTGCCCCCGTGCCGGAAGTCGAGGAAGAGGCGGTACGTGCCCGCGCTGGGGGCCGTCGCCGTGAAGGAGACGTCCGGGCCGGGGCCGCCCTCGTTGGGGTGGACGTGGAGGTAGGCGAGGTCGCCGTCGCGCAGGGCGACGAGGTGCCCGTACGCGCCGAGGTACGGCTCCAGGTCGGTGACGGGCTTCCCCGCCTTGGTGACGGTGAGCTTGAGCTCGCCCGCCCTGCCCGGGTCCAGGACCCCGCCCAGGCGGACCTGGTAGCCGTCGACGGTGGCCGTCGGGGCGACGGCGGGCAGCGGCTTCGGGGCGTACGCGCCGGGGACGGAGAGGTCGGCGCCGAGCGTGACGCCCCGCGCGCCCTTCACCGCGGGCTTGAAGTCGGCGAAGGCCTTGTAGCCGCCGGCCGCCGGGAGGTCGGCGTCCACCGTCCAGGTGCCGTCGGCGGCCTTGACGGGGTGCAGGTGACGGAAGGTGGTGAGGTCGCGCGAGGCGACGATGAAGTGCAGTTCCTTGCCGTGCTCGGTGGTGAAGGCGGTGACCTTCCTGCCGGAGGCGTCCTTGACGGAGAACTTCAGGGTGCTCCGGCCGACGGCGGGGGTGGGGGTCTCCAGGGCGAGGGTGTAGCCGTCCTGGGAGATCTGGAGGCCTCCGGGGAGTGACGAGGCGGGGGCGGCGGCGCCCTGCTCGTGGCCGGCGTGGCCGTCGGCCGGCTCCTGCCGGGGCTCCTGCGCCGCGTGCTCCCCGTGGCCCGCCTTCGCCGGCTCCTCGACGGGGCCGACCCCCTTGCCGACCCCGTACGCGGTCCCGAAGGTCGCGGCGAGCGCGGCGGCAAAGGCAGTGATCTTCACTCCGGTGTTCATGACTGCTCTCCCGTACGTGGGTGGCGTGGGCATTCCTGCGTCCGATGCACTTCACCATACCCCTGGGGGGTATCAAGTCAAGTCGGATCGACACTTGCGCCGGATACCACCGGGGGGTATACATGGACTCGCAACCAGATACCCCCCGAGGGTATCTCCCAGTGGAATCGACCGAGGAGGAAGCCATGGGCTCCTGCTGCACCCCCGACAACAGCTGCTCGACCACCCCGGAGACCGCCGCCGTCGCGGTCGCCGAGAGCACCGTCACCGTCTACGCCGTCTCCGGCATGACGTGCGGCCACTGCCGGACCGCGATCACCCAGTCCGTCGGCGCCCTCGACGGGGTCATCTCCGTCGACGTCGACGTCACCGGCGGCCTGGTGACCGTGACCACCGGCGGCGCGCCCGACGACGCCGCGATCACCGCGGCCGTCGACGACGCGGGCTACGAGCTGACCGGCCGGGCCTGATCCGCCGCCGGGCCGACCCGACCCCACCGGCGTCCCCCGTCCCGGTACCCGACGGTCCGCCCGGCAGGCGGACACCGCCCGCACCACCCCGGCCGCCGGGGCCCGACCTCTCTCAAGCCCGGGCCCCGGCCCCCGAACCCGCTACACCGAGGAGCAGGAAATGACCACGACCACTCCGGGCACCGCCCAGGTCGAGCTCGCCATCGGCGGCATGACCTGCGCCTCGTGCGCGGCCCGCATCGAGAAGAAGCTCAACCGCATGGACGGGGTCGAGGCCACCGTCAACTACGCCACCGAGAAGGCGAAGGTCACCTTCGACGCCGACATCGACGTCGCCGACCTGATCGCCACCGTCGAGGCCACCGGCTACACCGCCCAGGAGCCCGCTGCCCCGAAGACCGAGGAGGGCGGCGGCGGCCCGACCGACGAGGAGATCGCCGACGCCGAGCTCCGGCCGCTCAAGCAGCGCCTGATCACCGCCGTCGCCCTCGCGGTGCCGACGATCCTGATGGCGATGGTCCCGGCCTTCCAGTTCGAGTACTGGCAGTGGCTGAGCCTCACGCTCGCCGCCCCGGTCGTGGTCTACGCCGCCTGGCCCTTCCACAAGGCCGCCTGGACCAACGCCCGGCACGGCGCGGCCACCATGGACACCCTGATCTCGGTCGGCACGATCGCCGCGTTCCTCTGGTCGCTGTGGGCCCTGTTCTTCGGCACGGCCGGCACGCCGGGCATGACGCACCCGTTCGAGTTCACGATCGCCCGCACCGACGGCGCCGGGAACATCTACCTGGAGGCGGCGGCCGGCGTCACCGCCTTCATCCTGGCCGGCCGCTACTTCGAGGCCCGCTCGAAGCGCAAGGCGGGCGCCGCGCTCAAGGCGCTCATGCAGCTGGGCGCGAAGGAGGTGACCGTCCTCAAGGGCGGCCGCGAGCTCACCGTACCGACCGCCGAACTCCAGGTCGGGGACCGCTTCCTGGTCCGTCCCGGCGAGAAGATCGCCACCGACGGCACCGTCGTCGAGGGCTCCTCGGCCGTCGACGCCTCGATGCTGACCGGCGAGTCCGTGCCCGTCGAGGTCTCCGCCGGCGACTCCGTCACCGGCGCCACCCTGAACGCCGGCGGCCGCCTGGTCGTCGAGGCCACCCGCGTCGGCTCCGACACCCAGCTGGCCCGCATGGCGAAGCTCGTCGAGGACGCGCAGAACGGCAAGGCCGCCGCCCAGCGCCTCGCCGACAGGATCTCGGCCGTCTTCGTGCCGATCGTCATCGCCCTCGCGCTCGGCACCCTCGGCTTCTGGCTGGGCACCGGCCAGGGACTCACCGCCGCCTTCACCGCGGCCGTCGCCGTCCTGATCATCGCCTGCCCCTGCGCCCTCGGCCTGGCCACCCCGACCGCCCTCATGGTCGGCACCGGACGCGGCGCCCAGCTCGGCATCCTGATCAAGGGGCCCGAGGTCCTGGAGACCACCCGCAAGGTCGACACGATCGTCCTGGACAAGACCGGCACCGTCACCACCGGCCGGATGACCCTCATCACGGTCCACACCGCCGCCGGTACGGACGAGACCGACGTCCTGCGCCTCGCCGGCGCCCTGGAGCACTCCTCCGAGCACCCGATCGCCCAGGCCGTCGCCACCGGCGCCGCCGCCCGCGTCGGCAGCCTGCCCACCCCGGAGGACTTCGCCAACATCCCCGGGCTCGGCGTGCAGGGCGTCGTCGACGGCCACGCCGTCCTCGTCGGCCGCGAGAAGCTGCTCCAGGAGTGGGCGATGGAGCTCAGCCCGTCCCTCAAGGCCGCCAAGGACGCCGCCGAGAAGACCGGCAAGACCGCCATCGCGGTCGCCTGGGACGGCGAGGCCCGCGCGGTCCTGGAGGTCGCCGACGCCGTCAAGGAGACCAGCGCCGAGGCCATCGGGCGGCTGCGGGCCCTCGGCCTCACCCCGATCCTGCTCACCGGTGACAACAGGGCGGTCGCCGAGGCCGTCGCCGCCGAGGTCGGCATCGACGAGGTCATCGCGGAGGTCATGCCGCAGGACAAGGTCGACGTGGTCAAGCGCCTCCAGGACGAGGGCCGTTCGGTCGCCATGGTCGGCGACGGCGTGAACGACGCCGCCGCGCTCGCCCAGGCCGACCTGGGCCTGGCGATGGGCACCGGCACGGACGCCGCCATCGAGGCCGGCGACCTGACCCTCGTCCGGGGGGACCTGCGGGCCGCGGCCGACGCGATCCGGCTCTCCCGCAGGACGCTCGGCACCATCCGGTCGAACCTCTTCTGGGCCTTCGCCTACAACGTGGCCGCGCTGCCGCTCGCCGCGGCCGGACTGCTCAACCCGATGATCGCGGGCGCGGCCATGGCCTTCTCCTCGGTCTTCGTGGTCGGCAACAGCCTCCGCCTGCGGGGCTTCCAGGCCGCCGACCGCTGACGAACCCCCTTCCGCGCCAATCCCCGAGGAGCCCGCCGTGGCCGGTTACGGACAGCACAAGGAAGACATCATCAGACGCCTGAGGCGCATCGAGGGCCAGGTGCGGGGGGTGCAGCGGATGGTCGACGAGGACGTCTACTGCATCGACGTCCTCACCCAGGTCTCCGCCATCAACGCGGCCCTCCAGTCCTGCGCGGTGGCCCTCCTGGACGAGCACCTGAGCTGCTGCGTCACGGAGGCCATCGCCCAGGGCGGGGACCAGGCGAAGGTGAAGGTGGGTGAGGCGTCGAAGGCCATCGCCCGGCTGATCCGGACGTGAGGGGCCGGTGAAGCAGGACCGAAAGGTGTCAACCGCCCTTGCGTGAAGGGCAGTCGGCGGACAGCGTGAGACTCAGCCGGAGACAGAGGCCGAGCAGCTGGCGGAGGAGCACCAGCTCCACCGATCCGGGCGGACCGGAGTCGCAGACCTTCGCGCAGGGGCGGTTCTTCATGAGGGTCGACATCCTGCCATCGTACCCCTGGGGGGTATACCTCGGCGGGGGAAGCGGCCCGTACGATGACAGGCCCTACGGGGGAGGGGATGCACGTGCGCCGGCTGGGAGAGCTGGAGGCCGAGATCATGGACCGGCTGTGGGCCTGGGAGCGGCCCGCCACGGTCCGCGAGATCGTCGACGACATCAATCGGGGCCGCCGGGTCGCCTACACGACGGTGATGACGGTGGCCGACATCCTGCACCGCAAGGGCTGGCTCCGCCGCGAGAAGTCCGGACGGGCCTGGCTGTACGAGCCGGTGCGCGGCCGCGAGGAGTACACGGCGGGCCTGATGCGGGACGCCCTCGGCGACAGCCAGGACCGCCCGGCCGCCCTCCTGCGCTTCGTCGAGGTCATCTCGGACGAGGACATGGCCGCCCTCGACGCGGCCCTCCGCGCGGCGCGGGCGGACCAGGCGCGCGGGGACCGGCCCGGGGACGGGGGCGGCGCGTGAACCACCACGTCCTCGTCCCACTCGGGCTCGTGCTCCTCACCGGCTTCGCCGTGCCCTGGCTCGTGGCCCGGGCCCGCTGGGCCCAGCAGGTGCCCCGGCTCGCGCTCGCCGTCTGGGCCGCCTGCGGCGCCGGGTTCGCGGTCGCGGCCGCCCTCCTGCCCGCCCAGATGGTCCTGTCCGCCGAGAGCAGCCACCGCCTGGCGGACATGATGTTCACCCTCCGGCCGCCCACGCCCGAGCAGCTCCTGCACCTGGACGGGCGCGAGCGGTTCGCCTTCGCCCTCTCGCTGCTCTTCCTCTCGGTGCCCACCGCCGCCTTCCTCCGCCGTCTCGTCGCGGCCCGCCGGGCCCGGACGCGGCACGCGGGGGTGCTGCGGCTCGTCGGACGGTACGACCCGGCGCTGCGGGCCACCGTCCTCGACGACGACCGGCCGGCCGTCTACTGTCTGCCGGGCCGCTCGCGCCGGGTGGTGGTCTCCTCGGGCGCGGTGCACACCCTGACGCCCGCCCAGCTCGCGGCGGCCCTCGCGCACGAGCGGGCGCACATCGCGGGGCGGCACCACCTGCTGGTCACGGCGGCGGAGGCGTTCTCGGCCGTCTTCCCGCGCCTCCCGCTCGCGCGCCACGGCGGGGGCGCCGTGCCGCTGCTGCTCGAAATGGCCGCGGACGACCGGGCGTTGCGCCGGTGCACCCGGGACGCGCTGGCGACGGCGCTGTACGCGCTGGCCTCGGGGCGGGCGCCCCGGTCGGCGTTCGCCGCGGGCGGGCCCTCGGCGGCGCTGCGGATGCGGCGCATCCTCACCCCGTACCGCGCGGGACACCCCGTGCTGCGCGGGCTGCTCACGATCGCGGCGGCGGCCCTCGCGATGGCTCCCTTGATCGTCGCCTGCTGCTCGTTCCCCCGGTAATCATGAACACCGTTATTTACTAAGCGAATTCGTAGATTTCGCATCGGTCACGGACCGCGGAATGCGCCGCTATTGTGGGTACGTTGGGGCTCGGACTCGGCACGTCGAAGGGTGCAAAACCAATGCAGCTCGCTGGCGTTCGTACGGCAGCGGCCGGCGACGCGACGACGATATCCAGACTGCTTGCCGACATCATCCGGAGCAGCTACGCCGGAATACTGGACGAAATCCCGATGCGCCGGCTGATCTCGGCGCAATGCGCACTCCCCCGCATCCGCGCGGAAATTGAAATTCCGGGGGGCGCGCCCGGATGGCTCGGCTGGCTGGTCGCCACGGACGCGGAGGGCACGGTCGTCGGCGTGGCCGCCGGCGGCGTCCCGGTGCCGGGCGAGGGCGAGGTGTACGCGCTCGCGGTGGAGCCGGGAGCGCGCCGCGCCGGGGTCGGTACGGCCCTGCTGGCCGCCGCGACCGAGCGGATGCGCGGCTTCGGCGCCCGCGAGCAGCGCGTGGAACTCCCCGCGGTGGCCGATCCGGCGCTCCCCTTCTACTCCCACCTGGGCTTCGCGGCCCTCTCCCCGCGCCGGTGGAGCAGACCGCTGCCCTAGGGATCCGGAAGGTCCCGCCCGGCTCGCGGCCCACCGTGGCAGATCCACGCCATCGCGTGTTCACGCAGCCCGATCCGGTGGATCGGGGCTCCCTCCCCAGGTCAGGATGGGTTCAGCGGCGCGGGCCCGGCGGCACGGGTACCTCGCCCGGACGGCATGGACCGAGCGAGCCCCTGGAGGAGCGATGCACACACCGAGCGGCACTTCCCTGCCCGTCGTGCCCGCAGCGCTCGCTCCGGTCCTGCCGTCCCGATACGGCCCCGCCCGGGAGCCCGGCCCGGGCGCCGGCATCCGGGTCACCGCCGACACCCTCCCCGGGCTCGAATCGGTCTCCCCCGCCGACGAGAACTCCGTCTGGCTGCACGACGCCCTGCTCGGCCCGCACAGCGCGGACATCGTCCGCTACCTCAGCCTCGCCCGCTCCACCGGCGGACCCGTCCTCGACCTCGGCTCCGGCGCCGGGCGGCTCGCCGTCCCGTTCGCCCGGCACGGCTTCGCCGTGGAAGCCGTGGACCGGGACGCCTCGGCCCTGGAGCGCCTCGAAGGCTGGGCGCGCAGGATCGGCCCGCAGGTGGCCGGGCTCGTCGTCACCCGTCACGCGGAGCTCACCGGGCTCCGTCTCGACGGCAGCTACCGGCTGGCGCTCCTCGCGGGCGCGATGGTCTCCGCCGTCCCGCCGGCCCGCCGGCCGGAGCTGCTCCGCGAGGTCGCCGCCCATCTGGAGTCCGGCGGCGCGCTGGCCCTCGACTACACGGCGCACCAGCTGCCGGGGCTGATCGCGGAGCCGCAGCGGACCTGGGCCTTCCAGGTGCCGCGCTTCGACGGGATCGACGAGTGGGTGGTGGCCCGGCAGGTGTTCGACCTGCCGTCGATGAGCGAGCGGATCACGTACTACGCGGCCAGGACCGGGAAGCTCTCCTCGGAGCGGGTGGTGCTGACCACCGACAAGTGGATCGTGGACCCCGAGCGGCTCGCGGCCGAGCTGCACTCGGCGGGGCTGCACATCGAGGGGCGGCGACGGCACCGGATCGACGAGCGCACCGAGTCCGTGCTCCTGGTGTGCAGGACGGACGACTGACCGGACGGCCGAAGACAGCCTGCCGAGGTTGACGAGCAAGAGGTACGATGCTGGCAAAAGTTTGGGCCGACCAGGTGGCGGGCGGAGAAGATGGCAGTCGTGGAAGAGCTGACGGGCCGCGAGGCGGTGATCCAGCGTCTGCGCGATGTCGGGCTGCGGGTCACGGGTCCGCGCCTTGAGGTGCTCACGGTGCTCGCCGCCGGCGGCCATCTGGACGTCGAGGCCATCACCACGACGGCCCGCGAGCGCCTCGGCACCCTGACCAGCCAGGCCGTGTACGAGATGCTGCGGCACTTCCAGGAGACCGGTCTGGTCGGCAAGTTCGACCGGCCGGGCCTCCCCGCGGTCTTCGAGATCTCGGGACCGGCCCACCAGCACGCCCTGTGCACCTCGTGCGGCCGGGTGGAGAACGTGTCCGCGACCGCGCCCGAGCCGCCCCGGGGCGCCCTGCCGCAGTGGCGGGTGGACGACGCGGAGGTCGTCTTCAAGGGCCTGTGCCCCGACTGCCGGGCGGACGGCCCCGCCGCCTGAGGCGTGGTCAACTCCGTGCGTGTCGTTCGATTTTGTGGCAGGGTCTAGCGGGGCGATTCAACAGGGTCCGCGTGGATCCGAGGGGAGTCTGCTGCGTCGTGTCCAGAAACGCCGTGACCCGCGCGGGTAGCGAGCAGGCCCTCGCCGTCTACCAGGAACTGCGCGCCCGCCCCGAGGCGTCCTTCGACGAGATCGCGGACCGGTTCGAGCTCACCGCCGACGAGCGGGAGCGATGTCGGTGCGAACTCGCCTCCTTAGGACTCACCGCCGCCCGCGAGGCCGCAGACCCCGGCCTCCGCCCCCTCGTCGTCGACCCCGACGTCGCCCTGCTGCGCCTGCTGCGCAGGGAGCGCGACCGGCTCCAGGACCGCCTCGCCGCGACCAGCCGCGCGCACACCGCCCTCGAAGCGCTCGCCGGACCGTTCCTGCGCGCCGGGGCCGCGCCCCGCTCCGAGGTCGAGGTGGAGATCGTCACCGACCCGCAGCGGGTGCTGCGGGAGCTGGAGGACCTGACCGAGTCCGTCCGCACCGCCGTCCACGTGATGCACACCGGCTCCGTCCGGCGCGAGGACATGGCCGCCGAGCTGGAGCGGGACCGCTCCCGGGCCGCGCGCGGGGTGCGGGTCCGCGCCATGTACAGCCGGCGGGTCGGCACCGTGCCCGAGATGACCCAGCACCTGGAGGACCGGGCGGCGCTCGGCGTGGAGCTGCGCCTCTCCCCCGTGGTCCCGATGAACATGGTCCTCGCCGACGAGAACTTCGCCCTGCTGCCGACGGACCCGCACGACCCCGATTCGCCCACGATCCTGGCCCGCGG
Source organism: Streptomyces sp. NPDC096079 (assembly GCF_040303145.1). Classification (NCBI taxonomy): domain Bacteria; kingdom Bacillati; phylum Actinomycetota; class Actinomycetes; order Kitasatosporales; family Streptomycetaceae; genus Streptomyces; species Streptomyces sp. NPDC096079. The sequence goes on from NZ_JBEOST010000001.1 coordinate 817,917, forward strand.
GCCCGGACTCGTCCGCTCGTACCTCGCGCTGTACGAGTACTGCTGGCAGGCGGCCGCCCGGTACGGCGAGGAGCCCGGGGAGCCCGGCGGCGACGGCCTCTCGGACCAGCAGCGGGCCGCGCTGCACATGCTCGCCTCGGGGATCAAGGACGAGCAGATCGCGCGCAGCCTCGGGGTCTCGCTGCGCACCGTCAGCCGTCTGCTGTCCGAGGTCATGCAGGAGCTGGGGGCGGCGAGCCGATTCGAGGCCGGGGTGAAGGCGGCCCGGCTCGGTCTGCTCGACGGCGAGGGGCCGGAACCCGTGGCCTAGCACGAGGAGTTCGGATGTCATGGAGGACGCGCACGGGCCGCAGGGGCCGTGCGGACCGCAGGAAGCGCACGACGGACTCCCGCCGAGCCGGATGAGGTGAGGGCGGGGCGACTCGGAGGATGAGGGGGTCACTTCGCCATGGTCACCGCGGGCGACGGCATCGGGGGCGGCACGACCGACGCCCTGCTGGCCGTGTACCAGGAGCTGCGCCGCCGGGGCGTGTCGGACTTCGAGGAGGTCCGCGGGGAACTCGGCCTCGCGCCGGAGGAGTACGAGCGATGTCGTCGTGAACTCCTCTCGCTGGGCCTCATCGTGCCCACGGACCACGTGCACGCCACCGTCGACGCCGTGCAGGACGGCAGCTGGCGCTCCGAGACGGACACGGTGGCGGCGATCGACCCGGAGATCGCGCTGCTGCGGCTCCTGGAGCGGGAGCGGGAGCGGCTGCGGGAGCACCTGGCGGAGGCGGACGAGGCGTACGGCACGCTGGAGGTCCTGGCCGGCTCCTATCTGCGCGCGGAGGCGCTGACGCGGGCGGAGACGCACGTCGAGGCGCTGACGGACTACCGCAGGATCCAGCAGGCCATCGAGGACATCACCGATGTGATGCAGGAGAGTTCGGCCTCGCTGCACCCGGGGACGCCGGGGCGGCAGAACCCGGAGCGGATGCTCGACCGGGACCGGCGGCAGGTGGCCAACGGGGTGCGGGTGCGCGCCATCTACGGCCGGCAGGAGGCGACGGACCCGCAGATGGAGAAGTTCCTCGGGCAGCGGGCGGAGCTCGGGGTGGAGATCCGGCTCGCTCCGGTGGTGCCGATGAACCTGATCATCGCCGACCAGCAGTTCGCGCTGGTGCCGATCCGCCCCGAGGAGCCGGGCGAGGGGGCGATCCTGGCGCGCGGCAGCGCCCTGGTGCGGCCGTATCTGAGCCTGTACGAGCACTGCTGGCACACGGCGACCCCGTACGGGAACGAGGCGACGGCGGAGGCGGGCGGCGACGGGCTCTCGGAGCAGCAGCGGGCCGCGCTGCACATGCTGGCCTCGGGGATGAAGGACGAGCGGATCGCGCGCACGCTCGGGGTGTCGCTGCGGACGGTCAGCCGGATGATCTCGGAGCTGATGCAGGAGCTGGGGGCGACGAGCCGTTTCGAGGCGGGTGCGCGGGCGGTGCGGCTCGGCTGGCTGGACTGATTCCCTTTCGGGAAAGCGGGGGAATGTGACGGGCCCCGCGATCGTGGCAGCGATTGCGGGGCCCGGGGTGGTGCGTGGGAATGGCCGGGGCAATTCCCGGAGGAAAGGTCTCAGTTGGTCGGGGTCGGCTTCGGGGGGACGACCGGCCAGCCGTTGTCCTCGGTGACGCCCGCGACGGTCTGCGGGGTGACCGGCGCGCTGCCGGAGTCGACGGCGAAGGCGGCGCCGCCCGCGACGGCGGTACAGGCGACCATGGCGACCAGGAGCTGACGGGCGGCCTTGCGGATTCCGGTGTTCTGCGCAACGGACATGATTCCTCCAGGACTTGAATAGTGAATTCCGCCTTCCGGGGCCCGTGCCGCCGGGTGTTCCCTGAAGACATCTCCATTCTGTCCCCGTCCCCGAATCGAATCCAGGGATTCTCTCTGCGTGGATCCGCCATGGCGTGGATGCGTCAATACGCCGTCCTCACAACGGAATTGAGGGATCCGGAGCCCGTCATATCTTTGGTCGAACCAAAAGAGATGCTAGACTTGTGCTACGGCCTTCTCGTTCCTCCAGGAGAGAGGGGCCGCCGGGGCAGGGGCGTGCCGCCGCCCCTGCCCCACCCCCTCCGCGAGCGCCCCCCGGTACACCTCGACGGTCCGCACGGCCGAGGCCCGCCAGCTCATCCCGCGCGCATGGCGCACCGCCGCCGCCCCCATCGTCGTCACGGCCTCCGGGTGCTCCGCGAGCCAGCGCAGCCGGCGCGCGTACTCCGCCGGGTCGTGGCCCCGCACCAGGAGCCCCGTCACCCCGTCCCACACCGCCGTCGGCAGCCCGCCCACCGCCGCCGCGAGCACCGGCGTCCCGCACGCCTGCGCCTCCAGGGCCACCAGGCCGAAGGACTCGCTGCGCGAGGGCACGACGAGCACGTCCGCCGCCCGGTACCAGTCCGCGAGCCGCTCCTGCGGCACGGGAGGGCAGGGCCGCAGGACGTCGGTGACCCCCAGCTCCTCCGCGAGCCGCCGGACCGAGCCCCGCTCGGTCGCGCCCGAATGACCGCCCACCACCGGCACCAGGAGCCGGCGGCGCAGCTCCGGCGCCTCCGCCAGCAGCTCCGCCACCGCCCGTACGAGCACGTCCGGACCCTTCAGGGGCTGGATGCGGCCCGCGTAGAGCGGCACGAACGCCCCGGCCGGCAGTCCGAGCCGGGCCCGGGCCGCCGCCCGCCCGTCCCCCGGGCGGAAGGCGCGCAGATCGACCCCGGGCCGTACGACCTCGGTCCGCGCCCCCTCCGCCCCGTACAGCGCGCGCAGCGCCTCCGCCTCGTCGGCCGTGTTGGCGATCAGCCGGTCCGCGCTGCCCACCACCTGGTGCTCGCCGCGGACCCGGAGTTCGGGCTCGGGGGTGTCGCCCTCGGCCAGCGAGGCGTTCTTCACCCGGGCCAGCGTGTGCGCGGTGTGCACGAGCGGTATCCGCCAGCCCACCGAGGCGATCCGGCCCGCCTGCCCGGAGAGCCAGTAGTGCGAGTGGACCAGGTCGTAGCGCCGCTCCTCCTTGAGCAGGGCCAGCGAGAACGGCACCACCAGGCCGGGCATCGCCTCCTTGGGCAGCGCCCTGCGCGGCCCGGCGTGCAGATGGCGGACCCGCACGCCGGGGGCGAACTCGACGAGCGGGGGCGCGCCCTCGCCCCGGCAGCGGGTGAACAGGTCGACCTCCGCGCCCTGTTCGGCGAGGGCGCGGGACAGTTCGACCATGTAGACGTTCATGCCGCCGGCGTCCCCCGTCCCGGGCTGGTGGAGCGGGGAGGTGTGGACGCTGAGCATGGCGACGCGCAGGGACACGTGGGGCTCCTGGGGAGTGGGGGGCCACGTGTCCCTGCGCGTCGCTCGCGCGCTCGGTCACGCGGCGGGGAACATTGCTACTGGACTACTTAGTTGATTAGTAGTTACGGGGATCAGAATCCGAACACCGGTCCCGACGGCGGCGCGAGCCGCGTCCCCGGCAGCGGACCCGTCAGGGCCTGCCAGTCGACCGCCCGCCCCGGCTCCACCTGGAGCGCCGCCGCGAGCCGGTCGGCACCCTCCGGCATCACCGGCCGCGACCACGCCGACAGCGCCGAGGCCACCGCCAACTGGGCCGCCAGCGCCGGAAGATGACGGCAGGACGTACTGGGCCGGCACCGCTCATGGGCGTTCACGTGCCCGAAGTCGGCCACCGAGCGGACCATCTCGTCCAGGACGGCGACCGCCCGGCGCGGGTCGAAGGCGTCGGGGCCGTAGGCCTCGCGCAGGTCGTCCACCCCCCGGTGCAGCCGTCGCTCCAGGATCTCCCAGCCCGTGCCGCCGGGCAGCGCCTGCGGGGCGAGGCCGCCGCACTCCTCCCGCACGGCCGTGAAGAGCCGGGACAGCCAGTTGTTCCAGTTCTCGTCCAGCTCGCACCTGGCGGTCGCGAGCCGCTCCCGCTGGAAGACCGTGCGGCGGCCCAGCGGACGGGCCTGGAGGACATGGCGGCGCAGGGTGTCGGAGCCGTACTCGGTGAGCAGGTCGAGGGCCCAGACGTTGCCCTCCTGGACGCCCTCCTCGATGACGTACGACTCGTTGACGTTGAAGTCCTGCGGCAGCTTGACGTCCTGCGCCAGGAGCAGCACCGGCAGCAGCACGGCATGGCAGAACGCGTGCCCGAAACCGCAGAAGTGGATCGCCCGGCGGGGCAGCGGGCCCGACACGTCGTAGCCGAAGAGGTGCATCGCCGCCGCCTCGAAGCAGCCGTCGACGCGGTGCTCGGGGAAGCCCTCCACCGGCACCGGGAGGCCCCACTCGGCGGGGTGCCCCACCGCGATGTCCGGCAGCCCGTCCTCCACGAGCGACTCGCACAGCGCCGCGAGCCGCGGCGGCAGGCCCGCCGTCGCCCAGTACTCGGCGAGCGTCTCCCGGAACGGCTCCAGGGGCACGTAGAGACGGCGGCAGCGGCGGGCGACCGCCGGGGTGTCGCAGAGCGCGCAGCGCGCCGAGATCAGGTCGCCGCCGTCGTTCGGACGGGCGCACTCGTGGCACATCCCGCCGTCGCTGGCCGCGCCGCAGTGCGGGCAGGTGCCGGTGGCGTGCGCCCCGTACAGCCAGCGGTCGCACGGCTCGCAGTACGGGAGCAGCCGGGTCCGGGGGGCGATGACGCCCTGCGCGTACAGCTTCGCGAACAGGTCCTGCACCCAGCGTCCGTATCCCTTGTCGCGGCGCGGGCGCACGATGTGGTCGAACTCCACGCCGGAGCGCAGCCAGTCGGCGGTGATCGCGGCGCGGTAGCCCTCCGCGACCTCCTCCGGCTTGCGGTGGTGGCGCAGCGCCCGCACCTCGACGGAGCTGGCGTGGTCGGCGGTGCCGGTGGTGAACCGGACGGCCTCGCCCTCGGCGCGCAGGAAGCGGGACAGGACGTCGGCGGCCACGTACGGGCCGGCGAGGTGGCCGATGTGGAGTTCGCCGTGGGTGGCGGGAGGGGTCGCGGTGATCCAGACGGGGGTGCTCATGGGACCTCCTTGACGTTTTTCGACGGTCAGCGGGGCTCGAAGTGGAAGGACCGGATGAAGCAGTCGCGGGGCTGCTCGACGGCGTAGACGATGCATTCGAAAAGCGCCTGCGTGGTGAGTTTCTCGTCGGGCGCTATTCCGTCGGGATTCGATCCGTCCCATTCCGCGAAACGCGGGTCCGAGGTCGAGAAATCGGGCGGGAAGAGGGAGAACACCCGGACCCCGGAGGGCCGCAGCCGCCGCGACAGGATGTCGGCGAAACCGGCCTGCGCGCTCTTCGCCGCCCAGAAGGCCTCGTGGGCCGCGCCCGCGGTCGCGGCGGAGGCGCCCTCGGCGTCGCGGACGGCGACCATGTTCACGATGTCGGGCCGCAGCGAGCCGCGGAGCAGCGGCAGGAAGTGCTTCACCATGAGGACCGTGCCGCCGGCCGTCGACTCGATCGTCTCCACGATCTCGGCGTCGCTCGCCGCCTCCAGGTCCATCCCGTCGAGCCAGCGGGCGCCGTTGTTGACCAACAGGTCCACCCGGTCGGTCCGTTCGCCGACCCGGGCCGCGAACTCCCGGATCTCGGCCGGCCTGCTCAGGTCGCAGCCGAAGGCGTGGATGCGGTCACGGGCCGAGCCCATGACCTCGGTCCGGGTCCGCTCGGCCGCCTCGACGGTCCGCGCCGACACGTAGACCTCCGCGCCGAGATGCGCGAATCCGACGGCGAGCGCGCGGCCGAAATAGCGGGACGCTCCGGTCACGACGACACGCAGATTCTCGAATTTCATGTGCGTCTGCTCTCCCCACGTCCCATGGATACCGATGGCCGGTCCTCTTCAGCGTGGCAGAGGGCGGGAGGCGTGGCCCTGCCGGAAGGGGTGCGCGTTCACGCCGTTGCGTGGACACGCCACGGCAGCTCCAGGCGGTCCAGCACCTCGGCGCGCTTGTGGTGCACGTGGACGCGGTCGGACGCGGCGGAGACGGTGACCGTGCCGGTGGGCGTGCGGACGGGGCCCCGCACGGGGGGCACGACGGTGCCGTCGATCGCCCCGGCGGCGGCGAGGGCGGCGGCGCCGGTGAGGGCGAGCCGGGGGTGCCAGCCGCCGACGGTCAGCGCGCGGACGGACAGCCCGGCGGGACCGTCCGTGACGGCGGCGATCTTGGGGAGGGCGGAGGACGGCGGGTGCCCGAGCCTCCGGGCGGCCTCGGCCCGCAGCGCGAGCAGCTGACGCTCCATGACCTGCCGGTCCAGGTGCCGGGCGTCGACGAACACGTACGGATTGCCGTACCGCACGAGGGAGACCGGCACCCCGAGGAGGATGTCGACGGGGCGGCCGGTGGGGAGCGTGCCGGGGGCGGTGGGGGCGCGGAGGAAGCTGAGCGTGTACGCGTCGGAGCGCGGCTCGCGCGCGCAGAGGACGCTGTCCCCCGTCGTCACGGCACGGACGGTGACGGGCCCCGGACGGCCGTCGGCGACGACACAGGCGAGGAGGGAGTGCCCGCAGCCGGCCCGGAAGTCGAACGAGCCGTCGGGCAGGGCCTGGACGAAGCGGTAGCGCAGGGTGCCGGAGTCGAAGAGAGCGATCTTGCCGAGGCCGGGGTGGGGCGTGGCGGCGAGGGCGCTCCGCAGCTCGGCGAGCTCCCGGCCGAGACCCAGAGCCCCGGCGGGCAGCCGGTCGCACGGCACGACGAGGGTGGGACCGGGGGCGTCGTGCGCACGGACGACGGTGACCGCCGTCGTGGGCGCGCGTCCCGCCCCGGGGGTCCGCACGGACGCGTTCCGGGGGAGGGGCGCCCGCCCGCGCGGCGGGGGGTCAGGCCGCACAGCCCACCGGGATGCGCATGCCCTGGACGACCTCCGTCCACAGTTCGTGGACGGCGAGGGACCAGAGGGTCAGGGCGGCCTGCGGCGTCGGGTGTTCCAGGTGCCGGGCCAGCAGCTTCGCCGCCCGGTCCGCGCGGATCTTGCCGCCGAGGACCAGCCGCGCCGGGGACAGCATCTCGCGGACCAGGTCGAGGAGCGGGCCGCCGGGGGCCAGCATCGCCGCGACCGGCAGGGTGAAGGGCTGCTTGGGGCGGCGGAGCACCGACGCCGGCAGGAGCTCCGCACCCGCCTCGTACAGCGCCCGCTTGCCCGTCCTCGCCGCCACCGGCAGGGACCGGGCGTGCGCGACCACCGACGGCTGGCAGAACGGCAGGCGCGCCTCGACGGCCCAGGCCATGGACAGGTGGTCCAGGCGCCGCAGGTGGTACGCGGGAAGCCGCCACCGGGTCTCGAACGCGGTCATCGCGGTGAGCCGGTCGGCGCCGACGGCCTCGGCCGAGCGCAGCTCCTGCTCGATGCGGTCGGCGGCGGAGCCCGTCTGCGCGATGTAGGCGCGGTAGTTGGCGGTGTAGAGGTGCTCGCGGAGCAGCCGGGGGGCCGCCGAGAGCGCGTCGGCGTACGCACCGGCCCAGTCCGCGCCGTCCGTTGCCGCGAGAGCGGCCCTCATGCGGTCGTACCCGCCGAAGAGTTCGTCGGCGCCGTCTCCGGCGAGGGCGACGGTGAAGCCGTTCTGGCGGACGGCGCGGAAGAGGGCGTAGGTGGAGAGGGTGATGGGGTCGGCGTTGGGCTGGCCGAGATGGCGGACGGTCCGGGTCAGCAGGGAGCCGAGTTCGTCGGGGTCGACGGCGACCTCGTGGTGGACGGTCCGGGCGCGGCGGGCGACGGCGCGGGCGTAGGCGGCCTCGGAGTCGGGCCACCGGCCGCGGTAGGTGAGGTGGAAGGTGTGCAGCGGCGGCGCGTCGGTCTCGCGGGCCTGTTCGGCGGCGAGGGCGGTGACGAGCCCGGAGTCCAGGCCGCCGCTGGTGACGGCGCAGACGGGCACCTCGGCGCGGGCGAGCCGGCGGACCTCGTGGCGCAGGACGTCCTGGGTGTCCCCGAGGGGCCGTGCGCGGTGGGGGCCCCGGCGGCGGACGACGGGGGCGGCGCCGGGACGGACGAGGGCGGTGGCGCCGGGCGGCAGGACGTCGACGCCGTCGAGGGCGGTGTGGGTGGAGAAGGAGGTGCGGGTGGCGAGGACGGTGTCGAGGGCGTCCTCGCGGGGGGAGATCCGTACGCCTTCGAAGGCGAGGAGCGCGGGGATCTCGGAGGCGAAGCGGGTGGAGCCGTCGTAGGGGTCGTGGTGCAGGTGGAGCGGTTTCATGCCCATGTCGTCGACGGCGAGGACGAGTTGGGTGCGCCCGGGCCGCAGGTCGAGGAGGGCGAGGGCGAACATGCCGTCGAGGTGTTCGGCGAAGGCCGGTCCGTACTCGGCGTAGAGGGCCGGGAGCACGGTGCCGTCGCAGCGGTCGGGGAAGCGGTGGCCGCGGGCGGCGAGGGCGCGGCGGAGTTCGGCGTGGTTGTAGATCTCGCCGTTGAGCACGGCGAGGATCCCGGGCAGGTGGGGCAGCCGGTAGGGCTGCTGTCCGCCGCAGGGGTCGGTCACGGCGAGCCGGTCGCAGCCGAGCGACCAGCCGGGCCCGCTGAGCACGTGGTGCTCGTCGGGGCCGCCGTGGCGCTGGCGGGCGGAGACCGCCGCGAGCTGGGCCGGCTCGGGGCGGTCCGCCCCGGCGGCGAAGGAGCCGAGGATCCTGCACATAACGGTCACCCTCCAAACGCGTCACCCGGATTACCCAATGATTTGAATCTACCAAGTTTTTGAATGGCGCGTAAGTGCCATGTCCTGTTCACGCCACGACATGGCCTTGCGACGCCCCCGCCGCCCCAACAGGCTGGCCCCATGGAGGACTTCAACCGGACGGCCCCCGAGTCCCTGCTGGTCGTGGCCGCGCACCCGGACGACATCGAGTTCTGCGTGAGCGGCACCGTCATGCAGTGGATCGAGCGCGGCACCCGCGTCACGTACTGCATCGTCACGGACGGCGGCGCGGGCGGCTACGACGAAGCGCTCCCCCGCCAGGCCATGGCGGACCTGCGCCGCGCCGAACAGGTCCACTCCGCCAAGCTCAGCGGCGTCGCCGACGTGCGGTTCCTCGGCTACCCCGACAGCTTCGTGGAGCCCAGCGTGCAGCTCCGCCGCGACCTGTGCCGGGTCATCCGCGACGTGCGCCCGCAGCGCGCCGTCATCCCCTCGCCCGAGATCAACTGGGCGCGCGTCGCCGACCTCCACCCCGACCACCGGGCGGTCGGCGACGCCGCCCTGCGCGCGGTCTACCCCGAGGCGCGCAACCCCTTCGCGCACGCGGAACTCCTCAGGGACGAGGGCCTGGAGCCGTGGACCGTCCACGAGCTCTGGCTGATGACCGGGCCCACCCCGAACCAGTACGTCGACGTCACCCCCGTCTTCGACCGCAAGGTCGAGGCCCTGCGCATCCACACCTCGCAGACGGCACACTTCGACGACCTGGCCGGCCTCCTGCGCGACTGGCTCGGCGAGCACGCCACGGCCGGCGGCCTGCCCCCGGGCCGGATGGCGGAGGCCTTCCAGATCGTCCACATCGACTGAGCCTTGCCGCCGCCCGGGGTGCGTGAGACCGTGCCCTACCAACGCACGTGATTCTGGGGGGAGTTCACGCCATGGCGAGGGAGAGATCGGACGCGGACAAGGGCCTGATGGAGTCGCACGCACTGCCGTGGGTGGAGGCCAACGAGGACGACGCCCACGCGGCCGCCGACCGCATGCGCCCCTTCGGATCGACGTTCACGGACGACCGGGCGGACGCGGCCAAGGCGGTCGAACGGCTCGTGTCCAGCGGGCAGGGCGAGGCGACCAAGGCCCTCGAAGAACACTGGGCGGGGATCGCCGCCCAGTTCAGCCAGGTGTCGACGGCCGCCGGGACGATCGCCGACGGCCTGGACTCCTGCGGCGACATCGTCGTGGCCTCCAAGAAGGCAGTCCTCGACCTCGTCCACAACCTCCGCAGGACGATCTCCCCCATCGGCGAGGGGGAGATGCCGTCGATCAGTGACGCAAGCGTGCGGGCGATCGCCGCGGAGGCGGACGCGGCCAGGCCCCGGATCCAGGCCGAGGTGGACTCGGCGGCCACCCGCGGCGACGAGCACGTCAAGAGCGTGCGCGGCGAGGTCGGCGTGCTCAGGACCATCGCGGGACTCCCCGCGGGCTCGGGCACCGGCGCCGGGGCGGGTAAGCGCGGCGCCGACAGCATGCACCTGGCCTCCGCGGGCGGCACCTGGTGGGGAGGTGACCTGTTCCACGACGAGGACGAGCACACGCGGGCGCGCAAGCGGCTCGGCGAGATCGCCGACCACATCCGCGACACCAGCTCGCTCCCCCTCGCCCAGGCCGGCCTCCACCTGACGGAACTCGGGGCGAGCGGCGCCCTCGGCGCCTCCCTGGCCGCCGGCCTCCGCCCGCTCCTCGACGACCTCGTCCTCGCCGCCCGCGCCCTGGCCGACCACCTGACCGGCCCGCTCTCGGACGCGATCAAGGCGGCCGCGGACGAGCAGAAGCGCCAGGAGGACGACCTCAGGCAGCGGTTCGGCTTCTGGCGGTAGCCTCCTCCGGACAAGCCCTGAATGCCCCGAGGACCCGCCGGGTCGCGGCGGGCCCCCGGGTCAGGGGTGGGTCAGCAGGCGCCCAGGTCCTGCCAGACGCCCCACTCGCCGGTGGTGCCGGGCTCCTCGCCGGTGGTCCACCACTTGGCCTTCCAGGTGTGGCCCTTGTGCGAGACCTGCTGGCCGCCGGTGTAGACGCTGGAGGACACCCACGGGGCCGCCGTGCACTGCGTGGCGCCGCCGGTGACGGTCAGCGCGAGGACCGCCGCGTGCCCGGCCGAGGCGCTCGCCCCGTTGACCACGATCTGGTACGTGCCGGAGACCGTGGCCGCCGTCGTGTTCAGGGTGAGGGTCGAGGAGCCCCCGGCCGTCACCGAGGCGGGGCTGAGCGTGGCGGTGACGCCGGCGGGCAGCCCGCTGACCGAGAGGTTCACCGTCTGCGCCGTACCGGCGGTGACGGCCGTCTTCACCGTGGCCGAGGCGGACCCTCCGGCGGTGACGGTGGCGGCGGCCGGGGTGGTGGTCACCGAGAAGTCGTCCGTCGGAGCGGTGGTCCCGCTGGTGAAGGGCGCGAAGACGTGCGAGAAGTCCCAGGTGTTCTGCTGGATGCCGGAGCAGTTGTCGGCGGCGGCACCGCCGGGGCAGCTGCCGTTGTCGCGCTGGAGCGCCCAGAACGAGAGGGTGTTGATGCCCTTGGAGACCGCCCAGTCGTAGACCGTGCGGGCGTTGGCGAGGGTGAAGGTCTCGGCGGGGCCGAAGTCGTCGACGCCGATCATCTCGATGATGCCGACCATGCCCCAGAGCTGGGCGGCGGTCTTCGTCGGGTAGAGCTTGGCGAGCTGGTCGTAGAGGCCCTGGGCGGCCGTCTTGGTGTCCGCGGCCATGTCGTGGGCGGCGTTGTCGTAGTAGTCGAAGGTCATCAGGTTGACGACGTCGACCTTCGCGCCGTTGGTCACGGCGTTCTTGAGGACGGCGAGCCCGCTCGCGGCGAGCCCGTGGGTGGTCGTCGGCAGCGTGTACGAGATCTGGAGCCGGCGGCCGTTGGCTGCGGCCCAGTCCTGGACGAGCTTGATCGCCTTGTTGCGGCGGTCGATGCCGGCGGTGTTGTCGAGGGAGTCGACCTCGATGTCCATGTCGAGCCGGCTGACGTCGTAGGTCGTGATGACCTTCTGGTACGCGGCGGCGATCTGGTTGACGTCGGTGCAGCTGTCGGCGATCTCGGTGCTGGTGGTGTCGGCCGTGTAGCCGCCGAAGGAGGGGATGACGTCCCCGCCGCGGGACCGGATGGTCGCGATGTCGGCGCCGAAGGAGGACGGGGCGATGGGCAGCCCGGTGTCGCCGTTCCAGAGCACGGTGCAGGAGCCCTTGGCGGCGGTCTGGAGGAACGCCATCGTGAGGTGCTTGGCGCCGGACTGCGCGCTGAGGGCGGCCGGGCTCTCCCCCGTCCAGGACTCGAAGTAGGGGGCGAAGACCCGGTCGGGGAGCGGGGTCGCCGCCTGCGCGGGCGCGGTGGCGACGGCGCCGAGGCCGAGGGCGGCCACGGCGGTCACGGCGGCGGTGAGGGCCGAGCGGAGCGAACGAACGCGTCGTCTCATGGCAATCCCATGTCTGTGGGGGGGGTGCGGGTGCGCCAACGTCCTTGTCGCGCACGACTGTTGGGTCACGACGTAACCCCCGCCACCATGAGCACGTCAATGGCCTGGACCAAACTTGGACTAGACCAATTTCGCGATTCGGTGCGTGGTGCACGCAGCCGGTACGGGCGCATGCTGGAGCGATGCGCGGCGGCGCCCGGATTGGTCCACAGGGCCAGACCGGGCCGGCGGTCTCCCCCCGGCCGTCACCGCGGCCGGGCGGCGAAGTCGTAGCGCACCCCGGTGAGCCGTTCGGACAGGTCCCACAGGCGGCCGGCGGTCTCGGGGTCCGTGGCGGACTCGGCCGGCCGGACGAGGGTGGGGTGCCCCTTGGACTCGCCCCGCCCGTCGGGCCCGATGAACTGGCCCCCTTGCACCCCCGGGGCGGCGGCCGCGTACAGCTGGTTGAGCACACCCGTCTCGACGTCCTGGGCCACGAGACGGTTGGTGACCCTGAGGATCGCCTTGAGCAGCCCGGTCGGACCCGAGGACTGGAGGTTCGTGGCCGAGTAGCCCGGATGGGCCAGGAGGCTGCGGACCGGCACGGCGCCCGCCCGGAGCCGCCGGTCCAGCTCCAGGCCGAACAGCACGTTGGCGAACTTGGACTGGGCGTAGAACCCGCGCGGCGTGTAGGAGCGCCGGCCGTCGAGGTCGTCGAAGTGGATGGCCCCGCCCTTGTGCAGGGTCGACGTGACCGTCACCACCCGCGGGTCCCGCCCGGCCCGGAGCCGGTCGAGGAGAAGGCCCGTGAGCGCGTAGTGCCCCAGGTGGTTGGTGCCGAACTGGGACTCGAAGCCCTGCTGGGTGAGGGAGCGGGGCGGCATCATGATCCCCGCGTTGTTGACGAGTACGTCCACGTGCGTGTCGAGGGCGGCGGCGAAGGCGTGGACCGAGTCCAGGTCCGCCAGGTCCAGGGCGCGCAGCTCCACGGCGGATCCGGGGAGCTCGCCGCGGAGCCTGTCCAGCGCGGCCCTGCCCTTGTCCGGGTCCCGCGCGGTGAGGACGACGTGGGCCCCGCGACGGGCGAGTTCACGCGCGGTGACGTAGCCGAGACCGCTGTTGGCGCCGGTCACCACCACCGTACGGCCGGTCTGGTCCGGGATGTCGTCGGCCGTCCAGCGGCGGGGGACGGCGGGAGCGGTGGTCATCGGGCGCCTCCTTCGGGCTGTCGCGGGGTGCGGAGCAGGTCGTCCACGCTGGCCGCGAGGAGCCGGTGCAGGTGGTCCCGGTCGACGGGGAGCTTGTGGATCGCGTGCAGGGCGGCGAGGCCGTGCGCGGTGGCCCAGATGCGGGCGATGCGGTCGTCGTGGGGATCCGTGACCCCCAGGGCGTCGGCGATCACCAGACCGACGGCTTCGCCCTCGGTGACGGTGTCGGCGGCGGGCACGCGGACGCCGCCGAGGCCGTACATCACCTGGTAGACGTCGGGTTCGTCGAGGGCGAAGTCGAGGTAGGCGGCCGCCGCGGCGTGGACCGACGTGCCGCCGGCGCGCATCAGGCCGGCGAGCCGGGCGAAGCCGTCCTCGACGAAGGCCAGCAGGATGTCGTCGCGGCCCTTGAAGTAGCGATAGGCGTAGTTGGCCGAGTAGCCGATCCGGTCGGCCAGGCGGCGCATGCTCACGGCGTCCCAGCCCTCGGCGCGGGCCAGCTCGCGGGCGGCCCGCAGGATCTCGACCCGGGTCTCGGCCCGCTCCCGCTCCCGGCGCAGCCGGGACTTCGAGGGCTCGGGCTGCGGCTCGTTCCCGGGGGCCGTCATGCCACACCGCCCGCCGCCGCGGCGGACGCGCCGGGCGCGTTCATGGGCGCCGGCAGGCCCAGCTGGGTGAAGAACTCGACCGTGTTGAGCTCGTCCCAGTGCTCGACGGCCATGCCGTCCTCCACCCGCCAGATGTCCAGCGAGCGCATCTCCACCGGGCGGCCGGTGGGCTCCTCGCCGAGCAGCGACCCGACGTGGGTGGCGCGGTACGTGAACCTGCCGACCACGCGGTCGCCGGCGGTCACGACGTCCTCAAGGGTCACGCGGGTGTCGGGGAAGGCCGCGAACCATCGGCGCCAGAACGCCCGGTTGGCCTCTCGGCCGTCCTCGACGTACGGGTTGTGGTTGACGTAGCCCTCGGCCACGAAGCCGTCCACGGCGTCGGGGTCGTGGCCGTTCATGAGGGCGGCGAAGGCGTGCGCCACGGTCTGCTGGGACATCTGTTCCTCCGGTCGGTCGTGATCTGGTTACACCGTACACAGTGTGCACGGTGTAACCAATACCGAAACGGATCTTCGCGCCCGATGAGTTCTCCCCGGCCCGGCGGTCATAGTGAGGACAGCAAGTACGAGACCCGTGGGAGAACTTCAGATGCGCACCCTGATCACCACCGCCTTCGTCTCGCTCGACGGCGTCGTCGAGGCCCCCGGCGGCGAGCCCGGCTACCGGAACTCCGGCTGGACCTTCAAGGACGTCGAGTTCGTCCCGGAGGCGTACGAGATCAAGGGGCGGGAGCAGAAGGAAGCCGCGGCGCTGCTCATGGGCCGGATCAGCTACGAGGCCTTCAGCCCCGTCTGGCCGGGCATGGCGGAGTTCGCCGACTACAAGGTGATGCCGAAGTACGTCGTCTCCACGACGCTCACCGAGGACCGACTCGTCGACGACTGGGGCGACACCACGATCCTCCGCTCCCTCGACGAGGTCGCCGCCCTGAAGGAGACCGAGGGCGGCCCGATCATCGTCCACGGCAGCGCCTCCCTCAACCAGGCCCTCTCCGACGCGGGCCTGATCGACCGCTACCACCTGCTCGTCTTCCCCCTTCTGCTCGGCGCCGGCAAGCGCCTCTTCAGCGCCGGCGACAAGGACACGCAGAAGCTGAAGCTCGTCGAGTACGAGGCGTACTCCAACGGCATCCAGAAGCAGGTCTTCGACGTCGTGCGCTGACCCCGGCCTCCCGGGACGCCACCCCCCGGCAGGGGGTGCTACCCGCGGCCGGCCGCGCGGAACTCGCGGTCGAGCGCCCAGGCGTCGGCGACCGGGCCCAGGTGGGCGAGCTTGTCGGGGTTGATGACCGAGCGGATGGCCCGCACGCGGCCGTCGAAGATGTCGAGCGCCAGCGTGTGGAGGACCTTGCCGTCGCGGTCGCGGAAGACGGCACCCGGCTGGCCGTTGACGTCGTGCGGCTCGAAGGTGATGGCGATCCGGGCCATCCGGGGGAAGACCGAGGCGAGCAGCTTCGCCACGCTGTCCGCGCCGACGATCGCGCGCGCGAGCTGCGGTGCCTTGCCGCCGCCGTCGCCGACCATCCGGACGTCGGCGGCGAGGACGCTCCTGAGCCCGTCGACGTCGCCGCCCTTCAGGGCGTCGAAGAAGCGGGCGGCGAGTTCCCTGCGCTCGGCGCGGTCGGCCTCGAAGCGGGGCCGACCGTCCCGCATGTGCCGTCGGGCCCGGACGAGGAGCTGGCGGCAGGCCTGCTCCGTACGGCCGACGGCGGAGGCGACCTCGTCGAAGCCGAAGCCGAAGACCTCGCGCAGGACGAACACCGAGCGTTCGAGGGGGCTGAGCCGCTCCAGGAGGAGCAGCGCGGCCATCGACACGGAGTCGGCGAGTTCGGCCGCGCGCTCGGGGTCCTCGTACGGGTCGTTCAGGAGCGGCTCGGGGAACCACGGCCCGACGTACTCCTCGCGGCGGACGCGCGCGGAACGGAGCACGTCGATGGCGATGCGGGTGACCGTGGCGGAGAGGAACGCCTTGGGCGAGGTGGGCGTGGTCGGGGAGGCGTCGTACCGCAGCCAGCTCTCCTGCACCACGTCCTCGGCCTCGCTGACGCTGCCGAGTATCCGGTAGGCGATCGAGAACAGCAGTGACCGGAGTTCCTCGAACTCCTCGACCTTGCCCATGTCATTCCCCGTTCAGTGGAACTGGCCGGCCTCGTAGCCGCCGGCCGGCTGCCTGCTGATGATGTTCATGCGGGTGGCGGCGTTCATGAAGGAAACCAGAAGGACGAGGGCGGTGAGCTGCTCCTGGTCGAAGTGCCGGGCGGCCCGCTCCCAGACCTCGTCGCTGACGCCCTCGCCCGCGTCGGCTACCCGCGTGCCCTGCTCGGCGAAGGCGAGGGCGGCCCGCTCGGCCTCGGTGTAGACGGTCGCGTCGCGCCACCCGGCGACGAGGCCGAGGCGGACGGGGCTCTCGCCCGCCGCGACGGCCTCCTTGGTGTGCATGTCCAGGCAGACCCCGCAGCCGTTGATCTGGCTGACGCGCAGGGCGACGAGTTCCTGCACGGGGGCCGGGAGGGCGGAGTCCTTGAGGATCCGGCCCGCGGCCATGAGGTGCTTGAGGGCCTTGCCGGCGGTGGGGCTGGCGAAGAAGTCGAGTCGCGCGTCCATGGCGGTGTCTCCTCGGTACGGGTCGGGCGGAGCCGTTGGGATCCGCGGGGGAGCCGGTGGGCTTCCGTACCCGAGACGAGACGGCGCCGCGCCCTGTGACACGACCTCCGGTGTGATCCGGGTCTCAGCCGGGTCGGCCGGGGGCGAGCGCCTACGATCGGGCCATGACCGCGCCTTCGAGCTCTTCCTCGCGTCTCTCGCTCTGGTCCCGGGACTCGTTCCTGTCCATCGGTTCGGTCGGCTCGACGCTGTCGATCGGGTCGGTCGGGTCGTTCCTGTCGGTCGGATCCGTCGGCTCGGCCGCCTCCGCGCTGTCGGTCGGCTCCTGGGCGAGCGTCGGGTCGCTGCTGTCGGCCCGGTCGTGCTGGTCGGTGCTGTCGTACCGCTCCCGCCAGGGGGTCATGGCGGCGGGCGCGGCACTCGCGGTCGCGGGGGCCGTCGCGCTGACGGCACGGCGGGGGCGCTGACGGCCGCCGGACCCGCCCCGGCGACGTGCAGACCAAACCGTTCAGTTCCTACAGTGGGAGCCGTAGTCGCCACCACACAGAAGGACCACGCATGCCGGCCGGAGCCGACGCACGGAACACCGACGCGGTCGACGCCCACGGCATCCCGATCATCCCCGACCCGGCGGACGCCGCCTCGCGCAAGCGCCAGGCGATCGTCGACGCGGCCCTCGCGGAGTTCCTCGCGGAGGGGTACTCGGCAGCCTCCATGGACGCGATCACCCGAGGGTCCGGCGTCTCGAAGGCGACGGTCTACAAGCACTTCGGCAGCAAGGAGCGACTGTTCCTCGCCGTCATCGGCGGCGTCCTGCCGAAGACGTACGCCGATCTCGAACCCGCCCGCTCCACGATCGTCGACGCCCCTGACCTGCGCGCCGCGCTCGTCCGGCTCACCACCGACTGGGCCCGGATCCTGCTGCGCCCCGACATCATGGCGCTGCGCCGCCTGGTCATCGGCGAGATCGACCGCTTCCCGCAGCTCGGCCGGCTCTGGTACCGGGTCGGCTACGACATGAACAACGGCCCGCTGATCGAGGCCTTCACCGAGCTGAACGCGCGCGGCACCCTCGACGCGCCCGACCCGGCGCTCGCCGTGCAGCAGCTGGTGGCGGCCACGGTGGGCGTGCCGCAGCTCGTCCGCACCTTCTCCCCCGACGCCCCGCTCGCGGACGCGGAGCTGACGCGGGTGATCAGCTCGGGAGTGGACCTGTTCCTGGCCCGGTACGCACGCTCCTGAACCGGAGGGTCACCCCTGGGCCACGAGGCGCACCGCGAGGACGACGATCAGGGTGCTCGACGCCAGCGCCGTGCCCAGGCGGCCCCGGGCGCTCGTCAGGGTGCGGCCCAGGAGCGTGCCGCCGAGGGCGAGGAGCAGCTGCCAGCTGGCCGAGGCGAGCACGGCGGCCAGGACGAAGGCGGTGCGGTCGGCCGGGGTCGCGGGGGCGGAGGGTCCCGTGGCGAGGACGAGCGCGGCGAAGTAGACCACCGTCATGGGGTTCAGGATCGTGATCCCCAGGAAGGTGAGGTACGCGCGGGCGGGAGCGAGGGCTGCCCCGTCGTCGCGGGAGGCGAGTCCGCCCGTACGGTACGCGGCGAGCGCGCCCCATCCGGCCCGTACCGCCAGCACCGCGAGCACCACGGCGGACGCCCACCGCAGCGGGGTCATCACCGGGGCGAGGACGGGAACCAGCGCGGAGCCGCCCGCCACCGCGAGCAGGGCGTAGACCCCGTCGGCCGTCGCGACGCCGAGGGCCGCGCCGGCGCCCGTACGCCCCCCGGCCCGGGCCGTGACGGCCACCAGGTAGGCGCCGACCGCGCCGACCGGGATCGCGATGCCGTAGCCGGCCAGCAGGCCGGCCACCACCGCGGCCGTCACGCGACGGCGGGGATCGCGCCTCCGGGGGAGCCGGGCAGCTGCTGTCGGCGGTAGTCCGCGCCGTCCTTCGTACGGGAGAGGAAGCCGCCGATCACGAGGTAGCGGCGCAGGGCCGGGAAGTCCTCGTGCACGGCGAGCAGGGCCTCGTTGACCTCGGACTCGCGATACGTCCGGCCGGCTTCGAACAGCGTCTCGGCGAGGTGCGCGAGCAGCGCCTCGCGGCGGGCGGGCTTGCGCGGGATCGTCGTGAGACGCCCGTCGGCGGAGAACAGGTCCGCGACGGGACGGACGGCGGGATGACTGGTCATGCCGAGAGGGTGACCTCCCGCTCCCCCGCCCCGCAAAGGGTTTTCAGCCCGCGAACGCGCGGAAGCGCTCCTCCGACTCGAAGAAGTCCGTGATCCGCCGGCCACCGCTCCCGTCCGGCCCGGCCGCGTGCGCGATGAGGCCGCACGACGAAGGCCCGTCGCCGACGCGACGGGCCTTCCAGGGGTTCGTTCATCGTCCGGGTCACTTCGGGTCGCGGTTGAACACCGCCTTGGACCAGAGGTAGCCGAGGGTGGTGAGGGCGAGGCACCAGGCGAGGGCGAGCCAGCCGTTGTGGCCGATCTCGGTGCCCAGGAGGAGGCCGCGGAGGGTTTCGATGGCGGGGGTGAAGGGCTGGTACTCGGCGATGGGCTGGAACCAGCCGGGCATCTGGTGCAGGGGCACGAAGGCGCTGGAGATCAGGGGGAGGAAGATCAGCGGCATCGCGTTGTTGCTGGCGGCCTCGGCGTTGGGGCTGACCATGCCCATGCCGACCGCGATCCAGGTCAGGGCCAGGGCGAACAGGACCAGGAGGCCGAAGGCGGCGGCCCATTCGACGGCGGTGGCGTTGGTGGCGCGGAAGCCGATCGCGGCGCCGACGGCGCCGACGAGGACCACGCTGATGACGGACTGGACGACGCTGCCGATGACGTGGC
>NZ_JBEOST010000002.1:0-513227 GCF_040303145.1 Streptomyces sp. NPDC096079
GGGGCGCCCGCTCAGCCGGCGCCCGCCGGCGGGGGCGGGGGGGGCCCCGCCGGCCCCCCCCACGGCTCGCCTAGACCAGCGCGCTGCCCGGGAGCTCGACCTTCGCGCCGAGCTCGACGAGCTTCTCCATGAAGTTCTCGTAGCCGCGGTTGATCAGGTCGATGCCGTGGACCCGGCTCGTGCCCTGGGCCGCGAGCGCGGCGATCAGGTACGAGAAGCCGCCGCGCAGGTCGGGGATGACCAGGTCGGCGCCCTGGAGCTTCGTCGGTCCCGACACGACCGCGGAGTGCAGGAAGTTCCGCTGGCCGAAGCGGCAGTCGGAGCCGCCCAGGCACTCGCGGTACAGCTGGATGTGCGCACCCATCTGGTTGAGCGCGGAGGTGAAGCCGAGCCGCGACTCGTACACCGTCTCGTGGACGATGGAGAGACCGGAGGCCTGCGTCAGGGCCACGACCAGCGGCTGCTGCCAGTCGGTCTGGAAGCCGGGGTGCACGTCCGTCTCCAGGGCGATCGCGTTGAGCGAGCCGCCCGGGTGCCAGAAGCGGATGCCCTCGTCGTCGATCTCGAAGGCGCCGCCGACCTTCCGGTACGTGTTGAGGAAGGTCATCATCGAGCGCTGCTGGGCGCCGCGCACGTAGATGTTGCCCTCGGTGGCCAGCGCCGCCGACGCCCAGGAGGCCGCCTCCAGGCGGTCCGGGAGCGCCCGGTGGGTGTAGCCGTCGAGCTTGTCGACACCGGTGATGGTGATGGTCCGGTCGGTGTTGATCGAGATGATCGCGCCCATCTTCTGCAGGACGCAGATCAGGTCCTCGATCTCGGGCTCCACGGCCGCGTTCGACAGCTCGGTGACGCCCTCGGCGAGGACGGCGGTGAGCAGCACCTGCTCGGTCGAGCCGACCGAGGGGTACGGGAGGCGGATCTTGCAACCGCGAAGGCGCTGCGGGGCCTCCAGGTACTGCCCGTCCGCCCGCTTCTCGATGGTCGCGCCGAACTGGCGCAGCACGTCGAAGTGGAAGTCGATGGGCCGGCCGCCGATGTCGCAGCCGCCGAGGCCCGGGATGAAGGCGTGGCCGAGGCGGTGCAGGAGCGGGCCGCAGAAGAGGATCGGGATGCGCGACGAACCGGCGTGGGCATCGATGTCAGCCACGTTGGCGGACTCGACGTGCGTCGGGTCGAGGACGAGCTCGCCGGGCTCCTCGCCCGGGCGGACCGTCACTCCGTGCAGCTGGAGCAGTCCGCGGACCACGCGGACGTCACGGATGTCGGGCACGTTGCGCAGACGGCTGGGGCCGCTGCCGAGCAGGGCGGCGACCATCGCCTTGGGCACGAGGTTCTTCGCGCCGCGGACGCGGATCTCGCCCTCCAGCGGGGTGCCGCCGTGGACAAGCAGGACATCGTCAGTGCCGGTCATGAATCTCGCGTTCCGAAAGTGGGGTCCGACGGGTGGCCAGAGAAAAGGGTAAGGGGCCATGAGACCCCGATCGGGTGCCTCGGGGGGCCTGTCAGATGTAATGAATTCGGCACAACACCCTCTGTTCCCGTGATCTTGCGGAGCGTCACCGTCCGCTTGTCCTCGCGGGACGGCCCGGCGTCGTGGCCGCGTCCCTCCTGAACTGCGCTGGTCCCCGGCTTCCCCGCATCCCGTCCGACAACCCACGCGAACGGCGAAGATGCGGGATCATGTGTCGCATGACCGAGGTGTCCTCGCTCACAGGACGGCTGCTCGTGGCCACCCCCGCGCTGGCGGACCCGAATTTCGACCGCGCGGTCGTCCTGCTGCTCGATCACGACGACGAGGGTTCGCTCGGCGTCGTCCTCAACCGGCCCACGCCGGTGACCGTGGGCGACATCCTCGCCCCCTGGGCGTCCCTCGCGGGTGAACCCGGCGTCGTCTTCCAGGGCGGCCCCGTCTCGCTCGACGCGGCACTCGGCGTCGCCGTCATCCCCGGCGACGAGGGCCCGCTCGGCTGGCGGCGGGTGTACGGCGCGATCGGCCTGGTCGACCTGGAGACCCCGCCCGAGCTGCTCGGACCCGCGCTCGGCTCGCTGCGGATCTTCGCGGGGTACGCGGGCTGGGGTCCCGGCCAGCTGGAGGCCGAGCTGGGCGACGGGGCCTGGTACGTGGTCGAGTCGGAGCCCGGGGACGTCTCCTCGCCGCGCCCCGAGGCGCTCTGGCGGCAGGTGCTGCGACGGCAGCGCGGAGAACTCGCCATGATTGCGACATATCCGGACGACCCCACTCTTAACTGACGACACTCCATCAATTCGGGCCATGGGGCCCGGACATGGACCGGTCCAGCGGTCGTCCGCGTGTGCGATACGGGCTTTCGGTGACGCGCGTCTGTCCGAAGAGAGACGCGATGCGTACGATGATCCGACTTCCCCGAGCCCATAGTGCGCACAGACGCGCCCAGACGATCAAGAGATGACCACGTGCCTGTCATAACCGCTGCCCGGAGCGGCCGTGTCTCGACGCGGGTGCCCGCCGAGCAGGTCGGATCCGTGCTGCCCACTCGTCTCGACTCGCTGACGAGCCTGAGGTTCTTCGCCGCCTTCGCCGTGTTCGCCCATCACTTCACCGGAGTGGGCGGCAAGACGGGCTACGGGCGCGCACCGTCGATCTTCCCCTACTCGGAGATGGGCGCCCACGGGGTCACCTTCTTCTTCGTCCTCTCGGGCTTCCTGCTGACCTGGGTCTACAAGCCGTACGAGCACCCGGTCGCGTTCTACATACGCCGGGTGGCGCGCATCTGGCCGGCGACCCTGGTCGCCGCCGTGCTCGCCTTCTACGTCTTCTACCACCGGGCCCACGAGGCGGTGGAGTGGAAGTCGTTCATCGCCTCGCTCTTCCTCGTGCAGAACTGGCTCCCCGAGGCCACCCCGACGCTCCCCGGCAACCCGGTGACCTGGACCCTCAGCGTCGAGATCCTCTTCTACGCCCTGTTCCCGCTGCTCGCCCGGTTCGTCGTCCGGATGCGCACCCCGCTCCTCGTCGGCCTGACCGTCGTCGGCCTCGTCGGCATGTGGGCGGTCAACTGGTGGGCCTTCCACAACCTCTCCGGCGAGTCGGCCCGCTGGGTCATGCGCCACCCCACCGTCTACCTGCCGCAGTTCCTGCTCGGCATGACGGTCGCCCTGCTGATCCGCCGCGGCCTGCGCATCCCGCTGCGCCCGATCGTGCCGCTGGCGCTGCTGGCCGTCTACGTCTTCGGCTACTTCCAGCTGCAGGCCCGCGTGTCGGACCGCTGGGACGCACAGCTGGAGTACACGCTCCGCCCCACGCTCGCCGTGATCGCCGCGCTGATCATCATCGCGTTCGTGCAGCGGGAGCTCGCCGGCCACCGCGGCGTCCTCAACAAGAAGCCGCTCATCCTGCTCGGCGTGTGGTCGTACAGCTTCTACCTGCTGCACCACTCCGTGAGCCGCTTCGCCACCTACGAGTGGGGACGGATCGCGGACAAGGACTCGGCGCTCTTCGCCATGCTCGGCATGGGGCTCGTCATCCTGGTGATGTCCTGGGCGCTCTACCGGTTCGTCGAAGAGCCCGCCAACCGCTTCCTGGTCCGCCGCATCCCCGCCCGCTGGCGGCGCAGCGCTCCGACCGCCCCCGTCGCCCAGCACACGCCGTGACCGCCCCCCTCGACGCTCCGGTTCCCGCGCGCGCGTGGGTACCCTTGGCGGTTATGAGCACTCTCGAGCCCGAGCGCGGGGCAGGTACGGGAACCCTCGTCGAGCCGACGCCGCAGGTGTCCCACGGTGACGGCGACCACGAGCGCTACGCCCATTACGTCCAGAAGGACAAGATCATGGCGAGCGCCCTCGACGGCACGCCCGTCGTGGCGCTGTGCGGAAAGGTCTGGGTACCGGGGCGCGACCCCAAGAAGTACCCGGTCTGTCCGATGTGCAAGGAGATCTACGACTCCATGGGCGCCGGCGGCGACAAGGACAAGGGCGGCAAGGACAAGTAGGCGTCGTGCCGCCCCGACGTCGGGGCAGGCCCTTCGACGGCCCCCGTCACGCGTACTCCGGTACGCGTGACGGGGGCCGTTTCGCGTCTCCGGGACCTCCGCGCGCGTTGCACGGGCTGCTTTCGCCGGTCACGGAGTGGTTGAGGTGGTCGAGACCTCTTGTCGGCCCGCCGGGCACGCGCCTAACCTCACGCGTGTTGTGCAGTGCGAAACGCTCATTGCACATCTTGCAACGCACGCATTCGGAGGGGATCCGCCATGAAGTCCGCCCTGAAGCTTCCCGCCGCGCTCCTGATGGCCGGCCTCGCCGCCACCGCCTGCGCGCCCCAGACGTCCGGCGGCACCGCCACGGCCGACGACACGAGCGGAACCCTGCGCGTCTGGCTCTTCCAGGAGGTCAGCAACAAGCCCAAGGCACAGGTCGTCGACCAGGCCGTCGCCGCCTTCGAGAAGCGTCACACGGGCACGAAGGTCGAGGTCGAGTACATCCCCGTCGAGACCCGCGCCCAGCGCGTCAAGGCCGCCTTCAACGACCCGAAGTCCGCGCCCGACCTCATCGAGTACGGCAACACCGACACCGCCGGATACGTCAAGGACGGCGGACTCGCCGACATCAGCGCCGAGTTCGCCGCCTGGGACGAGGCCAAGGACACCGACCCCACCGCCAGGCAGTCCGTCACCGTCGCCGGCAAGGTCTACGGCGCCCCGCTCTTCGTCGGCGTCCGCGCGCTCTACTACCGCACCGACGTCTTCGCGGAACTCGGCCTCGCCGCCCCCAAGAGCCAGGCGGAACTCGTCTCCACGGCCAAGAAGATCCGCAAGGCGAAGCCCGAGCTGTACGGCATCGCCGTCGGCGGCGCCTACACCTACGGCGCCCTGCCCTTCGTCTGGGCCGCCGGCGGCGAACTCGCCACCGCGAACGGCACCGCCTACCGGGCCGCCGTCGACAGCGAGGCCGCCCGCAAGGGCATCAGCACGTACACCTCGCTCTTCGGCGACGACAACTGCCCGGCCGCCAAGTGCGCCCAGATGGGCGGCAACGCCACCGTCACCGCCTTCGCCTCCGGCAAGGCCGCCATGGCCATCGGCGGCGACTTCAGCCACGCCGCCGTCGAGGCCGGCACCGTGAAGGGCAAGTACGCCGTCGTCCCGCTGCCCGGCACCACCCCCGGCTCCATCGCCCCCGCCTTCGCCGGCGGCAACAACATCGGCGTCCTGAGGAGCACCACCCACCGCACCCTCGCCGTCGACCTCCTCAAGTCCCTCACCGGCAAGGACACCCAGGGCAAGCTGTTCGACGCGATGGGCTTCCTGCCCACGTACACCGACGTCCGCACCGCCGCCGCCCGGCGCCAGCCCTTCGTGAAGCCCTTCATCGACACCCTCGGCGCCGGCACCAGGTTCGTCCCCGCGTCCCCCGGCTGGGGCCAGATCGACGCCTCCCTCGTGCTGCCCACGATGTTCCAGGAGGTCGTCAGCGGCCGCAAGGACGTCGCCACGGCCTCCGGCGACGCCGCCGAGAAGATGGACGCGGCGTTCGCGGCCGCGGGCTGAGCCGCATGACCACGACCCAGCTCACCCGCCCCACCGAGCCGGTGAAGACGGCCCCCCGCACCCCCCGGCGCACCAGCGCCTGGACCCCCTGGCTCTATCTGCTGCCCGCCCTCGCCGTCCTCGGCGGCCTCCTCGTCTACCCCGTCTACCAGCTCGGCCTGATCTCCTTCCTGGAATACACCCAGGCCCAGGTCAGCGGCGGCGAACCGACCTCCTTCCAGGGCTTCGCCAACTACACCGCCCTCTTCGCCGACCCCCAGTTCCGCCAGGTCCTCCTCGCCACCGTCGTCTTCGCCGCCGCCTGCGTCGTCTCCACCCTCGCCGTCGGCTGCTCCCTCGCGGTGCTCCTCACGCGCGTGCGTGCCCTGCCCCGGCTCGTCCTGATGCTGGCCGCACTCGGCGCCTGGGCGACCCCCGCCGTCACCGGCTCCACCGTCTGGGTCTTCCTCTTCGACCCCGACTTCGGCCCCGTCAACCGGCTGCTCGGACTCGGCGACCTCTCCTGGACGTACGGGCGGTACAGCGCCTTCGCCCTCGTCCTGCTCGAAGTGGTCTGGTGCTCGTTCCCGTTCGTGATGGTGACGGTCTACGCCGGCATCAGGGCCATCCCGGCCGAGGTCCTGGAGGCCGCCGCCCTCGACGGCGCCTCGCAGTGGCGGATCTGGCGCTCGGTCACGGCCCCCGTGCTCCGGCCGATCCTGGTCGTCGTCACGATCCAGTCGATCATCTGGGACTTCAAGCTCTTCACCCAGATCTACGTGATGACGAACGGCGGCGGCATCGCCGGCCAGAACCTCGTCCTCAACGTGTACGCCTACCAGAAGGCCTTCGCCTCCTCCCAGTACAGCCTGGGCTCGGCGATCGGCGTCGTCATGCTGCTGATCCTGCTGGCCGTGACGCTCGTCTACCTGCGCCTCCTGCGACGCCAGGGAGAAGAACTGTGACCTCCGCACGGATACGGATGCGGATACGGCGTCCCGGGCGCCTCGCCGCCGAGGCCGTCACCCTGCTCGTCGCCGCCGCCGTCGCCTTCCCGCTGTACTGGATGGTCCTCTCGGCCCTCAAACCCGCCGGCGAGATCCAGTCCAGCCACCCCCGGCCCTGGACGCTGTCCCCGTCCCTCGACTCCTTCCGGCGCGTCTTCGAACAGCAGGACTTCGGCCGCTACTTCGTCAACTCGCTGATCGTCGCGGGCACCGTGGTCCTCGCCTCGGCCCTCATCGCCTTCCTCGCGGCGACGGCCGTCACCCGGTTCCGCTTCCGGTTCCGGACGACGCTGCTCGTCATGTTCCTCATCGCCCAGATGGTGCCGGTCGAGGCACTGACCATCCCGCTGTTCTTCCTCATGCGGGACCTCGGCCAGCTCAACACCCTCGGCTCGCTGATCCTGCCGCACATCGCCTTCTCGCTGCCCTTCGCGATCTGGATGCTGCGCGGCTTCGTGAAGGCCGTCCCCGAGGCGCTGGAGGAACAGGCCCAGATCGACGGCGCGAGCCGCACCCGTTTCCTGTGGCAGATCCTCTTCCCGCTGGTGCTCCCCGGCCTCGTCGCGACGAGCGTCTTCTCGTTCATCTCGACCTGGAACGACTTCCTCTTCGCGAAGTCCTTCCTCATCAGCGACACCTCGCAGTCGACCCTCCCCATGGCCCTGCTCGTCTTCTTCAAACCCGACGAGAACGACTGGGGAGGAATCATGGCCGGGTCGACCGTGATGACGATCCCGGTGCTCGTCTTCTTCGTACTCGTACAGCGCCGCCTGGTCTCCGGACTCGGCGGAGCGGTGAAGGACTGACGCGATGACCCACTCCATGGACCTGATCCCGGCGCCGCTGTCGGTCGGACGCCGGGGGAGCGCCCCCGGGCACGTCACGCTCGACGAGCGCACCACGCTCGACGCGGGCCCGGGCACCGAATCCACCGCCCGCTGGCTGAGGTCCGCCCTGGGCGCCGCCACCGGGCTGTCCTTCGCCGACGGCGCCGGGCCGTACGCGATCCGGCTGAGGATCAGCGAGGAGAGGGAGCGGGAGTACGGCCCCGAGGGCTACCGCCTCTCCACCGAGGCCGCGGACACGGCCGCCGTCATCGAGGGCGGCGGGCCCGCCGGGGTGTTCTGGGGCGCCCAGACCCTCCGTCAGCTCCTCGGCCCGGAGGCGTACCGCAAGGCGCCCGTGACGGACGGGGGCTGGGACCTCCCGCTCGTCACCGTCGAGGATCGGCCCCGCTTCGGCTGGCGCGGCCTCCTGCTCGACGTCTCCCGGCACTTCATGCCCAAGGACGACGTCCTGCGGTACCTCGACCTGCTCGCCGCCCACAAGCTCAACGTCCTCCACCTCCACCTCACCGACGACCAGGGCTGGCGCATCAGGATCGAACGCCACCCGAAGCTCACCGAGATCGGCGCCTGGCGGAGCCGCACCAAATGGGGCCACCGGGACTCGCCGCTCTGGAACGACACCCCGCACGGCGGCTTCTACACCCAGGACGACATCCGCGAGATCGTCGCCCACGCCGCCGAGCGGCACATCACCGTCGTCCCCGAGATCGACCTCCCCGGCCACGCGCAGGCCGCCATCGCCGCCCACCCCGAACTCGGCAACACCGACGTCGTCGACACCACCGCCCTCACCGTCTGGGACACCTGGGGCGTCAACCCCAACGTCCTCGCCCCCACCGAGGCCGTCCTCCGCTTCTACGAGGGCGTCTTCGAGGAGGTCCTCGACCTCTTCCCGTCCCCCTTCGTCCACGTCGGCGGCGACGAGTGCCCCAAGGACCAGTGGAAGGCCTCCCCGACCGCCCAGGCCCGCATCGCGGAGCTCGGGGTGGGCGACGAGGAAGGACTCCAGTCCTGGTTCATCCGCCACTTCGACCGCTGGCTCGCCGCCCGCGGACGCCGCCTCATCGGCTGGGACGAGATCCTGGAGGGCGGCCTCGCCGAAGGGGCGGCCGTGTCGTCCTGGCGGGGCTACGCGGGCGGGATCGCCGCCGCCGAGGCCGGCCACGACGTCGTCATGTGCCCCGAACAGCACGTCTACCTGGACCACCGTCAGGCACCCGGCGACGACGAGCCGATGCCCATCGGATACGTCCGCACCCTGGAGGACGTCTACCGCTTCGAACCCGTCCCGCCGGGACTCGCCCCGGAGGCCGCCGCCCACATCCTGGGAACGCAGGCCAACGTCTGGACCGAGGTCATGGAGAACCGGGCCCGCGTCGACTACCAGGTCTTCCCCCGCCTCGCCGCCTTCGCCGAGGTCGCCTGGTCCGCGCTCCCCGCGCCGGAGGCGCGCGACCTCGCCGGTCTCGAGCGGCGCATGAGCACCCACTACCGGCGCCTCGACGCACTCGGCGTCGACTACCGCCCGCCCACCGGACCCCACCCCTGGCAGCGGCGCCCGGGGGTCGTCGGCAGGCCCCGGGAGGGCACGCCCCCGCCCGTGTGAGGGACACGACGTCAGCCGCTCGCCACCCGCTCACCCAAGAGCGGCGAAACGGAAGTTACCGTCCCACCCGGGGCGTCCCGGACGGAACAGTCCTTCGCGGACCCTCGCGCCGGACTCCTCGGAAGATGTGCCAGAGTTGCCACGTCCGGCCTGTGAGCACGTACGGTACGCCCACACGCAGGCGCGTCGTACCGCCGCTCGCAGGCGCGACGGCCGGGCACAGTCGGGGACCACCGGGACACCGGGAAGGGGCAGCGGGTTGACCACGCACGCACCACAGACGGCGCAGTCCGTGACGCTGCCCGCCTCGCTCGACGAGGCCGTGGCGGCGCTCACGGCCATGCCGGCCGCCGTGCCCGTCGCCGGCGGCACCGACCTCATGGCCGCCGTCAACAAGGGCCAGCTCCGCCCCGCCGGACTCGTCGGCCTGAGCCGCATCAACGAGATCCGCGGCTGGCAGTACCAGGACGGCCACGCCCTGCTCGGCGCCGGCCTCACCCACGCACGGATGGGCCGCCCCGACTTCGCCGCCCTCATCCCGGCCCTCGCCGCCGCCTCCCGCGCGGCCGGGCCGCCCCAGATCCGCAACGCGGGCACCCTCGGCGGCAACATCGTCACCGCGGCGCCCACCGGCGACTCGCTGCCCGTCCTCGCCGCCCTGGAGGCCGACCTCGTCGTCCTCGGCCCGCTCGGCAGCCGCGAGATCCCCGTCTCCCACCTCCTCGCGGGCCGCGACCTGCTCGCCCCCGGAGAACTCGTCGGCTTCGTCCGCGTCCCGCTGCTCCACGCCCCCCAGGTCTTCGTCAAGGCCACCGGCCGCACCGGCCCCGCCCGCGCCACCGCCTCCGTCGCCGTCGTCCTCGACCCGGCCCGGCGCGGCGTGCGCTGCGCTGTCGGCGCCGTCGCGCCCATGCCGCTGCGCCCCCTGGAGGCCGAGCGCTGGATCGCCTCGCTGATCGACTGGGACAACGACCGGGGGCTCGCCCCCGAGGCGCTCGCGGCCTTCGGCGAGTACGTCGCCGCCGCCTGCATCCCAGACCCGCCGGGCGACGAACAGCTGCCCCCGGCCGTACTGCACCTGCGGCGCACCGTCGCCGCACTCGCCCGACGGGCACTGGGGAGGGCACTGGCATGAGCGACGAGCGCACGGGTCAGACGGGCGGCTGGGAGCCGATCCCGCAGAGCGAGGGGTACGACGGCGACGCCACCGCCTTCGTCCAGCTGCCGCCCGACTTCATGCTGGACGGCGTCCCCCTGGAGGCCCCGGGCCACGGCTACGTCCCGCCGATGATCACCCCGCTCCAGCCGCTCGCCCCGGCCCCGGCGACGGACCCGGCGGCGACGGGCACCTGGTCGGTGCACGTCCCGACGGAGGCGCAGCAGACACCGCAGTACTTCGAGGGCGACGCGTTCACGGGCGGGGAGCAGTTCCACCCGCCGGCGTACGTGGAGCACCTGGTCGAGCAGGACCCGCACGCCACGGCCGAGTGGCGCTTCGAGGAGGCCGTGACGGGCGCCGCGGACCCGGCGGCCACCGGCCAGTGGCAGATCCCGGCGGAGCCGGAGGAGCCGACGGCGCCCGCCCCGTACGCCCAGGCGCCGGCGACGCTGCCGGGGGGCGCGGCCGCGCCGTGGACGCTCCAGGAGCAGCCGGCGGCGGAGGAGGCACCGGAGCAGACGCCGGAGGCCGTCCAGGAGGCCGCGGAGGAAGCCGTACAGGAGGCCGCGACGGAGACGGCCCCCGAGGCCGCACCGGAGGCCGTGACGCCCTCCGCCGAGGCCCCGGACACGGACCCGATCCCTTCCGGAGCCCCGGCCCCTTCCGAAGCCCTGGCTCCGGCTCCTTCCGAGGTCCCGGCTCCGGAAGAGCCCGCCACCCTGCCCCTCGACGCCTCCACGGACAGCGACGAGCACCCGCACACCTCGTACACCCTGCGGGTCAACGGGACCGACCGCCCCGTCACCGGTTCCTGGATCGGCGAGTCGCTGCTCTACGTGCTGCGCGAACGCCTCGGCCTCGCGGGCGCCAAGGACGGCTGCTCGCAGGGCGAGTGCGGCGCGTGCAACGTCCAGGTCGACGGCCGGCTCGTGGCCTCCTGCCTGGTGCCCGCGGCGACCGCCGCCGGGAGCGAGGTGCGGACCGTCGAGGGCCTCGCGACCGACGGCGAGCCCTCGGACGTGCAGCGGGCGATGGCCCGGTGCGGCACCGTCCAGTGCGGCTTCTGCATCCCCGGAATGTGCATGACCGTGCACGACCTCCTGGAGGGCAACCACGCCCCCACGGAGCTGGAGACCCGCCAGGCCCTCGCCGGCAACCTCTGCCGCTGCTCCGGCTACCGCGGTGTGCTCGACGCCGTCCGGGACGTCGTCGCCGAGCGCGAGGCCGCCGCGGCCGCCGCCGGGCCCGAGACGGCCGACGAGGCCCGAGTCCCGCACCAGATCCCCCACCCGCACGACGGAGGCATGGCGTGAGCAGCGACGCGACCACCGCCGCTCCCACGGCTCTCGACACCCCCGGGGGCCTCGGCCAGGAGCCGGCGGCCCACGGCCTCGGCACCTCGCTCCCGCAGGCCGAGGCGCGGGCGAAGACCGAGGGCACGTTCCCGTACGCCTCCGACCTGTGGGCCGAGGGGCTGCTCTGGGCCGCGATCCTGCGCTCGCCGCACCCGCACGCCCGGATCGTGTCCGTCGACACCACGGCGGCGGCCGCGATGCCGGGCGTACGGGCCGTGGTGACGGCCGCCGACGTGCCGGGCGCGGCCACCTACGGGCGCCGGGTCGCCGACCGGCCCGTGTTCGCCTCCGACCTGGTCCGGCACCACGGCGAGGCCCTCGCGGCCGTCGCCGCCGACCACCCGGACACGGCGCGCCTCGCCGCCGCGGCGATCGCCGTCGAGTACGAGGTCCTCGAACCCGTCACCGACCCGGAGAAGGCGTTCGAGGCGGACGCGCTGCACCCCGACGGGAACCTCATCCGGCACATCCCGCTGCGCTTCGGGGACCCCGAGGCGACGGGCGAGGTCGTCGTCGAGGGGCTGTACCGCATCGGGCGCCAGGACCCGGCGCCGATCGGCGCCGAGGCCGGGCTCGCCGTACCGCGGCCCGACGGCGGGGTGGAGATCTACACGGCGTCCACCGACCCGCACACCGACCGCGACCTGGCCGCCGCCTGCTTCGGGCTGCCGCCCGGGCAGGTCAAGCTGGTCGTGACCGGCGTCCCGGGCGCCACCGGCGACCGCGAGGACCCCGGTTTCCAGATCCCGCTGGGCCTGCTGGCGCTGCGCACCGGCTGCCCGGTCAAACTCACCGCCACGCGCGAGGAGTCGTTCCTCGGCCACGCCCACCGCCACCCCACCCTGCTGCGCTACCGCCACCACGCGGACGCGGAGGGGCGCCTGGTGAAGGTGGAGGCGCAGATCCTGCTGGACGCGGGCGCGTACGCCGACTCGTCGAGCGAGTCGCTCGCGGCGGCCGTCGCCTTCGCGTGCGGCCCGTACGTCGTCCCGCACGCCTTCGTCGAAGGCTGGGCGGTCCGCACCAACAACCCCCCCTCCGGCCATGTGCGGGGCGAGGGCGCGATGCAGGTGTGCGCGGCGTACGAGGCCCAGATGGACAAGCTGGCGGCGAAGCTGGGCGTGGACCCGGCCGAACTGCGCATGCGGAACGTCATGGCGACGGGCGACATCCTGCCCACGGGACAGACGGTGACGTGCCCGGCCCCGGTGGCGGAACTCCTGGCGGCCGTACGCGACTTCCCGCTGCCCCCGCTTCCCAAGGACACCCCGGAGGGCGACTGGCTGCTGCCCGGCGGCCCCGAGGGCGCGGGCGAGCCCGGCGCGGTGCGGCGGGGCGTCGGCTACGCGCTCGGCATGGTGCACATGCTGGGCGCCGAGGGAGCCGACGAGGTCTCGACGGCCACGGTGCGGGTGATGGACGGAGTGGCCACGGTCATCTGCTCGGCGGTGGACACCGGTTCGGGCTTCTCGACCCTCGCCCGGCAGATCGTCCAGGAGACGCTGGGCATCGACGAGGTCCACGTGGCCCCGGTCGACACCGACCAGCCGCCGGCCGGGCCGGCCGCGCACGGCCGCCACACGTGGGTGTCGGGCGGGGCGGTCGAACGGGCGGCGAAGATGGTCCGCACGCAACTGCTCCAGCCGCTGGCCCACAAGTTCGGCATGTCGACCGAGCTGCTCCAGATCACGGACGGCAAGATCACCTCGTACGACGGCGTCCTGTCGACGACGGTCACGGAGGCGATGGACGGCAAGGAACTCTGGGCGACCGCCCAGTGCCGCCCGCACCCGACCGAGCCGCTGGACGAGTCGGGCCAGGGCGACGCCTTCGTGGGCCTCGCCTTCTGCGCGATCCGCGCCGTGGTGGACGTGGACATCGAACTCGGCGCCGTACGCGTGGTGGAGATGGCCGTCGCGCAGGACGTGGGCCGGGTCCTGAACCCCGCCCAGCTCACCGCGCGCATCGAGGCGGGCGTCACGCAGGGCGTGGGCGCGGCGCTCACGGAGAACCTCCGCACGGCCCGCGGTCTGGTCCGGCACCCGGACTTCACGGGCTACGCACTCCCGACATCCCTGGATGCCCCGGACATTCGCATCGTGAAACTCGTCGAGGAACGCGATGTGGTGGCCCCCTTCGGCGCGAAGGCGGCGAGCGCGATCCCGGTCGTCACCTCCCCCGCCGCAGTGGCCTCAGCGGTACGCGCCGCGACGGGCCGCCCGGTCAACCGCCTCCCGATCCGCCCCCAGGCGGCCGTCGCCGTGCCCAATTCGTAACCATGTGATGTCCGTTGCTTGTGCAACTGGGAGGTGCGGACTGTCGTCGTTCCTGACTACAGTGAACTTCTAGACTTGTGCCGTACACGGCATGGTGGTTCACGGGGGAGGAGCGCGGCATGCGAGCGGAAATGGATGGGATGTCGTCCGGGATGCGGACGCAGGCCGTCAAGTACAGCGCCGACTCCATGCAGAAGTTCAAGCAGGGTGTCGACGCCCTCATCGAGGAGCTCGACGGCTCCGGTGCGAGCGCGGGCAAGCTGAAGGCCGACCCGGTCACCCGAACCCAGTTCGGCGGGGGCGGGGCGGCCTGGTCCGAGGCCCAGGGCGCCTACTCGGCGTACAACGAGACCCTGCACAGTCTGGTGGAGCTGTCCGGGCTGCTCAAGGACTGCCTCGAAGGCCTCGGGATCGCGGTCGTCGCCTCCAAGGACGGCATGGAGCAGATGGACGACGACGTCAAGCGCAAGATGATCCAGATCCACCAGCGCACCTACGACGCCAAGACGAAGGCGGACAAGGAATCGGGCGCCGGCGGCAACGACACCGCCGAGGGCGACGGCTCCTTCAAGTAGCCGGGCGCGGACGGAATTTCGGGGACACGGGGAAGAGGCGAGGGATGAGGCCTGCAGAGGGCGGCGGTGGCGGCGGAACCAACTTCGCCGGCATGGGTCACGAGCAGATGCTGGCGTGGCTGGACGAGGCGAGCAGCTACTACGTGGGCGACGCGGCGCGGCGACTGAAGAGCGTCTCGCAGCAGATGGCCACGATCGCCGGTGACTTGCGCGCCAGCATGAGGAACATGGACTGGGAGGGCGAGGCCGAGAAGGCCTTCGTCGAGTGGGCCACCAACGTGGCCAACTCGACGACGAGCCTCTCGGACTACGCCGAGCACGGCGCGGTCTGCATGGAGGACAACTCGACCGCCATCGCCTCGGCCCAGAGCGCCATGCCCCGGTACACCTCCCAGGCGTCCGCGAAGGCGAACCTGGACGCGGCGATGAAGTACCACAACGACCCGGACGCGCAGACCATCGCCCGCAACGCGCGGTCGCAGATGGCGACCAGCGACGACGCCGCGGCGATCAAGGCCAAGCAGGAGGAGAACCGGCAGGCGGCGGCGGACGAGATGTACCGCCTCTCCTCCGCCTACCAGTGGTCCAGCCTCCGCATGAAGAACGAGGTGCCGCCCACGTTCCCGCCGCCGCCGGGGGCGTTCGTGCCGGAGGCGCCCGACACCCGGGACAGCAGTTCCTACATCGGCTCCACGCAGGAGTCGGGGAACCGCTCCACCGGCACGGGTACGGACACGAGCACGGGGACGCGCACCACGCACACCCCGCCGCCCGGCCCCCCGGCCACTCCCGACACGCCCTCGGTCCCGCCCAAGGGCGACCCGACCGGGCCGACGCACGTCGTCAAGCCGGAGGTCCGGCCCGACGTCCCCGCGGACCTGGGCATCGACAGCGTGAAGACCCCGCCGAAGCCGGACATCACGGTGCCGACGACGCAGCTCCCGGGCGGCCCGCCGCCGGTCACCAAGCCCGACGGCGGACTGCCTCCCCTCGTGACCCCCGGCATGCCTCCGGTGACCGTGAAGGGCGGCCCGGGTCCCCTCGGGCCCACCTCGCCCGTCACCGGCGGCACCGGCAACCCCCGCGGCCCGCTGACGGGCGGTCTCCGCAACGGTCCCGGCATGCCCCGCGAGGGCATCAGCGGCGGTCGCCAGGTCCCCAACACCCTGGGCCGACCGCAGACCGGCATCCCGCGCAGCACCGTCATCGGCAACGAGCCCACCGCCGGGCAGAACCGGACGGGCATGGGCCGCGGCATGGGCGGCGCGCACGGCATGGGCGGCCCCATGGGCGGCGCGTCCGGCCAGGGCGGCATCACCGGCGGGCGGCGCCTCGCCGGCGAGTCCGGCGGCGTCGTCGGCGGCAAGGCGCAGCGCGCCGCGGGCACGGGTGGCGGGAAGCCCTTCACGGCCGGCGGCTCCGGCCTCGTGCGCGGAAACGCCGCGAAGCCCGGTGAGCGCGAGGAGCAGAACGGAGAGCGTCCCGACTACCTGGTCGAGGACGAGGAGACCTGGCAGCAGGGTCGCCGCGTGGCGCCCCCCGTCATCGACTGATCAGCGCGAGGAAGCAGATGCGTACCAGCAGTATTCGTCGGAGCCGTGCCCGGGTCACCGCCTCGGCCGCCTTGGGGATGCTGCTGGTGGGCATCGCTTCCGTGCCCGCCCACGCGGAGAACTTCCGGGCCCGGCAGTGGCACTTGGACGCCATGGGTGCGGAGGAGATCTGGCAGCTCAGCACGGGCAAGGGCGTCACCGTCGCGGTGATCGACTCAGGTGTGGACAAGGCCAATCCCGACCTCCGCGGTCAGGTGCTGGAAGGCAAGGACTTCGCGACCGACGAGTCCGGCGATCAGTTCACCGACTACACCGGGCACGGCACCGGCATGGCCGGTCTGATCGCGGGCAGCGGAGACCGGGACGGAGGGAACGGAGCCTTCGGCCTGGCGCCGGGCGCCAAGATCCTTCCGGTGCGTGTCTCCGGTCTCGACGCCGGGGACGGGAGCATGGCGGACAGCGACGAGGAGTTCAACCGCGTCGTGCCGCCCGCGATCACCTACGCGGCCGACTCGGGCGCCAAGGTCATCAACGTCTCCCTGGGAGCCGCAGCCGGGTCGCAGGCGCTCACCGACGCGGTGAAGTACGCCTTGGGCAAGGGTGCGCTCGTCTTCGCGTCCGTCGGGAACAGCGGTGACAAGGGCAACATGACGGAGTACCCGGGAGCGACTCCGGGCGTCGTCGGTGTCGGCGCCGTCGACGACAAGGCGACGCACGTCCCGTCGGCCCAGTACGGCCCCCAGGTCGACATGGTGGCCCCCGGCAAGGACATGGTGCACGCCTGCGGCGGTGGCACGGGCATGTGCAAGTCCACCGGTACCAGTGACGCCACCGCCCTCGCCTCGGCCGCCGCCGCGCTCCTCTGGGCCGCCCACCCCGACTGGACCAACAACCAGGTCCTGAAGGTCATGCTCGACACGGCCGCGAAGCCCAAGGGGGGCGAGAAGCGCAGCGACTACATCGGCTTCGGTGCCATCCGTCCCCTTCGTACGCTCAAGACGCCCGGTGACCCCGGTCCCGCCGACGTCCGTCCCATCGACGACCTCGCGGAGACCACGAGCCCGTCCGCCTCCGCCTCCGCCTCGGTGTCCGGCTCGGCGGATCCCGCCCCGGCCACCCCCGCTCCCGCCCCGCAGGCCACCGCCTCCGCCGACGACGGCGGCAACACCGGTCTCTGGATCGGGCTCGGGATCGCGGCCGTCGTGCTCGTCGGGGCCGCCGTCGCCGTACCCGTACTCCGTTCCCGGCGGAGCTGAGCCCGAGCCCTCCGCCGCGCCCGCCGTCCGTAACTCACTCATGGGGAAATAGATGTCGTTCGACGAGGAGTGGAGCCAGGTCCGCAGCGAGACCGCGGCGATGAGGCTCAACAGCGTGCCCACGGACCCCGGTGGCGGTGGCGGCGCCAGCGACTACAAGGTCACCTCCGCCGACCTCAAGGCCATCGGCAACGAGGCCCAGGAGCTCTTCCACTGGTTCGAGCGCGACGCGTTCCACGCGGGCGCCCAGACCGACACGGCGGCCAAGGCCCTGGACGGCGACGGGTTCCTGACCGGCTCCGCGATGTGGACGATGTGGGACACCTGGCGCGGCCAGGCCGAGGCGCTCCTCAGTGCCTGCGCCCACATCCACAACCACCTTGAGGACACCGTCGTCAGCCACGTGAACCACGAGGAGACGCTGATCTCTAACTTCTCCATGTCCGATCTCGACAAGCACTTCACGTAGACCTGAGCCGTTGACGGCCACGAAGATCGCGCACGGCTGACGAGGGAAAAAGATGCTGAAGTTCGACCAGGTCCTCCATGCGAACCTGAGCGGCCTCAAGGAGGCCGTCACCGTCTGGTCGGAGACGGTGACGAAGCTGGAGAAGACCAAGGAGAAGGCGGAGACCGGCCTCCAGGGCAAGGCCGACAAGGCCGACTGGAAGGGCGAGAACGCCGGCGTGACGCAGGCGTTCGTCCGGAAGACGGCCAAGGAGTTCGGCGACGCCCTCACCGAGGCGAGCAGCATCCGCAACATCCTCCGGGACGCGGAGGGCGAGTTCACCGCCGCCAAGACCGAGCTGGAGAAGCTCGTCGCGGAGGCCCCGGGCAAGGGCATCCGGATCGACCCGGACGGTGTCGTCAGCTATCTGATCCACCCCGACCGCCGCGCCAAGAACTACGACGGGCCCAAGCCCGAGCAGGCCGACTTCGAGGCGATGCGCTCGGCGATCAAGGCCGCGATCGACAAGGCGAACAACGCCGACGACGTGGCCTCCCGCGCCCTGCGCGGCCTCGTCGGCAACGACAAGCTGAACTTCTCCGGCACGAACTACGACTCCCTCAAGGCCGCGTCGAAGGCGCAGGACGCCGAGGACGCGCACGCCGCCTACGAGCTGTACAAGAAGGGCGACGACGCCACCCCGGAGGAGATCGACAAGCTCAACGCCCTGTTCAAGGCGAACCAGAAGGACCCGTACTTCGCCGAGAAGTTCGCCCTGGAGGTCGGGCCGAAGGGCAGCATGGAGTACTGGGCCGACATGGGCGACCCGAGCGACGGCTCGCGGCTCGGCGTCGACCACCGCGACAAGCTCAAGGAACTCCAGACGAACTGGAGTCTGACGCTCGCCACCGCGACCCATTCCACGAGCCCCGAGATGGAGCAGTGGAAGGCCGACGTCATCAAGGCCGGCAGCGAGCCGATCCAGACGCGCGGCACCAGCCCGTACGGCTTCCAGGTCATGAGCAACCTGATGCGGGTCGGCGACTACGACGACAAGTTCCTCAAGGACTACGGCAACGGGCTCGTCGTCACCGAGCGGAAGATGACCCACGACGGGGCGCTGCCCGCCGACCGGGCCTGGCGCCAGCTGACCGGCGGGCCGAGCCACCTGAACTGGATGGGCGGCGACCTGGGCAGCGACCCGATGGTCGGCTTCATGGAGGGGCTCGGGCACAACCCGAAGGCGTCGACGGACTTCTTCAACAGCAGCATCGACCTCACGCCCGAGAACACCAAGGACGACAAGAAGCTCGACCCGTTCGACTACTTCACCAAGGACCGCGAGTGGCCCGAGGAGCTCAACGACAAGGGTGACCGCACCAAGGAGCCCGGCTACAACGCGCTCGGTCACGCCCTGGAGTCCGCGACCACCGGCCACCCGTACGACGCCGACCCCGAGGGCCTCAAGGACGTACGGACCAAGGAGAACGCCGAGGTCATGCAGAAGGTCGTCGAGCGGTACGGCGACGACCCGAAGTACATGCACAAGCAGCCGGGCATCGACGACAGCCTCGGCAAGATGGGCGCCGCCTACATCGACGAGCTGAACCGCTCCCTGGAGACGGACAGCGACACCACGATGGAGGAGAAGAAGAACTCGCCGTTCGGCTTCAACGGCGCCGACGGCAAGTCCCGGTTCGGCTCCGAGTTCGACACCGGGCTGCTCTGGAACCGGGGCGACGCCGTCAACTTCATGGGCATCGTGTCGCAGAGCGAGACCGGTCACTCCACCCTGTCGGCGGCCGAGTCGCTGTACACGACGAGCGTCCTCGACCAGGTCGGCCCCAAGCCCGGCTCCACCTTCGACGAGCGGGACCTCACCGACGCGCGGACGACGCTGCGCATCGGCTCGGAGGCGCAGGGCATCATGGACGAGTCCCGCATGGCGCAGATCGACAAGGACTACGAGAAGGACTCCGAGGAGCACAAGAAGGCCGTCGGCAGGACGACCGAATGGGTCAAGTTCGGCGTCGGCGCCGCGGCGGCGGGCGGCATCGCGGTCCTGACCGGCGGCGCCGGTGGCGTACTGGTACCGCTGGCCGCCGAGACGGTGGGCGGCGCGGTGACGACGGTCATCGGCATGGAGGCCGACGACATGGCCGAGAAGTACGAGAAGGACGACCTGCTGAAGAAGAAGTCGGACGACCTGTCGGACGAGGCGCTCGCCATGGGCAAGGAGAACTCGCTCCGTCCCGGCATCGCCTACGCCAACGCCCCCGGCTGGAGCGAGAAGGACCGGAACTACCTCGACGAGACCCTGGTCGACTACGTCAGGGACGCGCGCCTGCACGCCCGTGACAACTCGCTTCCCGACCCGTACGAGAAGAAGTGACGCACATGCGCTCTGCGCCGGCACGAACGGCCGCGGCCCTCGCCGTGGCCGCCCTCCTCACGAGCTGCTCAGGCGGCGACGGGGGGTCCGGTACCGACGAACCCACCGGCTCGTCGGCGTCGGAGGTATGCGGGGGAGGCTTCGGCAAGGACCCGGCAGCCGTGGCCGCCTTGAAGGCCGTCATGGGCGGTGACCGCTTCGACGAGGGCTCCGCCGAGCCGAAGGAGGCCGTCGACGGTCTGCGGAAGGCTTCCCGTGAGCAGTGGGCTGCCGGCTACCGGCCGGAGTCGGTCCGCTCCTGCTGGCTCCGGCCGGCCGAAGGGGACGAGCAGAAGGACCTGATGATCGAGCTCACTCCTGCCCGGAAGGCTCCAGGACTGCGTCCGGACCACGCGAAGGTGGTCACCTCCTACGCCTCAGGACTGCAGGCCTTCTCCTCGTCGGGGCTCGGTTTTCTCTACTTCGCCTGTGGCTTGGAGGCGCCGGCCCACGACATCGTGGTCGAGATGAAGGTGCGCGGTCCCGCGGGCGTCCCGGAGACGGACCTGGAGCAGCGCACTCGACTCATCACGCTGGCCAACACGATGGCCCGGAAGGTCTCCGGAGAGCTGGGCTGTCAGGGCGACGGCCTGGCCGCCGGGGTTCCCGCCTCCGTCCCGAACCCCACCTCCGCACCGTGAGAGCCTCCCCCTTCACCGCCCGCAGGATCCTGATCCCGGTCGCCGTCCTCGCGATGGCGGCGACCGGCTGCGCCACGGGAACGGACGATGCCGCCGCCGGGCAGGCCGCCGCGGAGGTCTGCGGCGGCTTCGCCGAGGAGCCGGACGCCGCCTCGGCCCTCCGGGCCATCGCCGGCGAGGACGCCCGGCTGACGAGTGACCAGTCCGAGCCCGGCAGGGTCGTCGACGAGCTGAAGAAGGCGGCTCGGACACCGCAGAGCGGCAAGCAGCGGATGAAGGGCGTTCCGTTCTGCACGCTGGAGACGGCCGGGGACGAGAAGAACGTCTTGAGCATCACCTTCCGGGAGGCTCTGGCCATCCCGGGGAACGAAGCGGTCAAGGAGCTCACGACGGTCTACTCCACCGGTCGGCGGGCGACCTCGGCGGACCTCTTCGCCTCGATCTACTTCACGTGCCGTCTCGCGGCTCCGGCGCACGAGATCGTGGTCGCCGCGGAGCTGGAGCGGGCGGACGAGAACGAGGCCGACGGGCCTGGCATCAGGGACGAGCAGATCACCCTGGCGAACGCGGCGGCCCGGCACGTCGCCGCAGAGTTGGGGTGCGAGGGTGACGGGCTGGCGACCGGAGTGCCGGCGAAGGGCCGGTCGTGACCTGACCGGGCCCCGGCTCACGCCCCGTACACCGGCATGGCCGCGATCCGGCCGCCGCGGACGATGAAGACGCGATTGCCCGCACTCGCCAGCTGGTATGAGCCCTCGCGCTTCATCTTCGCCTGGAAGAGGCGTTCGTGCGTCGTCCGGTGAACGACCTGGACGTGACTGTTGTCGGGGGCCTGGACCCAGATCGTCGAGCCCGCCACGGCAGGGGGATTGACGGTGCCGGGGCCCGTTCCGTCCAGGACTTCGTACCAGCCGCTCGAGACCGGGAAGCGGACGTCCACCATGGTGCTGTAGCGGTAGGCGTTGTAGCTGTCGACGGCGACGACATGGTCGCCGTCGACGGCCGGTGTGCCCCAGCCAGGACCGGTGTCGCCGCTGCGGGCCTCCTCCTCCCACAGGAAGTCGCCGCGGTCGAGGCGGCGGGCGCTGAGCTTGGCACCGCCGAGATAGGCGATGTTGTCGCCGAGCGCGGGGGCCTGGCCGTCCGTGCCCTGGTTCTTGATCTCCCAGTCCGTCTTCCCCGTCTCCGTGTGGAGCGCGGCGACATGGCCGTCCCTGCCGTGGATCACGAGCCGCTTCCTGCCCACGGCGGCCTTCGCCGCGCCGTTCTGGGATCGGGGGGAGGGCATGGGACGCGTCCACGTCGTGGAGAGGGTCCAGGCGTCGACGGCGCGCAGTTCGTCGTCCCGCGTCACCAGGTAGACGTGGGTGTCGTCGGCGGCGAGGACGTCGTCGACGTCGGACTGGCTCTGCCAGACGCGGGCGCCGGTGGAGGCGACGAACGCGTTCAGGACGCCCTTCTCGTCGACACCGACGACCATGCGGTCGGCGACGGAGACGAAACCGGCGTCCGCGTCGATGTCCCCGGCCCGCCAGCGTTCCTTGCCGTTCGTCACGGAGAGGGCGAGCAGACCTCCCGTCTTCGCCTGCACGATCACTACGTCCCGCACGGGAAGCGGGAGCTCACCCTCGGCCGCCGCCACGTCGAGGGGACCCCAGAGGGGCTTGGGGACCTCGCCGTACGCGGTGTCGATGATCGAGACGAAGGCCGCGTCGGGAGCCGGGACTGCGGGCGGGACATCGGCGGTCGGCGACTTCGCCTCACCGCGGTTCAGCCACCAGGCGCCCGCCCCGCCCCCCGCGCCCAGGACGGCCACGCCCATGGCGGCGCGGGTGAGGAAGCGGCGCCGGGACGGCTCGGAGGAGCCGACGACGGTGTCCTCGGGGGCCGTCAGGCGCTTCGTGGCCGACTCCCGCCGCTTGATGTCCTCCGCCAGCGGCCCCCTGCGCCACGCGTGGTCCGCGCCCTTCGGCGGTGCGAAGGCCTCGGCGACCTGCGGCGGAGCGGGGCGGTGTACCGGGTCCTTCGACAGGCACGGGCCGATCAGCGTCCGGAGCTCCGGCGGTACGAGGGCGAGGTCCGGGGTTCCGTGCACGACCTCGTACTGCACGGCCGCCACGTGCGCCCCGTCGAAGGCGCGCCGGCCGCTCGCCGCGTACACGAGGACCGCGCCCAGCGAGAACACGTCCGAGGCCGGGCCGACGCGCTGCCCGAGGACCTGCTCGGGGGCGCCGTAGCCCGGGGTGACCGGGATCTGGCCCGTGGTGGTGAGGGTCAGACCGTGCTCGGGGCGCGCGATGCCGAAGTCGATGATCCGGGGGCCGGTCGAGGTGAGCACGATGTTCGCGGGCTTGAGGTCACGGTGGACCAGGCCGGCGGCGTGGATGTCGTGCAGCGTGTGCGCGAGCCGGGCGGCCAGCGCGCGGACCGTCGGCACGTCCATCGGGCCGTACGCGCGGACGGCCTCGTCGAGCGTCGGTCCGGCGAGGAACTCGGCGGCGATCCACGGCCGCCCGCCCTCGGTCTGCGCGCAGAGGACCCTCGCCACGCCCTTGCCGGTGACCGCCCGCGCCATGTCGGCCTCGCGGACGAACCGCTGCGCGAGGTGCCGGTCGTGGGCGAGTTCGGGGCGCAGGACCTTGACGGCGGCGGTGGTGCCGGCGCCGTCCCGGCCCACGTACACCTTGCCCATGCCGCCCTCGCCGAGGACGCCGAGGAGCCGGTACGGGCCGAGCCGGAGCGGGTCGCCGGTGGCGAGGGGCTGCGTGGTCACGAAAAGCTGCTTTCCGGTCGGCGGAGGTGGACGGGGAGGGGCGGGAAGGGGAGGCCGCCGGCTCAGGCGTAGGGGATGGCGACGACGGACGACTTTCCGGCTCCGATGATGCGAGTCCGGTTCCTGTCGACGACGTACCGCGAGGCGTCGGTCGGGAACACCCAGGCGGAGACGCGTGTCGAGAGGTCGACCGCGCTCAGACCGCCCCGTACCGGCGCGTACACGTACTTCTTCCCGATCACCGGTGTGGTGTAGGCGAGCGGGGCCAGAGGGCGGTCGCCGACCTTCTCCGCCCAGACCTCGGTGCCCTGGGCGGCGCTGACGGCCACGAGCCCTTGGCCGCTCACGTTGGTGTAGACGAGGCCGTCCGAGACGGCTGGTACCCCGTAGGTGTCCGGCGTGGTTCCGCTGCCGTACTCCCAGGCGATCCCCCCGTCCGTGAGACGCACGGCCCGGAGACGGTCGCCACCCGTGTAGACGTGCCGCTCGTCGGTGGCGAGCTGGCCGGGGATGAACAGGGAGGACTTCGTCAGCGGGAGCCGTCGCCTCCACAGCTGCCGGCCCGTGCGCACGTCCCTCGCCTGGACCAGGAAGGAATCGAGATCACCGCTGTTCTTCCCGAGGACCAGTCGTTCGCCGACGACCTGGGAGAGCCAGGGGCGCACTCCGTCCCACTCGTACGGTTGCCGCCACGCCTCCCTGCCGGTGCGCAGATCGACGGCGAGCAGCTGCCAGCCGACCTCGTCCGCGTCCGGGGCGTCCTCCCGCTTCCCCACGCGCGAGGCGGTGAAGAGGATCCCGCCGGCAGCCGTGAGGAGCTCGGTGCCCGTCCCGTCCAGGCCCTTCAGTTCGATCGTCTTGGCCGCCTCCTTGCCGGTCCGCGCCGCGAGCGTGCGGATCCTCAGGGCGCCCGGCCCTTCGTAGGGTCCGTCGGACAGGTAGTAGAACGCGCCGTCGGTGGTGACCTGCTGGGGCTCCATGACCGCCGAATCCGACCAGAGTTCGGTGCCGTCCTTCAGGTCGAGGACCCGGAAGGACACCTTCTCGGCGAAGCCGACCGCATCGCCGGAGAGCAGCTGAGTGGTCCTCTGCTCGGGGTCCAGCGACTCCCCCCGCCACAGCGCCGTCGGCGCGCCGTCCGATGCCGTCGTCGCCGGGATCGCCGTGGGGCCCGTCGCGGTCGGGGTGCCGGGTGGGGCCGTGGTGTCCCGGGAGGCCAGCCACGCCCAGAGGCCGCCGCCGGTCGCCGCCGTGCCGAGGAGGGCGCCGCCGCCCACCGAGAGGAGGCGGCGGCGGGACAGCGGGGTGTCCGGGGTCGTCGCCGCCGTCGCCGATTCCGGCGGGGCCGGGAGGCGGTGCGGGGTGTGGAGCCAGACGTCGGTCGCCCGGCGGGCGATGTCGGCGAGCAGCAGCGGCGGCAGGTGGTCCGCGAACTCGCCATGGCCGTCGTGGAGGTGCTCCCCGAGGGCGTGCGTCGTGGGCCGGGTCGCCGGGTCCTTCGCGAGGCAGGCCGTCAGGAGCGGCAGCAGCGCCTCCGGTACGCCCGTGAGGTCGGGCTCCGCGTACCGCACCCGGTACAGGAGGTCGGCGGGGGCGCCCGTGCCGAAGGGGCCGTGGCCGGTCGCCGCGAAGACCAGGACTCCGGCCAGGGCGAACACGTCGCCCGCCGGCGTGTGTTCCTCGCCGCTGGCCTGCTCCGGCGACATGAACGCGGGCGTGCCGGCCGCCGCGCCCGTGCGGGTCAGGTGGTCGTCGCCGGCCGCGCGGGCGATGCCGAAGTCGATGATCTTCGGGCCGTACGCGGTGACCAGGACGTTCGACGGCTTCAGGTCGCGGTGCACCACGTCCGATGAGTGCAGCTGGGCGAGGGCCCCCGCGAGCGC
Organism: Streptomyces sp. NPDC096079; assembly: GCF_040303145.1. Taxonomy (NCBI): domain Bacteria; kingdom Bacillati; phylum Actinomycetota; class Actinomycetes; order Kitasatosporales; family Streptomycetaceae; genus Streptomyces; species Streptomyces sp. NPDC096079. Next base: position 25,313 of record NZ_JBEOST010000002.1, read on the forward strand.
GGCGCCCAGGGCGCGGACGGTCGGCTCCGGCAGCGGGCCGCCGAGCGCGACGGCGTCGTCGAGCGGCGGGCCGAGCACGTACTCCGTGGCCAGCCACGGGGTTTCGGCCAGCGGGTCGGCGTCCACCACGGCCGCGCCGTGCCGCGCGCCGATGATCCGCGCCGCGTCCGTCTCCAGGCGGAAGCGGGAACGGAACGCGGGGTCGGTCGCGAGCCGCGCGTGCACGGTCTTCAGGGCGACGGTTCGGCCGCCGGGCGTGCGCGCCAGGTACACCGTGCCCATGCCGCCGGAACCGAGGCGGGCGAGGAGGCGGTACGTGGCGACGGCGGCCGGGTCGTCGTGGGTCAGGGGCGACAGCATGAGGTCAGGTCCTGGGAGAGGAAGCGGTGTCGGCGGGCGTTCGTGCCGCGAGGAGTTCGGAGGACTGGCGGGCCAGCGCGGCCACCACCCGGCCCGGCAGCCAGCCGGGCGTGAGCAGGGAACCGGCCGAGTTCAGGACCGTCCGGTGCGGGGTCGGCGGAGCCAGGGCCGTCATCAGCTCGCCGGCGGACGGGCGCTCCGCCGGGTCCCGGGCCAGGCACGGGGCGACCACCGGCCGCAGCGCGGGCGGGAGTTCGTCACGTTCGGGCACGGTGTGGCCGGTCGCGGCGTACGCGAGGACCGCGCCGAGCGCGAACACGTCGCCGGGCGGGCGGGGGTGGCCGCCGGCCGCCTGCTCGGGGGCGAGCGTGCCCGGTTCGAGGCCCGGCAGGCCGGTGCGCGGCTCGCCGTCGGCGGCGGCCGCCCGTACGGCGCCGAAGCAGCTCAGCCGGGGGCCGTCGGCGGTGAGCAGGACGGCCGCAGGGGACACCCCGGCGTGCGTGAGGCCCTGCGCGTGCGCGGCGGCGAGCGCCTCGGCGAGGGCGGCGCCCACGGCCCGGACGGTCGTCTCGGGCAGCGGCCCGCCGTGCACGGCGAGGGCGACGGGGAGGGGGAGGGCGGGGACGTACGGGCCGGCGTACCAGGGGGGTTCGCCCGGGGCGGCCAGGTCGGTCACCGGGGCGATCCACGGGCCGAGGAGGCGGCGGGCCGCGTCGGCCTCCGCCGCGAAGCGGGCCGGGTCCGTGCCGGGCAGCGGGGCGCTGAGGAGGACCGTGCGCTCGCCGTCCCGGGTACGGGCGACGAAGCGGCGGCAGGGGACGGTCGCCGTCGGCGGATCGAGGCGGGTGATCAGGCGGTACGGGCCGATCCGGCGCGCGGATTCCTCCCGCGTGCGCGACTGCTCCACGTGTGCGTCCCCCCGTCGTTCCGCACCCCCGTGGCGACGGTGCGCCGGGAGAGCCTATCGAGGCGGGGGCCGGGGGCCGCTCCCGGGCCGGAGGGCACGGGCCGGGAGCTCGGCCGATGGCTCGCTCGGCGCCGTCGTCGCGGGCATCGCCGTGGAGCCGGCGCCGCCGGCCGAGCCGCGGAGGTGGAGCGGGGCCGCGCGGCACCGGGAGGTCCGGACCGCCCGACGGGGCTCGGGGCGGGAGGGCGCGGCCCGTCAGTCCTCGGCCATCTCGGCTGCCGGGCCCAGCTGGGACAGGAGCAGCAGGGTCGCTCGGGTGATCAGGGCCGCGAGGAGGATCGTCAGGAGGCCGTCGACGTGCAGGGGGGCGATCTTCGGGCCGAGCCAGGAGAGCAGCCACCAGATCAGGGCGTCCTGGACGAAGCCCACGAGGCCGAAGACCAGGAGGGCGGAGACCGGGACGCGGCCCGACGGGCCGATGAAGATCACCTGGGTGAGGACCGTCATGACGACGGCCGCCATCAGGACGGAGAAGACGATGTCGGCCGTCTCCGTCCCGCCGAGGGTGATGCCGGGCAGCAGGCCGCAGGCCAGGCCCACGCCGATGAGGACGCCCAGTCTGCGTCTGCCTTGCTCGTTCATGCGCGGACTGTCGCACAGCCCCGGGGCGGATGTGAAGGTTCCGTAAGGGAGATCGCTTGGAGACCGTGGCGGGAATTGAACCCACGTAACTCGCTTTGCAGGCGAGCCCCTCAACCACTCGGGCACACGGTCGTGTTGTGCACGAGTACGACCGTAGGGCGGGTGCCGGGAGGCGTTCAAGGGCGTCCGGGGGCGTGCCATACGACTGCCACACCGCCGCAACATTCCGCTCGCGGTCGTACGCCGAAAGTCCGAGAAGGCCCCCACCTCCTGACAGGAGCCAACCCGGGGATCACCTCTTACTCTGGGGGGATGAGCGCCCTCGAACCCCGCGACGCCGACGTCGCCCCCCTCCCCGGACCGCCTGCCGCAGCCGGCGACACCCAGGGGTCCGTGCTCGACCCCGACCACCGGGCGCTCAGCATCGGCATCGTCTCCGTCGTCCTCCTCATCGCCTTCGAGGCGACCGCCGTCGGCACCGCCATGCCCGTCGCCGCCCGCGAACTGGACGGCATCCCCCTCTACGCCTTCGCCTTCTCCGCGTACTTCACCACCAGCCTCTTCGGCATGGTCCTCGCCGGACAGTGGTCCGACCGGAGCGGCCCGCTCGCCCCCCTCACCGCCGGCATCAGCGCCTTCGCCGCCGGACTGCTGCTCTCCGGGACCGCCGGCGCCATGTGGCAGTTCATCCTCGGCCGCGCCGTGCAGGGCCTCGGCGGCGGCCTCGTCATCGTCGCCCTGTACGTGATCGTCAGCCGCGCCTACTCCGAGCACCTCAGACCCGCGATCATGGCCGCCTTCGCCGCCGCCTGGGTCGTCCCCTCCGTCGTCGGCCCCCTCGCCGCCGGAACGGTCACCGAGCACCTCGGCTGGCGCTGGGTCTTCGTCGGCATCCCCGCCCTCGTCGTCTTCCCGCTGGCCCTCGCCCTCCCCGCGATCCGCCGCACCGCCTCCGGACCCGCCGACCCGGCCGCGCCCCTCGCGCCCTGGGACCGGCGCAGGATCCTGCTCGCCCTCGGCATATCCGCCGGCGCCGCGCTCCTCCAGTACGCCGGGCAGGAACTGCGCTGGCTCTCCCTCCTGCCCGCCGCCGCCGGTCTCGCCCTCCTCGTGCCCGCCGTCCGCGGCCTGCTGCCGCGCGGCACCTACCGGGCCGCCCGCGGCCTGCCGTCCGTCATCCTGCTCCGCGGCATCGCCGCCGGGTCGTTCATCGCCGCCGAGTCCTTCGTCCCCCTGATGCTGGTCTCCCAGCGCGGCCTCAGCCCCACCCTGGCCGGTCTCTCCCTCGCCGTCGGCGGCCTCACCTGGGCGCTCGGCTCCTGGATCCAGGCCCGGCCGTGGACGGAGCCGTACCGGGAACGGCTCGTCGTCCTCGGCATGCTCCTCGTGGCCCTCGCCATCGCCGCGGCGCCCAGCGTGCTGATCGCCTCGGTGCCCGTGTGGGTCGTCGCGGTCGCCTGGGCCTTCGGCTGCCTCGGCATGGGCGCCGTGATCTCCTCGACGAGCGTCCTCCTCATGAAGCTCTCCGCACCCGAGGAGGTCGGCGCCAACTCGGCCGCCCTCCAGATCTCCGACGGCCTCTCCAACGTCCTGCTCCTCGCGGCCGGCGGCGCGGCCTTCGCGGCGCTCGGCGGCGGCGCGGTCGGCCACGCGATGGACGCGGGCGCCGCCACCGGCTCCCACCCCGGCGCCTTCGCGGCCGTCTTCCTGCCGATGGCGGGCGTGGCGGCGGTGGGGGGCTGGGTGGCGACGCGGCTGCACGCGGCACGGGCCGGGGCGGCGTAAACCCGTCGCCGCCGGTGTGGCCGCCCCCCTACCCTCCGTGCATGCGTGAGACGACTGTTCCGGTCGGCGACGGGTTCGCCGACCTCGCCGATGCCCGGGGCCTCACCCCCGAGGAGCTCGCCGCCGAGGCCTGTCAGGCGTTCGTGGCCGCCGAGGCCGAACGCGTACGGGGCGAGGCCCATCGTCTCGCCCTGCGCCACGACTCCCTCCTGAGGAGGCTCGGCGAATGAACCGCGCCACCCGCTTCCTCACCGTCGACGAGGCCGCCGAGGTCGCCCGGATCGCCTTCACCGGCGAGGGCGTGCCCGAGCTGCGGGCGGCCGGGCTCCTGGCGTCCGCGGTGCACCGGCCCCGGGCCCGGATGTTCGGGGAGAGCGCGTACGACGACGTGTACGAGCAGGGCGCCGCGCTGCTGCACGCCGTCGCGACGAACCACCCCTTCGTCGACGGGAACAAGTGCGCCGCCTGGCTCTCCGCCGCCGTCTTCCTCGCCCTCAACGGAGTCGATCTCGCCGACGCCGACCTCGACCGGGCATACGACCTGGTCATCGACGTGGCGAGCGGAGAACTGGGGGACATTCCGGGCATCGCGGCCCGGCTCCGGGAGCTGTGAGGACCGTCTCAAGCGCACCCGCCACGCCTGCGCGCGGGGCGGGTCGCGACGCACGCACCGGTAAGGTGGCCCGGTTGTCATATCTGGACTGTCCTTCCGTGACGAGCGTCGAACCCGGAGATCGTGACTACCACCACCACCTCCTCCCATCACCTTTCTCCCGCCTTCCCCGGACGGGCCCCGTGGGGTACCGCCAACAAGCTGCGCGCCTGGCAGCAGGGGGCGATGGAGAAGTACATCCAGGAGCAGCCCCGTGACTTCCTCGCGGTCGCCACGCCCGGCGCCGGCAAGACCACCTTCGCCCTGACCCTCGCCTCATGGCTGCTGCACCACCACGTCGTGCAGCAGATCACCGTGGTCGCCCCCACCGAGCACCTCAAGAAGCAGTGGGCGGCCGCGGCGGCGCGGATAGGGATCAAGCTGGACCCGGACTACAGCGCCGGGCCGCTGAGCAAGGAGTACGACGGGATCGCGATCACGTACGCCGGCGTCGGCGTACGGCCCATGCTCCACCGCAACCGATCCGAACAGCGCAAGACCCTCGTCATCCTCGACGAGATCCACCACGCCGGAGACTCCAAGTCCTGGGGCGAGGCCTGCCTGGAGGCCTTCGAGCCGGCCACCCGCCGCCTCGCCCTCACCGGCACCCCCTTCCGCTCCGACACCAACCCCATCCCCTTCGTCACGTACGAGGAGGGGAACGACGGCATCCGGCGGTCCTCGGCCGACTACACCTACGGCTACGGCAACGCCCTCGGCGACGGCGTCGTCCGGCCGGTCATCTTCCTCTCCTACAGCGGCAACATGCGCTGGCGCACCAAGGCCGGCGACGAGATCGCCGCCCGCCTCGGCGAACCGATGACCAAGGACGCGATCTCGCAGGCCTGGCGCACCGCGCTGGACGCCAAGGGCGACTGGATGCCGAACGTCCTGCGCGCCGCCGACCAGCGCCTCACCGAGGTCCGGAAGTCCATCCCGGACGCCGGCGGCCTCGTCATCGCCTCCGACCAGGACTCGGCCCGCTCCTACGCCAAGCTGATCCGCGAGATCACCGGCACCAAGGCCACCGTCGTCCTCTCCGACGACACCGGCGCCTCGAACCGCATCGACGAGTTCAGCGAGAACACCGACCGCTGGATGGTCGCCGTCCGCATGGTGTCCGAGGGCGTCGACGTCCCCCGCCTCTCCGTCGGCGTGTACGCCACCACCATCTCCACCCCGCTGTTCTTCGCGCAGGCCGTCGGCCGCTTCGTGCGATCACGCAGGCGCGGCGAGACCGCGTCCGTGTTCCTTCCCACCATCCCCAGCCTCCTCGGTTTCGCCAACGAGATGGAGGTCGAGCGCGACCACGTCCTCGACCGGCCCAAGAAGGCGGGCGAGGACGAGGACCCGTACGCCGAGTCCGAGAAGGAGATGGCCGAGGCCGAGCGCCAGCAGGACGAGGACACCGGCGAGCAGGACATGCTGCCCTTCGAGGCGCTGGAGTCCGACGCCGTCTTCGACCGCGTGCTGTACAACAGCGCCGAGTTCGGCATGCAGGCGCACCCCGGCAGCGCCGAGGAGCAGGACTACCTCGGCATCCCCGGCCTCCTCGAACCCGACCAGGTCCAGCTGCTCCTCCAGAAGCGCCAGGCCCGGCAGATCGCGCACAGCCGCAAGAAGCCCGACACCGAGGCCGACCTCCTGGAGCTGCCCGCGGAGCGCCGTCCCGTCGTATCCCACAAGGAACTCCTTGAGCTGAGGAAACAGCTCAACACGATGGTCGGTGCGTACGTTCACCAGAGCGGCAAGCCGCACGGCGTCATCCACACCGAGCTGCGGCGGGTCTGCGGCGGCCCCCCGAGCGCCGAGGCGACCGCGGGCCAGATCCGCGAGCGGATCAAGAAGGTCCAGGAGTGGGCCACGCGCATGCGCTGAGCCCTCCGGAGCCAGGAACGAGGCCCGTACGCCGGCGTGCGTACGGGCCTCGGGCGTCCCGCGGGGAAGCGGGAACGGGCACGGGGACCGGCCCCCACGGTCGGCCACCGGCCGACTCCACGCTACGGGCACGACATAGCCGATCTTGTCCGCCAAAGTCCCTCGTCCGACCGACGAAAGTCCCGAACCGGCTCGATAGGGTCGGCGGCGCCCGGATTCTGGACGAGGTCTTCCGCTGAGCGGAGCGCGACGCTACTGTCCCGGCTCACAAGCAATCGCCCCGTGGCAGCGCCGCCGCGGAGCGCAGCCGGTGTACCCCTTCCTGCCGGCGGCCTCTGACGTGCGTCGCCGCGGGACCGGCGCCGCAACTCCGTGAGAGCCGCCGCCACACACTCCGAAGGAGAGGGCGTCGTGACCGCGGAGACCTCCCAGACGCTCGACCGGGGACTCAGAGTCCTCAAACTGCTCGCCGACACCGACCACGGCCTGACGGTCACCGAGTTGTCCAACAAACTCGGTGTCAACCGGACCGTGGTCTACCGGCTCCTGGCCACACTCGAGCAGCACGCCCTCGTCCGCCGCGACCTCGGCGGGCGCGCCCGCGTCGGCCTCGGCGTGCTCCGGCTGGGCCGGCAGGTCCACCCGCTGGTGCGGGAGGCCGCGCTGCCCGCGCTGCGCTCGCTCGCCGAGGACATCGGGGCGACCGCCCACCTGACCCTCGTCGACGGGGCGGAGGCCCTCGCCGTCGCCGTGGTCGAACCGACCTGGACCGACTACCACGTCGCCTACCGGGCCGGCTTCCGGCACCCGCTCGACCGGGGCGCCGCCGGACGCGCGATCCTCGCCGCCCGCCAGGGCGGACTGACCGAACCCGGCTACACCCTCACGCACGGCGAACTGGAGGCCGGCGCGAGCGGCGCGGCGGCCCCGCTGATCGGCGTCACCGGCGTCGAGGGCAGCGTCGGCGTCGTCATGCTCGCGGACGCGGTACCGGAACGGGTGGGGCCGCGGGTGGTGGACGCGGCGCGGGAGGTCGCGGACGCGCTGCGCTAGAGCGCGCGGCGGAACCGGGGCGAGACCGCACCCGGTGCGCGCGGTTGCCCCGGGTCCGTGCGGGGCAACCGCTACGGCGCCGGAGGCAGCAGCCTCGTCAGGGGCGTCGTCGCGTGGTGGACCGATCTGCCCGTGCGGGTCGTCGTCAGGAGGCCCGCCGCCCGCAGGGCCTTCGTGTGGGCCGACGCCGTCGCGTTGCTGACGCCGAGCCGCCGCGCCAGTTCCGTCGTCGTGCGGGGTTCCGTCAGGGACCGGAGGAGTTCCGCGCGGGTCCGGCCCAGGACGCCCGCCAGGGCGTCCTCGCCGGAGGGGCCCGGCGGTGCGGGCGGCAGGCCTCCGCCCGCGGGGTAGGCCAGGACCACGGGCCGGTCCGGCAGGTCCTGGAGGAGCGGGCCGCCCCGCCAGTGGAAGGTCGGGAGGAGGACCAGGCCCCGGCCGCCCAGGAGCACCTCGCGCGGGGCCGCGCCCGGCCAGGCCCAGACCCCGTCGCGGAGCTCCGGCGCCAGGTCGGTGAGGGCCGCCGCGAGCCCCCGCTCGGCGACCGTCAGCGCGTACCGGGCGAACTCCTCGCGGTGCAGGTCCTGGAGCAGCGGCCAGACCGGCGCGAGGACCGTCTCGTACGCGGCCCGCTGCGCCCGTTCCACCACCCGCCACGCCTCCCGGTCCCCGCCGTGCAGGCCCTGGAGCCACCCCGGCGCGGTGCCCCGCCCCGCGTACACCCGCTCCAGCTCGGACCGTACGAACGCGGGCGGGGCCGACCGGATCAGCGCGAGGCCCTCCTCGCGGGTCTCGCCGAGGACGTCGAGGAAGTACGGGGCGACTCCGCCCGGCGCCAGGTCCGCGAGCGCCCCGGCCGCCCCCGGCAGGGTGCGGAGCAGCCTGCCCCGCCAGCGTCCGAAGAGCAGTTCCTCGTGCGGGGCGCCCAGCATCGCGAGGGCCGCGTGCAGTTCGGGCACGGGCGACGGCCGGGGAGCGAACCGCACGCGGGTGAAGTCGTCCGCCGTGAAGTGGATGCGCAGCACTCGGTCCCCCTCCGAAACGCCAGCCTTTCGGGCAGGGCCTGAACCTTCGCGCTCCGCCCCGCCTCGCCCAAGGATGCCGTGCATGACACCAGTTCCCGCACCCGGCCGCCGTACCGTCGTCAAGGGCGCCCTCCTCGGAGCGAGCGCCGTCCTGTCCGGCTCGGCCGCCGCCCGGGCCGCGCAGGGGCCGCCCGCGCTCCGGCTGCCCGCGCCCACCGGCCCCCACCCCGTCGGCCTCCGCACCTTCGCCCTGACGGACCACTCCCGCGTCGACCCCTGGGTGCCGGGCCCGCGGGAGGTGATGATCAGCGTCCTGTACCCGGCCCGTACCGTCCGGGGCTTCCCCCGCTCCCCGCAGCTGACGCCCGCCGAGGCCGGGCTCTTCGCCGAGCTGGCGCCCTGGATGCACCAGGGCCTGCCCGCCGCCGGCGTCGACTGGGGCGCGGTCCTCACGCACGGGCACGTGGCCGCGCCCCCGCTGCCCGGCCGCCGCCCGGTGCTCCTGTACACGCCGGGCGGGGGCGACTCCCGCACCCTGGGCACGACTCTCGCCGAGGACCTCGCGAGCCACGGCCGGGTCGTGGTCCTGGTCGACCACCCCGGCGACGCCAGCCAGGTCGAGCTGCCCGGCGGGCTGCGCCAGACCGTCCTCATCGGGCCGCCGGACCCGGCGACCTTCCGCACCATGGTCGACACCCGGGTCGCGGATCTCCGCTTCGTCCTCGACCGGCTCGGCGACCTGCCCCTCGCTTCCGTCATGGACCTCGGCCGGATCGGCGTGTACGGGCACTCGGCGGGCGGCACCGCCGCCGTCCACGCGCTGGCCTCCGACGACCGGATCGCCGCCGGCGTCGACCTGGAGGGCTTCCTCGACCTGGATCCGGAGCTCGTGGCGGGCCTCGGCCGGCCGCTGCTCCTGTTCCGTACCGACGGCTTCGACGAGGCAGCCCGGATCGAGAGGTCCTGGGCGGGGCTCCGTGCGCCCCGGGTCCTGCTGTCCGGTGCCGATCACTGGATCTTCAGCGACTACGCCTTCCTCGTCCCGCAGCTCCAGGCCGCCGGGCTCGTCACCGACGGGGCCAGGGACGCGCTGGTCGGGGCCGGGGACACGGCGGCCGCGGTGGCGGTCGTACGGCACGGGGTGCGGTCCTTCTTCGGCCGTCACCTGCGCACCGGGACCCGGGACCGGCGCGCGTCCCAGTAGCCTGGGTGCGTGTTCTCCAGCCTCTCCCGTCCCCGCGCCCTCGCGCTCTGCGCGCTCCCGGTCGCCGCGCTCTTCGCCGTCGTCGGGCTCGCACCGCTGCCCTACGCGATCGCGCAGCCCGGCACGACCGCCGACGTGCTCGGCGAGGACAAGGGGCAGGAGGTCATCACGATCACCGGCGCGCCCGTCCGGCCCACCAAGGGCGAGCTGCGGATGACGACGATCCTGGCGACCGGGCCGTCCACGGACGTGGATCTCGGGGACGTGGTCGACGCCTGGTTCCGCACCGACCGGGCCGTCCTGCCGCACGACTCCGTCTACCCCTCGGGGAAGTCCGACGCCGAGATCGAGAAGCGGAACCTCGGGCAGATGAAGGAGTCGCAGGACGCGGCCACCCTCGCCGCGCTCGGGTATCTGAAGAAGGACCCGGAGAAGGTGAAGGTGGACCTGCACCTCGCCGACGTCGGGGGGCCCAGCGCCGGGCTGCTCTTCTCCCTCGGCATCGTGGACAAGCTCGACGGCGACGGGGACGGCGGCGACCTCACCGGCGGCCGGACCGTCGCCGGCACGGGCACGATCGAGCCCGACGGCACCGTCGGCGCGGTCGGCGGGGTGTCGCTGAAGACGCAGGCCGCCGCCCGGGACGGGGCCACCGTCTTCCTCGTACCGAAGAACGAGTGCTCGGACGCCCTGGCCGAGCAGCCGAAGGGGCTGCGGCTGGTCCCCGTGACCGCGCTCAGCGACGCGGTGGCGTCCCTGCGGGCCCTGGAGCAGGGGCAGGAGTCGAAGGTTCCGTCCTGCTGACCCCTTCGGCGGCGGGCGCGGCCGGCGGCCTGTCCATGCCGCGCCAGGCCGGGAAGACCATCGGCGACAGGGTCGCGAGGAAGTAGGCCGCGCCGATCCCGAGCAGCGTCGCCGTCAGTCCGATCCGCTCGACCAGGAACCCGGCCGCGAGGCCGCCCAGCGGGGTGGTGAGCAGGACCCCGGCCGTGCTCGCGCCCGCGACCCGGCTGCGGAGCGCGTCGGGCACCTGCTCGTAGATGACGGTGGTCAGGATCGGGTTGAGCACCCCGACGCCGAAGCCCGCCGCGACCATCGTCACGAGCAGGGGCGCGGTGGTGTGGGTGAGCGCGGCGACGGCGTACGGCGGGGCGCCGCAGAGCAGGAAGCCCACCGTGAACACGGCCCGGCGCGGGAAGCGTTCGCCGACCGCTCCGTAGAGCAGGGCGCCGGCGAGGGCGCAGCCGGCGAACACCGAGACGAGCAGGCCCTGGGCGGCGGGGCCGCCGAGGTCCTCCTTGGCGTGGACCGGGAGCAGGACCGCGCTCCAGCTCTGGTTCAGGCCGTTGGTCACCATCACCATGACGGTGATGGCGAGCAGCAGCCGGGCGCGGAACAGGAAGGCGTACCCCTCGCGCAGGTCGGCGCGGTAGCGGGCGGGGGAGAGGCGGGGTCCGTCGCGCTGCGGCTCCGCCGACGGCACCCCGCGCAGTCCCGCCGTGACGAGCAGCGCGGAGACGGCGAACGTGGCCGCGTCGAGGTACAGGACGGTGCCGGGGCCCATGAACGCGACGAGCAGTCCGGCGATCGCGGCGCCCGTCATCCGGGCCCCGCGCGCCACCGCGTCGTACAGGCTGGCGGCCCGGGTGAGCGAGGTCCCTGCGCGTCCGGCCAGATCGGGGACGAGGACGTGGCGGGCCATCTCGCCGGGCGCGTGGAACAGGCCGGTGACGGCCATCAGCGCGCACAGCATCCAGAACCGCAGGGCGCCCGTCTGGTGCAGGAGCGGGATCGCGGCGAGCGCGAGGCCGCAGACCAGGTCGGAGGCGATGCTGACCCGCCGGCGCCCGAGGCGGTCGATGACGGGGCCGCCGGCGATCGCGGCGAGGACGACGGGGACGGCCGCGCAGAAGGCGACGAGTCCGGCCTTGCCGGGGCTTCCCGTGGTGTCCAGAGCGAACCACGGGACGCCGATGAGCGTGAGCGAATTGCCGGTGACGGATACGGCGTTGGCGGTCAGGACGGTCCCCAGGGGGAGGCGGTCCCGGCGCGTCGTCCTCTTTTCGTGTCCCCCCGGCACGGTCATGCGGCCAGGGGGGCCGGGCCGTGGGCGGGGGTGGCCATGCGCAGGCCCACTTCGACGAGCTTCCAGCCCATGCGGGCGCGGAGGGCGGGGACGCGGGCGCCCGGCCGCGGCCGGGCGGCGCCGGCCTCGCGCCGGAGCTCGTCGGAGGTCAGGGCGTGCAGCTGGAGGTGGATGTCGGCATGCATGGTGCGGGTCCTTCCGTCAGTCGTCGTGCTGCGGGAACGCGTGCAGGTGCATCCGTACGCGGGCGGCGCCCGGCGCGTCGGGGTCGGAGGTCTCGCTGTACTCGTCGATGAGGGCGTGGATCTTCTGGTTCAGCTCGCGCAGCCGCTCGGGCGGGAGGTTCAGCCGGAAGTCGCTGAAGTCCGAGGCGCCGTACCAGGCCTCGTCCCAGGTGTGGCGGGTGGCGACCCAGGTCGACAGCTCCTGGGTGTGGATGGTCGCGATCTCGTGCATGACCACGTCGAGGGCGCCCTGGACCTCGGGGTCGGGGTTCTTGTGGAGCGTCTCGTCGAAGACCGTCCCCCGGTGGACCGCCTTCCACCAGCGCTCCCGGCCCTTGCCGCGGGTCGGGTCGTCCACGATGAAGTTGTGGGCGGCCAGCTGGCGCAGGTGGTAGCTGGTGGCGCCGCTGGACTCGCCGAGCCGCTCGGCCAGTTGGGAGGCGGTGGCGGGGCCGTGGCGCCGCAGGGTGCGCAGCAGCTGGATGCGCAGGGGGTGGGCGATCGCGCGGAGCGAGCGCGGGTCGAGCGCGCGGCTCAGGGGCTCGCCGGGCTGCGGCGAGGTGTCCTCGGGTCGCTGTGACGGGTCTTCAGGCTCGGGCATGGCCTCAGCCTAGAGTTGCAAAGAAGTAGTTGCAAGGGTTTCTTTGCAACTACTTCTTTGCAGAGACCTCTTTGCTCCCTCGGCCGCGTCCCGGCTACTCCTGGGCGGCCTGCTCCACCAGCGGAATGATCCGCAGCGGCACCGGGTTCTCCATCACGATCGCCGTGGACGCCCGCACGATCCCCTCGAAGGCCACCACCTTGTCGATCACCCGCTGGAGGTCCGCGTTCGAGCGGGCCACGAGCCGGCAGAGCATGTCGCCGTGGCCCGTCGTCGTGTGCAGCTCCAGGACCTCCGGCACCGTCGCCAGGTGGCCCCGCACGTCCGCGCCCTGCCCCTGCTTGATCTCCAGGGTCGCGAAGGCCGTCACCGGATAGCCGAGCGCCGCCGGGTCCACCTGCGGGCCGAACCCCCGGATCACCCCGCTCGCCTGGAGCCGGTCGAGCCGCGCCTGCACCGTGCCGCGGGCCACCCCCAGGCGCCGCGAGGCCTCCAGGACCCCGATGCGCGGCTCACGCGCGAGCAGCGCGATCAGCCGGCCGTCCAAATGATCGATCGCCACAGAGGCCTCCCCATGGTCAGGATGTACAAGTCGCACGGCCATACTCGCCCGTCGCTGTACAGCTTGACCAGTAGATCAGCGAACTCTTGCGCACCTTGCCGAACGGCGGGACATTGCTGCCATGACTGAGACCATCGATCACACCCCCTCCACCGCGCGGCAGGCCGATCCCTTCCCCGTGAAGGGAATGGACGCGGTCGTCTTCGCCGTCGGCAACGCCAAGCAGGCCGCGCACTACTACTCCACGGCCTTCGGCATGAAGCTGGTCGCCTACTCCGGACCGGAGAACGGCAGCCGCGAGACCGCCAGTTACGTCCTCACCAACGGCGCGGCCCGTTTCGTGTTCACCTCCGTCATCAAGGCCACGACCGACTGGGGCCGCTTCCTCGCCGAGCACGTCGCCGAGCACGGCGACGGCGTCGTCGACCTGGCGATCGAGGTGCCGGACGCGCGCGCCGCGTACGCCTACGCCGTCGAGCACGGCGCCACCGGCATCACCGAGCCGTACGAGCTCAAGGACGAGCACGGCACCGTCGTCCTCGCCGCCATCGCCACGTACGGCAAGACCCGCCACACCCTCGTCGAGCGCTCCGGCTACGACGGCCCGTACCTGCCGGGCTTCGTCCCCGCGAACCCGATCGTCGAGCCGCCGGCCAAGCGCACCTTCCAGGCCATCGACCACTGCGTCGGCAACGTCGAGCTCGGCAAGATGAACGACTGGGTCGGCTTCTACAACAAGGTCATGGGCTTCACGAACATGAAGGAGTTCGTGGGCGACGACATCGCGACCGAGTACTCGGCGCTCATGTCGAAGGTCGTCGCGGACGGCACCCTCAAGGTGAAGTTCCCGATCAACGAGCCGGCGATCGCGAAGAAGAAGTCGCAGATCGACGAGTACCTGGAGTTCTACGGCGGCGCCGGCGTCCAGCACATCGCCCTCGCCACCAACGACATCGTCGCCACGGTCCGCGCGATGCGCGCCGCGGGCGTCTCCTTCCTCGACACCCCCGACTCGTACTACGACACCCTCGGCGAGTGGGCCGGCGAGACCCGCGTGCCCGTCGAGACCCTGCGCGAGCTGAAGATCCTCGTCGACCGCGACGAGGACGGCTACCTGCTGCAGATCTTCACGAAGCCGGTCCAGGACCGTCCGACCGTCTTCTTCGAGATGATCGAGCGCCACGGCTCGATGGGCTTCGGCAAGGGCAACTTCAAGGCGCTGTTCGAGGCGATCGAGCGCGAGCAGGAGAAGCGCGGCAACCTGTAGCCGCTCCCGGTGCGGGCGATCGCCCCCCCGACGAAGTCCGGGGGGACGATCGCCCGCACGGCAGTGCGCACCGCCCATCGCCCCCCCGGGCGCGAGCCCGTACGGGGGTCAGGCTCGCGTCGGGGTGGGCGCCGGGCGCCCGCCCGGCGCCCGTTCCGGCTCCTGACGCAGCTCCGCCGGGAGTTCGTCCGGGAGGTCGCCCAGCGCCGCCAGCGACTCCTCCGCCTTCCGGGCGTGGACGGGGGAGAACACCGGGTTGATCCGCAGCGCCTCCGCCAGGTGCCGCCGGGCCGGGGCCGACTGGTCCAGGGCCCGTTCGATCTCGCCCCGGTGGTACGTGAACAGCGCGCTCCGCACCCCCTCCTCCGTGGCCCGTCGCGCGTACCCCAGCGCCTCCTTCGACGCCCCCGAGCGGTGCAGCGCCCACCCGAGGGCGTCCGCCGCCCGCACCGACCGGTGCCCCCGCGCCCATTCCGCGCGCATCCGGGCCGCCGCGGCCGCCGGGTCGCCGTGGTCCGCGTCCAGGAGCGCCAGCGGCACCTCCGCGCCCGTCCACGAGCCCGTCCGCAGCCGCTCGTACAGCGCCCGCGCGTCCCCGTCGAGGCCCAGCGACTCGTACAGCTCGCCCGCCTCCAGGAGGTACTCCGGCAGCGGCAGCCGGGCGAGGGCCGTCCGCCAGCCGCGCACCGCCTCCTCCGAGCGGCCGAGGGCCGCGAGGGACCGCGCCCGGCCCGCCAGCGCGGGCCCGTGGTCCGGTACGAGCCGCAGCGCCGCCCCGTACTGCCCGAGCGCCTCCTCCGGCTCGCCCCGCTCCCAGGCCAGGTCGCCGAGGCGGGTGAGGGCCGCCGTCTTCTCCGGGTCCGTCCCGGCGAGCGCGAGCGCGTCGAGGGCCGCCGCGTCGGCGTCCTCACGCCAGCCCCGGTCGCGATAGCTCTGCGCGGCCCTGCCCCGTACCACCGCGCCCGCGTGGAGCTTCTCCAGGTTCTCCATCGCCTTGCGCGCCGAGGCGTACTCCCCGAGGCCGTCGTACGCGTCGATCAGCACCGGGTACACCGTCCACCGGCGCGGATCGGCCTTCCGCACCCGCTCGCCCCACTCCTTGGCCGTCCTCCAGTCGCCCCGCGCCGCCGCGAGCGCCCCGAGCCCCAGCTCCGCCTCCGGGTTCCCGCGCGCGGCGGGCCGTTCGGCGAGCGAGCGGCGCAGCGCCCGCTCGGCCCGCGGATAGTCCCGTACGTCTCCGAGCCGGCCGCCCCGCTCCGTGTACGCCGCGCCCAGCTCCGCCCAGGACGCCTCGTCGTCCGGATGGGCCCGCAGCCACGTCTCCCGGTCGGCGATCAGCGCGGCCAGGTCCGGGAGCGAGGCCTGCGCGCCCGCGTGGGCCGCGATCACCGCCCGTTCCGCGGGGCCGGGCGGGGCCGGCGGGCCCTGGCCCAGGAACTCCGGCGCGTACAGCAGGGCCGTCGCCGCGAGCACCGCGCCCACCCCGGCCGCCAGGACGGTCCTCGACACGTTCTCGGTCTTCATGGCGCTCACTGTGCGCCCGCCCCCGGCTGTACGAAGAGCACACGAAGCGCCCGCTCCGGCGGGTTCACACCGATGGCGGCGGGTGCCACGCTGGACGCATGGACGATCTTCAGAAGGACGACCTCACGGCGCGGCTGCGCGCCGGACTCCCCGCCGACGCGGTCCTCACCGACCCCGACGTGACCGCCTCCTACGCGCGCGACATGGCGAGCTTCTGCGCGGCCGGAGCCCCCGCGGCCGTCGTGCTCCCGCGCACGGTCGACCAGGTCCGGCACGTCATGCGCACCGCGACCGAGCTCCGCGTCCCCGTGGTCCCGCAGGGTGCCCGCACGGGCCTGTCGGGCGGCGCCAACGCCTCCGACGGCTGTGTCGTGCTCTCCCTCGTGAAGATGGACCGCATCCTGGAGATCAACCCCGTCGACCGGATCGCCGTCGTCGAACCGGGCGTCGTCAACGCCGTGCTGTCCCGCGCCGTCGCCGAACACGGCCTGTACTACCCGCCGGACCCCTCCAGCTGGGAGACCTGCACCATCGGCGGGAACATCGGCACCGCGTCCGGCGGCCTGTGCTGCGTCAAGTACGGGGTCACCGCCGAGTACGTGCTCGGTCTGGACGTCGTCCTCGCCGACGGGCGTCTCCTCCGCACCGGCCGGCGCACGGCGAAGGGCGTCGCCGGATACGACCTGACCCGGCTCTTCGTCGGCTCCGAGGGCAGCCTCGGCATCGTCGTCGGAGCCGTCCTCGCGCTCAAGCCGCAGCCGCCGGCGCAGCTCGCGCTGGTCGCCGAGTTCCCCTCCGCTGCCGCCGCCTGCGAGGCCGTCTGCACGATCATGGAGCGCGGCCACACCCCTTCGCTGCTGGAGCTGATGGACCGCACCACCGTCCAGGCGGTCAACAAGCTGGCGCACATGGGGCTGCCGGACACCACCGAGGCGCTGCTCCTGTGTGCCTTCGACACCCCGGACCCGGCCGCCGACCTGGCCGCCGTCGGGGAGCTGTGCGCGGCGGCGGGTGCCACCGAGGTCGTCCCGGCCGCGGACGTCGCCGAGTCCGAACTGCTCCTCCAGGCCCGCCGGCTCTCCCTCACCGCCCTGGAGACGATCAAGTCCGCGACGATGATCGACGACGTGTGCGTGCCGCGGACGCGGCTCGCCGAGATGCTCGACGGCACGGCGGCGATCGCGGAGAAGTACCACCTGACCATCGGCATCTGCGCGCACGCGGGGGACGGCAACACCCATCCCGTCGTCTGCTTCGACCACACCGACGAGGACGAGTCGCGGCGGGCGCGCGAGTCCTTCGACGAGATCATGGCGCTCGGGCTCGCCCTCGGCGGCACGATCACCGGCGAGCACGGCGTGGGCGTCCTCAAGAAGGAGTGGCTGGCACGGGAGCTGGGGCCGGTCGGTCTGGAGGTCCAGCGCGGGATCAAGGCCGCCTTCGACCCGCTGGGGCTGCTGAACCCCGGAAAGCTCTTCTGACGTCCCGTCCGGGGGCGCCGGGTCACAGGTCGCCGTCCTGGGACTCGTCCGACGGCCACGGGTCGCGCAGCCACAGCTCGTCGGCGACCACGGTGGTCGCCAGGATCTCCGCGAGCCCGTCGTCGATGCCGAGCCGCTCCGACTCGGTGCCCGGCGGCACCGCGCGCAGGGTCCGCTCCAGCCAGGCGGACACCTGCGCGGAGGGGGCTTCGAGCAGCGCGTCGCCGTCGGGCGAGGAGAGCGCCATCAGGACGACGCTGCGGCCCTCGACCTTCGTCGGCCAGATGCGCACGTCCCCGTGCCCGCAGGCCCGGAAGACGCCCTCGACGAGCAGTTCGCGCGCGAAGGTCCAGTGGACCGGGTGGTCGGTGCCGACGTGGAAGGTGATGTGGACGGCGTACGGGTCGTCGGTCCGGTAGGCGAGCCGGGCGGGGACGGGGACGGAACGCTCGGGGGAGAGCACCAGCTTCAGTTCCAGCTCGCGCTCGACGGTGGTGTTGTCGGTGTTCTGCATGTCCTGCTCCTTCTCGCGGACGGGCCCCGGGTGGGCCTTCATCCGGAGAGAGCGGGGTGGACGCGGTTCATTACGCGGGTTCGGGAAGTTTTTTTCGGGAAGTTTCCGGGGAGGTCTCCGGGAGCGCCTTCCGCGCGGGATGTATCGGCCCGAACATCACCGGGAGTGATGGATTCCGGTACGCGTCCCCCCGAAGGCGGCCTTTCTCGCGGGCTCCTTCTCCCCTCGGGGACGTTCTTCGTTACTGTCCTCCTTGGGCGCGGCACGCCCGGCGAGCGGCCGTGCGGATCAAAGGCGTTGTGACTGAACGGAGTCGGGGCAGTGGCTACTCCTCCTGGAGGCGGCGGAGAGGTACCGCAGGCGGGGTACTACCCGGACCCGTCCATTCCCGGATACATCCGGTACTGGAACGGGGGCGCGTGGGTGCCCGGCACGAGCCGGCCCGCCCCCGCGGACGGCGAGGCTCCGCCCCACCCGCCCGCGGGGGCGATCCCCGCGGGCCCGCTCCTGGCCTCCAGCCCGGCCCCGGCCCCGATGGCGGCACCCGCATGGGTGGAAGAGCCCGCGCATCCGGTGGGCCCGACGCACCCGCTGGAACCGACGCACCCGCTGGACCCGACGCGGCCCGTGCAGTCGGCCCCGTCCGTGCAGCCCGCCCGGTCCGTTCAGCCCGTCGAGCCGGCACCCGGCCGGCCCGCTCAGCCCGGTCAGTCGGCGGCGCCCGCCCATCCCGCGGCCCCTGCCCACCAGGCGGTGGCCGCCCCGATCACGGCCCCGGCGCACGCCGACACGCCCGCGCACGTGCCCGCGCAGGCGCAGGCCCCCGCCCCCGTACCCGCCGTGGAGGAGACCGGGCCCGTCTTCTTCGACGAGGAGGAGCCGCTCGCGCCGGAGCCCGCGTCGGCCTGGCAGGCGGACTCCGCCCGCCAGACGGGGTTCGGCGGCGAACGCGATCAGAAGGTCTCCTGGGGCGCGCCCCGTGCGGCCGATCCGCGCACCCCGGCCGAGTGGCCGGTCGCCGGCGCGAGCGAGCCGGAGGAGGCGCGGGCGGCCGCCGCCCCGGCGCCCGTCGCCGACCCGCGGATGCCCGGGGGAGCGGCCCGCCTCGGCGGCATGCCCGTCACCCCGATCCCGACGCCCTCCCCGGAACCCCAGCCGCAGCCGGAGCCCCAGCCGCAGCCCCGACCCGCCCCCGCCGCGGCCGCCCCGGCACCGGCCCCCGCCCCGGTCCAGACTCCGGCCCCCGCCCCCGTACCGTCGGCGCCGTCCACCCCCTCGTGGGCCCAGCAGCCGCAGCCCCGGCCCCAGGAGCAGCAGCCTCCCGTCGTCCCGTGGAAGCCGCCCGTCGAGGACGTCTTCCAGCAGGCGGCCCGCGCGCAGGCCTCCGCGCGCCCCGCCGGTCTCGGCCGGCGCCTGGTGGCCCGGCTGATCGACAGCGTCGTCCTGGGCGCACTGGCCGGCGCGGCGGCCCTGCCCTTCGTGACCGCGGCCGTCGACCACATCGAGGAGAAGATCGAGGCGGCCCGGCAGTCCGGGACCACCGTCCAGGTCTGGCTGCTCGACGGCACGACCTCCGTCCAGTTCGGCATCGCGCTCGCCTCGCTGTTCGTCATCGGCGTCCTGTACGAGGCGCTGCCCACCGCCAAGTGGGGGCGCACGCTGGGCAAGAAGCTGTGCGGGCTGGAGGTGCGGGACATCGAGGGGCACCAGCCGCCGACGTTCGGGAAGGCGCTGCGCCGCTGGTTCGTCTACAGCGTCCTCGGGCTCCTGGCGATCGGAGTCCTCAACGTCCTGTGGTGCCTGTTCGACCGTCCGTGGCGGCAGTGCTGGCACGACAAGGCGGCGGGTACGTTCGTGGCGCGCTGACGGACCGTCCGGGGGCGCCGCGTCCCCCGAACGGGCGGTGATTCCTTGCGGGGCGGTCCGGCCCGGGATGCACTGCCCCCATGAGCACCGACCAGCCGCCGCCCGGCCAGCCGCCCGACGACGACCCGTTCAGCAAGAGGCCCCCGGAGCCGCCGCCGGAAGGACAGCCGCCGCCGGGAGGACAGCCCCCGCCCGGCGGCCCGCCCCCGGGAGGCCCGCCCCCGGGAGGCCCGCCCCCCGGCGGCCCCCCGCCAGGCGGCCCGTACGGCTCCCCGCCTCCCGGCGGACCCCCGCCCGGCGGCCCGTACGGCTCACCGCCCCCTGGCGGACCCCCGCCGGGGAACCCGTACGACAACGTGCCCCCGCCCCCACCCCCGTACGGCGGCGGCTACGGCGGCGGTTACGGCGGGAACGATCCGCTCTCCGGCATGCCGCCGCTCGCGGACACCGGGCGCCGGGTCCTCGCGCGGCTCATCGACTGGGTGATCGTCGCGGTGCCGCTCGCGATCATCGGCATCCCGTTCGACATCTACCGGCGGGCGACCGAGGACGGCAACGACTTCGGGGACACGGTCAACAGCCTCAACGGCGGCAGCCAGCTGGTCTTCCAGCTCATCACGATCGTCGCGTACGTCGCCTATGACACCGTGCTGACGGCGAAGAACGGCCGGACCATCGGCAAGAAGCTGATGAAGCTGCGGGTCGCGATGCTCAACGACGGGTCGACGCCCCCGATGAGCCAGTCGCTGCTGCGCGCCGTCGTGCTCTGGCTGCCGGCGCTGATCTGCTGCGCCTGCCTGTGGCCGCTGCTCATCCTCATCCTGATCGTGGTCGACAAGCCCTACAAGCAGGGCCTCCACGACAAGGCGGCCAAGACCGTGGTGGTGAGCGTCCCTCAGTAGCGGAGGTCCGGCACGATCCGGCGATACGGACGAAGCATCACGAACCGATCCGGGTATCGGCCCCCGCGCCCACGCGCTCGGCCGGCACCCGGATCGCTTCGTCCACCGGGGTATTGACGGGCCGCTCGCGCCCCGGCATCGTCACGGCCACCAGGGTGCCGAGCAGCAGGCCGGCGGCACAGATCACCGCGATGCCCAGGGTCGTCGTCGTACCGGAGAGCAACAGCAGGGCGACGGTCGCGAGGACGACGGTGGCCGAACCGTAGGTGAGCTGTGCGGCGTTCGGACGCTGCATGACGGGTACCACCCCTCGAGACTTCCTCGACTCTACGACGGTGGATGCCCGGGCGGTGTGACAGGTAAGCGTGACCTCACCCACGCCGCCGGTGCACGGGGGGCGCACGGGGTCACGAAATCGTCAAGCTTCCTTCACGGTGCGCCCGCGAAGCGTTCGATTATCGGAAACCTGGTCCTGCATAGTGCAGTTGACCCGTGCAAGTCAAGATCTGTCTTTTCTGGTTGCACTCCGGTCGAATGTCGTCACTTGTGACGCGCGACCCCGCCGGACGGACACCCCACCTTCGGTCCGAGGGCGTGGGCGCCGGGGAGGACAACTTCAAGTGACCAACAGACGACGGGCCATAGCGTCCGCAGTCGTCGTGGCGCTCGCGGCCACCGCCGCCACCGCTTCGACGTTCACCACCGCCTGGGCCGATGACAAGGGTCCCGGCGTGCCGGCAGGCATGCAGACCGTCGACAAGACGACGGTCGACCACGACCTCGAAGGTCCCTTCAGCGACCAGCAGGAGCAGCAGCGCAAGGCTGCCCTGGAGCGGGTCATGAACGGTGACGCGAAGCTCGAGAACCGGGGCGGCTCGCAGGTCGTCAAGCTCGGCGCCAAGAAGTACGTCGAGCTCGGCCGCGAGAAGACCGACAAGATCTTCACCATCCTCGTCGAGTTCGGCGACCAGGTGGACAACACCACCCTGGTCGACCGCAAGGACGACGACACGCCGGACCTGAAGCCGAAGTACGGCGGCACGCCCGGCCCGCTGCACAACCGCATCGCCCAGCCCGACCGGAAGAACGACAACTCCACGGCCTGGCAGGCGGACTACAACCAGCAGCACTTCCAGGACCTGTACTTCGGTACCGGCAAGGACAAGAAGGGGCAGCCGAAGCAGTCCCTGAAGACCTACTACGAGCGGACCTCGTCCGGTCGCTACTCGGTCGACGGCACGGTCTCCGACTGGGTCAAGGTCCCGTACAACGAGGCCCGTTACGGCTCGAACTACTGCGGCCAGACCAACTGCGCCAACGTCTGGGACACCGTCCGCGACGGCCTCAACGCCTGGGTCGCCGACCAGAAGGCCAAGGGCCAGACCGACGCCCAGATCAAGGCCCAGCTGGCCACGTACGACCAGTGGGACCGGTACGACTTCGACGGCGACGGCAACTTCAACGAGCCCGACGGCTACATCGACCACTTCCAGCTCGTGCACGCGGGCGAGGACGAGTCGGCCGGCGGCGGCGCCGAGGGCAAGAACGCCCTGTGGGCCCACCGCTGGTACGCCTACGGCACCGACGCGGGCAAGACCGGCCCGTCGAACAACAAGGCCGGCGGCACCCCGATCGGCAACACCGGCATCTGGGTCGGCGACTACACGATGCAGCCGGAGAACGGCGGCCTCGGCGTCTTCGCCCACGAGTACGGCCACGACCTCGGTCTGCCGGACCACTACGACACCGCGGGCGGCGAGAACTCCACCGGGTTCTGGACCCTCATGTCCTCCGGCTCCTGGCTGGGCCAGGGCAAGGACGCCATCGGCGACCTGCCCGGCGACATGAGCGCCTGGGACAAGCTCCAGCTCGGCTGGCTGAACTACGCCAAGGTCAACGACTGGCAGCGCGGCACCAAGACCACCCACAAGCTGGGCGTCTCGGAGTACAACACCAAGAACCCGCAGGCGCTCGTCGTCGAGCTGCCGAAGAAGCAGGTCACCACGGACATCGTCGCCCCCGCCGAGGGTGCGTCGCAGTGGTGGAGCAACATGGGTGACGACCTCAAGAACACCCTGACCCGCTCCGTCGACCTCACGGGCAAGACGTCCGCCTCCCTGGAGCTCCAGGGCTGGTACGACATCGAGCTGGACTACGACTACCTCTACACCGAGGTGTCGACGGACGGCGGCGCCAACTGGACGGCCGTGAACGGCACCGCCGACGGCGTGCCGATCCCGAAGGACGCCTCCGGCGCTCCGGCGCTGACCGACGTCTCCGGCGCCCACAAGAAGCTCGTCTACGACCTCAACGCGTACGCGGGCAAGAAGTTCGACCTCCGCTTCCGCTACCAGACGGACGGCGGCGCGGGCGGCAAGGGCTTCACGGCCGACGCCATCACCCTCAAGGCCGACGGTGCCCCCGTCTTCTCGGACAACGCCGAGAACGGTGACAACGGCTGGGTCGCCAAGGGCTTCTCGCGTGTCGGCAAGGGCTTCACGAAGGAGTACGAGCAGTACTACATCGCGGAGAACCGCCAGTACGTCTCGTACGACGCGACCCTCAAGACCGGCCCGTACAACTTCGGTTTCACGGGTGACAAGGCCGGCTGGGTCGAGCACTACGCGTACCAGAACGGTCTGCTCATCTGGAAGTGGGACCTGTCCCAGAAGGACAACAACACCTCCCAGCACCCGGGCGCCGGTCTGGTCCTCCCGATCGACTCGCACCCGAGCCCGCTGAAGTGGGGCAACGGCGAGCTCATGCGCAACCGTGTCCAGGCGTACGACTCGCCGTTCACGATCGCCCGCACGGACGGCTTCCAGCTGCACAACAAGGACGTCGCCACGTGGGTCCCGTCGCAGGCCGGCAACCCGACCTTCGACGACCGCAAGGGCGTCTACTGGTTCGCCGAGAACCCGCGCGCCGGTGTCCAGGTAACTGACACCAACACCAAGATCCAGGTCGTCAAGGAGCCGAAGGATGGCCAGACGATCACGGTTCAGGTCGGTCCCTCGACCAAGTAATTCATAGAACCGCAGGTCAGACCATGATCGGCCGTCGCCCTCTAGCGGGCGGCGGCCGATCGTGTTTAGGTGCGTCTGACGCAAGTCTTATTGACATCTGATCCACGGGGGAGTGGTTCCGCATGCCCAACGGAGGGTTCTGCAAGCTGCCGGGCGGCAGTGTCGTCGTCGCGATAGGGCTGCCCAGCCCGGCCGGCGACGGCGCCACCGTCCGGTTCCTGGTCCACGCCGCCAACCGTGCCCGCGCCCTGACCCGGCTGCGGAACCTGGGGCTGCGCGCGGTCTACCTCCGGGGCAACAGCGAGCCGCCCACCCCCGACGAGGTCACCGCCGTGCTGCACCACCCGGACGGCCTGCTGTGGAGATCCACCCCGGGCGCCGCCCAGGAGCTCTGGCACCCCGTGAGGTCCCTCCCGAAGGAGCCGGCCGCCTAGGAGGACCTCAGGGGCCCCTGGGAGGACCTCAGGCCACGACCGGCTTGCCCGTGAGCCGCACGCCCGCCGTGCGGAGCTCCTCCAGGGCCCGGTCCGTGGTCTCCTCGGCCACGCCGGCCGTCAGGTCGAGCAGGACCTGGGTCACGAAGCCCTCCCGGGCCGCGTCCAGGGCCGTGGCCCGGACGCAGTGGTCGGTCGCGATGCCGACCACGTCGACCTCGGTGACGTCCCGCGCGCGCAGCCAGTCCGCGAGCGTCCGCCCGTTCTCGTCGAAGCCCTCGAAGCCGCTGTACGCCGCGGAGTACGCGCCCTTGTCGAAGACGGCGTCGATCGCCCCGCTGGCGACGGCGGGCGCGAAGTTCGGGTGGAAGCCGACGCCCTCCGTGCCGGCCACGCAGTGCACCGGCCAGGAGGACACGTAGTCCGGCTGCTCGCCCGCCGGGGCGAAGTGCCCGCCCGGGTCGACGTGGTGGTCGCGGGTGGCGACGACGTGCCGGTAGGAGGTGCCCGCCGTCTGGCCGACCAGGTCGGTGATCGCGGCGGCGACGTCCGCGCCCCCGGTCACCGCGAGGCTGCCGCCCTCGCAGAAGTCGTTCTGAACGTCCACAACGATCAATGCGCGGTGCATGGCGGGTGTCCTTAGCGCGTCGGAAGGGAGATGTTCGAGCCTAGAGACTTCCCCCTCCGTTCGGGAGGGGGCGTCCCCGAGGACTCCTACACGTACTCGGTCGGCAGGACCGGCTCGCCCCGCGACAGCTGGATCGCCGACATCGGCAGCCCCGAGCGGGCCGCGATGTGCCGCGCCCTGGCGGCCTCCAGCGGCTCGCGGGCCACCACGTCGCCGCTCTTGACCAGCTCCACGAGCAGCTGGTGCTCGGCGAGCTCCGGCGGGACCGGGCCGGTGCCCAGGACCTCCGCCTCGGCGACCCCGGCCGCGTCGGGCCGCCGGGCCGCCCACTTGCGCCCGCCGACGGAGGCCTTGCCGCCCACCGACTTCTTGGCCACCGGCACCAGGGGCGCCTTCGGATCGGCCGAGGCGGCCCGGGCGACCAGCTTGTAGACCATGGAGCAGGTCGGGTGGCCGCTGCCGGTGACCAGCTGCGTGCCCACCCCGTACGCGTCGACCGGGGCCGCGGCGAGCGAGGCGATGGCGTACTCGTCGAGGTCCGAGGTGACGACGATCCTGGTGTCCCGGGCGCCCAGCTCGTCGAGCTGCGCCCGCACCCGGTGCGCGACGAGCAGCAGGTCGCCCGAGTCGATCCGTACGGCCCCCAGCTCGGGTCCGGCGACCTCGACGGCGGTCCGGACGGCCTCGGCCACGTCGTACGTGTCGACCAGCAGGGTCGTGCCGCGCCCGAGGGACTCCACCTGGGCCCGGAAGGCGTCCCGCTCGCTGTCGTGGAGCAGGGTGAAGGCGTGGGCGGAGGTGCCGACGGTCGGGATGCCGTAGCGGAAGCCCGCCGCGAGGTCCGAGGTGGAGTCGAAGCCGCCGACGTACGCGGCGCGGGAGGCGGCGACGGCCGCGAGCTCGTGGGTGCGCCGGGCGCCCATCTCGATGAGGCGCCGTCCGCCGGCCGCGGCCGACATGCGGGAGGCGGCGGCGGCGATGGCCGAGTCGTGGTTGAGGATCGAGAGGATCACGGTCTCCAGGAGCACGCACTCGGCGAAGGAGCCCTCGACGCGCAGCACGGGGGAGCCGGGGAAGTACACCTCGCCCTCGGGGTAGCCCCAGATGTCGCCGGAGAAGCGGTAGCGGGCGAGCCACTCCAGGGTGGGCTCGTCGACGATGGCCCGTTCCCGCAGGAAGCCCAGGACGGCGGGGTCGAACCGGAAGTTCTCGACGGCGTCCAGGACCCGGCCGACGCCCGCGAGGACGCCGTAGCGGCGCCCCTCGGGCAGCCGCCGGGTGAAGACCTCGAAGACCGAGCGCCTCTCGGCGGTGCCGGCCCGCAGGGCCGCCTGGAGCATGGTCAGCTCGTACTGATCGGTGAAGAGCGCGGTCGACGGCACGTCCACCGGCAGCCCAAGGTCCGCAGCGTTCATGTCAGCGATGCTAGCGCAGAAATCGTCAGATTGACGAATAGGGGGTCCGGAACGGCGGGTCGGGGGTGTGCGGCCGAATAGCGGGTCCCCGCACGTGCCCCGTTTGCGCGACCGGCCCCCAGGGGTGACAACATGGTGTGAGTGAGCGTCGCGCCTATTGAGATCGAACGTACGGAATCGGCCGAGGAGGTCTCCGCGGTCGTCGAACCCGACGTGCCCTGGGTGACCCTCGTGCACAACGATCCGGTCAACCTGATGAGCTATGTCGAGTACGTCTTCCAGTCGTACTTCGGATACTCCAAGGACAAGGCGCACAAGCTGATGCTCGACGTGCACAACAAGGGCCGCGCGGTGGTCTCCAGCGGCACCCGCGAGGAGATGGAACGGGACGTGCAGGCGATGCACGGCTACGGCCTGTGGGCGACCCTCTCCCAGGACCGCTTCTGATGGCCGGGCACTTCGAGCCGCTCCCCGGCGGCGGCGCGGCCGTCGCGCTCGACGACGTCGAGATCTCCATCCTCCGCTCCCTCGCCGTGCAGCTCATGGAGCTGATCGGCCCGGGCGACGAGCCCGACGCGGACGCCGACCCGCTGGCCGCGCTCTTCGCCGAGGGGCCCAGCGAGCCGCCGTCCGACCCCGCCCTGAAGCGCCTGTTCCCCGACGCGTACGGGGACGACAGCGAGGAGCTGCGGGCGGCCGCGTCCGACTTCCGCCGCTACACCGAGAACGACCTGCGGGCCCGCAAGCGCGAGGACGCCCTCGCGGTCGTGCGCGCCCTGGACTCCCTCTCCGCCGAGGCGGCCGGGGAGGGCGGAGCCGTCCTCAAGCTCACCCCGGACGAGTCCCGGTCCTGGCTCGGCGCGCTCAACGACCTCCGTCTGACGATCGGGACCCGCCTGGAGGTCACGGACGACGAGGAGAGCGAGCGGCTGTACCGGCTGCCGGACTCCGACCCGCGCAAGCCGATGGTGATGGCGTACCTCTGGCTGGGCGCGCTCCAGGAATCGCTCGTCGCGACCCTGATGGCCTGACCCGTTCGCACGCCGTTCGCTCAGCGGACGCTCAAATCCGGATAACGAATGCGTTATCAGAGCGTCCGCCTGGCCATCTTGCGTGCCCTTTGTCCGTATTTTTTTGTGGTGCGCGCCACATCCAACCCCCTCGATCACCCGTCAAGCCGTGATAAATCTTCACGACCACTCGGGCACGCCACCCCTGTTCCCGAGGGCGCTTGGGCCGGCTGACCGCCGGTAGCACTCCATCCACATCCGGGGGGATCAGGATCTGATCCGCAGCAGACGCACTCGCAGTCGCGCGGATCAGCATGGAGAAAGGCGCACCACCATGACCTCAGTGCAGGTCGACAAGCAGCACGACGGCAATGAGGCCGCGGACTCCGCCTCGGGCGAGGGTTACCACCGGGCACTCGGCGCCCGGCAGATCCAGATGATCGCGATCGGCGGTGCCATCGGCACCGGGCTCTTCCTCGGCGCGGGCAAGGGCATCTCCATCGCGGGACCCAGTCTGATCCTGGCGTACGCCCTCGCGGGCCTCGTCATCTTCTTCATCATGCGGGCGCTCGGCGAGCTCCTCATGTACCGCCCGGTGTCGGGCTCCTTCTCGGAGTACGCCCGTGAGTTCATCGGACCGTTCGCGGGCTTCGTGACCGGCTGGACGTACTGGCTCTTCTGGGTCGTCACCGGCATCACCGAGGTCACCGCCGCGGCGACCTACATGACGTACTGGTGGGACATCCCGCAGTGGTTGTCCGCCCTCGTCTTCACCGTGATCCTCTACGGCGCCAACCTGATCTCCGTGAAGCTCTTCGGTGAGCTGGAGTTCTGGTTCTCCATGGTCAAGGTCACCGCGATCATCGGCATGATCCTGATCTGCGCCGGCATCCTCACCCTCGGCTTCTCCGACGCCGGCGACACCGCCTCCGTCACCCACCTGTGGGACCACGGCGGCTTCTTCGCCGGCAAGGACGGCATCTTCTCCACCCTGATGACCCTCCAGATGGTCATGTTCGCCTTCCTCGCCGTCGAGCTCGTCGGCGTCACCGCGGGCGAGTCGAAGGACCCGAAGACGGTCCTGCCGAAGGCGATCAACACCGTGCCGTGGCGCATCGCCGTCTTCTACGTCGGCGCGCTGATCATGATCCTGTCGGTCGTCCCCTGGACCGAGTTCAAGCCGGGCGTCTCGCCGTTCGTCGCGGCCTTCGAGAAGATGGGCCTCAGCGTCGGCGCCGCGATCGTCAACTTCGTCGTCCTGACGGCGGCCCTGTCCTCCTGCAACTCGGGCATGTACTCCACCGGCCGCATGCTGCGCGACCTCGCGCTCAACGGCCAGGGCCCGAAGGTCTTCACGAAGCTGACCCGGTCCGGCACCCCGCTGGTCGGCACCACCGTCTCGGCCGCGCTGATGATGGTCGGCGTCTGGATCAACTACCAGTGGCCCGGCGAGGCGTTCAACTACGTCGTCTCCTTCGCCACCATCTCCGGCATGTGGGCCTGGATCGTCATCCTGATCTGCCAGATCCGCTACCGCCTCAAGGCCGACCGCGGCGAGCTGCCCCAGTCCTCGTTCAAGGCGCCGGGCGGCATCTGGTTCAGCATCTTCTCGCTCGCCTTCATCGGCATGGTCGTCGTGACCATGGGCATGGACAAGGACAACCGGGTCGCGCTGTACGGCGCGCCGGTGTGGGGCCTGATCCTGGCCGTCTCGTACCTGGTCCTCAAGGCCCGCAACCCCGAGGGCGCGGCCTTCGCCAAGCGCTCCTGACCTGCTAGGTCTCACCATTCGGGCCGTCTCGTACCAAACCTCGGTACGAGACGGCCCGTCTGCTTATCCTGTCGGCATGCTGACCATCACCCGGGCCCTGTACGACCAGATCGTGGACCACTCCCGAGCGGACCACCCCGACGAGGCCTGCGGCGTGGTCGCGGGCCCGGTCGGCAGCGGCCGCCCCGAGCGGTTCATCCCGATGCTGAACGCCGCCCGCTCGCCCACGTTCTACGAGTTCGACTCCGCGGACCTGCTCAAGCTCTACCGCGACATGGACGACCGGGACGAGGAGCCCGTCATCGTCTACCACTCCCACACCGCGACCGAGGCCTACCCCTCCCGCACCGACATCTCGTACGCGAACGAGCCCCAGGCCCACTACGTCCTGGTCTCCACCGCCGACACGGACGGCGCCGGCCCCTTCCAGTTCCGCTCCTTCTCGATCGTCGAGGGCGTGGTGACGGAGGAGGAGGTCAAGGTCGTGGAGTCCTACGAGTAGGACGCGTCCGCCGCCGTCGTGCGGAACCGCGCCGGACGGGCGGAGGGCGTCACCCCGAAGTGCCCGGCTTCGTCCCCGGGGCTTCGGGACCACCATCCGCGAGTCGTCGTCCTGGCCCGAGTGAGACACTGGCCGGGACCAACGGGCGGCAGGACCCAGGAAGCCGGTGCGAATCCGGCACGGTCCCGCCACTGTGACCGCCTCCCCGTGGAGGCGGAAGCCAGGAACTGACCTGCCGCCTCTCACCGCCGATCGGGGACGTGGAAATCCCCGGAGGAGGCAATCCGCCATGACCCGGCTCCGCCGCGCCCTGCTGCCCGCCGCCCTCGTCACCCTGCTCGCCGGCTGCGCGGCCCCCGCCGAACCGGCCCCCGAGGCGAAGCCCGCGCCGGGATTCCCGTACACCGTCACCAACTGCGGCGTGACGACCACCTACCAGGCCCCGCCGCGGCGCGCCGTCACCATGAACCAGCACGTCACCGAGGTCATGCTCGCCCTCGGCCTGGAGAAGTCGCTCGTCGGCACCGCCTACCTCGACGACGCGGTCCTCCCCGCCTTCAAGAAGGCGTACGACGGCGTCCCCGTCCTCGCGAAGGAGTACCCCTCCAAGGAGGCCCTCCTCGCCGCGAACCCCGACTTCGTGTACGGCGGTTACTCCTCCGCCTTCGACGCCAAGGCCGGCCGCGGC
This sequence comes from Streptomyces sp. NPDC096079, assembly GCF_040303145.1. NCBI lineage: Bacteria > Bacillati > Actinomycetota > Actinomycetes > Kitasatosporales > Streptomycetaceae > Streptomyces > Streptomyces sp. NPDC096079. The sequence continues at coordinate 55,317 of NZ_JBEOST010000002.1, forward strand.
CGGGACGACCTGAAGCGCTCCGGCATCGCCACCCGCCTCAACACCGAGTACTGCCCCTCCGGTTCGACCTCCCTCGACGACCTCTACCGCGAAGTCCGCGAGACCGGCCGCACCTTCGGCGTCCCCGACCGCGCCGAGACCTGGATCCGCGGCGCGAGGACCACCGTCGCCGCCACCGAGAAGCGCCTCAAGGGCGTCAGCCCGGTCTCCGTCTTCGTCTACGACAGCGGCGACAAGACCGCCTTCACCGCCGGCGGCAAGGGCATCGGCAACGAACTCATCCGCCGCGCCGGCGGCCGCAACGTCTTCGCCGACCTCGACAAGACCTTCGGCGACGCCACCTGGGAACAGGTCCTCGACCGCCGCCCCGACGTGATCGTCATCTACGACTACGGCACCACCACCGTCGCCCAGAAGAAGCAGCGGCTCCTCGACGACCCCGCCCTCAAGGACGTCCCCGCGGTCAAGAACCGCCGCTTCGCCGTCCTCCCGCTCTCCGACACCGTCCTCGGCGTCCGCGTCCCCGCCGCCGTCGACAAGCTCGCCGCCCAGCTCCACCCGGCCGGCCGATGACCACCGCCGCCCTCACGGGCGGGACCCTGGCCCCCGCGCGCCCCGCCCGGTACGCCCTCGTCGTCACCGGCCTCGTCCTCGCCCTCGCCGCCGCCTGCCTCGCCGCGCTCGCCCTCGGCTCCGTCCGCGTCCCGCCCGGCCAGGTGCTCGACGCCCTCACCGGGCGGGCGGGCCCCTCGCCGTCCCGGACGATCGTCCTCGACGTGCGCCTGCCCCGGGTCCTGCTCGGCATCGTCGTCGGCGCCGGGCTCGCCGTCGTCGGCGCCGTCCTCCAGGCCCTCGTGCGCAACCGGCTCGCCGACCCCTTCCTCCTCGGGATCTCCTCCGGGGCCTCCGCCGGCGCCGTCCTGGTCCTCGTCGTCGGCATCGGGGGAGGGATGACCACCACGATCGCCCTGCCCACCGGAGCCTTCGCCGGCGCCCTCCTCGCCCTCGTCCTCGTCTACGGGCTCGCGCGCCGCGGCGGGACCATGACCGGCGCCCGGCTCGTCCTCGCCGGAGTCGCCGTCTCGTACGTCCTCTCCGCCCTCGCCACCCTGCTCCTCGTCGTCGCCGGCCGCCCCGAGCAGTTCCAGGAGGCGCTGTACTGGTCGCTCGGCGGCCTCGGCAGCGCCCGCTGGGACACCCTCGCCCTCCCCGCCGCCGTCCTCACCCTCGGCGTCGCCGTCCTCCTCGCCCTCGCCCGCCCGCTCGACCTCCTCCTCACCGGCGAGGAGGGCGCCACCGTCCTCGGCCTCGACACCGCCCGCTTCCGCGCCGGCGTCTTCGTCCTCGCCTCCCTCGTCACCGCCGTCATGGTCGCGGCGAGCGGAGCCGTCGGCTTCGTCGGCCTCATGGCCCCGCACGCCGCCCGCCTCGCCGTCGGCGCCCCGCACCGCCGCCTCCTCCCGGTCGCCGCGCTCGGCGGGGCGCTCGCCCTCGTCCTCGCCGACCTCGGCGCCCGGACCGTCGCTGCGCCCCAGGACATCCCCGTCGGCGTCCTCACCGCCCTCACCGGCGGCCCCTTCTTCCTCTGGCTGATGCGCCGCCGCCCGGAAGGAACGACCCCGTGACCGCCTCGCGCCCCCCGGAAGGAGCGCCCGCGTGACCGAGCTCCAGCTGCGCGGACTCTCGTACGGGGACCGGCTCCGCTCCGTCGACCTCACCGTCCGCCCCGGCGAGACCGTCGGCCTCATCGGACCCAACGGCAGCGGCAAGACCACCCTCCTGCGCTGCGTCTACGGCACCCTCGCCCCCACGGCGGGGCACGCCACGCTCGACGGCGACGACCTCCACGCCCTCGGCCCCAAGGGCCGCGCCCGCCGCGTCGCCACCGTCCCCCAGGACAGTGCCACCGAGTTCGAACTCACCGTCCGCGAACTCGTCGCCCTCGGCCGCTCCCCGCACAAACGGTTCTGGGAGGGCGACACGGGCGACGACCACGCGCGCGTGGCGGCCGCCCTCGCCCGCGTCGGCCTCACGGACCTCGCCGACCGCCCGTACCCCACCCTCTCCGGCGGCGAACGCCAGCGCGCCCTCGTCGCCCGCGCCCTCGTCCAGGACCCGGCCCTCCTCGTCCTCGACGAGCCGACCAACCACCTCGACATCCGCCATCAGCTCGACGTCCTGGCCCTCGTCCGCACCCTGGGCACCACCAACCTCCTCGCCCTCCACGACCTCAACCTCGCGGGGGCGTACTGCGACCGCCTCTACGTCCTGGAGCGCGGCCGGCTCGTCACCGGCGGCACCCCGGCCGAGGTCCTCACGCCGGCGCTCCTGGCGGCCGTCTACGGGGTGGACGCCGAGGTCATCCCGCATCCGAGGACGGGGAGGCCCACCGTCCTCTTCCAGCCCGTTCCGGCAGGCGGTCAGAAATCATCCACCATGTGAGATCACATTCCGAAACCCGGACCGGGAATCGATACGATGAGCCCATGGTTTCCCACGACGTGAGCGAAGAGACTCCGAGCACCACCGTGCTTGTTGCGCGCCTGCACGTCGACCTGTGCCGCCTCGCCAGCGCGATCTGTACCTCACCCACCGCGCCCTGAGCGACACCTCACGCGCCGCGCTCCGAGCGACCGGCCGAGCGCCCTCACCGTACGACCCCCTCCGCGCGGGGCCACAGAAGCGCGCCCAGCACGCCACTTCCGACAGGAGCCCACGCCATGGCCATCGAGGTCCGCATCCCGACCATCCTCCGCACCTACACCGACGGCGAGAAGGCCGTCGAGGGCAGCGGTGAGACCCTCGCCGAGCTCTTCACCGACCTGGAGGCGCGCCACCCCGGGATCGAGGCCCGCATCGTCGACGGCGGCAAGCTCCGCCGCTTCGTCAACGTCTACCTCAACGACGAGGACGTCCGCTTCCTCGACGGCATCGACACCAAGCTCACCGACGGCGACAACGTCACGATCCTGCCGGCCGTCGCCGGCGGCATGGTCTGATCCACATGCGTTACGACTCCTCGCTGGCCGCGGTCGGCAACACGCCGCTGGTCCGCCTCCCCCGGCTCTCGCCCTCGGACGACGTCCGCATCTGGGCGAAGCTGGAGGACCGCAACCCGACCGGCTCGGTCAAGGACCGCCCCGCGCTCCACATGATCGAGCAGGCGGAGAAGGACGGCCGCCTCACCCCCGGCTGCACCATCCTGGAGCCGACCAGCGGCAACACCGGCATCTCCCTTGCCATGGCCGCCAAGCTCAAGGGCTACCGCATCGTCTGCGTCATGCCCGAGAACACCAGCGAGGAGCGCCGCCAGCTGCTCGCCATGTGGGGCGCCGAGATCATCTCGTCCCCCGCGGCCGGCGGCTCCAACACCGCCGTACGCGTCGCCAAGGAGCTCTCCGCCGAGAACCCCTCCTGGGTGATGCTCTACCAGTACGGAAACCCCGACAACGCCGGCGCGCACTACGCCACCACCGGCCCGGAGATCCTCGCCGACCTCCCCTCCATCACCCACTTCGTGGCGGGCCTCGGCACCACCGGGACCCTGATGGGCGTCGGCCGCTACCTGCGCGAGCACAAGCCCGACGTGAAGATCGTCGCCGCCGAGCCGCGCTACGACGACCTCGTCTACGGCCTGCGCAACCTCGACGAGGGCTTCGTCCCCGAGCTGTACGACGCCTCCGTCCTCACCACCCGCTTCTCGGTCGGCTCCGCCGACGCGGTCACCCGCACCCGGGACCTCCTCCAGCAGGAGGGCATCTTCGCGGGCGTCTCCACCGGCGCGGCCCTGCACGCGGCCATCGGCGTCGGAAGGAAGGCGGTCAAGGCCGGCGAAACCGCCGACATCGCCTTCGTCGTCGCCGACGGCGGCTGGAAGTACCTCTCGACGGGCCTCTACACGGCCAAGACGACGGAGGAAGCGATCGCCGCGGTCCAGGGCCAGCTCTGGGCGTGAGGCCGCGAGGCCCCCGGCGCCCCCGGCGCCCCCGCACCACCCGCGTCAGGGCCGGGTCCGGCCCGTCCGGCACGCACGCTCGCCGCACGGCCGGAACACCCAAGTAGCTCCGCTACGAGGGCGTCCCGGCCGCACGCCGATCGCACGCACCGGACGACCCGGCCTGATCCGACACGAATGGTCGGACAGGCCCTAGCGCGCGAGATGGCGGACCTGGTCCCACACGACCGGGTCCGCCTCTCCCACCCGGCGCCGGAAGCCCGACACCGGCACCCGCCGCAGCTCGTCCGTCTCCAGGAAGCTCGGCCGCCCCTGTGCGTCGCCCACGGAACCCGGCGGCAGCGCGATCACCCCCGGCCGCTCGTCGTGGTACTTGCTGGTGATCTTGGCGACGAGCGCGCTGTCCCCCCGCACCACCAGCACCAGACAGGGCCGGTCCTTCGACCCGGGCCCGTCCTCGAAGGGCACGTCGGCCCACCAGATCTCCGCCGCCCTCGGCGCCCGCCCCGGCCGCGCCGGAGCCCTCGCCGGTCCCGCCGGCCTCGTCGGCCGCCCCGGCGGCCGGGTCCGGCCCGCAGGCCGCCGCGCAGGGCGCCCGCGCCGACCCCCGGACCTCGTCCCGGGGAACCCCCGGGCGAGCACCACCACCAGCGCGATCACCACGACCGCGACCAGCGCGGGCCACCACGACGTGTCCATACCTCAAGAAGGTACCGGGGGGCGCCCCACCCCGCCGCCGCGCCCCGGCATCCATCCGAACCGGTGACAGAGCCCGTGAGTTCGCCCACAACGGGCCACCACGGAGGAGCGGCGGGCCCGGGTGCGCCGTACGCTCGACAGACCGCACAGCCTCCCCTCCCTCAGCGCGCTTTCCGCACCCGTCCACGGAGGTTCACGCTCCATGAAGCTCACCGTCGTCGGCTGCTCGGGGTCGTTCCCGTCCGCGGACTCGGCCTGTTCGAGCTACCTCGTCGAGGCCGACGGCTTCCGGTTGCTCCTCGACATGGGCAACGGCGCCCTGGGCGAGCTGCAGCGACACATCGGTCTGTACGACCTCGACGCGATCTTCCTCAGCCATCTGCACGCGGACCACTGCATCGACATGTGCGGGTACTTCGTCGCCCGCTACTACCGGCACGAGGGCGGACGCTGCGACGCCATCCCCGTGTACGCCCCCGAGGGCGCCGAGCAGCGCCTGACCACGGCCTACGCCGACACCCCCTCGCCGTCCTCGATGAGCGAGGTCTTCGACTTCCGCACGCTGGCGTCGGGCTCCTTCGAGATCGGCCCGTTCTCCGTCCGTACGGAGAAGGTGTGCCATCCGGTCGAGGCGTTCGGCATCCGGGTCGAGCACGCAGGCCGTTCGCTGACGTACTCCGGCGACACCGGGGTATGCGACGCTCTGGACGAGCTCGCCGAGGGCACCGACCTCTTCCTCTGCGAGGCCTCCTTCACCCACGGCAAGGAGGACGTCCCGGACCTCCACCTCAACGGCCGGGAGGCTGGAGCGCAGGCGGCCCGGGCGGGGGTGGGGCGCCTCGTCCTCACCCACATTCCGCCGTGGACGGACGGCGAGCGGAACCTGCGGGACGCGCGCGAGGTGTACGCCGGGCCTTCGGAGCTGGCGCGGCCGGGCGCGGTGTACGAGATCTGAGCGCGCGTACGTCCGACACGGGGAAGGCCCCGGAACCGTCGAGGTTCCGGGGCCTTCCGCCGTACGGGCGAGGCTCACGCCTTGGTGAGGTCCTCGATCTCCTCGTCGGGCTCGCGGCCCGGCGTCGGGAGGTTGAACTTGGTGATCGCGAAGCGGAAGACCACGTAGTAGATCGCCGCGAAGACGAGACCGATCGGGATGATCAGCCACGGCTTGGTCGCGAGGTTCCAGTTCAGCAGGTAGTCGATGCCGCCCGCGGAGAAGGTGAAGCCCGCGTGGACTCCGAAGGCCCAGGTGACGGCCATGGAGACGGCGGTGAGGACCGCGTGGATCGCGTACAGGACCGGCGCGATGAACATGAACGTGAACTCGATCGGCTCCGTGATGCCGGTGACGAAGGAGGTCAGCGCGAGCGACACCATCATGCCCATGACGGCCTTGCGGCGCTCGGGGCGGGCGGCGTGCGCGATGGCGATGGCGGCGGCCGGGAGGCCGAACATCATGATCGGGAAGAAGCCCGACATGAAGATTCCGGCGCTCGGGTCACCGGCGAAGAAGCGGTTGAGGTCACCGTGGACGACCTCGCCGGCGGCGTTGGTGAAGTCGCCGATCTGGAACCAGGAGACGGTGTTCACGAACTGGTGCATGCCGACCGGGATCAGCGCGCGGTTGATGAGACCGAAGAGGCCGGCGCCACCGGCGCCGAGGCCGGTCATCCACTCGCCGAAGCTGGAGATGCCCTCGCCGATCGGCTCCCAGACCAGGCCGAAGACGACGCCGACGGCGGTGCCGACGAAGGCCATGATGATCGGGACGAGACGGCGGCCGTTGAAGAAGCCGAGCCAGTCCACCAGCTTGGTGCGGTGGAACCTCTGCCACAGGACGGCGGAGAGCAGACCCATCAGGATGCCGCCGAGGACGCCCGGGTTGTTGTACGTCGCGGCGACGTCGACACCCTTGTTGGCGGTCGTGTTGACCACGGCCTCGGTGATGGGGAAGGCCTTCAGCACGTTGCTGTAGACCAGGAAGCCGACGAGCGCGGCCAGGGCGGTGGAGCCGTCCGCCTTCTTGGCGAAGCCGATGGCGACACCGATGCAGAAGAGCAGGGGCAGGTTGTCGAAGACCGCGCCGCCGGCCGTGGCGAACACGGAGGCGACCTTGTCCCAACCGAGTCCGTCCTTGCCGAAGACGTCGGGCTGGCCGAGACGGAGCAGAATACCCGCGGCCGGCAGCACGGCGATCGGCAGCTGCAGGCTGCGACCGACCTTCTGCAGGCCCTGGAACAGGCCGGATCCGCGCTTCTTCGCGGGAGCGGCGGCCTGGGCGGTGGCCGTACTCATCAACTTCCTCCAGTAAGGCAAGGCGCCGCCCGGGACAGTGAACACGGGGGGAGGGCGACGTCTCGTGGAACGCGGTGGTCTGGACCGCGTGGTCTACACCAATGAGTGGTGTAGACCAGTTTTAGCACGTGAGACTTAGATAAGGAACCTGCGAATTCTGTGGGCTCAGCCATAGCTGGAAATGCACGACATAAGGCCCCCGGACGGTCAGGTCCGGGGGCCTTCGATGGGCCTTACGAGGGGGTCGAAAGCCCCGAAACGGTCACCCTCCGAGGGGTGACCGAGGGGCTACTTGACGTTGTCGCGCTCGATCTCCGCCTCGATCTCCTCCGGCTCGCGGCCGGGCGTCGGGAGGTTGAACTTGGTGATCGCGAACCTGAAGATCGCGTAGTAGACGATCGCGAACCCCAGACCGATCGGAACGATCAGCCATGGCTTCGTCGCCAGGTTCCAGTTGATCACGTAGTCGATCAGGCCGGCCGAGAAGCTGAAGCCGTCCTTCACGCCGAGCGCCCAGGTCAACGCCATCGAGACGCCGGTCAGGACGGCGTGGATCGCGTACAGCACGGGCGCGATGAAGAGGAACGAGTACTCGATCGGCTCGGTGATGCCCGTGACGAACGAGGTCAGGGCCACCGAGAGCATCATGCCGCCGACCGCCTTGCGCCGGTGCGGCTTCGCGGTGTGGGTGATCGCCAGCGCCGCCGCCGGCAGCGCGAACATCATGATCGGGAAGAAACCGGTGGTGAACTGGCCGGCGTTCGGGTCGCCCGCGAGGAACATGGGGATGTCACCGTGGACCACCGTGCCGTCCGGCTTCGTGAACGTGCCGAACTGGAACCAGATGGGCACGTTCAGGAACTGGTGCAGGCCGATGACGAGCAGCGCGCGGTTCGCGACGCCGAAGATGCCCGAACCCCAGGAGCCCAGCCCGACCAGCCAGTCGCTGAAGTTCTCCAGCGCGTCGCCGATGGGCGGCCAGACCCACAGGCACAGCGAGGCGAAGGCGATCGCCACGAAGGTCATGATGATCGGCACGAGCCGGCGGCCGTTGAAGAAGCCCAGCCAGTCGACCAGCTGCTTCCGGTGGTACCTCTGCCAGAACCAGGCCGCCATCAGGCCCATGACGATGCCGCCGAAGACACCCGGGTTCTGGTACGTGTACCCGCTGAAGACCTGCTCCGGCGCGAGGCAGCCGCCGTTGATGTCCACCGTGCCCGACGGACAGGTCTTCGGGAACTGCCGCAGCACGTTGTAGTAGACGAGGAAACCGACCACCGCGGCGAGCGCGGTCGAGCCGTCGGCCTTCTTCGCCATGCCGATGGCGACGCCGATGCAGAACAGCAGGGGCAGGCCGAGATTGCCGTCGAGAAGCGCGCCGCCCGCGCCCGCCATCACCTTCGCGACGTTGTCCCAGCCCAGTCCGTCGGCGCCGAAGACGTCCGGCTGCCCGAGCCGGTTGATGATGCCGGCGGCCGGAAGGACGGCGATGGGGAGCTGGAGGCTCCGGCCCATCTTCTGGAGGCCCTGGAAGAACCCGCCCCAGGACAGGGACTTCTTCGGTTTCGGTGCGGCCGCGGCGCTGTCCGTACTCATCGGCGTCCTCCCTGCCCGGAACATGCCGGGTCCGCATCTCGTTGCACACTGGTGTAGACCAGTTGCGATAGGCTCCGGGAGCCCGCAGAGGACAGGCCGCCGGTGATCGTCATCATTCGGCAGAACGGCTGCACTCGCTCGCGAAGTTGAGCCAACCGTGGGTTACCGTGACAAAGCGGACCGTCGGTGCGCAGAACGGACAGGGAGAAACACATGGCCAGCAAGGCTGAGAAGATCGTCGCCGGCCTCGGCGGCATCGACAACATCGAAGAGGTCGAAGGCTGCATCACCCGCCTGCGCACCGAGGTCATCGACGCCGGCAAGGTCGACGAAGCAGCCCTGAAGGCCGCCGGCGCCCACGGCGTCGTCAAGATGGGCACCGCCATCCAGGTCGTCATCGGCACCGACGCCGACCCGATCGCCGCGGAGATCGAAGACATGATGTGATCCACCGGCACACGTCGGTCGACTCACATCGACAAGGGCCCGTTCCGGCAGGGGAACGGGCCCTCCGTCATATCCGGCCAAGCTCCCCCACACGGGGAACGGGCCCTCCGCCATGTCCGGCTAGGCTCGTCCCATGTCTCGCATCGACGGCCGTACCCCCGAACAGCTCCGCCCCGTCACCATCGAACGCGGCTGGAGCAAGCACGCCGAGGGCTCCGTCCTCATCTCCTTCGGCGACACCAAGGTCTTCTGCACCGCCTCCGTCACCGAAGGCGTACCGCGCTGGCGCAAGGGCAGCGGCGAAGGCTGGGTCACCGGGGAGTACTCCATGCTCCCCCGCGCCACCAACACCCGAGGCGACCGCGAATCCGTCCGCGGCAAGATCGGCGGCCGCACCCACGAGATCTCCCGCCTCATCGGCCGCTCCCTGCGCGCCGTCATCGACTACAAGGCCCTCGGCGAGAACACCATCGTCCTCGACTGCGACGTCCTCCAGGCCGACGGCGGCACCCGCACCGCCGCCATCACCGGCGCGTACGTCGCCCTCGCCGACGCCGTCGCCTGGGCCCAGGGCAAGAAGCTCGTCAAGGCCGGCCGCAAGCCCCTCACCGGCACCGTCGCCGCCGTCTCCGTCGGCATCGTCGACGGCGTCCCCCTCCTCGACCTCTGCTACGAGGAGGACGTCCGCGCCGACACCGACATGAACGTCGTCTGCACCGGCGACGGCCGCTTCGTCGAGGTCCAGGGCACCGCCGAGGCCGAGCCCTTCGACCGCAAGGAGCTCAACGCCCTCCTCGACCTCGCCTCCGGCGGCTGCGCCGAACTCGCCGAGATCCAGCGCAAGGCCCTCGAAGGAACCCTCTGACCCCGGCCTGCGTCCTGACGGGCGGGTGCCCGGATATGCTCCGCGCACCCGCCCGTCCGCATGTCATGTACGTATCTGGGGGAGGACCCGCCTTGAAGCGCCGTCTCGCACTCGCCGTCGCCACGGCCGCCGCGCTCACCACCGTCCTGAGCGGCTGCGGAGCCCTCGACACGGCCATGGACTGCGTCAAGACCGCCGACGCGATAGCCACGTCCGTGCAGAACCTCCAGCAGGCGGTCTCCAACGCCTCCAACGACGTGACGCAGATCGAGGAGTCCCTCAACCAGATCTCCACCGAACTGGGCAACCTCAAGAACACCACGGACAACGCCGACCTCTCCAAGGCGGTCGACGACCTGAACAAGGGCGTGGACTCCGTCCGCACGGCCGTCAAGAACGGCGACACGACCCCCGACATCACGCCGATCACGGACGCGGCGGGCGAAGTGGCCAAGGTCTGCACCCCGGGCTGAACGACCCCGGGATAATCGGGGGCATGACCCGAAAGCGCCTGATCCTCGCCACCCGCAACGCGGGCAAGATCACCGAACTCCACGCGATCCTCGCCGACGCGGGCCTCGACCTCGAACTCGTCGGCGCGGACGCGTACCCCGACGTGCCCGACGTCAAGGAGACGGGCGTGACCTTCGCCGAGAACGCCCTCCTGAAGGCCCACGCCCTGGCCCGGGCCACCGGCCTCCCGGCCGTCGCCGACGACTCGGGCCTCTGCGTCGACGTCCTGAACGGCGCGCCCGGCATCTTCTCCGCCCGCTGGGCCGGCACCCACGGCGACGACCGCGCGAACCTGGACCTGCTGCTCGCGCAGCTCTCGGACATCGACGCCCCCCACCGCGCGGCCCACTTCGCCTGCGCGGCGGCCCTGGCCCTCCCCGACGGCACGGAGCGGGTGGTGGAAGGCCGCATGGAAGGCACCCTCCGCCACACCCCGAAGGGCACGAACGGCTTCGGCTACGACCCGATCCTCCAGCCGAAGGACCACGAGGTGACCTGCGCGGAGCTGACCCCGGCGGAGAAGAACGCGATCAGCCACCGGGGCAAGGCGTTCCGCGCGCTGGTACCGCTGGTGCGGGAGCTGCTGGGCTGAGCGACACAGAGGGGTCGCCCTCGTGGGCGACCCCTCTGTCGATGTGCGGCCGGTGGGATTCGAACCCACACGGGCTTTCGCCCACTGGGACCTAAACCCAGCTTGGCTGCCAGTTACAACACGGCCGCGAGTACGGCCATGGTAGCGGTCACGCGGGCTCCCTCTACGGGGTGCCGTGACGTTTTCCCCTGCACCAGGTCTCGGTCATCGAGTGGCAGTTGGGGCAGAGATAGCGAAGGTTCTCGCGACGGTTGTCGAGCCAGCTCCCGTTGATGTGGTCGATCTGCAGGGTGATGGCTCCACCCCGCCACGTGCCCTCGTTCCCGCACCCGACGCACCGATACGGGACGCCCACCTCGGCGAGAGCCCGGTGCAGCCGGTCGCGGCTCTCCCGCGACGACCCTTCCGGCCGCACCCGGAGAACCGTGTCCGCGATGGCCTTGGGCGCCACGACGTGAACCGAGCCCCACGAACGCCGTGCGAAATGTGACGTGTCGAGCCCCAGCTCGATCACCCGCCGTCGTACGCGACGGCGGTTCTGCTCGGTCACGGGGAGGCTCAGGGCGCGCATCACGTCGGCGAAGCTGCCGGAGTCCGCTACCACCCGCCGGAGCTGGTCCTCCGGTACATGGACGCGTCTGTGGGTGAAATGGGTGATGTCGATGCCCCGCTTGTGCACCATGCGACTGAGTGCGGCGCGGGATCTGCTGTCGTCTCCGACGCCCAGGAGAAGGGCCATCGCCCTGATGCTTCGCGTGTCCGCCGCGGCTGCCCTGAGCTCCTCCGTGCTGAACTGCAGATCCGTGGTCGAGCGATTCAGGCCAGGAAACCGGCTCACGTCGATTCCGGCTGCTGCGATCCGCCGGCTGATGTGCGAGAGCGTTCCGGTCGCCGGAGGGACGCCGAGTCTCTGTGCGACCTCGCGGAGCGTCGTGGAGGCGGCGACCGCCTCGGCGATGGCGCTGTCCGTGTACTTGCGCCATGGGCTGCGCTGCTTGAAGTGGCTCGTGTCGATGCCGTACTCGGCCACCTTTGCCTGCAGGGTGCGGCGTCGGCCTCCGCTCTCCTTGAGGTCGAGGCGGCGCATCAGCTCCGCCCATCCCCTCGACTCCGCCACAGCAGAACTCAGCCGGTCCCTCGTGTACGGGCTCGCCCCCATCGGATCCCCTCCCCAGTGCGGATCTCGTACAGATCAACGACCCGGATACCGGACGGTCACGCGGGAGACGGAGCGGCCCGCACCGGGGGTGTCGGTGCGGGCCGGGGTCAGAACTTCGGGTCCGGGGACTGGGCTAGGATCAGTTCGGCCGCTTCCTCCGGGGTCTCCACCGACGGTGGCGAGCCGTCCAGGGGGCGGCGGGCCGTCTCCTTCATGCACGCCACCGCGATCACGCCGACGAGCGCCGCGCCCATCGCGTAGTACGCCGGCATCAGGCTGCTGCCCGTCGCGCCGATCAGGGCGGTGACGACCAGCGGGGTCGTACCGCCGAACAGGGACGCGGACAGGTTGTAGCCCACGGCCAGGGAGCCGTACCGGACCTCGGTCGGGAACAGCGCCGGGAGGGCCGCCGACATGGTGCCGAGCAGGCAGACCAGCGAGAGGCCCAGCATCGCCATGCCCGCGGTGATCGCCGGCACCCCGTCCTGGCCGATCAGCAGGAAGGCGGGCAGGGACAGCAGGAGGAAGCCGAGCATCCCGGTCATCAGGACGGGCTTGCGGCCGAGGCGGTCGCTGAGCCGGCCGACCCGGGTGATGACCAGCATCAGCGCGACCATCACGAGCAGCAGGATCAGCAGGCCGTGGGTCTCGCCGTAGCCGAGCTCGTCGGAGAGGTACGTCGGCATGTAGGACAGCAGCATGTAGTCGGTGACGTTGTACGCGCCGACGAGCGCGACGCACAGGATCAGCGCGGGCCACTGCTGCCGGAAGATCTTCCCCAGGCCGTCCGCGGCCGAGGTCTCCACCGGGTTCGCCGCTCCGCCGTCCAGCTTCCGGAAGGCGGGCGTCTCGTCGAGCCGGAGCCGCAGGTAGAGGCCGACGAGGCCCAGGGGGCCCGCCACCAGGAACGGCACCCGCCAGCCCCACGCCTCCATCGTGTCGGAGCCGAGCCACGCGGTGAGCGCCGTGACGAGGCCCGCCGCGGCGACGTACCCCGCCAGGGTGCCGAATTCGAGGAAGCTGCCGAAGTAGCCGCGGCGGCGGTCGGGCGCGTACTCGGCGATGAAGGTCGAGGCGCCGCCGTACTCGCCGCCGGTCGAGAACCCCTGGAGCATCCGGAAGAGCACGAGGAGCACCGGTGCCCAGAACCCGATCGAGGCGTACGAGGGGATCAGGCCGATCGCGAAGGTGCCGACGGCCATGAGGATCATGGTCAGCGCGAGGACCTTCTTGCGGCCCAGCCGGTCACCCATCGGGCCGAACACCATGCCGCCGAGGGGGCGGACCAGGAAGGCGACCGCGAACGTCGCGAACGACGAGAGCAGCTGGACGGTGTCGTTCCCCGAGGGGAAGAAGACGTGGCCGAGGGTGACGGCGAGGTAGGCGTAGATGCCGAAGTCGAACCACTCCATGGCGTTGCCCAGGGACGCCGCCCGCACCGCCCGCCTGACCGACGCCTCCTCGGTGACCGTGATGTCGCTCCGCCGCAGCCGGGGCTGCCGGCTGCGGGTGACGGCCCTGAAGAGACGCGGATGCCGTCTCAGGGCCTCGGGATCGGCCGCGGGGTCGCTCTCGGTGGCCGGCATGACCGTACGTCCTCTCTCCGGGGGGAACTCCAGAGGACCTTCTGTACGGTCATGCCGATCACAAACGGGATCGGCCCGGGAATGGGACGTCCGTCACGCCGGCCGGGGGCCGGGAGGGTCAGACGCCCAGGTCCCGCATGATCTTGGCGACGTGGCCGGTCGCCTTCACGTTGTAGAAGGCGTGCTCGACCTTGCCGTCCTCGTCGACGACGACCGTCGAGCGGATCACGCCGGTGACGACCTTGCCGTACAGCTTCTTCTCGCCGAAGGCGCCGTAGGCCTCCAGAGTCTCCTTCGACGGGTCGCCCACCAGCGTGACCTTCAGGTGCTCCTTCTCGCGGAACTTCGCCAGCTTCTCCGGCTTGTCCGGCGACACGCCGATGACGTCGTAGCCGGCGGAGGCCAGGACGTCCAGGTTGTCGGTGAAGTCGCACGCCTGCTTGGTGCAGCCGGGGGTGAGGGCCGCCGGGTAGAAGTAGACGATGACCTTGCGGCCCTTGTGGTCCGCGAGGGAGACCTCGTTGCCGTCCGCGTCGGGCAGGGTGAAGGCGGGGGCGGTGTCGCCGGGCTGCAGTCGCTCGCTCATGGCTCTCCTCGGGGGTGTTCGCGTACGCCTTCAGAGCCTAATGGGGGTCTGGGGCGACCCGATCGCGGCGGAGCTGACAGACTGGCCGTCAACGACCGATTACGACTACGGAGGCAGCGCGGTGTCGGAGGCAAGGACCCCTGCGCAGATCGAGGCGGACATCGTCCGCCGGCGCGAGCAGCTCGCCGTCACTCTCGACGAGATCGGCATTCGGATGCACCCGAAGACGATCATCGGGGACGCCAAGGCGAAGGTCGCCTCGACGGTCGACCAGACGGCGGGACGCGCCTTCGTCGCCGTCAACCGGGTGGTCTCCGACGTGAAGGCCCGTTTCACCCACGAGGACGGCGCGCCCCGCCTGGAGCGGGTCGTTCCGGCGGCTGTCGTCGCCCTCGCCGTGGTGGGGCTGATCGTCTCGTCCTCCCGGAGGAGCAAGGGGTGATCGCCTTCCCGCCCTCCCGGGCAGGTAGGTTCAGTCCGTGAGCGAGAACACCCACGACAAGCTGCCCATCCGGATGCTCCACGACCGGGTCCTGGTCCGCACGGACTCCCCGGAGGGGGAGCGGCGCTCCGGGGGCGGCATCCTGATCCCCGCGACGGCCGCCGTGGGCCGTCGCCTGGCCTGGGCCGAGGTGGTCGCGGTCGGTCAGAACGTCCGGACCGTCGAGATCGGCGACCGGGTGCTGTACGACCCCGAGGACCGCGCCGAGGTCGAGGTGCGCGGTGTCGCGTACGTCCTGATGCGGGAGCGCGATCTGCACGCGGTGGCGGCGGACCGGTTCCAGGGCACCACGGACTCGACCGGGCTGTACCTGTAGGAGAGGCCGAGAGGCCCTGGTGACCGGAGTCACCGGGGCCTTTGCCCGTTCTTTGCTAGCCTGGAGACACCCCGACGAGACGCGCCGTACCGGGTTGACGACAAGACGACGCACCCCTGTTGTTCCGTCTCGCGGAGGTGTCTCGTCATGGCCTGGGTTCTGCTGATCGTCGCCGGTCTTCTCGAGGTCGGCTGGTCCATCGGCATGAAGTACACGGACGGCTTCACCCGGCTCTGGCCCAGTCTGCTCACGGGTGCCGGGATCGTCGCCTCGATGGTGCTGCTGTCGCAGGCGGCCAAGACGCTGCCGATCGGTACGGCGTACGGCGTGTGGGTCGGCATCGGCGCGGCCGGTGCGGCGGTGCTCGGCATGGTGGTGCTGGGTGAGCCGGCGACCGCCGCCCGGATCTTCTTCGTGTGTCTGCTGCTCGTGGCCGTGGTGGGGCTCAAGGCGACGAGCGGTCACTGACCCCTGGTCGGCGCGGGCGCGGGCGCGGGCGCGGGGCCGACGCCGGGTCCCGCGTGTCCGGTACTGGGACCGGGGCCGACACCCGGGCCTCCGTGTCCGGTACCGGCTCCGGCTCCGGGGCCGACGCCCGGTCCCGCGTGTCCGGCCCCGGCCGCCCCCACACCCGGGCTGCGCGAGGCCGCTCCCGGTCCCGCCTCGCCCGTCTCCTCCGACTCGTACCAGTCCTCCGCCCCGTCCGGCACCGGCGGCACCGGCGGTGCCTCGGCCCCCGGCATGAGCCGGAGCTCGAAGTCCCGGGGCGGTGTGCCGGCCAGCGCGTCCCGGGTGAACCGGCCCCAGATCTCGGCCGGCACCCCGCCGCCGTTCATCCGGGGCTGGCCCAGGGCGCCGTAGAGCGGCTCCTGCGATCCGGACTCGGGGTCCTGGCCCATCATCGCGACGACCGCGGCCAGTTCGGGGGTGTAGCCGGCGAACCAGGCGGCCTTGTCGTCCTCCGCCGTGCCCGTCTTCCCGGCGGCCGGGCGGCCCGCGGTCTGCGCGGCCGTGCCGGTGCCCGTCTCGACGACGCTCCGCAGGACGGACGTCGTCGTGTCGGCGGCCTCGCGGCTCACGGCCTGCCGGCGGGCGACGGCCGGGAGTTCCACCTCCTGGCCGTTCCGGCTGATCTCCTCGACGAGGGAGTACGTGCCGTTCCGGCCGTGCGCGGCGAGCGTGGCGTACGCCGAGGCCATGTCGAGGACGCTGGCGGTGGCGGCGCCGAGGGCGATGGAGGGGGAGGCGGTGAGGTCGGGGGTGGTGCCGGGCAGGCCGAGGGCGATCGCGGTGCGCCGCACGTGCGCGGGGCCGACGTCGACGGCCATCTGGGCGTAGACGGTGTTCACGGACAGGTCGGTGGCGGCGCCGACGGCGATCTCTCCGTAGCTGGCCTCGTCCTCGTTGGCGGGGTCGTAGGGGCCGCCGCCCCAGCCTTCCACGGGGCGCCGGTTGGTGCCGTCGTAGACGGTGTAGGGGGTGATGGGCTGGCCCGTCTGGGTCTGGGAGCCGTTCTGGACGGCGGCCGTGAAGACGAAGGGCTTGAACGTGGAGCCGACCTGGTAGTCGCGGCGGGTGGCGTTGTTGACGTACTGCTGGGTGTAGTCGACGCCGCCGTAGAGGGCGAGGACCTTGCCGTCCGCCGGGTCGACGGCCGCGGCCCCGACCCGTACGAACCGGTCGGTGGGGACGTTCGCCGGGTCGAGCCGGGAGACGACGCGGTCCTCGACGGCCTCGACGAGGGCCGCCTGCTTGGCGGGCTCCAGGGTGGTGGTGATGCGGAAGCCGCCGCCGGCGAGGGTCTTCTCGTCGACGATGCCGTGGTCGGTGAGGTACTCCTCGACGGCCTGGACGAGGTAGCCGCGCTGGCCGGAGAGGGCGGTGGCGGCGCGGGCGGTCTGGGGGGCGGGGAAGCGCGCGGCGGCGCGGGCCGCGGGGGTGAGCCAGCCCTCGCTGACCATGCCGTCGAGGACGTAGTGCCAGCGGGCGACGGCCTTGGCCCGGTTCTCGGGGTGGGTGGTGACGTCGTAGGCGCTGGGGGCCTTGAGGAGGGAGGCGAGGTACGCGCCTTCGGCGGTGTCGAGCCGCTCGACGTCCTTGCCGTAGTAGGCGCGGGCGGCGGCCTGGATGCCGTACGCGTTCCGGCCGAAGTAGCTGGTGTTCAGGTAGCCCTGGAGGATCTCCTCCTTGCTCTTCTCGCGGCCCAGTTTGAGCGCGATGAAGAACTCCTTGGCCTTGCGGCTGAGGGTCTGTTCCTGGCCCAGGTAGTAGTTCTTGACGTACTGCTGGGTGATGGTGGAGCCGGACTGGCGGCCCTTGCCGGTGACGGTGTTCCAGGCGGCGCGGACCATGGCCTTGGGGTCGACGGCGCGCGAGGTGTGGAAGTCGCGTTCCTCGGCGGCGAGGACGGCGCGCCGGACGGCGAGGGGGACCTGGTGGAGGGGGACGTTCTCGCGGTTGACCTCGCCGTCGCGGGCGAGGGGGGTGCCGTCGCGGTAGAGGTAGACGTTGGACTGGGCGACGGCGGCGGCGTTGGCGGGCGGGATCTCCACCAGGAGGTAGCCGGCGGCGAAGGCTCCGGCGAGCAGGAGCGTCCCGAGGAGGAGGAGTCCGAGCAGGGTGCGCAGGAGGCGGCGCGGGCGCCGGCGGCGTGCCGCCGGGCCGGGAAGGGTGGGGTCCCTCGGCTGCCAGCCGCTGGGGTGGGGGTCGTCGTCGTTCGGACCGCTCGTACCGGAGGAAGAGGACATGGCATCACATACTGCATGGAAGGTGCGGAAACTCCCCGGAACTCCCGCAAGCGACCCGAAGGTGGCGCGAAAACCGCTCGCGGCGCGCCGGACGCGGCCACTAGGGTCGTGCGCTTCGCCGTCCACCCCGCCGGAAAGGGCTCCCCATGCTGCGGCTGTACGCGACGGTGGCCGCGGGCGGCTTCCGGCGCTTCGCCACCTACCGCGTGGCCACGGCCGCGGGCGTCTTCACCAACACCGTCTTCGGCTTCGTCCTCTCCGCCACGTACATCGCCCTGTGGGACGAACGGCCGGGTCTCGGCGGGTACTCGATGGACGACGCCCTCGCCTACGTCTGGATCGGCCAGGCCCTGATCACCGTCTGCGGGCTGATGGGCGGCGGCTTCGAGGACGAGCTGATCGAGCGGATCAGGACCGGTGACATCGCCGTCGACCTGTACCGTCCCGTCGACCTCCAGGCCTGGTGGTTCTCGGTCGACGCCGGCCGCTCCGCGTACCAGCTCCTCGGGCGAGGGGTCGCGCCGATGGCGGTCGGCGCGCTCGTCTTCGGCTTCACCCTGCCGTCCGGGCCGGGCGGGTGGCTCGCGTTCCTCGGGGCGGTGGCGCTGGGCTCCACCGTCGGCTTCGCCCTCTGGTACCTGGTCGCGATGAGCGCCTTCTGGCTGCTCGACGGCCAGGGGGTGGTGCAGGTGGCCTGGCTCGGGGGCCTGTTCTTCTCGGGGATGCTGCTCCCGCTGAACGTCTTCCCGGGCGCGCTGGGCGAGATCGCGCGGCTGCTGCCGTGGGCGTCGTTGCTCCAGGTGCCGGCGGACGTGTACCTGGGGAAGTACGAGGGGGGCGGGGCGCTGGCGGGGGCGTACGCCTTCCAGGGCTGCTGGGCGGTGGTCCTCCTCGGGGCGGGCCGCCTGGTGCAGGCGGCGGCGCGACGGAAGGTGGTGGTGCAGGGTGGCTGACTCCCGGACGCGGGACTCCTCGGCGGAGGGCTCGGCGGCGGACTCCTGGTCGGAGGGCCCTTCAGCGGCGGGCTCCTGGTCGGAGGGCCCTTCAGCGGCGGGCTCCTGGTCGGCGGGCCCCCCGTCGCCGGACTCCTGGGCGCCGGACTCCTGGGCACGGGGCTCCTGGGCGCGGGACTCCTGGCGCACGTACCGGATGGTCGCGGGCATGTGGATCCGGTCCACGATGACGTACCGCTCCTCCTTCGCGCTGACGCTCCTCACCAGCTTCTGCGTCACCTTCTTCGACTTCGTCGTCATCCTCCTGATGTTCGGTCAGGTGCGGGGACTCGGCGGCTTCTCGTTCGCGGAGGTCGCCCTGCTGTACGGGACGGCCGGCACGTCCTTCGGGATCGCGGACCTGACGATGGGCTCGCTCCAGCGGATGGGGAGGCGGGTCAGGGACGGCTCGCTCGACACCTTCCTGATGCGTCCGGCGCCGCTGCTCGCGCAGGTCGCGGCGGACAAGTTCGCGCTGCGGCGGTTCGGGAGGGTCGCGCAGGGCCTGATGGTCCTGGTCTGGGCGCTGCTGCTCCTCGACGTGGAGTGGACGCCGCTGAAGGTGCTGCTGCTGCCGGTGACGGTGGTGTGCGGGGCGGTGATCTTCGGCGCGGTGATGGTGGTGGGCGCGTCGGCCCTCTTCTGGCTCCAGGACGCCGCCGAGGTCACGAACTCCTTCACGTACGGCGGGAACACGCTCCTCCAGTACCCGCCGACGATCTTCGCGCAGGACCTGGTGCGCGGGGTGGTGTACGTCGTGCCGCTGGCGTTCGTGAGCTGGCTGCCCGCGCTGTACGTGCTCGGCCGGCCGGCCCCGGCGGGGGTGCCGGACGGGGCGGCGTTCGCGTCGCCGCTGGTGGCGGCGGTGAGCTGCGGGGTCGCGGCGCTGGCGTGGCGGGCGGGGATCCGCTCGTACCGATCGACAGGAAGCTGAAAGAGCATGGGCGTGCCCTTCATCGCACTGGATTCCCTGGAGAAGACCTTCACGGTCCGCCGGAAGACGGGCCTGCTCCGCCGTGAGAAGAAGGAGGTGCGGGCGGTCGACGGCATCACGTTCGGCGTGGAGCGCGGCGAGATGGTCGGCTACATCGGTCCGAACGGCGCCGGGAAGTCGACCACGATCAAGATGCTCACCGGCATCCTGACGCCCAGCGCGGGCCGGCTGCGCGTCGCGGGGATCGATCCGGCGCGCGAGCGCACCCGCCTGGCGCAGCGGATAGGAGTGGTCTTCGGCCAGCGCACGACGCTGTGGTGGGACCTGCCGCTGAAGGACTCGTACCGGCTGGCGCACCGCATGTACCGCATCCCCGACGCCCGGTACGCGGAGAACCTGGCCCGCTGCGTGGAACTCCTGGACCTGGGAGACCTCCTCGACGTGCCCGTACGGCAGCTCTCCCTCGGCCAGCGGATGCGCGGCGACATCGCGGCGGCGCTGCTGCACGACCCGGAGGTGCTGTACCTGGACGAGCCGACGATCGGCCTGGACGTGGTGTCGAAGGCGAAGGTGCGGGAGTTCCTCCGCGACCTGAACGCCACCCGGGGCACCACCGTCCTCCTGACCACCCACGACCTCACGGACATCGAACAGCTCTGCTCCCGGGTGATGGTCATCGACCACGGGCGGCTGATGTACGACGGGGAGCTCGCCGGCCTGCACGCGGTGGGGGAGAGCGAACGCCTCCTGATCGTGGACCTGGAGCGCGAGGTGCCGCCGATCAGGGACGTGCCGGGGGCCCGTTTCGTACGGTCGGAGGGCCCGCGCCAGTGGCTCGCGTTCCCGTCCTCCACGTCGGCGGCGCCGCTGGTGGCGGCGGTGGCCGCCCGCTATCCCCTCCTGGACCTCTCGGTGCGGGAGCCGGACATCGAGGCGGTGATCGCGAAGATGTACGGGGGAACTCGGGACGAGCGCCGGGAGTCCCTGAAGTAGGAGGTCGAGTCGATGGTGAGCTTCGCGTACACGGCGGCGGACGAGGAGAAGAGCAGAGGCGTCCGCCGCATGAAAACCCTGGCGACCGCGCTGCTCGCCCTGGTGGCCGTGATCTACGCCCTGGCGACGTGGGCGGAGAACGCCGGCTGGGGGGCGTGGGCCGGCTATGTCGCGGCTGCGGCGGAGGCCGGCATGGTCGGCGCGCTGGCGGACTGGTTCGCGGTGACGGCGCTCTTCCGCCGCCCGCTGGGCCTGCCGATCCCGCACACGGCGATCATCCCGACGAAGAAGGACCAGCTGGGCGCGCAACTCGGCACGTTCGTCGGCGAGAACTTCCTGTCGTCCGACGTCGTACGGGGCAGGCTGGCGGCCCTCGGCATCGGCGCCCGGCTGGGGAAGTGGCTGGCCGACCCGGCGCACGCGGACCGGGTGACGGCGGAGGCGTCGACGGCGCTGCGCGGCGCCCTGACCGTCCTGCGCGACGCGGACGTCCAGGCGGTCGTGGGCGAGGCGATCACCCGCCGCGCGGAGGCGGTGGAGATCGCCCCGGGCCTGGGCAAGACCCTGGAGCGGGTAGTGGCCGACGGGGCACACCACCGGGCGGTCGACCTGATCTGCACCCGGGCGCACGACTGGCTGGTGACGCACGGGGAATCGGTGATGGACGCGGTGCAGGGCGGGGCACCGGGCTGGACCCCACGCTTCGTGGACCGGCGGATCGGCGAGCGCGTCTACAAGGAGCTGCTCCGCTTCGTGACGGAGATGCGGGACATGCCGGGCCACCCGGCGCGCGGGGCGATCGACCGCTTCCTCGCGGACTTCGCGGCGGACCTCCAGGCGGACACGGACACGCGGGCGCGCGTGGAGCGCCTGAAGTCGGACCTCCTGGCGCGCCCGGAGGTCCAGGACATCATCGCCTCGGCCTGGTCCTCGGTACGGTCCCTGATCATCGCGGCGGCCGAGGACGACCGCAGCCAGCTCCGCCTCCGCGCCCGCGCCTCCCTGATCTCCCTGGGCAACCGCCTGTCGACGGACGCCCGCCTGCAGGGCAAGGTCGACGGCTGGGCGGAGGACGCGGCGGCGTACGTGGTCACCACCTACCGCCACGAGATCACGTCCCTGATCACGGACACGGTCGCGGGCTGGGACGCCGACCAGACCTCCCGCAAGATCGAGGCCAACATCGGCCGCGACCTCCAGTTCATCCGCATCAACGGCACGGTCGTCGGCGCCCTGGCAGGCCTCCTGATCTACACGGTGAGCCACGCGGCGGGCGGCTGAGGGCGCCTTCCGGGTGGTCGACGGGGGCGTCCGAGGGCGCTGTCTGTGGCTGAGGCTACTTCCCGCGGGTCACGGCCCAGGAGGCGGCGGCCATGCCCCCGGCGACGGAGAACACCGCGGGCCAGGCCCCGATCTTCTTGGCGAGCGGATGCGACCCGGCGAACGCGGCGACGTAACCGGCGGTCAGCCCCACGGCGGCCTTGGCCCCCGAGACCTGCTGCCACTCCCTGGCGGCCACACCCCCGGCAACGGCCAACACGACACCCCCGAGAGGCCGCTTCTTCGTCCACCGAGCAACGGCATACCCACCGACGAGCCCGGCGGCGGCTATGGCGGGGGCGGGGATACGGGGCATGACGGGGCCTTCCTGATCGACGGCTGGTTCTTCGAGCGTACGGGAGTCATTTCGGCCCGTTCAGGGAGCATCCGCCGCAGTGCGTCTCGTCGCTGACCGGCTGGAAGAGCGTGGGCTGGACGTGGTCGCCGGCACACTCCCGAGCCCCTTCCAGACGCGGCGAAAGCCGGTGGGTTGCTGGTGCTGTCTCTACGAGGCTTGTGAAGCCGCATGACAGGCGGCCGAGCGCATTTCCGCACGCACGGCGTCCGGGGTGCGCCACGATTGCCCTTCGTGGTTTCTGTGGCACATGCGGTGGCAGTTGGCGCACAGCAGCGCGAGATCTTCGAGACGGGTTTCGCGGGGACCGGTGGTGTGGAGGGGAGTGACGTGGTGCACTTCGATGTAGTCGGCGCCGAGTGCCCCGTACGTGAGCCCGAAGTCGAAGGTGCAGACTTCGCACCGGATGGGCAGGCCCAGGCGCTGGACCTGCGAGATCTTCTTGCTTCGCAGGCCGCGATCGCGTTCGCGGTGGAGGGCCCAGCGGAGCAGCAGGCGGCCTTCACGCGCACTCTGCCCGCCCTCCTCGTCGATCTCGTCCGGGTGCGCCGGGACGTGGTGGAGTTCTCCGCTGGAGACTCCCTCCCGCAGCGCGCTCGCGGCGGCGAGCATCTGCGAGGGATGCGTGAGGAAGTCGGAGACGATCTCGCGGGTGGGGCGTCCGCCCTTGGTCGCGGGGCCGCCGTATTCAGGGTGTGCTGTGGCAATGTCGGTGGTCTTGCGGCTGACGCTGTTCGGCGACCTGAAGCGCTGATCGACGGCGGCATCCCCGTGCAGAGGGAGCGAGCGGAGCAGGTCAGACAGCTCCAGTACCCGAAGGTCGTTCTGACGCAGCTCGCGCCAGCCGTTCTCCATGACGAGCGCGCATGCCAGCAGCAGCTCGTCCCTCACCCAGGAGATTTGCGCCATGCGGAAGATCGTACAAGTGTTCGCCGCGTGTGTGGAGTGTCTGAGGGGGTGGCGGGATGGCGCACACTTGGAGGGCGTTGTCAGTGGGGCCTGTCACTCTCTGTGATGGCTGGCGGGCAAGGCGCCAGCGACGTACGTGGTCGAAGGAGGGTGCATGACCGGCACTGAGGCGGAGTTCACTTCAATCGAGATCTGTGCTGGAGCCGGCGGGCAGGCCATCGGCCTGCACGCAGCCGGTTTCAGGCACCTTGCTCTCGTCGAGATCGACAAGAACGCAAGGGAAACGCTCCGGCAGAACATCGAAGCGCGGCCGGACTGGGGCTGGGAGAAGCTGCATTGTGACCTCAGTCACGCTGATGTCACGAAGTTCGAGCCGCTGGAGAGCGTGAAGACGGAGGGCGGTCTGATCAAGCCCGAGGACCTCGATCTGCTGGCCGGTGGAGTGCCGTGCCCGCCCTTCTCGCACGCAGGCAAGCAGCTCGGCAAGGACGACGAGCGGGATCTCTTCCCACGGATGCTGTACCTCGTCGAGAAGCTGCGTCCGCGCGCTGTGATGATCGAAAATGTGCGGGGCATTCTGGACCCGAAGTTCTCGGACTACCGGGACTACATCAAGGCCAGGCTCCAGAGTGGCGACTACCGCGCTGAGGACGGCTCTCTCGTGCATGACGAGGGGCTTGGGTACAGGGTGTGCCACTGGGGTCTCCTGGAGGCGAGCGACTTCGGAGTTCCGCAGTTGAGGCCGAGGGCGATCCTCGTCGCGATCCGCGAGGACGTCCTCAAGGATGACGTCAAGTACGAATGGCCGACTCCGACTCACGAGCACGCGGTGAGTGTCGTGGAAGCGCTGGCTGAGTCGATGGAACAGCGATACAAGGCGCACTATGACGGCCCCCGGGACCGGGAAGCCCGCGAGGCCTACGCGCGATGGCACACCAAGGCGACGAAGCGTCACGAGGAGCTGCAGGCTAAGGACAGCGCAGGCATCGCCCCTACGCTCGTCGGAGGGTCGAAGAAACACGGCGGCGCCGACCTCGGCCCGAGCAGGGCCAAGGCGGCCTGGAAGCAGCTGGGCGTCTCGGGACTCGGTGTGGCCAACGGCATCGAGTTGTCCAGGAAGAAGGGGTCCGAGGGACGTGACCTCTTCGGCGCCGACGGGCCGATGCTGACCGTAGAGCAGGCGGCGATCATCCAGGGCTTCCCCGGCGACTGGATCTTCGACGGCGGCAAGACGGCTCAGTACCGACAGGTCGGAAACGCCTTTCCGCCGCCGGTTGCCGAGGCCGTCGGCCGGTCGATCATGGATGTCCTGAAGGCCGCCCGCGAGCGGGACGCACAGAACTCCTGATCACGTCGTGCCCGTGCCCCGTGCACGGGCACGACGTTTGTCCACCTCAGCGGCGATCTGTACGGCGCATTCCTCTGACGGTTCGTGCTCCCAGAAGCGGAGCACCGTCCAGCCGGCGTCTTCCAGACGCTGGTCGGTGTCCCGGTCACGGGCCATGTTCCTGGCAACCTTGTCTGACCAGTAGCCCGGATTCGTCTTTGGCGGCACATAGTGCTCAGGGCATCCGTGCCAGTAGCAGCCGTCAATGAACACGGCTACCTTCACTGGACGGAAGACGATGTCTGCCGTCCGGCGCAGTTCGGGCAGCGGCCTGGCCGCTACCCGATAGCGCAGCCCTTGGGCGTGCAGCAGCCGCCGTACCAGCTGCTCCGGCTTGGTATCCCGGCTACGGATCGCCTGCATGTTCCGGCGACGCGACTCTGACGAGGCCCACGAGCCTTCTGGCGGAGACCATTCTGCGCCGGTGTCTTGCTGGGTCATCGAATGCAGCCCTCCGGCTACCAGCCTGCCAGAGTGTGGGCCAGTCTTTCGTACGGGAGAACCCTGCCCTGCTCCACGCACTCGTGCCAGTCGTCTTTCTGCTGCTTGCTGCCCACGTCCTGAACGGCTTTGGACAGTGAGTCGAAGGCGATGTGGTAGACCGCATCGACCTCGCCTGTTCCACGTGCGATGGCTGCGATCCGGCTGGGCATCGGCTCTGCCGTCACCGCCACGAGATGAGGCAGGCGACCGCGGCGGTGCCTGATCATCTGGAGGAACTCATGCCGGATGTTCTGGACACGGTCGGACCGGATCGTCCATTTGCACGACACAGCCGCATGCAGGAACGGTCGGGGATCTCCTAGCAGGGGCGAATCGTCAACCCCCACGGTCACGTCGGGCTTGATCAGGTAGTCACGTCCCAGCTCGGTCCTCAGCTCCGGGTATTTCTTCAGGAGCTTGGACAGTTTGGCGAGATGGTCGTACTGGCCGAAGGCAGTGACGACCTGCTTGTGGTCGACCTGCCACTTCCGCTGGCTGTCCATGTGTGCAAGCTTGCCGGCGAGGTCGTCGCGCACCGCTACCTCGAGAGCTGGACCGGGCTCGGCGGGAGTTGCCGCGAGGATCTCGCGGGGGATCCCCAGGTCATCGAGTATGGCCGCGGCCAGCAGCTTGGAGGGGGTGCTGCTCGTGTCCGCACTGTTGGCCACGAGGGCCCCGGAATCCAGGAGCTTCCACCCGAGCAGCTGGGTGGCGAAAGGCGCACTCATCAGGCGGGCTCACTTATTGGTTGACGGAAGAGACGGAGCGGTTGCGGGGGCTTCGTCAGGCAAGGCGCACGCCCAGTGCCGACCGTCCAGCATGGCGCTGGGCCGATTGCCAGGAGATGACACCTCGACTACGCGAGCACTCACGAACTCTCCCTCCCGGGGTACGGGAATCTCGAGATCTGAGGCGATCCGCCGGTGGCTTTCGTAGTCCCCCATGATGAGGATGCCCTCATCGCGCAGAGCTGATCGCGCACCGCCGTTTCCACGGACGCGCTTCATGTAGTCCTTCTGCTGTGCAACCGTGCGGACCACGTTCCGGCTGATCCGCCGCCTCTGGTGCAGGCGGAACAGCTGATTGAGCCGTGCCTGGCCAGAGCCGGCGGCGAAGACCGCCGCCCGGTCATCCGGGTCCATATGAAGAAGGGCGTTCTCGGGAAGCTCCTGCTGGTGCCACAGCCAGAGGATCCTGTTCCGGTGCTCCGCCTTGATCGTCAGCTTCTTGTCGCGGTTGTTTCCTGCGTTCAGCCACAGCTCGTCGATCCGCAGGAGACCGGCACTCCACTGGCTCTTGTAGTCGTCCGCCCATACGAGGAGACACAGATGACCCAGCGCCTCAGGAGGGATCATCCAGCCGCCGAACTGCTGCGAGTACTTGCAGTCCACCTCGATCCCGGCGATCTGGTAGTCCATGTCGATGCCGTCGTCGAACGTGAACTCGCGTTGCAGATTGATTTCGACGAGCGTGCCCGCGTGGGTCTTCTCGGTCTTGAACAGCGTCTTCCAGTCGTAGCGTCCGGTCACCTCGCCGTTGAGCAGCTGGTCGATGGTGTTGCGCAGGACTGCAGCAAAACGAAGTCCCTCCGGGTCGAGCTGGAGGAGCTTGCGGTAAACAGCGGCCAGTTCCGCGTCCTGGGCCAGGAGCGGCAGAACATGGATGTTGGACGCGGCTGTTATGTCCAGGGGGAGCACGGAAGGGTTCCTGTCTGATCAGCTGGATGAAACCGGCTTGCCTGGACGGTTACGGCTCGTCACGCAGCCCCGACCGCTTTGCCTGGTAGCGGAGCAGGCGCAGCGAGGAGTCGTTTGCCGCCGTCGGCGGGATGACCGTGAAGGCCAGGAACGCCTGGGAGGGGTCTGCCACGCCATGCGGTGCAGCGGAGCGGAGCTTCGCGTCGTCGTCGGTCTCCACGACCGCATAAAGCAGCACGATGCCGGTGCTGGTTCCGAGGGCAAGCGGCCCCGGGCGCAGCGTGTCAGCCTGGGCTTCGTTGATCAGGGCCTGGGCCCACCGCCGATGCTCAAGGCCTGAGATTCGCCCGAAGGCCACTTTCCCCAGCTGGCGGCTACGACGGACGAGCGAGGCAGGACCGTGACCCAGGAGGGTGCCCTCGATGCGGCGGCTCGGAGTTGTCTGGGGCGCCACCAGCAGCCAGTTGTCGACGGCAGCCAGTGAACCATCCAGCTGCGCCAGATAGTTGAGGTGAGGGGTGAAGTGGTTGTCGCCCTCCCATTCCAGCTGGCTCAGCACGCTGATGAGTTCGGCATGTGGCACGAGAGCCGTGGTCGCCTGGAAGGTCCGCGTGAGCGGGCTGCTGCTGTCAGGCGGAAGGGTAAGGGTGACGGGATCGGCCTCGAAGACGTGAAGCAGCGGCCGCCACCGCTCGGTGTTGCGCCGGGTCTGCATCGCACCCAGCGGGTAGGCGGCCGGCTCGATCGGCTTGCCGGGGGACCGGATTTCGACGAGCTCGGAATTGAACATCTTGTTCCGCGCCGAGGGCCTGATCAGCGCCAGGTGCTGCGAAACAAGGGGCAGCATCCGCTCCGGGGTCAGCTGGGGTTCGCCATCGACCATGGTTGCGTACTGCGCAAGCTGAGCTCGGAACACCTCCTCGTCCTGGCAGATGGCCTCGAACGCCTCGTAGAGGTCAAGCGTCTTGCCCTTGCCGTAGGGCTCGTCACGGCCAATGTAGAGGCGCACCAGGTCGCGGTACTGATCCCGGAAACCGAACCAGCGGCCCATCTGCATCAGCGTGTCTGCCTGCTGGGTCTTGCGCCGGTAGTACGTGACCGTCAACCCCTCCACAGTGAAGCCTCGGGAGAGCTTCGTGCCGCCGACGAGGATCTTCCAGACGTTGGGGGTGCGATCGAAGTCGAGATCGGCCTGCTCGTAGTCACGTTCCTTGTCACCGTTGACGATGATGACCGGATCGCTTCCCAGGCTGATGAGCCGGCGCGCGCTGCTGATGAAGGGCTTGAGGACCTCGTAGGACTCCGGGACGGGTGCACCTTCGGCCCGGGCGTCACAGACCGGCTTGAAGTCCTCCTGGAAGAGCTTCGCCAGCCGCTCGTGTGCGGCGCTGCTGCCGTAGAACTCGCGCCACGCCCCATTCAGACGCTGGGCGAGGGCCTTGTGGTCCGCCATGCGCACGGAGTCGTGGACGAGCATGGTGTGGTGGCGGTACTTGCTCTCCGGTACGCCCTGGCTGATGCGGTAGAGCTTGACCGCGCCCGAGAGGATGAACGCGTCCAGGGCTTCCAGAAGCCGGTCGTCTGTACCGTCGTGAACACCGCGGACGTGGGCCTTCTCCTGTGAGTTGGCGAAGGTCCGCTCGTTTGCGGGGACCGCCGAGTCCAGGTCGTGGAAGTCCTGGACTCCCATGTAGCCCACGGGGCGGGGCAAGGAGATGAGGAAGTCCCTCGGGAAGATGTCCTGGGCGTCGTCCGGGTCGATGAAGACGTTGGCGAAAGGCGTTGCCGTGTACCCGACGTACTGAGCCCGCGGGAGCAGCTTGAGGAGCTGGGAGATCAGTCCGTTGATGGCGGTGCGGGTCTCCTCGCCTTCCGTCTGCTTGGTCGGGTTGACCGTGTTCACGGATGCCTGGTCGGACTCGTCATCGATGATCAGAACCGGGAGCTCGCCGAGGATGTTTCCCACCCTCTTGAGGTCCGTGACCAGCTTGGTCAGGACGTCCTTGTTCTTCTTCACCACCATGACGCGGGCTGCCGAGGGATGCAGGTTCACCGGGTCGTGCAGGGGACGGGTGGGGTCGCTCTTCGGGATGTCCAGAGCGCTGATGCCCTGGCCCAGGCCTTGGTAGTCGTCGGCGCGCGTCGTCAGCCGCTCGATGTCGAAGGCCCCGCGGTCGGACGGCCGGCCGTCGTGGGAGACGAACTTGGCAGGCCAGTCCTCGTCGTCCTGGTAGTCGACACCGATCAGGCTGTCGATGTCGTCGGGGCTGATACCACGGAGAATGTTCTCCCTGCCGATCAGCTCCATGTCCAGTCGCCGTTGGGTCTGGCCGCGCAGGAGATTGAGAGTTCCGCCGAGGACTATGACGAGCCGGTATCCGGCGTCGACGGCCTTGGCGATGACACCGGTGAAGTTGGCTGTCTTGCCTGACTGTACGTAGCCGACCACGAGGCCGCGCGCACTGTACGCCTCGGCCCGGGTGGGATCGGCCAGCCGCTCCACCACACTGTGCGAGGCCTGGTCGAGACTTGCGATGGCGGCTTCGCTCCAGCCCTTGTCCCGCAAGACCCGCTCGTACGCTGACCAGTAGAAGGACCGTGCTGTGCTCTTCTGCTTGGTGTACCAGGGAGTGAAGTCCTTGCTGATGACCACGGGCCGAGTACCCGCGACGAGAGGCACAGCCACGTCGAGCGCCTTGCAGACCTCGTCGGCGAAGCCGAGCTTCGCGTAGGTGTCGGACCGCCTCTCTTCGGTTCCAGCAAGGGCGGCAGACCAGGGCGCGGATTCGGTCATGTCCCAGGACATCAGCTTCTGAGTCCAGAGCGCCGTGAACTCGGGCTGCCCGGCCAGGAGCAGGCTGCGGAACTCCTCCAGGTCTCCGTCAGCCGGCTCCTCCAGGTCGGAGACAGCGAAGGCGATCTTGGCGAAGTCCTTCGGACCACGGCTCATGGCACCCAGGGCATCAAGGTGGAGGTTGAGCAGACTGTTGTTCACTAGAGCGCCTCTCCGCGGGTCAGCTCGCAGTGGACAGCGGACAGCAGAATGCTGTTCCACAGCGCCATCTCGTCATCTCGTTGTGCACTGGAGCGGCCCATGCGGAAGTTCTTCTCCAACATGAGATAGAGCATGGCCTTGAGGACCGGAGCGTCGTTCGAACCTGCCCGGCGTTCCCCGTTGAAGGCTTGCCGGAACTCCTTGTTCAGACGTACGACGTGCTCCTCGCGGTCGATGTCGAAGAAGACGTCGGAGGGCAGCGCTTCCCAGCGGAAGGTGATCGGGTCCTCGCCCTCCAGGGCGGGGAGCTCGTCGCGGAGCGTTCTCTTCAGCTTCGGGTCGACGCCCTTGCCCGGGGGGATGACCTCTTTGCGTTGGACTTCGGTCGACCGGCGCGCCGCGTCGCGGTAGACCTTCTCTGCCTCGGACAGGTACTGGGTGAAGCTGCTGCCGCCGCTGTCTGTTGCCTGCTCCAGGCCACGTGCAAACGCTGGAGTGACGTTGATCCCGTCCTTCTTCACCGTGAGTGAGAAGACGCGGTTCGGCTGAGAGGGGAGATCGATGGCGATCCGGGCGAGGTGGTGATGCGTCTCGCCGCTACGGGTTCCGTTCCATCCTCCGGCCTGTACCAGGCGATCGTTCCGGTAGATGTAGAAGCCCTGACGCTCAGCGAGTGCGCCGATGCCCCGGAAGGCTACGAGGGGGGACTTGGGCGGCCAGATGTGGGCTTCGAGCTCCAGGTCCCCGACTCCCTCGACGGGAGCTGTGTACGTACGGGGATAGCCGGCCCGTCCGGGGATGCGGTAGCCGAACGGGTTGATCGCTTCGACCCCGCGGTGGTCAAGTTCTTCCCGGGTTCTCACGTCTTCCACGACGATGTCGATGTGGAAGTCGTCCCGTGCCAGGAAGCGGTGGAGGTACAGCCCTAGGTGGGTTTCCAGCCGTTCGATCGTCTCGTTCAGGAAGCGGTCGGTCTGGCCTGCTGTGATGGTCCAGAAGGCCCGTACACCGTCCCACCTGACGATCGTGCCGTGCCAGCCGATCACACCGTCGTAACGGTCAACGAGGTCCTGGCAGTACCTGGAGTCGACGATGTCGCACGTGAAATCCTCGTGTGCCCGGGCAGTGAGCCAGCGTCGGCCCGTGGAAGGGCTGCGCTTGGTGCGGCTGATCACCGTCAGGGCATCGGCGTGCGACAGAGAGGCTGCCTTCAGTCCGGCCCCGAAGTGGCCCAGCGCGTCAGCGGAGTACTCCTGCTGCCCGCCCACGGTCATGGCGACATCGAGTGTCTCGTCGTTCATGCCGTGGCCGTCGTCGACCACGAGGAGGCTCACGAGGCGGTCGTCATCGCGCGAGAAGCTCACAACGACGTTCTTCGCGCCGGCGTCGATCGAGTTGTCGATGAGGTCGGCGATGGCGGCTTCGAAACCGTAGCCCTGATGTGTCAGCGACTCCACATACCTGGCGGCTGGCGGTAGGCGCTTGCTCCCGCTCGTGGGCACGTCGAACTGCCAGTCAGGGCCGGACTCGTAAGGCAAGTGGCTTCCTCGCACACAGGACTGACCTGTGCAGGATTGCGGCCAGTCTTACAGCAACGTGACGCGCATGACGTTACTCCAACCGGCTGACACGCCGCGAGGAAACGGTCAAGAAAGCTGCAGGTCAGTCGCCCCCGTGGCACTCCCCATAAGTCCGCCCCGACCCGCACCAGCAGGCCGCCCCCCGGGCC
This sequence comes from Streptomyces sp. NPDC096079, assembly GCF_040303145.1. Classification (NCBI taxonomy): domain Bacteria; kingdom Bacillati; phylum Actinomycetota; class Actinomycetes; order Kitasatosporales; family Streptomycetaceae; genus Streptomyces; species Streptomyces sp. NPDC096079. The sequence goes on from NZ_JBEOST010000002.1 coordinate 86,969, forward strand.
GGGGGCCACGACGTCGCGCGGGCTCGGGCTGCCAGGGTTGTGGCGTACTGGGGGAGGAGGTCCGGGTTCGAGGGGTGGGTGGCTTCCGAGGCGGCGAAGGCTTCGTAGGAGGGGACCGTCGCGCGGACGATGCCCAGGTTCGGGGTGCCCGCGGCCGACAGTTCGCGGAGGGACGCCTCGATGTCCGTCAGGTGGGCCCGGTACGTGGGGTACTCCGCCTCCAGTTCCGGGTACGCCGCCAGGAGCTCGTCCAGTTCCGGTTCCGGCCAGTGCAGGACCGCCACCGGGAACGGGCGCGACAGGGCCGTGCGGTAGGTGCCCAGTTCCGAGCGGAGGCGGGTGATCTCGGCCTGGAGTTCCGCCGGGTCCGAGGAGCCCAGCGACCACAGGCGCTTCGGGTCGTGGAGTTCGTCGAGGCCGACGGCGCCCGTGTGCAGGCGGTCCGCCAGGTCGTCCCAGTCGTCGTGGTCCCTCGCCAGCATCCGCCGGATGCGGTGCCTGGTCGTGAGCAGGGACTGGGTGCTGTGGGGGAGGTCCTCCGCGGGCGTCAGGAGCGTCGCCGCCTCGGTCAGGGTCGACTCCGCCGCCTCCAGCTCGTCGTGCGCCTCCAGCGTCTCCGCGGCGATCTGCCAGGGCGCCGCGTCCGCCGGCCGCGTCCGCCGGATGCCGTCGATGATCGCCCGGGCCTCCGCCTCGTGCCCGTACTCCCACAGGTTCGCCGCCTTCAGCGCCCTGATCAGGTGGGGGTTCGCCGGCTCTCCGGACAGGAGGGTGTCGTAGAGGGCCGTCGCGGCCTCGCGGTCTCCGGCCAGTTCGTGGTGCGCCGCCGCCTGGAGGTACAGCGGTTCCCGGTCTCCCGGGTACTGCGCGGCCGTGCGCAGCAGGCGCTCGGCTTCGGTGGTGTGGGCGGCAGGCGTGTCGGGGCGCATGCCCTCCACCGTACTGCTGTACGGGCCTGGAGAGTTGGCGCCTCAGCGCTTATCGTGCCCCGCGTGCGGGCCAGGGTGCGGGAGCGGGTGCCGGTCGTCGTCCAGTCGGGAGGACGGTCCCGTCCGGGCGCCCGCGCGCTGTGGCTCGGTGCCGAGACCGCCGTGACCTGTGGGGTTCTCGTCCTCCTTCTCGTCGTCCATCAGCTCTGGTGGACCAATCGCGAGGCCCGCGCCGAGGCCCTCGACCAGGTGCGTGTCCTGGAGCGGGAGTGGGACATCTCTCCTGAGGGGGAGTCCGAGGGGGAGTCTTCGGGGGCGTCTGAGGTGGAGTCTTCGGGGGGATCCGAGGTGGAGTCTTCTGCGGGGGCTTCCGGGGCGCCCTCGGTGGGGTCTTCCGCGGAGGCTTCCCCCGGGGCTTCCGGCGAGTCCGGCGCCGCGTCCCCTTCGCCCTCCGCCGCCTTCGCCGTCCTCCGCATCCCCCGGCTCGGGCTCACCGTTCCCGTCGCCGAGGGCGTCTCCAAGCGGGGCGTCCTCGACAAGGGGTACGCCGGGCACTATCCCGGCACCGCCTCCCCCGGGAGCGTCGGGAACTTCGCGCTCGCCGGGCACCGGAACACGCACGGCGAGCCCTTCCGGTACATCAACCGGCTCCGGGACGGGGACGAGATCCTCGTGCGCACGCGGGCGCGTAGCTTCGTCTATCGCGTCGATCTCGTCCTGGCCTCCACCGCTCCCCGGGACGTCGGGGTCATCCGGGCCGTGCCCCGGTCCCTCGTCAGGCCCTCCTACGGGTACTCCGCGCCCGGGGCCTATCTCACCCTCACCACCTGCACCCCCGAGTTCACCAGCACCTACCGGCTCGTCGTCTGGGCGAAGCTGGTGTCGGCGCGGTGATCAGCGCCGCCCGCGCCCCAGGGCGAGGGTGAGCGCCGCTCCGGTGAGTGCCAGGGCCGCCGAGACGAGCAGCGCCGTGTCCGGGTCGGTCGTCACCAGGGCCAGGGTGAGGGCCACTCCCGCCGAGGAGCCGATGTAGCGGGCGGTGTTGTTGGCGCCCGAGCCCATCGCCGCGCGCTCCGGCGGCACCGAGTCGACCGCGAGCCGGGGCAGCGCCGCGTTCAGGAGGCCGCTGCCCACGCCCGCCACCACGAGGCCGGGGAGGAGCCGCGGCCAGGGGCCGTCCAGGGCGCCGAGCAGCGTGAGGGCCCCCGCCGCCGACAGGGCGAAGCCCACCGCCAGCTGGTACGGGGCGGAGAGCCGGCCCGCGAGGCGGCGGGCCTGCAGCGCCGCGGTGAACGCGGTGCCCGACCAGAGCAGGAACAGCACCGCCGCGCCCAGGGGCGACATCCCGGCCCCGCCCTGGAGGAGCGCGGGCACCACGCTGAACAGGCCGATCACCGCCAGGCCCGTGAACAGCGCGCCGAGCGTCGACGCCAGGAACGCGGGCCGCCGCAGCAGCGCCAGGTCGATCATGGGCGTACGGCTCCGGTGCTCGACCGCCACGAACAGTGCCGTCAGCGCGGCGGACGCGAGGAGGAGGAGCCCCACCGGGGCCCGCAGCCACCCGTCCCGGCCGAGGGTGAGGGCGGTGAGCAGGGCCGTCAGGGCCAGGCCGAGGGCCACGGCTCCCGCCACGTCGGGGCGGGGCGCGCCCGGCACCCTCGCCTCCGGCGCCAGGGTCCGTGCCCCCGCGGCCGCGGTCACGAGCGCCGCCGCGCCCAGCGTCCCGTACGCCAGGCGCCAGTCGGCCAGGCTCAGCGCGCCCGCGAGGAGCGGGCCGAGGGCGATGCCGCCGCTGACGGCCGCGCCCCAGATCCCGGTGGCCCTGATCCGGTCCCGGCCCGCCGGGTGGGCGTGGGCCAGGAGGCCGAGGCTGCCCGCGAGGACGGCCGCGCTCGCGGCGCCCTGGGCGATCCGGGCCAGGGTGAAGGCGAGGGTCGAGCCGGCGAGGGCGCCGAGCGCGGTGGTGAGGCCGAGCGCGAGGGTGCCGAGCAGGAAGACCCTGCGCCGTCCGTGCGCGTCGGCGAGGCTGCCGGCGACCAGGAGGAGGACGGCGAGGCCGAGCGGGGTGCCGTTGAGCAGCCATGCCTGGGCGGAGGCCGGGGTCCCGAAGGCGGCGGCCATGTCGGGGAGGGTCAGCATCGGGGCCGTGTAGTTCATGAGCGCGACGGCGGTGGCGGCGGCCGTGACGGCGAGGGTGGCCCCGGGGCGGCCGGTCCGGGCGGGAGCGCCGGTCCGTGTCGTGGTGGCGAGCTGCGGCATGGCGGGAACCTCCACCGGTCGGTTTCGGCGAACGGACTCGGGGCGGCGAGGCCGCCTGGTCGGTTCGTTCAATGAACTCACACTACCAGGGTCGGTTCGGTGAATGAACCTTCTGCGTTACGATGGGTCCCATGGCTCTCGGCAAGGACTACGCCCTCCAGCAGTGCTCCATCGCCCGCGCCCTGGAGGTCATCGGCGAACGCTGGACCCTGCTCGTCGTCCGCGACGCCTTCTACGGCGTCCGCCGCTACAGCGACTTCCTCGTCCACCTCGGCGCCCCCCGAGCGGTCCTCGCGGCCCGCCTCCAGGCCCTCGTCGACGCCGGCGTCCTCGACCGGCGGCGCTACCAGGACTCGCCCCCGCGCGACGAGTACGTCCTCACCGCGCGCGGCCTCGCCCTCTGGCCCGTCCTGCGCTCGCTCGGCACCTGGGGCCGCACCGAGGTCCCCGGGACCGTGCCGCTCCGCCACTTCCACCACGCCGACTGCGGCACCGAGCTCGGCCCGCACGACGACTGCCCCTCCTGCCGCGTCCCCGTACCGCTCGCCGACATCGAGGTGCGGCCCGGCGCCGGACTCGACCCCGACCCCGCGGATCCCGTCAGTCGCGCCCTCCTCCGGCCCCGCCGCCTCCTGACCCCCTTGGACCACGCACACACGTGAGGCGGATCGGGAACTTCCCGGCGTCCCCGCGCGTCCTCCTCCTGAGAAGATCGCGACAGCGCGCGACAGCGGCACCGGAAGGAGGTGGCGGGATGACGATCAGGGCCCTGGTCCTGCGCATCGTCGCGCCCCTGTTCTTCCTGCTCGCCCTCGCCGACCTGCTCCTGTCCGACGGCGCGAGCCTCTCCGCCGCCGTCGCCCTCGCCGCCACCGGCGTCGTCTGCGCGCTCTTCGGGGCCCGCACGGCGCCCGCCGCGCCGCCCGCCGCCGTCCGCACGGCCATCCGCGACCGCGAGCGGCGCACCGCCTTCCTGCCCCAGCGCGATCCCGACGCCCGCGGGCGCCGCAGACCGCGAGCTCCCGGCCGTCCCCTCCCGACGGCCGCGTAGGGAGCCCGCACCACCGCACCCGTACGGCGAGCACCCCTCGCGGATCCGTCATGCCGAATTCACCGCTTCCGGCACGACGAGACCCCACGGAGGGCTCCCTTGAACGTCTTCGCTTCCCTGGTCGAGCAGCTCGCCGACCTGCTCCAGCCGCTCTTCGCCACCACCGCCACGGCCGCCGCGATCGTCCTCTTCACCCTGCTCGTACGACTCGCGGTCCACCCGCTCTCCCGGGCCGCCGCGCGCGGCCAGAAGGCCCGCACCCGGCTCGCCCCGCAGCTCGCCGCGCTCCGCAAGAAGCACGCCAAGAACCCCGAGCGGATGCAGAAGGCGATCATGGAGCTGCACGCCGAGGAGAAGGTCTCGCCGCTCGCCGGCTGCCTGCCGAGCCTGCTCCAGGCGCCCGCCTTCTTCCTGATGTACCACCTCTTCTCCAGCGGGCGGATGGCCGGACACAGCCTGTTCGCCGCCCCGCTCGGCGACCACTACGCCGACGCGCTCGCCGACGGGGGCGTGTTCGGCCCGGCCGGCCTGGTCTACCTCGTGCTCTTCGCGATCGTCGGCGCCGTCGCCACGTACACCTACCTCCGCGCCAGGCGGCAGCCGGTCGCGGTCGCCGTCGAGCCCGGCCAGCCGGGGGCCGCGGTGGCCGCGGGCATGGCCCGGTACCTGCCGCTGCTCTCCTTCGCGACGCTGATCTCGGTCGCGGTCGTCCCGCTCGCCGCCGCCCTCTACATCGTCACCAGCACCACCTGGACCGCCGTCGAGCGGGCCTTCCTCTACCGGGACATGCCTCAGGCGGCCCTGGTTACTCCCGCGTAAGGGTCCAGTGTGTGAACGGGGTCTTGCAGAGTGACCCGTTGTCTTGGAGGATCGACCAATCCTCCGATGGCCGCACTCCATCGGCCGGGGCACCTCAGGGCCCTTCCCGGGCCCTCCTCGACCACAGGGAGAAGACCATGAAGCTGCTGCGTGTCGGCCCGCCGGGAGCCGAACGTCCCGCCCTGCTCGACCAGGACGGAACGCTCCGCGACCTGTCCGCCCTCGTCGACGACATCGACGGCAGTCTGCTCGCCGACGCCTCCGCCCTCGACCGCGTCCGCGGCGCGGCCGCCGCCGGCGTGCTGCCCGCGCTCGACGCCACCGGCCTGCGCGTCGGCCCGCCGGTCGCCCGGATCGGGAAGGTCGTGTGCATCGGGCTGAACTACCACGGGCACGCCGCCGAGACCGGTCAGGCCACCCCCGCCGAGCCCGTCGTCTTCCTCAAGGCCGCCGACACCGTCGTCGGCCCGGACGACACCGTGCTCGTACCCCGCGGCTCGGTGAAGACCGACTGGGAGGTCGAGCTCGCGATCGTCATCGGCCGCACGGCGCGCTACCTGGAGACCGACGAGGAGGCCCTCGCGCACGTCGCCGGGTACGCGGTCGCCCACGACGTCTCCGAGCGCGAGTTCCAGATCGAGCGCGGCGGCACCTGGGACAAGGGCAAGAACTGCGAGACCTTCAACCCGCTCGGCCCCTGGCTCGTCACCGCCGACGAGGTGCCCGACCCGCAGGACCTCGGCCTGAAGCTCTGGGTCAACGGCGAGCTCAAGCAGGACGGGCACACCTCGGACCAGATCTTCCCGGTCGCGGAGGTCGTCCGGTACGTCAGCCGGTTCATGACCCTCTACCCGGGCGACATCATCAACACCGGTACGCCCGCGGGCGTCGCCATGGGGCAGCCGGAGCCCAAGCCGTACCTGCGTCCCGGCGACGTCGTCGAGCTGGAGGTCGAGGGCCTCGGCCGGCAGCGCCAGGAGCTCAAAGGCGCCTGACCTCAGGAGCGGTCGCTGACCGCACGGGTGCGAAATCGGCGGCGTTCCGCGTGGGACGTCGCCATTTTCGTACCCTTTTTGCATATTGCCCGATATGGAAAGAATCTCGTACGAGCGTCGACGCGACCGGCGCCGACTCGCCCTCATCGCCGCGTCCACGGTCGGGGCCACCGCCCTCGTCGGCGTGCTGGCCGTCACCGGGCACGCCGACCCCCTGCCCGGCGGCCTCGGCCCGTGCAAGCCGGGCAACTGCCCCACGCGGTACCCCGACGACAACGGCAGCGGCACCGTCACCTACCGCGACAACAACATCAACGTGTTCGTCGGCGGCGACTTCCTCGTCCGCGAGGCGGCGGCGGAGGCCGAGGGCAAGATCGTCGTCCTCGGCGGCTTCGACCAGAAGAAGAGGGCCGGGGTCTCGGCCGTCTACAACGTCGGCGTCGCCGGTGTCGGCTCGCGCGTCCCGCCCGTCAACGGCACCGACTTCCTCACCGTCGGCAAGAACCTGACGGTGGCCGACCAGCAGCGCCTCCTCGCGGAGGAGGGCACGGTCAGCGGCGTCGTACGGTACGGGGGCGCCCTCTCCGGCACGGTGAGCCCGACGCCGGTCCACGACACGGCGGCCGCCGACCCGTACAAGGCGCTCCGGGGGCAGCTCACCGACGCCAGCCAGTGCTACGCGTACGTGAACGGGGCCTCCCGCACCCCGACGGGCACCGCGTCCAACAACGACTACGAGACGCTCTTCACCGGGGACGGCACCTCGGCGCTCCAGGTCTTCAACGTCGACTTCGACCTGGAGTCGGCGAGGGGCGGCCAGCAGGGCATCCGCTTCGCGAGGATCCCGGCCGGCGCGACGGTCCTCGTCAACGTCCTCGGCGCGGACCGCACGGTCGACTCGTACATCAACCAGCTGCCGGACGGCCTGCGCGAGCGGGTGCTGTGGAACTTCCCCGACGCGGCGACGGTCAGGTTCGAGGGCACGGCCCAGTTCGCGGGCAGCGTGCTGATCGGCAATCAGGCCAGTACGACGACGGTGACGATGCCCGGCATGAACGGACGCTTCTTCACCACCGGCAACCTGACCCACTCCTCGGAGAGCGCGGGCGGCGGGGGTCAGGAGATCCACGCCTACCCGTTCGACGGCGACCTGCCGTCCTGCACGGACCCCACCCCGACGCCGACGCCGACCGAGCCGACGCCCACCCCGACGGACCCGACGCCCACCCCGACGGACCCGACGCCGACCCCGACCGACCCGACTCCCACGCCGACCGACCCCACGCCCACCCCCACTCCCACCGACCCCACGAACGGCGGCTGGACCACGGGCGGTTCCGACGGCGGCTGGACCACGGGCGGGTCGTCCACCGGCGGCGGTGACACCGGCTCGGGATCCGGCTCGGGATCCAACTCCGGCTACGGCGACAACGGCTACGGCGACAACGGCTACGGCGACTCCGGCGGGCACCACGGCCCCCAGGGCGAGCTGTCCGAGACCGGCGCCGGCACCGGGAAGCTCGTCATCGGCGCGACCGCGGTCGCCCTCGGTCTCGGCGGCGGCGCGCTGGTGTTCGTCGCGCGCCGGCGGAGGCGTTCGGGCTGAGCGGCCGCTACAGGGAGACCACGCGCCCCTCGCGCGCCGAGAGCCGCGCCGCCTCAAGGACGTCGAGGGCGGCCGCCGCCTCGTGCGCGGTGACCGGGTTCTCACCGGTGCCGCGCACGGCGGCGGCGACGGCCGCGTAGTACGCCGGGTAGTCGCCGGGCAGCGACTCCACCGGAGTGCCGCCGCCCGTCAACGGCGACTCCCCGGCGCCGATCCGGCCCCACAGCGCCTCGGGTTCGGCGCCCCAGACGGCACCGGGCCCGGGCCGCAGCCCCTCGCGGAGGGCGGCCTCCTGGGGGTCGAGCCCGTACTTCACGAAACCCGCCCGCTGCCCGAGGACCCGGAAGCGGGGGCCGAGCTGGGCGGCGGTGGCGCTCACGTACAGATGCGAACGGACCCCGTTCGCGTGGGTGAGCGCGAGGAACGTGTCGTCGTCGGCCTCGGCGCCCGGCCGGCGCACGTCCGACTCGGCGTACACGGACACCACCGGGCCGAAGAGCACGAGCGCCTGGTCGACGACGTGGCTGCCCAGGTCGTACAGGAGCCCGCCGATCTCCTCGGGCGCGCCGGACTCGCGCCAGCCGCCCTTGGGCCGCGGGCGCCACCGCTCGAAGCGGGACTCGAAGCGCTGGACCTCGCCGAGCTCGCCCTCGTCGATGAGCCGGCGCAGCGTGCGGAAGTCGTTGTCCCAGCGGCGGTTCTGGAAGACCGAGAGGAGCAGGCCGCGTTCCTCGGCGAGGGCGGCGAGCGCGCGGGCCTCGGCGGCGGTCCCGGCGAGCGGCTTGTCGACGACGACCGGGATCCCGGCCTCCAGGGCGGCGGTGGCGACGGCGACGTGCGTCTTGTTGGGGGAGGCGACGACGACCAGGTCCAGCTCCTCGGCCCCCTGCCGCCACAGCTCCTCGGGGCGGGCGGCGACCCGGACGCCGGGGTGGGCGGCGCGGGCCTCGGCGGCCCGCTCGGGGTCGCCGGTGGTGACGGCGGAGAGGGCGAGGTCCTCGGAGGCGGCGATGAGCGGGGCGTGGAAGACGGAGCCCGCGAGGCCGTAGCCGACGAGTCCGACGCGGAGGGGGGTCATGGGGCCCACTTAAGCAACGCGGTTGCCAAAGTGCAAGCGACGACGACAATGGGGGAGTGAGGAATCAGAACGTACGGGTGCCGGCTGTGCGCGGCCCCAACGCGGCGCTCGTGCTCGACCTGCTGCGGACGGCGGGCGGGACCGGGATCAGCCGCCTCGAACTGGCCGAGCGGACCGGGCTCACGCCACAGGCCGTCAGCAAGATCACCGCCCGGCTGCGGGCCGAGGGCCTCGCGACGGAGGCGGGCCACCGCGCCTCGACCGGAGGCAAGCCCCGTACCGTCCTGTGCCTGGTGCCCTCCGCCGCGCACGCCGTCGGGGTCCACCTCGACCGCGACGAGCTGACCTCCCTCCTCACGGACCTCGCGGGCACGGTCCTCGAGGTCCGCCGCCGCCCCCTGGACCTGGGCGCGGGGGCGGGCCCGGTCCTGGACGCGGTGGAGGGCGAGGTGCGGGCGCTGCTCGGCGCGGCCCCCTCCGCCACGACCCTCCTCGGCGTCGGGGTCGCCATGCCCGGGCCGCTGGACCACCGGGCCGGGGTGCCGGGCCGGGTGACGGGCTTCCCCGCGTGGGCCGGCCATCCGGTACGGGACGAGCTGGCGGCGCGCCTCGGACTGCCCGTCGTCCTCGACAAGGACACCAACGCCGCCGCGCTCGGCCTCGCCCTGCGCCCCGCAGCCCCCGGCTCCTTCGCCTACGTCCACCTCGGTACGGGGCTCGGCGCCGGGCTTGTCCTCGGCGGGGCGCCGCTGCGTGGGGACCGGACCGGGGCGGGCGAGCTCGGCCACCAGACCGTGCAGCTCGACGGGCCGCCGTGCGGCTGCGGCGGGCGCGGCTGCCTGGAGGTCCTGTGCCTGGGGGCGGTCGCGCGCGGCGATCGCGCCGAGGCGGCGCGGATCCTGGGCACGGGGGCGGCCAACCTCGTCCGGCTGCTCGACATCGACCAGGTCCTGCTGGGCGGGCGGGTGGTGCTCGCCGATCCCGAGGTCTTCGCGGAGGGCGTGCGGAGGGTGCTGACCGGCCTCGGTCTGACGACCCCGGTGCGCCTCGCGACGCGCCGGGACGCGGTGGCGGAGGGCGCGGCCTGGCTGACCCTCGCGCCGGCCTTCGGGAGGTGAGCGCACGGGCGCGGGCTTGCGGGAGGTGAGTGCGGGGCGCGGGCTTCCGCGAGGTGAGCGCACGGGCGCGGGCTTGCGGGGGGTGAGTGCGGGGCGCGGGCTTCCGCGAGGTGAGCGCACGGGCGCGGGCTTGCGGGGGGTGCGTGCGGGGCGCGGGCTCCCGCGAGGTGAGCGCGGAGGCCCAGGCGTGCGGAGGTGAGCGCAGAGGCTCCCGGCCTCCGGGAGCCGAGCCCCGAGGTCCAGCCCGGTCTTCCGATCATCGGACAGTAGGCCGATCGGTTGGATCCGCGGCCCCCGCGGGCGTGCCCCCGGTGTCGCTGCCCCGCCCGTGCCCTCCCGCGTGGCAGCGTCACCGGGGTCCCCACGCACGCGAGCAGCAGAGGCATCCGCCCCATGGCAACCGTCCCCCGGCGCCTGAGCGGCGTCCGCGCAGTGACCGTGGCCACCGCCGTCACGGCCCCCCTCGTGATCGCCGCCCCGGCCCCCGCCGTCCCCGCCCCCGATCCGCCCGCCCCCAGCTGCGGCACCCCGGCCGCCGGCGGCTTTCCGCTGGACACCCGGCTCCACGGCGGTCCCGACGACTATCCGGCGGGAGGCCCCTTCCAGGACTGGAACCTGGACCTCACGAACACCACCGACGCCCCCTGCTCGGGCGTCCATCCGGTGCTCGTCCTCACCGACCGGGACCGCGCCCTGAGTCCGGAGCAGATCCGGCTGGAGTTCTACGACGCCGGGTCGGCGCGCTGGCGCCCGGTGTCCTTCGTGTCGACCGACGAGGCGGAGAACGTGGGCGCGTTCACCGGTTTCGGCGGCTTCGCGGTGGCCGCGGGCGAGACGCTCACCGTCCCCGTACGCCTCATGTTCGAGGCGCAGACGGCGCCCGACGAGGTCGTCGTGAACGCGGCGGTCGTGCAGCGCAGGGGCGAGGACGGCGACTGGGTCGGCGAGTCCGGCGACTACCGCCTGACCGTGGGACCCGCCGAGCCCGGCGCGCCCACCGCACCTGACACACCCCGCCCCGCCGACCCGTCGGCGCCGCCCGGCAAGGCGGTCCGTCCGCCCGCCCCGACCGCGCCCGTCACCGGCAGCGCCGAGGCCCCGGCCGACTCCGCGCAGGGTCCCGAACTGGCCAGCACGGGAAGGGAGTCGGAGGTGTACGGGCGGGTCGTCGCCCCGCTCGCCGCGGGTCTCGTCCTGCTCGGCGTCCTCCTGCTCAGGGCCGCCCGCCGCCGCCGGCCCCGCTGAGTCATGCGCCGTACACCTTCCCGTTCATCCCCGTCTGCGACCATCCCCGGATGAACTACCAGAGCAGCCCCGGCGCCCCCGTCCGCTCCGGCATCCCCGAGCACGGCCGCGTCCCCAAGTACTACGCCGTCAAGGCGAAGATCGCCCTGATGGTCGACGAGTTGGGGGAGGGCGGGCTGCTGCCCACCGAGCGTGATCTCGCCGTCCGGTACGAGGTGTCCCGCGAGACCGTCCGGCAGGCGCTGCGCGAGCTGCTCCTGGAGGGGCGGCTGCGCCGCCAGGGCCGCGGCACGGTCGTCGCGGGACCCAAGCTGGAGCAGCCCCTCTCGCTCGCCAGCTACACGGAGGGCGTCCGCCGCCAGGGCCGCCGTCCCGGCCGCAGCCTGATCTCGCTCGACCGGTTCCCCTGCCCGGAGGCGCTGGCCCCCGAGGTCGGGGCCGAGCGGGGCGAGCCCGTCTGGCACATGGAGCGGGTGCTCCTCGCCGACGACGAGCGGGTCGGCCTGGAGAGCACGTACGTCTCCGAGGCCCGCGCCCCGCGCCTGGACGAGGAGTTCGACCCGGACTCCTCCTTCTACGCGTACCTCCACGACCGGCTCGGCATCTCGTTCGGCGACGCCGACGAGCGCATCGAGACCGTCCTCGCGACCCCGCGCGAGGCCCTGCTGATCGGTACGCCGCCGGCTCTGCCGATGCTGCTGCTGCACCGCGTCTCGCGGGACACGGAGGGCCGGCCCCTGGAGCGGGTGCGCACGCTCTACCGGGGCGACCGGTTCAGCTTCACCGCCCATCTGGGGCGACAGGGCTGACCGTCGGGCACCGCGGCCGACACCCTCGTGTGATCACGGAACGGTAACGGGTCTGGTCCAAGCTTGTCGGTCCGTTCACCGTCCCGTCGCCCACCGGATCCGTCCGGTCCACCCGATCCCGCGACCGTCGACGTCATGAAGGTGATCGTCGTAGGAGCCGGCGTGGTGGGAACCATGCACGCCTGGCACGCAGTGGAACGCGGCCACGAGGTCGTACACATCGAGCGCGAGGCCGAGGCGCGCGGAGCGTCCCTCCGCAACTTTGGCCAGATCTGGGTGAGCGGACGGGCGGGTGGCGAGGAGCTCGACACCGCCCTGCGCGCCCGGGAGCTCTGGGAGGGCATCGGCGCCCGCGTCCCCGGCCTGGGCTTCCGGGCCATCGGCTCCCTCACCCCCGTGCGGAACGAGCTCGAACGCGCCGTCGCCGAGGCCGCCGTGGCCCGCCCCGACGCCGCCGCCCGCGGCTACAAGCTGCTCACGGCCGCCGAGGCCCGCGCGGTCAACCCGGCCCTGCGCGGCGACTTCGAGGCCGCCCTGTGGTGCGAGCGGGACGCGGCCGTCGAACCGCGCCTCGCGCAGCTCGCCCTCCGCGAGGCCCTCCTCGCCACCGGGACGTACACGTTCCTGCCGAACCGCGAGGTCCGGGACGTCGTCGGCGAGAGCGCGGTCCGCGACGACCGCGGCGAGATCCACACCGGCGACGCCGTCGTCCTGTGCACCGGCGCCTGGCTCTCCGGCCTCGTCCGCGAGGTCGCCGGCGAGATACCCGTCCGCCGGGTCCGGCTCCAGATGATGCAGACCGAACCCCTCGGCGAGCGGCTCACCACCTCGGTCGCCGACGCCGACTCCTTCCGCTACTACCCGGCGTACGCGTCCCCCGCCCTCGACGCCCTCAACGAGGGCCAGGCACAGGACCCGACCGCCGCCGCCTACAAGATGCAGCTGCTCATGGTGCAGCGGCTCGACGGCGGACTGACCATCGGCGACACCCACGAGTACGAGCACCCCTTCGCCTTCGACACCCTCGAAGACCCCTACGAGCACCTCACCCGCGTCGTCGAGTCCTTCCTCGGCCGCCCGCTGCCGAAGATCCGGCGCCGCTGGGCCGGGGTGTACGCGCAGTGCGTCGACACCAGCCGGGTCGTGCACCGCCAGCGGGTCCGCGACGGCGTGTGGCTGGTGACCGGACCCGGCGGACGCGGCATGACCTGCTCGCCCGCCATCGCCGAGACGACCGCGAACGAACTGGGCTGGTGAACACCGTGAACAAGCAGAACCTCGTCGTCCTGGACATGGCCGGCACGACCGTCGCCGACGGCGGCCTCGTCGAGCAGGCCTTCACGGCCGCCGCCGAACGCCTCGGCGAAGACCCGGCGACGATGATCGACTACGTCCGCGCCACCATGGGCGAATCCAAGATCTCCGTCTTCCGCCACCTCTTCGGCGGCGACGAGGCCCGCGCCCAGGAAGCCAACCTGGCCTTCGAGGCCGCGTACGGAGAGCTGGTCGCCGGCGGTCTCATCGCCCCCGTCCCCGGCGCGGCCGAGGCGATCGCCCGGCTGAAGGACCAGGGCCGCACCGTCGTCCTCACCACCGGCTTCGCCCGGATCACCCAGGACGCCATCCTCGACGCCCTCGGCTGGCGGGACCTCGTCGGACTCACCCTCTGCCCGGCGGACGCGGGCGGCCGCGGGCGCCCCTACCCCGACATGGTCCTCGCCGCCCTCCTGCGCACCGGCGCCGTCGACGACGTCCGGCAGATCGCGGTCGCCGGCGACACCTCGTACGACATGCTCAGCGGCGTCCGCTCCGGTGCCGGGATCGTCGCCGGCGTCCTCACGGGCGCGCACGACGAGGCCGCGCTCAAGGAGCACGGCGCCACGCACGTCCTCCCCTCGGTCGCGGAACTCCCGTCCCTGATCGCGGAGTACGAGGCATGACCAGCGGCATCCGCTTCGACGGCGTCACCGTCACGTACGGCAGCAACACCGTCCTCGACTCCCTGGACCTGACCGTCGAACCCGGCGAGGTGATGGCCCTCCTCGGGCCCTCCGGCTCCGGCAAGACGACCGCGCTGCGGGCCGTCGCCGGATTCGTCCGGCCGGCCTCCGGGCGGGTGCTCATCGGCGACCGTGACGTCACCGCGCTCCCGCCGTACAAGCGGGGCATCGGCATGGTCGTCCAGCAGTACGCCCTCTTCCCCCACCTGAGGGTGGAGGCCAACGTCGCCTTCGGCCTCAAGGCCCAGAAGGTGCCGAAGGACGAGATCCCGGGGCGGGTCGCCGAGGCCCTGGAGATGACCGGGATGGCGGCCTACGCCCAGCGCCACCCCCGCGAGCTCTCCGGCGGCCAGCAGCAGCGCGTCGCCATCGCCCGCGCGCTCGCCATCCGCCCCCGGGTCCTGCTCCTCGACGAACCCCTGTCGGCGCTCGACGCCCAGCTGCGCTCCGGGATGCTGGCCGAACTGGCCCGGCTCCACCGCGAGCTGCCGGACGTGTCGATCCTGTACGTCACCCACGACCAGGTCGAGGCGCTCACCCTGGCCGACCGGATCGCGGTCATGGACAAGGCGCGGCTCCAGGACTGCGGCACCCCGCAGGACCTGTACCGCCGGCCCCGTACGGAGTTCACGGCGTCGTTCGTCGGCAACGCGAACCTGCTGCCGGTGACGGTGGGCGTCGACGGGGTCGCCTTCGCGGGCGCCGAGCTGAAGGTCCCGGTCTCCGACGCGGCCCCCGGCTCGGCCGCCACCCTCTGCGTACGGCCCCACCTCGTCGGACTCGGGGAGGGCCCGAACCCCCTCCGGGGCCGGATCAGCGAGGTCCAGTGGCGCGGGTCCACGCACCGGCTGTACGTGGAAGTCGGCGGACATCGCGTCAAGGCCGACGTACGGGAGCTCCGGGAGACGCCGCCCCTCGGGACCGAGGTGACGCTGCACTTCGCGCCCGAGGACGCGGTGCTGCTGGCGCAGGGGGTCAGCGATGGCTAGTCCCGGCACAGGTCTCCTGGAACGGCGGCCCGCACCGGGGGTCGTGCCCACCGGTTCCGCCCCGGCGGAACGCAGGCCCACCACCGGGTGGCTCTGGGCCCTCCCGCCCGTCGCCGTGCTCGCGCTCGTCTTCCTCTACCCGCTCGCGCTCGTCGTCCGGGAGTCCCTCACCCCCGGTGCGTACGCCGAGGTGTTCGCCTCCGCGTCCTTCCGCGACGCCCTGGTCACCACGGTGTGGCTCGCCGTCGCCGCCACCGTCGGCTGTCTGGTCCTCGGCTTCGTGCTCGCGCTCGTGATCGCGTTCGTGCCCTTCCCCGGCGGGAAGGCGGTGTCGAAGTTCATCGACGTCTTCCTCTCCTTCCCGTCGTTCCTGATCACGCTCGCCCTGCTGTTCCTGTACGGCACGGTCGGCATGGCCAACGGGATCTGGACCGACGTCACCGGGGACCCCGAGGGGCCCTTCCGGTTCCTCACCACCCCGTGGGGCGTCCTCCTCGCCGAGATCACGTACTTCACCCCCTTCGTGATGCGTCCGCTCCTCGCCGCGTTCTCGCAGATGGAGACCGCCCAGCTGGAGGTGGCGTCCTCGCTCGGCGCCCGGCCGCTGCGGATCGTCCGGCAGGTGATCCTGCCCGAGGCGCTGCCCGCGCTCGCCGCCGGCGGCAGCCTCGTCCTCGTCATGTGCCTCAACGAGTTCGGGATCGTCCTCTTCACCGGCGCCAAGGGCGTCACGACCCTCCCGATGCTCGTCTACGGCAAGGCGATCCTCGAATCCGACTACGCCGCCGCCTGCGTCGTCGCCGTCGTCAACGTCGCCCTGTCGGTCGGCCTCTACGTCCTCTACCGGGGGGTGAGCCGCCGTGCTGGTGCATAGCCGCACGGGCCGGTGGACCGCGTGGGCCCTGTTCGCGGTCCTGTCCGTCCCGCTGTTCGCCCTGCCCCTCCTCGTGATCCTCGCCGCCTCCTTCTCCACGCACTGGTCCGGCGCCTTCCCCTCCGGACCGACCGCCGCCCACTACACGGCGGCCGTGCGCGGGGAATCCCTCCAGGCGCTCACCACCAGCCTGGTCACGGCCGTCACCGCGAGCGTGATCGCGCTGACCGTCGGCACCTGGGCGGCGCTCGCCGCCGCGGCCCTCGGCAGGAAGGGCAAGCGGGTCCTCGACGCCCTGTTCATGCTCCCGGTCGCCGTGCCGTCCGTGGTCGTCGGCCTCGCCGTCCTCGTCGCGTTCTCGCAGCAGCCGATGCTCCTCAACGGCACCCGCTGGATCGTGATCCTCGCGCACACCGTCCTCGTCACGGCGTTCGCCCACCAGTCGGTCTCGGCCGCCATCCGGCGCCTCGACCCGATGTACGAGCAGGCGGCGGCCAGCCTCGGCGCCCGCCCCTCGTACGTGCTGTTCCGGGTGAAGCTCCCGCTCCTGCTGCCGTCCCTGAACGCGGCCGCCGGGCTCTGCTTCGCCCTGTCCATGGGAGAGCTCAGCGCCACGATGATGCTCTACCCGCCGGACTGGACCCCGCTGCCGGTGCTGATCTTCACCGCGACCGACCGGGGCTCCCTGTTCACCGGCTCGGCGCTCGCCGTGGTCCTCATGGCGGCGACCCTGCTGGCCCTGCTCGCCGTCTCCCGCATCCGTACCAAAGCCTCGTACCGCTAGTACCCCCCCGTACTGCTAGGAGAGAACAACGTTATGCGTACGTACGCCAAGCCGGTCGCCGCCGTCACCGGCGCCCTCGCCCTCGCCGCCACGCTCAGCGCCTGCTCGGGCTCCTCCGCCGCCTCCGACGAGAAGGTCGTCACCGTCTACAGCGCCGACGGCCTCAAGGGCGAGGCGGGCGACGGCTGGTACGACAAGGTCTTCGCCGACTTCGAGAAGCAGACCGGCATCAAGGTCAAGTACGTCGAGGGCGGCTCCGGCGAGATGGTGCAGCGCGCCCTCCGCGAGAAGTCCAACACCCAGGCCGACGTGCTCGTCACCCTGCCGCCCTTCATCCAGCAGGCCGGTTCCAAGGGCCTGCTCCAGTCGTACGAGCCGAAGGGCGCCGACCAGGTCGACGGCGCCGACAAGTCGGACGACGGCACCTGGACCTCCGTCGTCAACAACTACTTCGGCTTCGTCCACAACGAGAAGGAGCTGCCGGCCGCGCCGAAGACCTGGGAGGAGCTGCTCGACGCGAAGTACAAGGACAAGCTGCAGTACTCCACCCCCGGCGTCGCGGGCGACGGCACCGCCGTCCTCATCAAGGCGATGCACGACTTCGGCGGCAAGGAGCCCGCCATGGAGTACCTGAAGAAGCTCCAGGCCAACAACGTGGGCCCGTCCTCCTCCACCTCCAAGCTCGCCCCCAAGGTCGACAAGGGCGAACTCCTCGTCGCCAACGGCGACGTGCAGATGAACTTCGCCCAGGCCAAGTCCATGCCGAACCTCGGCATCTGGTTCCCGGCGAAGGACGGCGGCAAGCCGACCACCTTCGCCCTGCCGTACGCCGCCGGCCTGGTGAACAAGGCCCCGCACACCGAGAACGGCAAGAAGCTCCTCGACTTCCTGCTGAGCGAGGGCGCCCAGCGCGAGGTCAGCGGGATCGGCGGCGGCTTCCCGGCCCGCAAGGACGTCAAGCCCACCGATGCCAACGCCATCGAACTGGCCAAGCTGATGGAGGGCGTCGAGGTCTTCGAGCCGGACTGGGCCGACATCGACGAGAACCTGGCGGCGTACGTCGACGCGTGGAAGTCCGCGACCGGCAGCTAAGAGTTCACCGCACGACCCTGGAAAGCCTCCGAACATCGCGGAAAGATAACGGGTACGGACCAACGCCCCTGAGAGATCAGGGGCGTTGGTGTGCGCTCACACCCCTTCCACGGACTCCACGGAGGACTCCGACATGCCGATCAACGGCATCTCCCGCCGCACCGTGCTCGCCGCCGCCGGTGCCACCGCGGCCGTCGCCGCCACCGGACTCGCCACCGCCCCCGCCGCCCAGGCCGCCCCCGCCGCCCCGACGCTCCCGGACGGCACCAGCAAGGACAAGGTGCTCGTCGTCGGCATGGACGGCCTGCGCCACGACCGGATCGACGCCGCCAAGGCCCCCACGCTCAAGTCCCTGATGGCGAACGGCACCTACGGCCGTTCCCTGCTCTACGCCAACCCGATGGCCGCGACCTCCTCCGGCCCCGGCTGGTCCACGATCTCCACCGGCGTCTGGCCCGACAAGCACGGCGTGAAGGACAACACCTTCACCGGCAAGAACTACGGCCGCTACCCCGGCTTCCTGGCCCGCCTGCACCAGGTCCGCCCCGAGCTCTCGCTGTTCGCCGCCGTCGACTGGCCGGAGCTCGACACCCACGGCACCGTCACCCCCGGCGCCGACGCCAAGCTCGTCTACGACAACGACTACGTGGTCAACGACAAGCTGATCACCGACATCACCGAGGACGTCCTGCGCAACCAGAACCCCGACGTCCTCTTCGTCTACTTCGGCGAGACCGACGAGATCGGCCACAACTACGGCGCGGCCAGCCCCAGGTACCTCGACGCCATCGACGTCCAGGACGGCTATCTCGGACGGCTCCTCGCCGCCGTCCGGGCCCGCCCGGCCTACGCCACCGAGCGCTGGACGGTCATCGTCGCCACCGACCACGGCCACACCGACGCCGGCGGCCACGGCGGCTCCAGCATCGAGGAGCGCCGCACCTTCGTCCTCGCCCAGGGCCCCGGCATCACCGCCGGCGCCCGCCCCCTCGACACCCGGCTCGTCGACGTCGCCGCCACCGTCTTCCGGCAGCTCGGCATCGTGCCCGACCCCGCCTGGGGCCTCGACGGCAAGCCGGTCCAGGACCGCTCCACGGACCCCTTCGACACCCTCCAGTCCTCCCTGACCGGCCGCGTCGACGAGACCGGCATCCCCGCCGGGATCCTCGGCTTCACCCACACCGCGCCCAGCGGCTGGTCCGTCATCAACAACGCCATGGGCACCGGCGGCATGACCGAGTGGCGCGGCTGGTCCTTCGCCACCGACGAGTTCTGGTCCCGCACCCAGCGCGACCAGTCCCGCGAGCTCAACGTCCGCGCCCGGGGCGTCTTCGCCGTCGCCGACTCCGACGAGTGGGCCGACACGTCCTTCTCCGGTACGTACGACTCGACCCTGGTCACGCCCGCGTACGGAGTGTCCGGCGCGTCCTCCGTGACGCTCGGCTTCACGACCCTCTACCGCCAGGAGGGCAGCCAGACCGCCCAGATCCTGGCGAGCTTCAACGGCGGCACCCCCACGCTCGTCAAGAGCTACACCGCCGACGTCATCTCGCAGCCCCAGTCCGTCACCGTCGCCGTTCCCGCCGGCGCCTCCAGCGTGAGCTTCCGCTTCCGCTACACCGGCTCCAACAACTGGTACTGGACGATCGACGGGGTCAAGATCAGCACATCCTGATTACCCTGGGGGCGTCGCCACAGCGCTGTCGCGGCGCCCCCAGCACACCGCACGTCCGTACGGCAGGAGTCCCGCACCCATGGCAGAGCGCAAGCCGATCGAATCCTGGCTGACCGACATGGACGGCGTCCTCATCCACGAGGGCGTGCCGATCCCCGGCGCCGACGCGTTCATCAAGAAGCTGCGGGAGACCGGGAAGCCCTTCCTGGTCCTCACCAACAACTCGATCTACACGGCCCGCGACCTGCACGCCCGCCTCGCCCGCATGGGCCTTCAGGTCCCCGTCGAGAACATCTGGACCTCGGCCCTCGCCACCGCCAAGTTCCTCGACGACCAGCGCCCGGGCGGCACCGCGTACGTCATCGGCGAGGCCGGCCTCACCACCGCGCTGCACGACATCGGCTACGTCCTCACCGACCACGACCCGGACTACGTGGTGCTCGGCGAGACCCGGACGTACTCCTTCGAGGCGATGACGAAGGCGGTCCGCCTCATCAACGCGGGCGCCCGCTTCATCTGCACCAACCCCGACGAGACCGGCCCTTCCCTGGAGGGCCCGCTCCCGGCCACCGGCTCCGTCGCCGCGCTCATCACGAAGGCCACCGGCAAGGAGCCGTACTTCGCGGGCAAGCCGAACCCGCTCATGATGCGCACCGGCCTCAACGCGATCGGCGCCCACTCCGAGTCCAGCGCGATGATCGGCGACCGGATGGACACCGACATCCTCGCCGGACTGGAGGCGGGCATGCAGACCTTCCTGGTCCTGACCGGTCTGACCACGCAGGCGGAGATCGACCGCTTCCCGTTCCGCCCGTCGAAGATCGTCCAGTCGATCGCCGACATCGTCGACCGCGTCTGAGGACCGCGCGCCGGCCCCTGCGGATGCGAGAAGCGCCGATCCGGGTGACCCTGCCAGTATCAGGAGGTCACGATGCGTTCAGGTCCCATTGCTCTCCGTGCCGCAGGGGCGGCCCTGGTGCTCGTCCTGGCACCGGCGGCCGGCGGCGCGTACGCCCACGACGGGGTGCAGGCCGCCGTCACCCCCTCCACGGCCGCGCCCGGCGCCGAGGTCGACGTCCGTGTCCAGGGCTGCGAGGGCGCGACCGGCGCCGCCACCTCCACGGCGTTCGTCGCCGACGCGGAGCTGACCGGCCGGGACGGCGGGGGACGGCCGCTCTTCGGCGACACGACCCTTCGCTCCGGCCTCCAGGACGGTACGTACGCGGTCAGCGTGACCTGCGACGGCCACGCCCACCGGGACGCCGGCGCCGTCGTCGTCCGGCACCACCAGGAGCCCACCCACCGGCCGACGCACCCCGCCACCCCGGTGGCACCGGTCCGCGCCGGAGGGGGCGGCACCGCCGCGTTCGCCGCGCCCGCGGCACCCGGCGTCGCCCAGACCACCTCCGCGAGCGGCCTCGGCACCCCGTACACCCTGCTCGGCCTCGGCATGGCCGCGGTCGCCGCGGTGGCGGTCGCCTTCCGCAGCTCGCGCCGCCGCGCCGAATCCGGCGGCGACGGCGGGTGACCGTGCCGCCCGGCACCCGCCCGACGGGCACCGGGCGCCTCGTCACCGGCGTGACCTGGGCACTCCTGCTGTCCGGACTCTGGCTCTGGGGCCGTGAGGCCACCGACGGACCCGGCGGCAGCTCCGCGCCGACCACCGGCGACATCGCCGCCGTCGGCCGCCCGCCGGGCGTCGAGCTGCCCCCGGCCCGTGACCCCCTGCCGGCCCTCGAACCCCGCCGGGTCGACATCCCCTCCCTGGGCATCAGCGCACCCGTCGTGGCGCGCGGCCTGGACGACACGGGCGCCGTCGCCCCGCCGCCCTACGCGATGCCGCACACCGTCGGCTGGTTCGGCACCGGCACCCGGCCGGGCGCCGCCGGGGCGGCCCTGCTCGTCGGCCACGTCGACACCGAGACCCGTCCGGCCGTCTTCTACGGCCTGAGCGCGGCCCGCCCCGGGGCGAAGGTCCGCGTCACCCGGACGGACGGATCGGTCGCCGAGTTCACCGTCGACGACGTCCGGGTCTTCCCGCGCGAGGACTTCGACGCGGCCGAGGTCTACGGCGCCCGCGATCCCCACCGCGCCGAGCTGCGGCTGATCACCTGCGGGGGCACCTTCGACCGGGCGACGGGCACGTACACGGCGAACGTGGTGGTCTCCGCGTATCTGACGGGGACGGGCGCGTCGTAACCGACCGGAGAAAGACCGCGCCGGAGAAAGACCGCGCCGGAGAAAGACCAAGACCCCCTCACCATCGGTGAGGGGGTCTTGACTCTGCGTGCGCCGCCAGGGACTCGAACCCCGGACCCGCTGATTAAGAGTCAGCTGCTCTAACCAACTGAGCTAGCGGCGCCTGCTGACAGAGAGAACTCTACCTGACGTGCGGGTGTGCTCCTGACCTCCGCCAGGCGTCTCCGGCCTGTCGGATGGTCGTATCGGGCCGTCGATCCGTCAAAATGCGATTTGTCCGGACAGTTGAGACACTGACGCCCGAAACGAGGGTCCCAAAAGATCTTGATGAGTGTGGAGGGGAATCGCATGAGCGTGCCGGTCTTCGAGGAATTCGAACCAGCGGCGGACTGCGGATGCCCGGGCTGCGCCCGGCAGCGGCGTGACCTCGCCCTGGGGCTGCCCGTCCGGTCCGGTGGCCACCCGGCGGCGCACGGCGCCCGTCGCGCGCTGGTCCTGGTGACGGCGGCGGGGGTGGTCCTGGGCGGGGGCGGGACCGGAGTGGCGACGGCCCTCACCGGCTCGCCGGGCCCGCTCGCCCCGGCGGACGCGGACCCGGTCGCGGTGGACCCGGCCGTCCTGACGGATCCGGCCCCGCGGACCGGGGTCTCGGACACCCCCTGGCCCGGACCCGAGTCCCCGCAGGGCGGGCGGGGTCCGCTGCACGGCGGCGCACCGGGCCCCGGCGCCGACCCGGCCCCGGACGCGTCCCCGACGACCAGTCAGATCGCGACGGAGACGCTGCGGCAGACGACCCGCGCGGAGATCATCAACCGGGCCAAGACGTGGGTCTCCGCCCAGGTCCCGTACTCCATGGACAAGTACTGGTCGGACGGCTACCGCCAGGACTGCTCCGGCTACATCTCGATGGCCTGGAACCTGCGCAGCAACGAGTGGACCGGCAGCCTCGACCGCTTCGCCGTACGGATCGACCGCACCGAGCTCCAGCCCGGCGACATCCTGCTCTTCCACAACCCGGCGAACCCGACGCGCGGCTCGCACGTCACGGTCTTCGGCGGCTGGACCGACTACACGCACACCTCCTACACCGCCTACGAGCAGACGAAGCCGCGCACGCGCAAGCAGGCGACGCCCATGGCGTACTGGGAGAACTCCGACCGGTACGTGGCCTACCGCTACAAGGGCGTGGTGAGCGGCGGCACCGGCGGCGGGGCGCTGCCCACGGAGGCGGCCCCCTATCCCGGTGCGGCCGCGTTCGGCCCCGGTGCGAACAACACGTACGTCACCCGGCTCGGGGAGCTGCTCGTCGGGCGCGGCGGCGGGCGGTTCTACACGAAGGGCCCCGGCCCCAAGTGGGGCGAGGCCGACCGCCGGGCGACCCAGGCGTTCCAGCTCGCGCAGGGCTGGAAGGGCAAGGAGGCGGACGGTCTCCCGGGGCCGCAGACCTGGAAGCTGCTCGTGACCGGCGGGGGCAAGGACATCGGCGGTTCGAGTGGTTCGAGCGGTCCGAGCACGAATGCGACGGGGTTTCCCGGGCGTGGCTACTTCCGTCCGGGCCAATCCAGCGCATATGTGGAGAAGCTGGGCAAACAACTGGTGAAGCGGGGCTTCGGCAAGCACTACCTGTCGGGACCCGGTCCGCGCTGGACGGAGGCGGACCGCCGCAACGTCGAGGCGTTCCAGCGGGCACAGGGCTGGCGCGGCGCAGCGGCCGACGGCTACCCGGGCCCGGAGACCTGGCGGCGTTTGTTCCGATGACCCCGAGAGCATGAGGTGGACCCGAATGACGGCATCGACCCCGAACTCCGCGGATTCCGGCGCGGCGGCCTCGCGTGACGCGGCCCGCACGGCCAGACGCCTGACGGACGGCACCCTCCCGCGCACGTCCCCACCGGACCCGAAGGAGCTCCACGAGCGGACACCCGCACCGGCCCCGGACGCCGGCCCACCGACACCGGCCGAGCCGACACCGACACCGGCCGAGCAGACGGCGATGGCGACGGCGACGGTGCGCGCGGAGCCGGGAGGGCCGGAGGAAGCGGGGGAGGCCGTGGCGGCGCGGGGTCCGGGTGTGCCCGTCGACGGTGCGCCCGCCGAGGGCGCGGCTGAGGTTCCGGTGTCCGCGGTCGCGGAACTCGTCGCGGCGGGCTCGGCGTCCGGCGTGGCGGGGCTCGTCGCGCCGGGGTCGACGACGGAGGCGGCACCGGTTCCCGAGCCGGGGCCGGTGCCGGTGGCCGAGACGGTGACGGAGGCCGAGGTCGCACCGGTGGCCGAGGCATCGCCGGTGGCCGTGACCGCGTCAGCGCCGGTGTCGTTGACCCGGCCCACACCTCCGGCCGTGGATCCCACGCCTCCGGTCGCGGATCCCTCGCCGGAGGCCGCGGTCCCCGAGGCTGACGGGACCGCCCCGGCGGTCGGCGGCGGGGCGCCCCTCGACTTCGGGCGGATCAAGGGGGCGCGGGTCGGTACCGTCGCCGTGCCCGTCGCCGCCGTGGTGCGGGTCGCGCGGCGGAAGAACGTGATCGGGGCCGAGACCACCGGCTCCATCCCGGTGCACCTCCTCTTCCGGGACCAGCCCGAGACCGCCGTACCCGTCGCGACGGGCGACGACGGGGGCCCCGACACCATCGCCATGGCCGCGCCCACCCTGCCGGCGGCGGGCCGCAAGCCCGCGATCCCGGCCCCGTCGAAGGTCCAGGCGCCGGCCAGGACGGACGCGGGAACCGGGTCCGGGTCCCGTCCCGAGCCGGCGTCCACGCCGGAGGCGAAGGCCCGGCGCGAGGCCAGGGCCGCGTCGAAGTCCCGCCCCGCGCCCACCGCCGATCCCGCTCTCGTCGAGCGGCCGGGGCCGGTGCTGCCCGGGTGGGTGGGCGTCGTCGCCGGGGTGCTGGCCGTCGCCTGGTGCGCGGCGGTCGTGTGGTGGGCGGGGGCGGTGCCCGCCGAGGCGGCGCGGATGCTGCGGCTGCCGACGCGTCCGTACCAGGGCATCCCTCTCGGACAGTGGGCCCTGCTGGCCCTGGGCGTGGTGTGCGCCCTCTTCTCGCTGGGCGGTCTGGGTCGCGGCCGGGTCGGCTACGCCTGGGTGCTGACCCTGTTCGGCGAGTACCGGGGCACGGTCCGCCGTACGGGCCTGCTGTGGGTGAGTCCGCTGCTGCTGCGCCGCCGGGTGGACGTCCGGCTGCGGCACTGGCGCAGCGAGCCGCTGTCGGCGGTGGACGCGAAGGGCACCGCGCTGGACGTGACCGTGCTGGTGGTGTGGCGGGTGCGGGACACGGTCCGGGCGGCGCTCGGGGTAGACGGGCACGAGGACTATCTGCGGGAGCAGGTGGAGGCGGCGATGGCCCGGGTGCTCTCGCAGCTCCCGGCGGACGCGTTCCACGAGGACGCGCCGACGCTGCGGGACGCGGAGGCGGTCGGCGAGGCCCTGACGCGGATGCTGTCGGCGGAGTGCGCCCCGGTCGGCGTGGACGTGTTCTCGGCGCAGCCGACGCGCATCGAGTACGCGCCGGAGGTGGCGGCGGCGATGCGGCGGCGGCGGATCGCGGCGATCGACGCGAAGCACCGGGACAGCGTCCTGACGTCGGTGGTGGACGCGGTGGACGACGTGGTCCACCGGCTGACCAGTCGTGGTCTGGTGGAGCTGGACGACTACGAGCGCAAGGCGCTGGTCAAGGACCTGACGGTGGCGTTCTACACGGGCAGGACGGGGCCGGTAGAGGGGGCGTGACGGGGATGGACATGTTCAACTTCCGTCCATACCTTGGTACTTGGTCCAGACCAAAGTACGAGTGAAGCGCTGGAACAGCGCGGCAGTACCCGTACGCGCGCGCACGGCCCAATGGAACTCCCCCACGTTCTCCTGGAGCGACAGCATGCGCAAAAAGTCAGTCGGGGCGGCGGTGGTGGCGCTCGGCGTCGCCGGCGTCACCTTCCTCGGCACCGGCACCGCCGGCAGCCACGGCTACACCGACTCGCCGATCAGCCGCCAGAAGCTCTGCGCCAACGGCACCGTGACCAACTGTGGCCCCATACAGTGGGAGCCGCAGTCGGTCGAGGGCCCGAAGGGCTTCCCCGCCACCGGTCCCGCCGACGGGAAGATCTGCTCGGCCGGACTCTCGCAGTTCGCACAGCTCGACGACCCGCGGGGCGGCGCCTGGCCGACGACGCGGCTCACGGCGGGGCAGAGCTACAACTTCCGGTGGCAGTTCACCGCCCGGCACGCCACCACCGACTTCAAGTACTACATCACCAAGAACGGCTGGAACCCGAGCCAGAAGCTGACCCGGGCCGCGCTCGACTCCCAGCCGTTCCTCACCGTCCCCTACAACAACCAGCAGCCGCCGGCGACGCTCACGCACTCCGGGACGATCCCGGCGGGCAAGACGGGCCGGCACCTGATCCTGGCGGTGTGGACGATCGCGGACACCGCGAACGCCTTCTACGCCTGCTCGGACGTCACGTTCTGACGGTTCAGTTCTGATGGGCCGTCAGCTACAGTCCGGCCCATGAGGAGCGCGGACACCGTCGCGGAGCTCGTACGGCGCCAATGGGGCGACCACCGGACCGGACTGAGGGACGAGCACCACACCCTCACCCACCACCAGGTCGCCGCGGGCGCCGCCGCGCGGGCCGCGCTCCTCGTGGACCTGATGCCACCCGTGCCGGGGGGCGAGCCGCACCTCGGCATCCTGCTCGACAACACGCCGGAGTACCCGCTCTGGCTCAGCGCGGCGGCCCTCGCGGGGGCCGCCGTCGCCGGCATCAACCCCACCCGGCGCGGCGCCGAACTCGCCCGGGACATCCGGCACACCGCCTGCCGGGTCCTCGTCACCCAGCGCGCCCACCTGCCGCTCCTCGACGGACTCGCCCTGCCGGGCCTGCGGATCCTGGTCACCGACACCGAGGCGTACCGGGAACTCCTCGCCCCCTACGGGGACGCCCGCCCCGGCGACGCCCGGCTCGGGCCCGTCCGGCCCGACAGCCGCTTCCTGCTCTCCTTCACCTCCGGCTCGACCGGGGCGCCGAAGGCGGCACTGTGCAGCCAGGGCCGGCTCGTGGCCGCCGGCGCCTCGCTCGTCTCCCACTTCGGCGTCGGAAGGGACGACGTCCACTACATCTGCATGCCGATGTTCCACGGGAACGCCGTGATCGCCGACTGGGCGCCCGCGCTCGCCGCCGGGGCCGGAGTGGCGCTGCGCGCCCGCTTCTCGGCCTCCCGCTTCCTGCCGGACGTCCGCCGCTTCGGGGCCACCTACTTCACCTACGTGGGCCGTGCCGTCCAGTACCTCCTCGCCACCCCGCCCGGAGCCGACGACCGCGCGCACGCCCTGCGGCTCGGCTTCGGCACGGAGGCGGGGGCGGTGGACGCGGCCCGCTTCCGGGAGCGCTTCGGGGTCCCCCTCGTCGAGGGGTACGGCTCCTCCGAGGGAGGTGCGGCGATCCAGCGCACCCCGGACACACCGAAGGGGGCGATCGGCCGGGCGGCACCCGGGGACGACCTGGCGGTCGTCTCCTCCGACACGGCGGAGGAGTGCCCCCCGGCCCGCTTCTCCCCGGCCGGGGTCCTCCTCAACGCCACCGAGGCGATCGGCGAACTCGTCAACCGGGGCCGCTCGCCCTTCGAGGGCTACTGGCGCAACCCGGAGGCCGAGGCGGAACGGCTGCGAGACGGCTGGTACTGGACGGGAGACCTCTTCTACCGGGACGCGGACGGCTTCCTCTACTTCGCCGGCCGCACGGACGACCGGCTGCGGGTCGACAGCGAGAACCTGGCCGCGGCGATGATCGAACACATCCTGGCGCGCTGGGACCGGGCGGCGGGCGTCGCGGTCTACGCGATACCGGACCCCGTGGCGGGGGACCAGGTGATGGCCGCCCTCGCCCTCCGGGAGGGCGCGAGCTTCGACCCGGAGGCCTTCGCCGCCTTCCTGGCCGCGCAGTCGGACCTGGGGACGAAGATGCCGCCGCGGTTCGTCCGGGTCATGCGGGAGCTGCCCCTCACGGCCACGAACAAGATCCACCGGGTGGCCCTCCGGCGGGCCGCCTTCGACTGCCAGGACCCGGTCTGGTGGCGCCCGACGCCGGGGGCGGCGTACGAGCCCCTGACGGCGTCGTCCTCGGCGGCGCTCCGAGCGGAGTACGGCCGCCGGGGCCACACCCCACCGTGACTCGCGCCGGGCACCGACCCGCGGGAAGCGGTCCCCCCCCGAGGGGCCGTCGGCCTACCGTTGGCCCATGGACCCCCGTACCCCCTGGCAGGCCCTCACCCGTCCCCGGCGGTTTCCGCTCGGGCCCTGGCCCTGGCGCACCGTCGGGTACCTCGTCTCCGGTGGGGCCGTCGGGGCGGCCGCCGGAGCCGTGTTCCTGGTGCTCGGGGTGTTCTCGCTGTTCCTGGTCGGCCTGCCGCTGCTCCTGGTGTCCGGGATCGCCCTCGGCCGGATCGAGCGCCGGCGCCTCGGGCTCGCCGACCTCGACCCCGCCCCCGACCCGCACCGCGTCCCGCCCGCGCCCGGCCTGGCGGCCTGGTTCCGGACCCGGGCGACGGAGCAGGCGACCTGGCGTGAACTCGCGTACGCCCTGCTGCTCGCCACGGTCCTGTGGCCGCTCGACCTGATCGCGGTCGCCGTCGCCGTCGGCCTGCCCGGCGCGCTCCTCAGCGCCCCGCTCCGCCTGGCCGCGGACGGCGACGAGACGAAGGTCGTCAAGGCGTACCTGGTCACGTCGTACCCGGAGGCCCTCGCCGCGGCCCTCATCGGCGCCGTCCTCCTCGTGGCCCTCGCCTACCCCCTGGCCGCCGTCGCCGGTGCCCGCGCCGCGCTGGCGAGGGCGCTGCTCACGCCCCGGGAGAGCGACCGGCCGGACGGCATCGGCGAGGTCATCGCCTCCCGCGCGCGGCTCGTCGACGCGTTCGAGGCGGAGCGGCGCCGCATCGAGCGCGATCTCCACGACGGCGCCCAGCAGCGTCTGGTCGCCCTCACCATGACCCTGGGCCTGGCCCGGCTCGACGCCCCGCCGGACGGCCCGCTCGCCGAGCAGCTGGCGAAGGCGCACGCGGAGGCCGGACAGGTCCTGACGGAGCTGCGGGAGCTGATCCACGGCATCCACCCCCAGGTCCTCGCCGACTACGGTCTGGGCCCGGCGCTCGCGGACGCCGCCGACCGCTCCGCCGTACCGGTGGACACCGACACGTCCGCGCTGCCCCGGCTGCCGAGCGCCGTCGAGAGCGCCGCGTACTTCGCCGGCTGCGAGGCCCTGGCGAACCTCGGGAAGCACAGCGGCGCCCGCCGGGCGCGGATCACCGCCGGACACGCGGAGGGGGTCCTGCGGCTCGACGTGGAGGACGACGGGCGCGGGGGAGCCGACCCGTCACGGGGCTCCGGCCTCACCGGACTGGCCGACCGGATCGCCGTCCTGGATGGCACACTGACGATCATGAGCCCGCCGGGCGGGCCGACCCTCCTGCGAGTGGAGATCCCGTGTCCCGCACTGTCCGCAAGCTCCGCGTCGTCCTCGCCGAGGACGGCGTCCTCCTCCGGGAGGGGCTGATCGGACTGCTCGCGCGGTTCGGCCACGAGGTCGTCGCCGCGGTCGGTGACGCCGAGGCGCTGCGGGAGGCGGTCGCCGCGCACGAGCCGGACGTCGTCGTGACCGACGTCCGGATGCCGCCCGGTTTCCAGGACGAGGGCCTGCGGGCGGCGGTCGCCCTGCGTGCCGAGCGGCCGGCCCTGCCGGTCCTGGTCCTCAGCCAGTACGTGCAGCGCAGCTACGCCGCGGACCTCCTGGACGCGGGCGACGGCACCGGCGTCGGCTATCTCCTGAAGGACCGGGTCGGGCAGGTGGAGGAGTTCGCCGACGCCCTGGCCCGGGTCGCGGACGGCGGCACGGTCGTCGACCCGGAGGTCGTGCGGCAGCTGCTGCGCCGGCACCGGGACCCCCTGGAGGCGCTGACCCCGCGCGAGCGCGAGGTCCTGGGCCTGGTGGCGGAGGGCCATTCGAACGGGGCGATCGCCCGCCGGCTCGTGGTGACCGAGGCGGCGGTCGGGAAGCACATCGGCAACATCCTGGCGAAGCTGGACCTGCCCCCGGCGGAGGACACCCACCGCCGGGTCCTGGCGGTCCTCACCTACCTCCGGGCATGACGGGGCGGGCGTCCGCGCGTGCGGAGACGCACCTCCGCGCACGACAAGAAGACCCTCCCGCCGAAGCGAGAGGGTCTTCTCTGTCTGTGCGCCGCCAGGGACTCGAACCCCGGACCCGCTGATTAAGAGTCAGCTGCTCTAACCAACTGAGCTAGCGGCGCCTGCTGACAGAGAAAATACTACCTGGTCCCGGGGGGTGCTTCCGACCACCCCGCGGGACCGGGTCCGTCCGCCGCCTCAGAGCGCCAGCGAGAGGACCACCGGGGCGGCCCTGCGGTTGAGCGTGTCGGCCGCCGCGCGCAGCCGGTGGGCGTGCTCGATCGGCAGGGAGAGTGCCAGGCAGCCGACGGACGAGCCCGCCGTCAGCGGGACGGCCGCGCAGACCGTGCCCACCGCGTACTCCTGGAGGTCGAGCACGGGGACGGTGGCCGGCTGGCTGTCGAGCTTGGAGAAGAGGATCCGCTCGCTGGTGATCGTCCGGGAGGTCAGCCGGGCGATCTTGTGCCGCGAGAGGTGGTCCCGGCGGCCGTTCTGGTCGAGCTGGGTGAGCAGGCACTTGCCGACCGCGCTGGCGTGCGCGGCCGAGCGGAAGTCGACCCACTCGTTGACCTTGGGCGTGCGCGGGCCGTCGGCGAACTGGGTGATCTTCACCTCGCCGTCGATGTAGCGGCTGATGTAGACCGCCGCGCCGACCGAGTCGCGCAGCTCGGTCAGGGTCTCCTGGAGCTTCGTCCGCAGGGCTTCGCGGCGGGTCATGCCGGAGCCGAGGAGGACGAGGGAGTCCCCGATCACGTACGCGCCGTCGGCGACCTGCTCGACGTACCCCTCGCGGCGGAGCATGAGGAGCAGGGAGGACAGGTGGGCGACGGGCAGGCCGGCCTCGCGGGCGATCTGGACGTCCGTCACTCCGCCACCGTGCCGTGAGACCGTCTCGAGGACGCGAAGGGCGTACTGCACCGAGTGGAACGGCGCGGTGGGCTCGGGCTTCAGGGCCACGGTTTCCCCCTACCAGGTTGTGACCGCAAGCTTTCGTACCACGATAGCCGCCAAGGGCCGCTCACGGGGCGGCTGTTGGCGAGAATGATGCGGAGGATCGGGCCCCTGGGCTGGGGCTCGCCACTCTGGCATATGACCATGTCATGGGTGGTGCGCAGAGTCTCAGGTCAGGGGCGTGCGCCGGGGCGCACGGCGTCGGTGTTCGGCCATCGGCCAGGGGCGGAATTTTTCCTCCGCGGGGCCGGAGCGGAATAACCGGAGACACCCTCCTGTTGGTGTCCCGATGTATCTGGATGCATCAGCACGTGTGCCGAGGAGGGTCCCGACGGTGACCGACGCTATTCGAGGAGAGGTGCGGGGGACCGCGCCCGTACCGCTGTCCGTACTGGACCTGGTGACCGTCGGCAGCGGGCGGACCGCGACCCAGGCGCTCGCCACCAGCGTGGCGCTGAGCCGGCTCGCCGAGCGGCGCGGCTTCCACCGGCACTGGGTGGCCGAGCACCACTCGATGCCCGGGGTCGCCTCCTCCTCGCCGGCCGTGATCCTCGCCCACCTCGCGGCCCACACCCGCCGCGTCCGGCTCGGCTCGGGCGGCGTCATGCTGCCCAACCACGCGCCGCTCGTCATCGCCGAGCAGTTCGGCACCCTGGAGGCCCTCGCCCCGGGCCGCGTCGACCTCGGACTCGGCCGCGCGCCCGGCACCGACGGGGCGACGGCCGCGGCCCTGCGCCGCAGCGACACCCTGAACGAGGGGGCGGACGACTTCCCCGAGCAGCTCGCCGAGCTGACCCGCTTCCTGGACGACGACTTCCCGGACGGGCACCCGTACGCCCGGATCCACGCCGTGCCGGGGCCGGTGCAGGGCCCGAAGGGGCGCCCCCCGGTCTGGCTGCTCGGCTCCTCCGGCTTCAGCGCCCGCCTCGCGGGGCTGCTCGGGCTGCCCTTCGCCTTCGCGCATCACTTCTCGGCCCGGAACACGATCCCGGCGCTCGACCTGTATCGGGACTCCTTCCGGCCCTCGGAGGTCCTCGACGCCCCGTACGCGATGATCGGCGTCTCGGCGTTCGCCGCCGAGGAGGCGGCGCAGGCCCGCCGCCAGGTCCTCGCCGGAGCCCTCGCGATGCTGCGGCTGCGCACCGGGCGGCCCGGTCTGGTGCCGACCCCCGAGGAGGCGGAGGCGTACGGATTCAGCCCCGCCGAGCGGGAGTTCGTGGACGGCTGGCTCGCGAACGTCGTGTACGGCACGCCGGACGAGGTCCGCACGGGCCTGGACGACCTGCGGAAGCGGACGGGTGCGGACGAGCTGATGATCACGGCCAACGGGCACGGGGGCGAGGAGCGGGTGCGGAGCTACGAGCTGATCGCCGACGCGTACGAGCTGCCGGAGCTCCCGGACGACCTGCCGGAGGCGTGAACCGCGAGATTTCGGAGGCCGGTTGGTTCACTCCCGAACGAACCACCGTCCTGCCCTAAGTGAACCTTAAACCGCTCGTCACCGATGGTGGCGGGCGGTTCCGTTTTGTGCTGTACGGCTCTGACAAGGGCTTTCACCGGCGAATTGGTCTAGTCCTCAATCTGGTTCAGACCATTGACGCGCTGTTCATGCGGCGGATATCACTGCTCCAACTTCCGTACCGCCACCCCCTCCCGGAGGCAGCACGTGCACCCCCGTAAGCCTTTGATCGCCGCGCTTCTCAGCACGGCCCTCGCCGGCGGCGCCCTCGCCGCGACCGTCGGCCTCGGCTCCGCCCAGGCCGCCGACACGTCGACCACTGCCTCTGCGGGCAACGTGCGCATCGCGTACTACGACCAGTGGAGCGTCTACGGCAACGCGTTCTACCCCAAGCACCTCGACACCCGGGGCATCGCGAGCCAGCTGGACGTCATCAACTACTCGTTCGGCAACATCCACCCCACCAACCTCACCTGTTTCGAGGCCAACAAGGCCGCGGGGGACGACAACAACCCCAACGCGGGTGACGGCGCGGGCGACTCGTACGCCGACTACCAGAAGTCCTTCAGCGCGGCCGACTCCGTCGACGGCGTCGCCGACAAGTGGGACCAGCCGATCGTGGGCGTCTTCAACCAGTTCAAGGAACTGAAGGCGAAGTACCCCCACCTGAAGATCAACATCTCGCTCGGCGGCTGGACCTACTCCAAGTACTTCAGCGACGCGGCGAAGACGGACGCGAGCCGCAAGAAGCTCGTCTCCTCCTGCATCGACCAGTACATCAAGGGCAACCTGCCGGTCGAGGGCGGCTACGGCGGCGCGGGCACGGCGGCCGGCATCTTCGACGGCATCGACATCGACTGGGAGTACCCCGGCTCCTCCGGCGGCCACCTGGGCAACCACTACGCCCCCGAGGACAAGCAGAACTTCACGCTGCTCCTCGCCGAGTTCCGCAAGCAGCTCGACGAGTACGGCGCGGCCAACGGCGGCAAGAAGTACATGCTGACCGCGGCCCTCCCGGCCGGCCAGGACAAGATCAAGTACATCGAGACGGACAAGATCGGCGCGTACCTCGACTACGCGAACATCATGACGTACGACATGCACGGCGCCTGGGACGGCGACGGGCCGACGTACCACCAGTCGCCGCTGTACTCCGGCTCGAACGACCCGACCGACGTCATCGCGCCGGGCACCGAGAAGTACAGCATCGACGCCGCCATCGACTCCTGGATCGACGGCAACGCCGCCTACGGCATCACCGGCGGCTTCCCCGCCGGCAAGCTGACCCTGGGCTACGAGTTCTACTACCGCGGCTGGAAGGGCGTCCCCGCCGGGACCACCAACGGCCTCGCGCAGACCGCGACCGGCGGCTCCAACGTCCGCCCGCTGAGCCAGCAGGCCGGCATCGCGCACTACAAGGAGCTCGGCGGCATCGTCGACAACCCGGCGACCACCTTCTGGGACGACCAGGCGAAGTCCTCGTACTTCTACAAGGACGGCGAGTTCTTCACCGGCCTGAACCAGAAGTCCATCCAGGCCCGCGTCGACTACGCCAAGCAGCGCGGCCTCGGCGGCGCGATGATGTACTCGCTCCTCGGCCTGGACGAGAACGCCACCCTGCTGAAGCAGATCAACACGGCCCTCGGCGGCACCACCGCCCCGCCCACCACGACGCCGCCGACCACCCCGCCGACGACGCCCCCGACCACCCCGCCCACCACGCCGCCGACCACCCCGCCCACCACGGGCTGCGGCTCGGTCCCGGCGTACGTGGCCGGCACGGTCTACAACGCGGGCAACGAGGTCTCCTACAACGGCCGCAAGTACAAGGCCAAGTGGTGGACCCAGAACGAGACCCCCGGCACCACCGGCGAGTGGGGCGTCTGGCAGGACCTCGGCGCCTGCTGATCCCCCTCGTGATCCCCTCACCGCATGAGGTGCCGCCCTTGAGGCACCGCCCCGCATGAGCCACTGCCCCCGCCCGGAATGTCCCTCCGGCCGGGGGCAGTTCCATGCCCGCCGCCCCGGAGGGATCCCGCGGGGTCACACCGGCAGCGGCTCCACGCCGATCAGCTCGGCGATGCGGTCCGGGGCCACCGCCCGCGAGTACAGCCAGCCCTGCCCGGTGTCGCAGCCGATCCGGCGCAGCCGACTGGCCTGCCCGGCCGTCTCGACGCACTCGGCGGTCACGGTCAGGCCGAGCCGGTGCGCGAGGTGCACGAGCGCCTCGACGATCAGCTCGTCCGCCGGGTTGGCGTGCTCCTCGTCCTGGAAGCCGCGGACGAAGGAGCCGTCCAGCTTGAGCACGGAGACCGGCAGCCGGCTCAGATAGGCCAGGTTCGAGTAGCCCGTGCCGAAGTCGTCGATCGCGATCCGCACGCCCATGTCGCTCAGCGCCTGGAGCGCCTGGATCGGCCGGCCGTTGGAGCCCATCACGGCGGACTCGGTCAGCTCCAGCTGGAGCAGGTGCGGCGCGAGTCCGGTCTCGGCGAGGATGCCGGCCACGTCGGCGACCAGGTCGGAGTCCCAGACCTGGCGGACCGCCACGTTGACGCTCACGAAGATCGGGCGCTCGCGCGGATGGTCCTTCTGCCACTGCCGGGCCTGGCGGCACGCGGTGTTCAGCACCCATCGGCCCAGCTCCACGATGGAGCCGTCCTCCTCGGCGATCCCGATGAACCGATTCGGCGCGAGCGAGCCGAACTGCGGGTGGTTCCAGCGCACCAGCGCCTCCACCCCGCGCACCGCCCCGTCGGCCAGGTCGACGAGCGGCTGGTACTCCAGGGCGAACTCCCCGCGCTCCACGGCGGGCCGCAGGGTGGAGGAGAGCGACTGCCGGGTCATCCGGTGCGCGTTGCGCTCGGGGTCGAAGAGCGTCCAGCGGGCCTTGCCGTCCGCCTTCGCCCAGTACAGCGTGGTGTCCGCGGCCTGCATGAGGGCGGTCGCGTTCGTCCCGGGCCCGGCGCGCTCGACCACGCCGATCGAGGCGGAGACCGAGAGCCGCCGACCGCCCAGGTCGAAGGGGCGCTGGAGCGCGTCGAGCACCGAGCGGGCCAGGTCGGCCAGTTGTTCCGTGCCGGTGGAGTCCTCGACGAGGATCGCGAACTCGTCGCCGCCGAGCCGCGCCACGAGGTGGCCGCCGTTGCGGGTGTAGCCGTCGCTGTCGGCGCACTCCGTCAGCCGGGTGGCGACGGCGGCGAGGAGCCGGTCGCCGACGCGGTGGCCGAGGGTGTCGTTGACCGCCTTGAAGCCGTCGAGGTCCAGGTAGCAGAGCCCGATCCGCCCTGTTCTGCCATAGCCGTACGACTCGTACGACTCGTATGGCTCGTACGACTCATGCGATTCGTGTGACCGGTGCGCGGCGTGCGGCAGGGCGGACTCGGCGTCCCGGGCGTCCTGCGCCGCGACCTCCAGGGCCGCGGAGAGGCGCTCGAAGAACAGCGCGCGGTTGGGCAGCCGGGTCACCGGGTCGTGCATCTGGAGGTGCCGCAGCCGCGCGTGCAGCTCGCGCCGGTCGCTGATGTCCGCGATCGAGAGCAGGACGCGGCGGCTGTCGGGCACCGGCGCGACGGTGACCTCCGCCCACAGTGAGCGTCCGTCGGCGTGTTTGAGGCGGCGGGTGCAGCGGAAGCGGGAGCGCCGGCCGCCGAGGACCTCGCGGTAGGCGTGCCAGGTGCGGCTGTCGGAGGCGAGGTCGACGAGGTCGGCGGCGGCCTGCTCGCGGAGCGCCGAGGGCTCGGTGCCGAGGAGGCAGCCGAAGGAGTCGTTGGCGACGACCACGACGCCGGCCTCGTCGACGACGGCCATGGCGAGCTGGGAGACCCGGAAGGCGGCGCGGTAGTCACGGAGTTCGGCCGCCCGGCGTGCGAGGTGACGCTCCGTGAGTGCGGGCTCGGCCGCGTGTGTCTCCGCCGGCTCTGGGTGCACCGGTCCTTCGGGGGTTCCGCTCACCGCTCGCTCCCGTGTGCAGTCGGGCCGGTCAGATGTGATCGGGATGGTCGGCCAAGGAAGAGTGAGCCGATCATAGAGCCAGGCGGGGGAGCGTTCCAGCGTCGAGGCGCCGGAGAGGGTGCGCGGGTGCTGTGGAGCCGCCCACCGGGACGGCGTGCCCGATCGTTTCTGCGCGGGTCTGACACGGGGCGTCGGCACCCTGACCGAATGTGACTTTCCGTGAGCTGAAGCGCGCTCGTGTCGCGTCGACCCCGTGGCGCGCCCTCACCCGACCGGGGCAGCGGAAACATGCGAAACGCCGCAAATCGTCACAAGGTGGGTGGGGTGTCCCGCATTACCGATCCGGAGGTCCACGTGAGGGCTCAGCAGCCACCCGGGGGAGTGGAACGCCCACGGCTGCGCGCCGGCGCGGCGGCCTTCACCTCGCTCGCCGCCCTGGCCGCCACCGGGCTGGTCGCGGGCCCCGCCGTCGGCGCGTCCTCGGCGAGTCCCTGCGCCCTGCCCCGTACCGCCGCGCACCACTCGCTCGGCCTCGACACCTGGAACAGCTCCTATCCGCGCCCGAACCAGACCCTCGACGCGGTCATGATCTTCCTGTCCTTCCCGGACTCCGCGCCGCTCACCACACCGGCCGAACTCGCCGCCGACCACTTCCCCGCCACCAGCGAGTTCTTCGACCGCGCCTCCTACGGCCGCTTCAGCCTGCGCCCGCACCTCCGGCCCGAGTGGACCCGGATGCCGCACGACTCGGGCGACTACGCCATACGGCGCGACTGGGACGCCGGGAAGCGGGCCGCCTACCTGCGCGACGCGATCGCCGCCGCCGACAAGGACGTCGACTTCTCGCGGTACGACATCGTCTACCTGGTCGCCGACCCGGACGCGCCCGGCGTGGACTCCGACGCGACCAAGGTCGTCAACCTCGAACGCCCCCTGGAGGCGGACGGCACCGAGATCAAGCGCGTCGTCACCGTCTTCGAGCGGCACCCACCCGACCGCAACGTCCTCGCCCACGAGACCGGCCACGTCTTCGACCTGCCCGACCTGTACCACCGCCCGGTGGACGGCAAGGGCGACTGGGACACCCACGTGGGCGACTGGGACGTCATGGGCAGCCAGTTCGGGCTCGCCCCCGACCTCTTCGGCTGGCACAAGTGGAAGCTCGGCTGGCTCTCCCGCGCCCAGGTGACCTGCGTGCAGGGCGGCGGCTCCCGTCTCGTCAGCCTGGAGCCGACCGACGCCCCGCCCCCGGCCGGCGGCACCCTCGGCACCCGGCTCGCCGTGGTGCGCACCGGCCCCGACAGCGTCCTCGCGATCGAGGCCCGGAGCACCGCGGGGAACGATGCCGACACCTGCGCCGAGGGCGTCCTCGTCTACCGGGTCCGCAACGACGAGGCATCCGGCGACGGGCCGGTCGAGGTCGTGGACGCGCACCCGGACACCCAGGCGTGCGTGGACCGCTCCGTCTTCCCGCCGCTCGCGGACGCCCCCGTCGAGGAGGGCGAGACCCTGACCGTGCCCGGGACGGGCGTGCGGGTGGAGGTCGTGGAACGCACCGGCTCCGGCGCCTGGACCGTGAAGATCACCCCGCCCGGCAGGAGGTGACCCGGAGCACGAAGAAGCCCCCCGCTTCCGCGAGGGGCTTCTTCCGTCTGTGCGCCGCCAGGGACTCGAACCCCGGACCCGCTGATTAAGAGTCAGCTGCTCTAACCAACTGAGCTAGCGGCGCCTGCTGACGTCGTAGACATTAGCATCCGGATCGGCGGGAGGAAAAATCGATACCCGCACGTCGGCGGCGGAAGCCGCCCGGACGGCCCGCACGCAGGCCCAGAGCAGGACCTCGGGCCCGGGCAGCCACGGGTTGCGGGTGTCCGGGGCCACCAGCCAGCGGGGCCCGGCGGAGCCGGACGGCACGAGCGGCGGAACGGTCACCGCGTCCCCGCGCCCGTGGCAGAGCGGCCGGGGGACGGCCTCCCCCCACTCCTCCCAGTCGAGCAGCGCCGGCAGCCGCTGGGCCGTCCCCGGCGCGGCGAAGAGCAGCATCCGGCCCCGGTGCGTCGCCACGGGTCCCGAACCCGGGCCCTCCTCCCACAGCCGGTCCAGCATCCGGCGCCCGAACACCGGGTCCACGTTGACGACGTCGAATGCCGTCCCGCAGGGCAGCGCGGCGGGCGTGTCGGGCCGGGACTCCCAGCGGGTGAGCGCGGCGCCGTCGCGGCCCCCCGCCGCCGACGCGAGCCAGGCGGCGCCGTCGGCGGTCACCCGGGCCGTCTGGTGGCGTCCCTCGTCGCCCTCCCGGAGGAACCGGAAGATGTCGTGCGGGGTCTCGTCGCGCAGCCAGGTCGTCATGTTTCAGGTCTACCGGCAGTGACAGAACGATCGCCGAGGGTTTCCGGAATCCCGGACAGGAGGGGCGGGCGAGGAGTATCGTGCCCCCTCGGCATATGCCAGGGGGGCTTTTTCGGTCAGGTGTACGTCTCCGAGCCACGCTCCGACGCGTTCCGGCCGCGCGCGGGCGGTCTCGGGCCGGGCGGCGTCGCCGCCGGGGCGCGGACGGCCCCGGGCACCCGCATACGGCGTCCCGCCTCCGACGGGCGGCGTCCAGTCATCGACCGGCGGCGTTCGGCCTTCGGCCGAGGGCGTTCCGCCTCCGACCGGCGGCGCTCAGTCCTCCGACGGGCCGCCGTTCGTCCGGATCAGGTCGCGACCGAACTCGATCATCTTCCGGGCGTAGTCCTCGGTCCACTCCGCGCGCTCGGCGACGTCCGCCGGCGTCAGCCGGTCGAAGCGGCGCGGGTCCGCCAGCTGCGCGGCCGCGATCGCCTGGAACTCGGTCGCCCGGTCCGTCGCCGCCCGGAAGGCGAGCGTCAGCTCCGTCGCCCGGGCCAGCAGCTCGCGCGGATCCTCTATCGACTCCAGGTCGAAGAAGTGCTCCGGGTCGGCGGTCGCCTCGGCAGGCTCGAAGATCAGCGGTGCCGGCCGCAGCCGCCGCTGTGCGCTCCGTTCCGCGGGTTCCGCCATCGTTCTTCTCCTCCTCGCACAGGCACGGCCCGGAATCCCGGGCCGTCTTCCATTGTCCCGCGCCACGCAAGAGCGCGAACCCCGCCCCGCACGCCCCCGGTCCCCTCCCGAGCCCCGGTTTGCGCGGGACGGCGGCGGCTCACGGCGTCCAGGCCACCCGGTGCTCCTCCAGATGGGAGAGGACCGCGTGGTTCGCCTCCCAGCCGTCCGGGAACGAGACCGCGACCCCCAGCCGCACCGGGTCCGTCGACGGGTGCTCGTCGAGGAGCTCCGCCACGCCCGCCCGGCAGACCACGATGCACGCGTGCCGGTGCCGGGAGGCGAGGACGCACAGCCGGCCCGTCTCCAGATGGAAGGCGGTCGCGTCGGGGCGCCCCGACAGCGGGTGGAGGACCACCGTCACGTCGTACTCGCGGCCCTGGAGCCGGTTCGCCGTGTCCACCGTCACGCCCGACACCCCCAGGCCCGCGAGCGCCGCCCGTACCGCCGCCGCCTGGTCGCGGTGGGCGGTGCCGACGGCGATCCTGTCCGGGGTCAGCGGGACCGGGTCCTCCGAGCGCTCCGAGACCGCCGCGCCGCCCCGGTCCAGGAGCCGGCGGACGACCAGGGCGATCGCCCCGACGGCCTCGGGGTCGGTGCGCGGGGTGTGCCGGGCCGGGAGCTCCAGCAGGCCCCAGCCGGACTCGGCCGCCTCGTCGAGGACCCGGTCGGGGGCCGAGCCGTCCGAGGCGACGCCGAAGGACAGCCTCCGGTCGCCGGGGCCCGTGCCGCTGCGGAACGGCGTGTACGGGTAGAAGGCGTCCGACACCAGCGGCGCCGCCGACGCGGGCAGCCGCCAGGAGACCGGCAGCCGGTGCTGCGGCAGCTCCGGGTTGTGCGCGAGCAGCGTGGACACGGCGCTCGCCGACGGGTCGTAGGTGAGCCCCGCCCACTGGTCCGCGCCGACCACCGAGAACGGGTCGAGCTGCCCGGGGTCGCCCACGAACAGCGCCCGCTCGAAGAGGCCCGCGACCGCGAGGAGCGCGTCGGAGCGCATCTGGTACGCCTCGTCGACGATCGCGTGCGCCCACGGCTCGACGTTCTTCACGTGCCCCCACTTGGCGGCCGTGGACAGGACCACCGGCACCCCGGCCAGCTCGCCGGCCTTCGCCGACTTCCGTACGTTCGCCAGGTCGTCGAGCGCCTTGTCGTACGGGTCGGAGTCGCTGGAGTGCAGCCGGCCGACCTCCAGGTCCGGTTCCTTCTCGGCGAGCCGCAACACGAGGTCGTCCACCTGCGCGTTCGTCTGCGCGACCACCATCAGGGGCCGCCCGGCGGCGGCCAGTTCGAGGGCGGCCCGCACGACGAGCGTCGACTTGCCGGCCCCCGGCGGGGAGTCGACGACGACGCCCCGCGCGCTGCCGTACAGGGTGTCCGCGAGGATCGCGGAGGTCGCCCGGGCCGCCTCGGCGGACGGGTCGAAGGTCTCGCGGCTCACAGCACGTCCTCGGAGGTCATGGCGTCCGGCAGTTCGACGGCGTCCGCGCGGGGCGGGCCGCCGTGCGTCCAGGGCGTCTCCTCCGGGTCCGGCAGCTTCGGCCCGACCCGCTGGTCGTGCTCGAAGAGCGTCCAGGCGATCCGCTCGCCCTTCTCCGGCACCGAGCCCTCCGCCGGCTCCTTCGACCGCCCCATCCGGTCCAGGATCCGCAGCAGCAGCGAACCGTCCTCCTCGTACCGCACGAACTCCGCCGTCTGCGGCTTGCCGTCGAGCGAGCGGTACACCTTCACCGGCTCGCCCAGGTGCGGCCGGTCGTCCGTGCGGACCGTGACGAGCGGGCGGGGCGCGGGCCGCTTCGACTCCGTCCACGCCATCGTCACGTCGACCACCTCGGCCGCGAACGCCTCGCCCGCGAGCCGCCGCCCCGCCAGGACCAGCGGGTCGTCGAGCGCCTCCTGCGCCTCCAGCTGACCCTGCGCCTGCTCCCGGGCGGCGAGCTTCCGCGCCGCCGTCACCGCGTCGTCCCGGCGCGGCTGCGGCGGCTCACCGGCCGCGACCCGGTCCCGGTGGCCGGTGAAGGACCAGCGGTCCCGGGTCCAGCGGTCCTCGACCCTGGCGCCCTCCGGCAGCTCCCGCAGCAGCCCGATCGCCCGCCACACCGCGTCCCACGTCGGCTTCAGCTGCGAGACGACCAGCCGGCGCAGCTCCCGCTCGGCCGCGTGCAGTTCACCCAGGCCCGTGTCGGCGGCCTCGCCGTCCTCGGCCGCGCCCAGCGCCTGCCGGGCCCGGTCGTACCGCTCGATCGCGGGCGCCAGGAGCTTGTTGTCGAAGGCCGGGTCCGTGGCGGGACCGGCCGGCGGGCAGAGCAGCTGCCCCCGGGCGTCCCGGCCGGCCTCGGCCCGCAGCGCCCCCGCCGCGCCCGGCTCCCCGTCGGACGGGTCGATCCAGGCGAGCAGCGCCCCCAGGTGCTGGTCCTCCAGGGAGGACTGGCCGGTCGCCCAGTGCCGGTTGAGCAGGTCGGTCGCGGCGAGCAGCAGCGAGGAGCCGGGCACCCGGGCCCGCTCGCCGAAGTGCGTCAGCCAGCGCCCGAGCAGCGGCACCCGCGGCGGCGCGGGGAACGGCGTCTCCGGATCCTGCTCGGCCGTCCGCCGGAACCGCGTCGACCGCCCGAGCAGCCGCACGTACTCGACGCCCGCGCGGCTCGGCACGATCAGCTGCGGCGCGTCGGCGCACAGCTCGACCTCGACCTTCACCTTCTTGCCGGTCTCGGGGTCGACCTCGCTCCGCTCGGCCGCCTCCACGACGTCCGTGAACGCGTCGAGGTACGGCAGGACCTCCTCGGCCAGGTCGGCGAGGAACGCGAACCGCAGGTCACGGTCCCGGGGCTGCGGCACCACCAGCAGCCGCGGCTCCTCCGGGTCGGTGCCGACGAGGGCGCCCAGCGGCGCGCCCGCCTCACCGGCCGTCGTCAGCGGCACCAGGACCAGCGGCCGCTCCGACAGCCGCCGGTGCCGGACGGTCGCGAGCGGCTGCGCCCGGCCCGACTCGACGGCCTCCATCCGGGCGAGCGTGGCGATCAGCGACATGCCGTCACCCCCGCGAGCGCCTCCTCGCGCAGCGCCCGCGCCCTTCTGAGCGCCGCCACCGCCGGGTCCTCCGGGTCGCCCTCCTCGCCGCGCGCCGCCGCCAGGACCGCGCCGACCGTCG
The DNA here is from genome assembly GCF_040303145.1 of Streptomyces sp. NPDC096079. NCBI lineage: Bacteria > Bacillati > Actinomycetota > Actinomycetes > Kitasatosporales > Streptomycetaceae > Streptomyces > Streptomyces sp. NPDC096079. The sequence goes on from NZ_JBEOST010000002.1 coordinate 129,234, forward strand.
TCAGACCGCCCAGCTCCCCCCGTACGGAACGGCCCAGGGTCTCCACCGCGCCCTCCTCCCGGGACCGCGCCCGGCAGTGGAAGGCCAGCTCGCAGGCGGCCAGGCACTCCGGCGCGTACTGATGGGGCACGCACTCCACGGCCGCCGTCAGCTCGGCCGGCGTGCGCTCCACCACGTCGAAGCTGACGCCCTCCGGCAGGGCCCGCGCGATCTCGTCGATCCGGGTCAGCCGGGCCAGCTGCCGCCGGGTCACCGACCGCTGCTTGCGGACGTCGACCAGCGAGGCCGCCGGCACGTTCGAGAAGTCCTTCGGGCAGACGAGGAGCACCGACTGCGCGACCCGCGCGCCCTCCGTCCGCGCCGCCACCCGCTCCAGGGCCAGCACGTACACGGCGGCCTGGCGGGCCGCGGCGCCCACCTTCGCGGCGTCGGCCGAGCCGTCGATCATCGGGAACGACTTGATCTCCACGACCGTCCATCCGCCGTCGGGACGCACGACCACCGCGTCCGGCTCCAGGAAGACGGGGGAACCGGCGACCTCCAGGGCGAGCAGCGGATGGTCGAGCAGCGCCCACGCCCCGGCGGCGGTCGCCTCCCGCAGCGCGAGCGCGGTGCGGGCCACCCGGCCCTCGGGCCCGGCCGCCGCGAGGTCCGGCACGGAGACCTCGCCCGGCTCCTCGACGCCGATCAGGCGCAGCAGCTCGCGGCCGCCGTCCGCCTTGACCTTCGCCTCGAAGGAGTTGCCCCGCACGATCGCGAACTGAGACTGCCCGAACGGTGCCGGGGAGCCGAGCTTCGCGGCGAGCGCCGCCTTGTCGACCCCGGCGCCGTCGAGGACGGCCCGCCGTCTGCAGCCGGGATTGGCGGCGAGCGCCGCCAGGGCGCGGGCGTCCAGCGGGCGCGGCACGACACCCGGTCCACGCAGCTCAGCGAGAAGCTTTCGAGGTGTCGTCTGCGGTGCTGCGGACAGACCGCTGTCCAGGGATGCGCTCACCCGTGGAAGTCTCGCATCCGCCACTGACAACCGGGGCGGCTTCGGCCGTTCCGCGGATCCGGTCGACGAGGCGCAGCACGTGCGGGGTGAGGAGCAGACCGGCGCCCATCACGGCGGCCCCGGCGACCGCGTCCAGCAGATAGTGGTTGGCGGTCCCCATCACGACCAGGGCGGTGACCAGCGGGTACGCCACCCCGAGTGCCTTCGTGAGCGGCGTCCGCCCGTACCGCCACAGCATCACCCCGCACCACAGCGCCCAGCCGACGTGGAGGCTGGGCATCGCCGCGTACTGGTTCGTCAGACCGCCGAGCCCGCGCGGCGCGCTGGCCTCGCCGCCCCACCAGCCGTACGAGGCGAACTCCGCCATGGTGTCCGTGAACCCGTGGGCCGCGTCGAGCAGCCGGGGCGGACAGGTCGGCAGGAGCGTGAAGCCGACGAGCCCGAGCAGCGTGGAGAGCATCAGCCAGGTCCGGGCGGCCCGGTAGTGCGCGGGGCGGCGGCGGAACAGCCACACCAGGACCGCCGGGGTCACCAGGTAGTGCAGCGAGGCGTACGCGAAGTCCGCCGGGATCCCGAGCGCGGGGACGTCCGTGAACAGCCGGTTCAGCGGATGCTCCGCGTCGATCCCGAGGCCCTCCTCCAGGCGCAGGATCGCGAGCCCGTGCTCCACGGCCGACGCCTCGTCGCCCTTCACCAGGAGCCGCCCGCCCGAATAGGCCGCGTACACGACGGCGATCAGGGACAGCTCCGCCCACCAGCGTGGCCTGCGCATGAAAGTCCCCCCGTCGGTGATCTCCCCGGGGGAGGGGACGCCGGACGGCCCCCGGGGGTTGCCCGGGGGCCACCCCGAATTCACGTGGGCGATGATGGGAGAGGCACGTCAGCACCGTGAACCCCTGGAGCGTCCTTCCCATGGCACCGCGCATCCTGCTCGCCCGGCACGGCCAGACCGAGTGGTCCCTTCTCGGCCGGCACACCGGCAGGACCGACATACCGCTGCTCGACGAGGGGCGGCGCGGCGCGAAGCTGCTCGGCGAGCGCCTCCACCACGGCCCCTGGCAGGGGCTGCCCGGCACGGAGGTGCGCACCAGCCCGCTGGTCCGGGCGAGCGAGACCTGCGAGCTGGCGGGCTTCGGCGACCGGGCCGAGCCCTGGGACGCGCTGATGGAGTGGGACTACGGGGCGTACGAGGGCCTCACCCCGGCGCAGATCCAGGACATCCGGCCCGGCTGGCTGATCTGGCGCGACGCCGTCCCCGAGGGCGAGTCCCTCGCGCAGCTGTCGGTCCGCGCCGACGAGGTCGTGGAATGGGCCCGCTCCGCCGACCGTGACGTGCTGGTCTTCGCGCACGGCCACATCCTGCGCTCGATCGGAGCGCGCTGGCTCGGCGAGGACGTCTCCTTCGCGTCCCGCATCCGTCTCGACCCGACGAGCCTCTCGGTCCTCGGCTGGGCGTACGGAGCCCCGGCGATCGAGCGCTGGAACGACACGGGGCACCTGGAGCGGTAGGGGTCTTGCCCCTGGTCAGCGCGTCCCGGTCAGGACCCGGTTCGTCTCCGACAGCAGGCCGCGGATGCGGGCCGAGGCGATGCCGTCGAGGGAGTCCACCACGCGCCGGGCCTCCGCCGCCGCCTCGTCCGGGCGGCCCGCGTACGCCAGGGCCTTGGCGAGGTGGCCCCGGTAGAGCGCGAGGTTCCGCGCGAAGTGCGGGTTCTGCAGGACCACGGCCCGGTGGGCGTGACGGGCCGCCCGCCCCCACTCGCCCAGCGCCGCCCAGCAACCGGCCTCCAGGGCCTCCCGCTCCGGCTCGCCGAAGAAGGACATCCACTCCGGGTCGCCCTCGGCGGGGCCCCGATCGAACCAGCCGTGCGCGCGGCCGAGCGCCTGCTCACAGGCCGACCGCTCGCCGAGCCCCGCCCATGCGCCGGCCTCCCGCAGCGAGAGCAGCGAGAGCAGCCGGGCCGAGTCCAGCGGCTGCGCCGCCCGCAGGCCCGCCTGTGCCGCCCGGACCGCCTCACGGAAGCGGCCGGTGTCGCGGGCCAGGAACGAGGTGTTGCAGAAGGCGTGTGCCTCCAGGGCCGCGTTCCCCGCCACGCGCGCGGTGGCCAGCGCCTCCGCGTAGTGCGAGCGCGCGTCCTCGTGCCGGCCCGAGTCGTGGGCCAGCCAGCCGACGGAGAGGGAGAGCTCGCCCGCGCCCGCGTGCAGCCGGTCCTCGGTGGAGCGGCGGGCCATGGTGCCGGCGTCGAGGAGCGCGTAGGCGGTACGGAGGGGCTGGGCGGCCACCTTGTAGAGCCCGTCGGCGCCGTGCCGGTCGTCGAGCAGCCGGATCCGGCGTACGGCGTCCTCGACGGCCCGCACCTCGGTCTCGCCGATCCGGTGGGTGCCGCGGGGGGAGGGGATCGCGACGGCGGGGCCGCCGAGTCCCAGCGAGGCGGCCGCCAGGGTGGCGGAGCCGCTCGTCATGAATGCGCGACGCAGCACGTCGCTCTCCTCATCGTTCCGGGTGGTGATGGCGGCGGGAGGCGCTGCCCCGGCCGGCACGGCCTGCCGCCGGCCGCGGACCGTCTCCCGCGCGGAGAACCCCAGGTCGCAGAGGCCAAGACCGGGGAACATGTGCAGGAAGACCCGCTCGTAGGCGTAGTTGGGGCAGCGGATCTCGCCCGCCTCCACACGCCCGATGTAGCGGGCGTCGCACGCGACCTGTTCGCCGATCTCCCGCGCCGCCCGGCGGACCGCCGCGGCGAACTCCGCCGGCGACTGCTGTCCGCGGAGCCGGCGGAAGGCGAGATTGGGAACTGCCCGTGACATCGCCATGGCCGAGCCCTCTCCTGGTGCTGCCGGGTGTCCGGCGGCATGAACGTACCTGCTGTGACCGGATGCGCACGCTGAGTTTGGCTACAAATCGGATATCTCGCCTGTGATCTGCCATGAACTGCCATCCTTTGCGGCGGGATCCCGCCGTAGCCGTTGACGCGCACGGGCGTTGAACCGTAAAGGAGAGACGGAACGTGTCTCCTCTGGAGCGAGGAGGGGTCCCCATGTCGGAGATCGGTTCGCAGTCGGCCACCTGGCACGCGCCTGTTCCGGAGGCCGTGCGGCCCCCGGCCGCTCCGGACGCCGACGGGTCCAGGCCCGCCGCCGGACCCTGGGACCTGGTGACCGTCCCGGTCCGCCAGGGACTCGAGGCCGTCGACATCCTGCGCCGCGCCGCCGCCCCCGCCGTCGGGCCCGTCGTCCACGACGGCACCTGCGACACCCTCGGCTTCCTGGTGCCGCCGGGCACCGCCGCCGCCTGGGACATGCCGGGCAGCGCGTGTACGCGGACCTCGGGGCGCGGCCTGCGCCTCCCCGAGCTGCCCGAACTCCCCGAACCGGCGGGTGACGCGCCCCGGCCGGCCGGCTGGCTGCTGCCCCCGGGCGACAACGACCCCGTGACCGACCCCGTCGTGCTGCGGGAGGCGCTCGGCGAGGCGGCCCGGCTCATCGAGGCGGCCGACGGCTGCCACTGAGCCGACCGGCACCGCCCTGCCCCGTGTCGGGCTTGCCCCGATAATGGGGCCGTGGCCAGGAACAGACAGAAGGACCGGGTGGCGCAGGCCGCCCCCGTCGTCGAGACCGTCGACGGCGGTCTCGCCGAACTCATACCCGACCGGGAACGCCCGCGCGGCTGGACGCTGCTCATCGACGGCGCCCCGCAGTCGCACGTCGACCTCGACGACCCGGCCCGCCTCACCTTCGAGTACCAGCGGCGCCTCGGCCACATCGCCGATCTGGCCGCCCCGCCGAACCGGCCGCTCCAGGTCGTGCACCTCGGCGGCGGCGCGTTCACCCTGGCCCGGTACGTCGCCGCGACCCGGCCCCGGTCCACCCAGCAGATCGTGGAGCTCGACGGGTCCCTGGTCCAGCTCGTCCGCAGGGAACTCCCGCTCGACGCGGGGGCCCGCATCAGGGTCCGCTCCACCGACGCCCGCGCCGGCCTCGCCAAGGTCCAGGACGGCTGGGCCGACCTCGTCATCGCCGATGTGTTCAGCGGGGCCCGCACCCCGGCCCACCTCACCAGCACCGAGTTCCTGTCCGAGGTGCGACGGGTGCTGCGGCCCGGCGGCTTCTACGCGGCGAACCTGGCCGACGGCCCGCCCCTCACGCATCTGCGCGGCCAGATCGCCACCGCCGCCGTCGTCTTCCCCGAGCTGGCGCTCACCGCCGACCCGACGGTCCTGCGCGGCCGCCGCTTCGGCAACGCGGTGCTGCTCGCCTCGGACCGCGAGCTGCCGGTGGCCGAACTGACCCGCCGGGTCGCCACCGACCCGCACCCGGGGCGCGTGGAACACGGCCGGGCGCTCGCCGACTTCGCGGGCGGAGCGGCGCCGGTCACCGACGCGAGCGCCAAGCCCTCACCCGTACCGCCGCCGTCCGTCTTCCGCTGAGCGCGGCTACGCCTGCCGGTCCTCGATCTCCACGCGCGGCGCGCTGTCGTGCCACACGCAGAAGACCGACAGTTCGCGGCCGTCCCGGGTGAAGGTGACCCGGATCCAGGTCGGCTGCTTCCACACCTGCATCTGCCAGCCGGACGCGGGGGTCGCCGAGACCAGTTCGGCGGAGGTCTCGCCCAGGTCGAAGGTGACCCGGCCGCCGTCCACGCTGGAGGTCTTGAGGTTCGAGCCGGAATCCGCCGCCGGGGGAGGACCGGTGGGACTCTCGGTCGTCGGGCTCGGGCGGTGCGAGGGGGTCGCGGACGGGGAGGCCGGGGACGTACGGACCTGACGGGGCGACGACTCCGGCGCGGGCGGCGGGGTCGTCTCGGGCCGCCGGGTGGAGGAGGTCTGCGGCTCACCGCCGGACGCGGCCGATCCGATGGCGGGGCCGGCCGGGAGGGGCAGGGCGCGCGGCGGGTCGTACACCGTGCCGGACAGCACCGTGTGCACTCCCCACCAGGACAGGGTGACCGCCGCGCCGGTGGCGAGCGACCAGGCCAGGGCGTGAACGAGTCCTCTTCGCACCGGGACATAGTGCACCACCGGCCGACGGGCCGTACCGGAGGGTGGAGTCGGGGCCTCACCCGAATGGCGTACGGTGCCGCCCATGGCAAGTGTGCTCGTGGTCGAGGACGACCAGTTCGTGCGCTCCGCCCTCATCCGGCAGCTGACCGAGGCCTCCCACACCGTACGGAGCGTCGGCACGGCTCTGGAGGCGCTGCGCGAGGTCGCCCATTTCCGCTTCGACGTCGTGATCCTGGACCTCGGTCTGCCGGATCTCGACGGGTCCGAGGCGCTCAAGATGCTGCGCGGGATCACCGACGTCCCGGTGATCATCGCGACCGCCCGGGACGACGAGGCCGAGATCGTACGGCTCCTCCACGCCGGGGCGGACGACTACCTGGTGAAGCCCTTCTCGGTCGAGCACCTCTCGGCCCGGATGGCCGCCGTCCTGCGCCGCTCCAGGGCCGGCGCGGGCGACGTGCCGCCCTCCCGGGTCATCCGGGTCGGCGGGCTCACCGTCGATCCGCTGCGCCGTCAGGCGGAGCTCGACGGGGTGCCGTTGGACCTGACCCGCCGCGAGTTCGACCTGCTGGCCTTCCTCGCCGGGCGGCCCGGTGTCGTCGTCCCCCGCAAGGAGCTGCTCGCCGAGGTCTGGCAGCAGTCGTACGGGGACGACCAGACCATCGACGTACATTTGTCATGGCTGCGGCGTAAATTGGGCGAAAAGGCCGCCCGGCCCCGCTATCTGCACACCCTGCGCGGGGTGGGCGTGAAGCTGGAGCCGCCCCGCGAGCGGGAACCGGGGACGCAGCCGTGAGATGGGCGCTCGTCAAGGTGTCGCTGGCCGTCACCGCCATGGTCGTCTTCGCCTTCGCCGTCCCCCTCGGGCTCGTCGTCAAGGAGATGGCCCGCGACCGGGCGTTCTCCAACGCCGAACGGCGGGCCGCCGGGCTCGCGCCCGTCCTCGCGATCACCACCGACCGCGACGAACTCGAGAAGGCCATCGCCACCACCGAGGACGGCGCCGCCGGCCGCCTCGCCGTCCACGTCCCCGCCGAGGGCCCCGACGGGACCGCGCTGGAGATCGGCACCCGGCGGGCGGACCCGGCGGAGCTCGCCGCCACCAGGAGCCTGGGCCGCGCCTCCATCGCCGAGGTGCCCGGCGGCTTCGCCCTGCTCCAGCCCACCGCGATCAGCAGCGCCCAGGTCGCCATCGTCGAACTCTTCGTCCCCGAGGGGGAGGTCAGCAACGGCGTCGCCACCGCCTGGCTCGTCCTCGCCGGGGTCGGCATCGCCCTCGTCGTCGGCTCCGTCGCCGTCGCCGACCGCCTCGGCCTCCGCATGGTCCAGCCCGCCCAGCGGCTCGCGGGCGCCGCCCACGACCTCGGCGAGGGCAGGCTCGGCGCCCGGGTCCCCGAGGAGGGGCCGCCCGAACTCAAGTCGGCCGCCGTGGCCTTCAACTCGATGGCCGACCAGGTCGTGCAGCTCCTCGCCAACGAACGCGAGCTGGCCGCCGACCTCTCCCACCGGCTCCGCACCCCGCTGACGGTGCTCCGGCTCAACGCCGCCTCGCTCGGCTCGGGACCGGCCGCCGAGCAGACCCGCGCCGCCGTCGAACAGCTGGAGCGCGAGGTCGACATCATCATCCGCACGGCCCGCGAGGCGAAGCCGCAGACCCAGGCGACCGGGCCGGGCGCAGGCTGCGACGCCGCCGAAGTGGTCCGCGAGCGGATGGACTTCTGGTCGGCGCTCGCCGAGGACGAGGGCCGCCGGGTGCGGGTCGCGGGCGTGGAGCGCCCGGTCCGCATCCCCGTCGCCCGCCCCGAACTCGTCGCCGCCCTCGACGCGCTGCTCGGCAACGTCTTCCGCCACACCCCCGAGGGCACGGCCTTCTCCCTCGACGTCCACAACGGAGACGACGCCGTCATCGTCCTCGTCTCCGACGCGGGCCCCGGCATCGCCGACCCGGCGGCCGCGCTCGCGCGGGGCGCGGGCAGCGGACGCGACGGCTCCACCGGTCTCGGCCTCGACATCGCGCGCCGCATGGCCGAGTCGACGGGCGGCGACGTCCGCATCGGCCACTCCGTCCTCGGCGGCACCGAGGTGCGGATCTGGATCAACCTCGGCGGACGCGGGGCCGGTACGGGCCGGGGCGGAAGCCGCCGCGGCCGGCGCCGCAGGACGTGACGCACCGCGACCGGCGCCGCAGGACGTGACGCACCGCGACCGGCGCCGCAGGACGTGACGCACCGGGTCCGGCGCCGCCCGTGTGACGCCCGGCGGCCGGCGGGCCCCCGGTCCGGCGGGCCCAACCTTTCGTCCTTCCGATGCCTTCCTTAAGCGGAGCCTAAGGATCCCGACCACCGCCCGGGCCACGGCATTTGTCCGGTTCCGGCTCGCTAGCGTGCTGCCCGCACCCCCCACCCCCGGCACGCAGAGGCAGGCACGCGATGGGCAGCAGTTCGCACCGGCGCAGGACGAGCACCCGGACCAAGGCCGTCGGAGCGGCCGTCGCGGCGGCCGTCGTCGGCGGCGCGGTCTTCGCGCTCACCGGCACCGCCCAGGCCGCCGCCGTCGGCGCCGCCTACACCCGGACCAGCTCCTGGACCGGCGGCTACACCGGCCAGTACGTCGTCACCAACGAGACGTCGGCCGTGCGGACCGACTGGACCCTGGAGTTCGACCTCCCGGCCGGCACCACCATCGGCTCCCTCTGGAACGGCGAGTACACCGTCTCCGGCGGCCACGTCACCGTGAAGCCCGCGAGCTGGAACAGGCAGCTGGAGCCCGGCCGGTCCGTCACCGTCGGCTTCGTCACCTCCGCCGCCGGCCAGGCGGGCGACCCCGTCAACTGCCGCATCGACAAGGCCGTCTGCTCGGCCGGCGGCGCCACCCCGACCCCCAGCGGCCGCCCCACCGACCGGCCCACGGCCACGGCCTCCCCGAAGCCGACGGCCACGGCGAGCACGAAGCCCACGCCGACCGCCACGGCCACCGCCAAGCCCACCACGGCACCGACCCCCACCCCCACGCCCACCGCGACCGCCGCCCCCGTCGCGGCCGCCGGGTTCGCCCCGTACGTCGACACCTCGCTCTACCCGGCGTACGACCTGCTCGCGACCGCCGACGCCACCGGCGTGAAGGAGTTCACGCTCGCCTTCATCACCTCCGGCGGGTCCTGCGCCCCGCTGTGGGGCGGCGTCACCGACCTGGCGAACGACAGGGTCGCGGCCCAGATCGGCGCGCTGCGCGCCAAGGGCGGCGACGTACGCGTCTCCTTCGGCGGCGCGGCGGGCCACGAGCTGGCCCTGAACTGCCCGACCTCCGCGGCGCTCGCCACCGCCTACGGCAAGGTCGTCGACCAGTACAAGCTCACCAAGGTCGACTTCGACATCGAGGGCGCGGCTCTCCCGGACACCGCCGCCAACACCCGCCGCTCCCAGGCGATCGCCCAGCTCCAGAAGTCCCACCCGGGCCTGGACGTGTCGTTCACGCTGCCGGTCATGCCCGAGGGCCTCACCCAGCCGGGCGTGGACCTGCTCGCCGACGCCCGGCGGAACGGGGTCCGCGTCGACGCCGTCAACATCATGGCGATGGACTACGGACCGGCGTACAGCGCCGACATGGGCACGTACGCGATCCAGGCCGCCACCGCGACCCAGGCCCAGATCAAGGGCGTCCTCGGCCTGACCGACGCGGCCGCCTGGAAGGCCGTCGCCGTCACCCCGATGATCGGTGTGAACGACGTCAGCAGCGAGGTCTTCACGGTCGAGGACGCCACCCAGCTCGTCGGCTTCGCGAAGTCCAAGGGCCTCGGCAGGCTCTCGATGTGGTCCGCGGCCCGCGACAAGCAGTGCGCGGCCGGCGCCGTGACCTACGCCGACCCCACCTGCTCCTCGATCCTCCAGCAGCCGCTCGCCTTCACGAAGGCCTTCGGCACGTACAGCTAAGCCATCGCGCCCCCCACACCGCGCGCCCCGGCCGGACCACCCCACCCCCGGCCGGGGCGCGCCCTTGCTCCCCCCAGGGCCCGTCCGGAAGGACCCTGCCCGGGGAGCGCTCCCATGTCGCCCCGGCGTGGAAACGACTCAGGCCCCGGTTCATGTGAACCGGGGCCTGAGCCATCAGGGTGAGTAACGGGACTCGAACCCGCGACATCCTGGACCACAACCAGGTGCTCTACCAGCTGAGCTATACCCACCATGACCGGCGGTTTTCCCGAAGGTTTCCCCGACCGGCCGAGAAGAAGTCTACAGGGTTCCGAGGGGTGCTCGCGCACGCATGACGCGGCGGGCGCGAGCGGGCCCGTTCGTACGGCTATTCGGAGGGGACGACGTGGCGCGCCGCGATCTGCTTCGCGGTGTCCGAGTCGGGGCCGGGCTGCGGGACGAAGACCGCCTCGCGGTAGTAGCGCAGCTCGGCGATGGACTCGCGGATGTCGGCGAGCGCCCGGTGGTTGCCGTTCTTCTCCGGACTGTTGAAGTACGCCCTCGGGTACCAGCGGCGGGCCAGCTCCTTCACCGAGGAGACGTCGACGATCCGGTAGTGCAGATGTCCCTCCAGGGCGGGCATGTCGCGGGCGAGGAAGCCGCGGTCCGTGGAGACCGAGTTCCCGCACAGCGGAGCCTTGCCCGGCTCCTTGACGTGCTCGCGGATGTACGCGAGGACCTGGGCCTCCGCGTCGGCGAGCGTCGTGCCGCCGGCCAGCTCGTCGAGCAGCCCCGAGGCCGTGTGCATCTGGCGCACGATCTCGGGCATGGTCTCCAGGGCGGCGTCCGGCGGGCGGATCACGATGTCCACACCTTCGCCGAGCACGTTCAGTTCCGAGTCGGTGACCAGTGCGGCCACCTCGATGAGTGCGTCGTCCGTCAGCGAGAGCCCGGTCATCTCGCAGTCGATCCACACCATGCGATCGTTCATGCGTCCTACCCTAAGACGTGATCAGCGTCTCCCCCAGAGGGGCGACCGGACACGGGGGCGTCGCCCTCAGCCGCCCAGCACCTCCGCGGCGGTCCTCAGCTGCCCCTCGATGTCCCGGCGCACCTGGGCGAGCTCCTCGGCGTGCGCCTCGATGGCCTGCTTCTGATAGGCGACGTCCACGGCGTACCAGACCCCCGTGACGTTGTTCGCGATCTTGCACCGGGCGTCCGCCGTGGCGACGGTCCGCTCCTCCGGGGAGACCGCCCCGGTCATCCACCTCTTGTCGTCGGAGGCCTCGATCGGGGTCCTGTAGTGGTATCCGCTCTCCGCCATGCAGCGGGACCACTTGGCGAAGGCGGCCAGGACCCGCTGGTCCTGGAGCGATTTGCCGAAGCTGTCGAGATTGACGTCGTCGGCGATCCGCGCGTCGCCGTAGTCGCCCAGCCTCTTCCTCGCCTCGCCGACGCAGCCGCCCTCGGGGACGGTCTGCCCCTTGATGTTCTGGCCGCCCTTCCCGCTCTTCGCCGTCAGGTCGGCGGTGCCGGTCAGGATCATGCGCTCGTTCGCGCTGATCTTCCGGATGCGGTCCTTGCTCGCGCGGGTCCCGGCTTCGGAGGCCGCGGGCGCGGGCGTCCTGTACCCGTGGACGGCGGTCTTCGCCGGATCCAGCTTTCCGTACCGGTACTGGGAGATGGTCTGGCCGGAGGGGTCCGCGACGAGCATCGGGTCCTCGTACGGGAAGCCGAAGCGCTTCATGCACCGGGCGCGCAGCGCGTATTCGGCCTTCCCGAGCCTGTTCCACTGGGCTTCGGAGAGCAGGTAGGCCTCCACGGGGACGGGCTCGGTCACCGTCGTGGTGAGGCGCGGGATCTCGACCGCGGCGGGAATTCCCGGCCCTTCCCCGGCCGTGCCGGCGGACGAGCCGCCGCAGCCGGTGAGCAGGACGGCCGCGAGCGAGACCGGGAGGGCGGCCGAGAGGGCGCGGGGGAGGGAGGTGCCCATGGGGTGCTGGTTCCTTCGGGGTCGATCCGGAGCGAGGCGACGCGGGAGGGGCACCCCGCCGGCTCACGCCGGAGGGGGCGCCCCCGATTCGGCCGGGACGATCAGCCCGTTCCGTAGTCGATGAACTTGCCGGAGGCGTTGTTGTTCTTCATCGTCGAGTTGAGGTTGGCCTTTCCGGCCGCCGCAATGGTCTGGTACGCATAATTGCCGTTGTAGTTCGAGTTGTAGTAGATCCGAACACGGCTCAGTCTGTCCCAGTTGTCCACGGAGGCGGCGTTGTTCTTGACCACGACTCCGTTTCCGTTGCTGCCGGCGAGGCTGGTCTCGAAGTAGCGCCCCGAATAGTCCGGAGTGTCGTACTCCTGCTTGTACATCGCCCCCTTGTAGTCGGAGTTGTAGTACAGGCAGGCATGGAAGTCGGCGCACCCGATGATGGCGTTGGCCGGGGCGGCGAGGGCGAGGGTCGATCCGGCGAGGGCCACTGCGAGGCCGCCGGAAACGAAGAGACGCCTGACGTTCATCCCATTTCCTTTCGATGCGTGATCATCCGGAAAGTAGCAGGCGTCATGTCGGAAAAATTGACGCATGATCACCACTGTCGGGTGCACTCCGCAAGGTGATCATTCCAATACGGCGGAGAGGGTTGTATTTCCTGTCCGCCGGGTAGGAACCCGGGTTATCGGGGAGTTGTCCGGAATGCCGAAGGGCCCCCGGGGGAGGTATCCCCGGGGGCCCTTCGTTCCTGCGTCGCGCCGCTTGTGGCGGCGGCGGTCTTACGGCGCGCTGCGCTGGCCCGGCAGGGCCGCGCGCCCCGGCGCGTACACGTCGGACTGCGGCTTGCCCGGTTCCAGCGGCCTGCGGAGCACCGGGGAGCCCTGGGCCGGCACCGCCGCCGGTTCCAGGACCGCCGTGCCGGTCTCGCCCTGCGGCCGCCGGGCGCGGTACGCCGCGCGGTAGGCGGCCGGCGAGGAGCCGAGCTGGCGCCGGAAGTGGCCGCGCAGCGCCACCGGCGACCGGAAGCCGCACCGGCCCGCGACCTCGTCGACCGAGTAGTCGGAGGTCTCGAGCAGCCGCTGCGCCTGCAGCACCCGCTGGGTGATCAGCCACTGGAGCGGGGCCGAGCCCGTCAGCGAGCGGAACCGGCGGTCGAAGGTCCGCCGTGACATGTAGGCGCGCGCGGCGAGCGTCTCCACGTCGAACTGCTCGTGGAGGTGCTCCAGCGCCCAGGCGACGACCTCGGCCAGCGGGTCGGCGCCGATCTCCTCAGGTAAAGACCTGTCGAGGTAGCGCTCCTGACCGCCGCTGCGCCGCGGCGGGACGACCAGCCTGCGCGCGAGCGCACCGGCGGCCTCCGTGCCGTGGTCGGTCCGCACGATGTGCAGACACAGATCGATTCCGGCCGCGGTGCCGGCGGAGGTCAGCACGTCCCCGTCGTCGACGAAGAGCTCCCGGGGGTCCACATGGACCGACGGGTAGCGCTTGGCGAGCGTCGGCGCGTACATCCAGTGCGTCGTCGCCGGGCGGCCGTCGAGCAGTCCGGCCGCAGCCAGGACGAACGCCCCGGTGCACAGCCCGACGATCCTGGCGCCCTCCTCGTGTGCGCGGCGCAGCGCTTCGACCGCTTCCGGCGGCGGCGGCGAGGTGATCGACCGCCAGGCCGGCACGACGACCGTGCCCGCCCGGCTGATGGCCTCCAGGCCGTACGGCGCGGTGAGTTCGAGCCCACCCGTGGTCCGCAGCGGGCCCTCCTCGCCGGCGCAGACGAGCAGCCGGTAGCGGGGCACTCCGGCGTCCTGCCGGTCGATGCCGAACACGGAGAGCGGGATGGAGCTCTCGAAGATGGGGCCGCCGCTGAACAGCAGCACCGCGACGACTTCGCGACGGCGGCGCCCGGACAGCTTCCGTGCGACCTCCGGTGCGGCGGAGTCCTGGCTCATGACGCTAAGCCCCCCTCGGTGTTCGCGTCTCCCTGGTCGTGTCGCTCCTGCACGTTTCCCCTCGGTTTTGCACGAGACCCCAGTCTTCGGTACCCATGATCGAATCTACTGTGTCCCGTGGCACCGGCGTGACAAGTTCTCCATCCGGTGGATTGTCGACATGGCCACTTGGCGTGAAGCGATCGATCGCGAACTCATGGGTCCGACACCCCCCACGGGGAGCCGCGGTGCGACGAACGCCCCCGTACGCGGGGGGTGTGGGCCCTCGGGACGGGCCTTTCGCGGCCGTCGGCGCCGGGGTTGGCCAACCGTTCCGCCAAGGATCGGCCGCTGGCCGGAACTTGGCTGAAAACATATGGGGTCGGGTGTACGAACCTGTCAACTCGAAGGGGGGCGCGGCATGATCCGGACCCTTTCCGGACAGCTTTCGGGCCCCTCGGAGCCCGCCTCCGGGCCCCTCCCGGACCAGGCCCCGCGCCGGGGACCGGCCGTCTCCGCCCGCAGCCCGCGCTCCGAGCGGCGCAGCAGCAGCCGGCAGGCGGCCGTCACCGAGACGAGCCCGAGCGCGGTCCCGGCCGCCCCGCCGAGCGTGGTGCCGTAGGCGAGGAGCACCACGGGGACCAGGACGCAGCAGAAGACCGCCCAGCGGACCACGTCGCCGCCCTGCTCCGCCGTGCCCGCGCCGGCCGCCGTCCCCGGCCGCTCCGGGTCCGCGCCCGCGGCGGGTGGCGGCGCGGGCGCCCGGCGCCGTCCGCGGGGCGCGCCGAGCGCGGGGGCCGCGGGGGCGGGGGCGATGGAGGTCTGGCCGGCGGCGGGCGATGGTGCGGGCACGGGCGGTCTCCCTGCGACGGTGGGCTGGACCTGTGGCAACGAGGAACGGAACGTTCCGGTCACTCTCGGCGACGTCCGTTTGGCCCCCGTACGGACGCCTGTAGGGCACATCCGGCATTGCCAGATCGCGAACCCCTCGTGCATGCTCCCTGGAACGCCGTGCGCGAGCGGCGGGCACGCCGGGTGTGGCACGGCGGGCTCTGGGCAGGAGAGGAGTGTCGCCGTACCCTTGGGGGTATGGGCTTGGGAAGATGATTCCCGGACACAGCTCCGCCGCCACCCGTCGTTCGTCCCCTCCTTTCCCCGTCCCTTCCCACGAGGACCTTCTTCGCCGAGACACCGATGGCCGGTCACGAATTCCCCGAACCCGCGGACCGCAAGCGCGTCGCCGATTCCACGGTCGACCCCCTCGCGGTGGAACAGCCACGTCATGCCTGCGACCCGGCCTTCCGGCACGGGGTCGTCGTCGGCTTCGACGGCTCCACGTCCAGTGAGCGCGCCCTCGCGTACGCCATCGGCATGGCCCGCCGCTCCGGATCGGGCCTGATCATCGTGCATGTCGCCAACCGGTTGCCCACCACGGTGTGGGCCGGCTGCGAGCCCCCGGTCTTCGTCGACGTGCCGGACCACCGCACCGAGGTCCTCGGCCTGGAGCTGGCCTGTGCCGAGCACCTCGCCGAGGTGCCCTGGATCCTGGTCGAGCGCGGCGGGGACATCTGCCACGAGCTGGAGGAGGTCGGCCGGGAGTACTCGGCCGACGCGATCGTGGTCGGCTCCACCCACGGGATCGTCGGCCGGATCTTCGGCTCGGTCGCCGGCCGCCTGGCGCGCCGCGCGCAGCGCCCCGTCATCGTCATTCCGTAGCCCAGGCGCCACCGCGCCCCCGACGATCCGTCAGGCCACTCCCTCAACTACCGGCATCCGGCCATAATTTCGGCCTTCCTCAGGTGAATTGTGCGCTTGTGAAGGGTACATAAGCGTCATCGGAACACAGCAGCTCACGCAGGACAACTGCACACCTGAAGGGAGCCCGCCGTGAACAACGAAGTCGCCGCGGGAAACACCACCTCCACGCTCGGCCACCTGGCACTCGGACTGACCCTGCTGGCCTTCGGCCTGGGCGGAACCGGTGTCATCGACAACGTCGCGGCAGCGGATGCCGCGGGCCTCGCCACCTGGGTCGGCGGCGTGACCCTCTTCCTCGTCGGACTGCTCGCGCTGCGCGCGGGCGACAAGGGCGAAGGCACGGCGTACGCGGCGCTCGGCGCCTTCTGGTTCACCTGGGGCAGCGGCGCGGGCGGGCACGCCTCGGCCGACGCCATGGGGTTCTTCCTGCTCCTGTGGGCGCTCCTCGCGCTCACGCTGACCATGGCGGCCGCGGGCAGCGGGCTCTTCGGGCAGGGCGTGTACGGGCTGCTGTTCGTCGCGCTGCTGCTGCTCGGGATAGGCGCCCTCGCCGACAACAGCGGCCTCGGGAAGGCGGGCGGCTGGGTCGCCGCCGTCGCGGGTCTGGTCGCCTGGTACGGCGCCACGGCCGCGGTCGCCGGCTGGCCGACGGCCCTGCGCCGCTCGGCGGGCGGCAGCGCTCCGGCCGCCGGCTGATCCACCCGGAAGTACAGCGGTCCCCGTGCACGGGAAGTGCGCACGGGGACCGCTGGGTGTCCGGCCGAGGCTCCGGGGGACAGGCCCGGAGGGGTGCGGCGCCCGGGGGACAGGCCCGGGCGCCGCACCTCGGCCGCGACGGCTGGGGGGCCTACTCGACGGTGACGGACTTCGCCAGGTTGCGCGGCTTGTCGATGTCACGGCCCATGGCGAGCGCCGTGTGGTAGGCGAGGAGCTGGAGCGGGATGCCCATGAGGATCGGGTCCAGCTCGTCCTCGTTCTTCGGGACGACGATGGTGTGGTCGGCCTTCGCCTGCGGCTGGTGCGCGACGGCGAGGATGCGGCCGCTGCGGGCCTTGATCTCCTCCAGAGCGGCGCGGTTCTTCTCCAGCAGGTCGTCGTCGGGGACGATCGCGACGGTCGGCAGGGCCGGCTCGATGAGGGCGAGCGGGCCGTGCTTCAGCTCGGAGGCCGGGTACGCCTCGGCGTGGATGTAGGAGATCTCCTTCAGCTTGAGGGAGGCCTCCAGGGCGACGGGGTAGCCGCGCACACGGCCGATGAACATCATCGACTGGGCGCCGGCGTACTCCGCGGCGATCTTCTTGATCTCGTCCTCGGTCTCCAGGATCTCCTGGATCTGCGCGGGCAGCTTGCGCAGGCCCTCGATGATCCGCTTGCCGTCGGTGACGGACAGGTCGCGGATGCGGCCCAGGTGCAGGGCGAGCAGCGCGAAGGCGGTGACCGTGTTGGTGAAGCACTTGGTGGAGACGACGCAGACCTCGGGGCCGGCGTGGACGTACACGCCGCCGTCGGCCTCGCGGGCGATGGCGGAGCCCACGACGTTGACGACGCCGAGGACGCGGGCGCCCTTGCGCTTCAGCTCCTGGACGGCGGCGAGCACGTCGTAGGTCTCACCGGACTGGGAGACGGCGATGTAGAGGGTGTCGGGGTCCACGACCGGGTTGCGGTAGCGGAACTCGGAGGCCGGCTCGGCGTCGGCGGGGATGCGGGCCATGGACTCGATGAGCCCGGCGCCGATGAGGCCGGCGTGGTACGAGGTGCCGCAGCCGAGGATCTTGATGCGGCGGATGGTGCGGGCCTCGCGCGGGTCCAGGTTCAGGCCGCCCAGGTGCACGGTGGAGAAGCGGTCGTCGATCCGGCCGCGCAGCACGCGGTCGACCGCGTCGGGCTGCTCGGAGATCTCCTTGTGCATGAAGGTGTCGTGGCCGCCCATGTCGTAGGAGGCGGCCTCCCACTCGACGGTCTCGGGGGTGGCCGTGGTGGAGGCGCCCGAGGTCGTGTAGGTGCGGAAGTCGTCGGCCTTGAGGGTGGCCATCTCGCCGTCGTCGAGGGTGACGACCTGGCGGGTGTGGGCGATCAGGGCGGCGACGTCGGAGGCGACGAGCATCTCCTTCTCGCCGATGCCG
This sequence comes from Streptomyces sp. NPDC096079, assembly GCF_040303145.1. Lineage (NCBI taxonomy): Bacteria > Bacillati > Actinomycetota > Actinomycetes > Kitasatosporales > Streptomycetaceae > Streptomyces > Streptomyces sp. NPDC096079. Next base: position 146,926 of record NZ_JBEOST010000002.1, read on the forward strand.
AGGATGACCGGCGAGCCGTTGCGGGCCACGACGATGCGGTCGTTGAAGTCGGCGTGCATCACGGCGATGCCGTAGGTGCCCTCGATGACCTTGAGCGCCTCGCGGACCTTCTCCTCCAGGGTGGTGGCCTGGGAGCGGGCGATGAGGTGGGTGATGACCTCGGTGTCCGTCTCGGAGGCGAAGACGACGCCGTCGGCCTCCAGCTTGGCGCGGAGCTCCTGGGCGTTGTCCACGATGCCGTTGTGGACGACCGCGACCTTGTTCTCCGGGTCGAGGTGCGGGTGCGAGTTGATGTCGCTCGGGGCGCCGTGCGTGGCCCAGCGGGTGTGGGCGATGCCGGTGGTGCCGGTGAAGCGCTTGGGGACCTTGGCCTCCAGGTCGCGGACGCGGCCCTTGGCCTTCACCATCTTCAGGCCGGAGGCCTTCGGGCTGGTGATGACCATGCCGGCCGAGTCGTAGCCGCGGTACTCCAGGCGGGCCAGGCCCTCCAGGAGCAGCGGGGCCACGTCGCGCTTACCGATGTAACCGACAATTCCGCACATAAAGGTGAAACCCCTCCAGGTTGATGACAGGTACTGCTCAGCCGTAGACGATGCGGCGCAGCTGCCGGAGCGAGAGCTCCGGAGGCGCCACCGCGCGGTGCGGCAGTTCCGCCGCGATCCGCTCGAAGATCTCGGCGTTCACGGCGCCGCCGGACTGCAGCTCGCGGTGGCGGCGGCGGACGAACTCCTCGGTCGTCTCGTCGAAGTACGCCAGCACGTCGAGCACCACCCGGGCGGCCTCACCGCGCTGGAGCGCGGTGCTGCGGACCAGGTGGTCGATGAGGTCGTCGTGCGACGGGCGGCGTTCGAGCACCCGTGCATACTGAGGGGTCATCCGGGCCCTACGCAAGAATCCTGCCCGATTTCGGGCAGGAGGGGCGTGATCGACGCGAGGAGTCGGTCACTTGGTCCAGACCTTGACCCCGAGTAGACGGAGCGGTACGCATGGTGGCCGAGGGGATATACAGAACGACGGACCTGTCGATCACCCGAAGGGGAGCCCGCCCGTGAGACAGCGCCTGACGATTCCTCGCCTGATCGGATCCCTGCTCCTGTTCGCGACCGCCGGAGTCGGCTGCGGCGAGGCCGCGGCCGACGGCGACAGCGCCGACGCCACGTCACCCGGCGCGGCCGCCGCCGAGCCCGAGGTCCGCCCGCTCGGCAGGATCGTGCCCGTACCCGCCTCCGTCACCCCCGCAGGCGAACCCTTCACCCTCACCACCGCCACCCGCATCGGCGTCGACGAGACCTCCGTCGAGTCCAAGGCCATCGGCCGCTACCTCGCCGGACTCCTCCGCCCCGCCACCGGCTTCCCGCTGCCCGTCGTCGACGACACGGCCGCCGGACGCGGCATCCGGCTCCGCCTCGACCCCGACGAGACCGGCCTCGGAGACGAGGGCTACCGCCTCCGCTCCGCGCCCGACGGCCTCACCCTCACCGCCCGCGAACCCGCCGGCCTCTTCCGCGGCGTCCAGACCCTGCGCCAGCAGCTCCCCTCCGCCGTCGAGCGCAAGAGCGTCCAGCCCGGCCCCTGGAAGATCGCCGGCGGCACCGTCACCGACACCCCCCGCTACGCCTACCGGGGCGCGATGCTCGACGTCGCCCGCCACTTCTTCACCGTCGACGAGGTGAAGCGGTACATCGACCAGCTCGCCCTCTACAAGGTGAACACCCTCCACCTGCACCTCACCGACGACCAGGGCTGGCGCATCGCCGTCGACTCCTGGCCCCGGCTCACCACCTACGGCGGCTCCACCGAGGTCGGCGGCGGCCCCGGCGGCTTCTACACCAAGGCCCAGTACCGGGAGATCGTCGAGTACGCCGCCTCCCGCTACCAGGAGGTGGTCCCCGAGATCGACATGCCCGGCCACACCAACGCGGCCCTCGCCTCCTACGCCGACCTCACCTGCGACGGAGTCGCCCCGCCCCTCTACACCGGCACCAAGGTCGGCTTCAGCTCCCTGTGCGTGCCCAAGCCCGTCACGTACGACTTCGTCGACGACGTCGTCCGGGAGATCGCCGCCCTCACCCCCGGCCGCTACCTCCACATCGGCGGCGACGAGGCCCACTCCACCAGCCACGCCGACTACGTGGCCTTCATGGACAAGGTGCAGCCGGTCGTCGCGAAGTACGGCAAGACCGTCGTCGGCTGGCACCAGCTGACCGGCGCCACCCCCGCCAAGGGCGCCCTCGTCCAGTACTGGGGCCTCGACCGCACCCCCGCCGAGGAGAAGGAGCGGGTCGCCGCGGCCGCCCGGAACGGCACCGGCCTGATCCTCTCGCCCGCCGACCGCACCTACCTCGACATGAAGTACACCAAGGACACCCCGCTCGGCCTCGCCTGGGCCGGATACGTCGAGGTCCGCAGGTCGTACGACTGGAACCCCGCCACCTACCTCGACGGCGCCCCGGAGAGCGCCGTCAGGGGCGTCGAGGCCCCGCTGTGGACCGAGACCCTCACCACCACCGGCGACCTCGACGTCATGGCCTTCCCGCGCCTGCCGGGCATCGCCGAACTCGGCTGGTCCCCGGCCGCGAGCCACGACTGGGACACGTACAAGGTCCGGCTCGCCGAGCAGGCCCCCCGCTTCGACGCCCTGGGCATCCCCTACCACCGCTCGCCCGAGGTCCCCTGGCTCGCGGAATAGGGCATGACGACGGGCCCCGGCGGAGGACCGTACTCCGCCGGGGCCCGTGTCGGTCCCGGAAAGGTCAGGCGAACCGCGCGATCGGGTTCACCAGGTCGCCGACCAGCTGGAGGGCCGCCGACGGATCCGCCAGATCGACCATCTGCCGGTTGTTGCGGAGCTGCAGACGGTTCAGCGCCGACAGCGCGAACGTCTCCGCGAACATGTCGTACTGCGCGAAGCGGTCCGCCAGCTCGGGCTTGGCCTCCTGGTAGCCGCGCACGCACTCCGCGACCGTCCGCCAGAAGCCGTCCTCGTCGAGGACGCCCTCCGCCGCCAGGGTCGCGCCCAGGAAGCGGAAGAAGCAGTCGAAGACGTCCGTGAAGACCGAGAGGAGCTTCATGTCCTCCGGGACCTCGGCGCGGACGCGCTCCACCGCCGGCGGCAGGACCGCCGTCGGGTCCATCACGCAGATCTCCTCGGCGATGTCCTTGAAGATCGCCCGCTCCACCGCGCCCCGCTCGTCGAAGACCAGGATCACGTTCTCGCCGTGCGGCATGAAGACCAGGTCGTACGCGTAGAAGCAGTGCAGGACCGGCAGGAGGTACGCGTCCAGGTACCGGCGGAGCCACACCCGCGGCTCCAGGCCCGACTCCTTGATCAGCGCGCCCGCGAAGGACGCGCCCGCGTGGTCCAGATGGAGCAGCGAGGCCATCGTCGCCAGGCGCTCCCCCTCGGCCAGCGACGGGACCGGGGACTCGCGCCAGAGCGCGGCCAGCATCTTGCGGTACGGGGAGTAGCGGTCGGTGGCGGCCTCGTACTCCAGGTGGCGGTAGCCGACCGCCGCCCGCTCCCGGATGATCGAGAAGCGCGCCGCCTTCAGCGTGGTGTCCGACTCGATCAGACCGTGCAGCCAGTCGTTGATCGCCGGGGTGGCCTCCATGTAGGCGGCCGACAGACCCCGCATGAAGCCCATGTTGAGGACGGACAGGGCCGTCTTCACGTAGTGCCTGGACGGGTCCGAGGCGTTGAAGAAGGTACGGATCGACTGCTGCGCCAGGTAGGCGTCGTCGCCCTCGCCCAGGTACACCAGGCGCTCCTGGGCGACCTCGGCGGCGAAGGTGACCGACAGTTTGTTCCACCACTGCCAGGGGTGGGCCGGCATCAGCAGGTAGTCGGCGAGGTCGAGCCCGCGCTCGGCGAGGGTCGCGGCGAAGCCGTCGACGGCCGCGTCGCCGAGCTCGGCGCGGACGAAGGCCTCGTACTCGAGGTCGGCGCCGGCGGTGAAGGTGGCGCGGTCGCGGTGCGCGGCCAGCCAGATCAGCCGGATCTCGCTCGCGGCCTCGGGGGCGTACGCCCGGTACTCGTCGACGCCGAAGCCGAGCCGGCCGTTGTTCGCGACGAAGCAGGGGTGGCCCTCGGTCATCCCCGTCTCGATGGCCTGGAAGCCGGCGCGGGCCAGCTCGGCGGAGGTGACGGGCGGCTTGGTCGCCTTGAAGGCCGTGCCGGCCAGGGTGGAGGAGATCTCCTCCAGGTAGACCGGCAGGATCTCGTCGCTCAGGCCGAGGGAGCCGCGCAGCTCGGTGATGAACTGGAGCGCGTCGAGCGGGAGCTGCTCGTCGCCCCGGTGGCGGCTGATCGACTCGGGGTAGACCTGCCAGTGGTCGAGCGCGAAGCGGTCGGCGGTGAAGCGGTACTCGGTGCCGCCGTCGTCGCTGAGGACCTGGTAGCGGCTCTCGCCCAGGGACCGCGGGTCGAGCAGCCGCTCGTGGGCGAACTCGGCGAGGCCCTTGCGGATCAGGGCGCGGTTGGCGGCGGCCCAGCGCTCGGGGGTGAGGTGTGCGACGGGGTTCATATGGAGGCTCCGACGGCGGTCTCGAACTGGGCGCGGGTGCAGAAGCTCAGCAGGGCCTTCTTCTCCGGCTTCTGGATCTCGCGATCGGGCACGAAGCCGACGGCCTCGTTGAGCGCGTGCACGGCCGTGTTGCGGACGTCGGGCTCGACGACCACGCGGGCGGTCGCCGGGTCGGCGAACAGCTCCGCCATCACGGCGGTGATCACGGTCCGGGTGAAGCCGTGCACGGGGGTGTCGGTGGGCGCGACGAGGAAGTGCATGCCGACGTCGCCGGGCAGCGGCTCGTAGAGCCCGACCAGCTCCAGCTTCGACGGGTCGTACCGCTCCATGAGGAACGCGGGCTCGCCGTCGACGAGGCCGATGAAGGCGTCGTGGTGCGGGTGGGCGGCGATCGCCATGTACTCGCGCTCGACGTCCTGGAGCTTCGCGTCCTGCATCATCCAGAAGGCGGCCTTGGGATGGGTGACCCAGGGGTGGATCAGCTCGGCGTCCCGGGTGGGGTCGAGCGGGCGAATCGTCACGGTCTGGCCGGTCATACGGAAAACTCCTGGAACGCGATGGTCTTCTCGACGGGGTAGTACTCGGAACCCAGCATCTCCCCGATGATGTACGCGTTGCGGTACGGGCCCATGCCCAGGTCGGGCGAGGTGATCGAGTGGGTGTGCACGCCGGCGTTCTGCAGGAAGATCCCGCGGCCCGTGGTGTCGATCGCGTAGTTGCGCGCCACGTCGAAGCGGCCCTGGCCGTCGTACCTCAGGCGGTCGCGGACCGGCTCCAGGAAGGCGGGGACGGCGTACTTGTACCCGGTGGCGAGGATCAGGCCCTCGGTCTCGATGGTGAAGTCCTTCTCCTGCTCCTCCTGGCGGAAGCCGAGCGTGTACGTGCCCGTGGAGGCGTCGTACGCGGCCGTGTTCAGGGACGAGTTGGTCAGGAGGCGGGTGGGGACCGGGCCGCCCAGGTTCTTCTGGTAGAGCAGGTCGAAGATGGCGTCGACGAGCTCGCCGTCGATGCCCTTGAAGAGGCCCTTCTGCTGGGTCTCCAGGCGGTAGCGGGTCTGCTCGGGCAGCGCGTGGAAGTAGTCCACGTACTCCGGGGAGGTCATCTCCAGGGTGAGCTTGGTGTATTCGAGGGGGAAGAAGCGGGGGGAGCGGGTGACCCAGTTCAGCCGGTACCCGTGGACGTCGATCTCGCTGAGGAGGTCGTAGTAGATCTCGGCGGCGCTCTGGCCGCTGCCGACCAGGGTGATCGACTTCTTCTTCTGCAGCTCGGCCTTGCTCGGGACGTAGCGCGAGTTGTGGATCAGGTCGCCGCCCAGGTCCCGGCAGTTCTCGGGGACGTACGGCGGCGTGCCGGTGCCGAGGACGATCCGGCGCGCCCGGAACGTCTCCCCGGACTCGGTGGCCACCAGGTAGACCTCGTCGGTCTCGTCGAAGGAGACGGAGGCGACGGTGGTGGAGAAGCGGATCGAGGTGAGCTTCCCGGCGGCCCAGCGGCAGTAGTCGTTGTACTCGGTCCGCAGCGGGTAGAAGTTCTCGCGGATGTAGAAGGAGTAGAGCCGGCCCTTCTCCTTCAGGTAGTTGAGGAAGGAGTACGGGGAGGTCGGGTCCGCGAGGGTCACCAGGTCCGACATGAACGGGGTCTGGAGGTGGGCGCCTTCGAGGAACATCCCCGAGTGCCACTCGAAGTCCGGCTTGGACTCCAGGAAGAGGCCGTTCAGCTCGGCGATCGGCTCGGTCAGGCAGGCGAGTCCGAGGTTGAACGGACCGAGCCCGATGCCGATGAAGTCGTACGTCTCGGTCGTCTCAGGCGTGGACAAGGTTCTCTCCCAGGTACTGCTCGGCGTGGCCGGCTATCAGATCGAGGACGGCGGCGATGTCGGCCGCGGTGGTCTCGGGGTTGAGCAAGGTGAACTTGAGGTACTGCCGGCCGTCGACCTTGGTGCCGGCCACGACGGCCTCGCCGGAGGCGAACAGCGCCTTGCGGGCGTAGAGGTTGGCCCGGTCGACGTCCTCGGGGGAGGCGTCGGCCTCCGGGACGTAGCGGTAGACGAGGGTGGACAGCTGCGGCTCGACCACGACGTCGTAGCGCGGGTCGGCGGCGAGCAGCTCGAAGCCCTCCCGGGCCAGGTCGCACACCTCGTCGAAGAGCTCGCCGACGCCGTCGGCGCCCATCACGCGCAGGGTCATCCAGAGCTTGAGCGCGTCGAAGCGGCGGGTGGTCTGGAGGGATTTGTCGACCTGGTTGGGGATCTGCTCGGCGAGCGTCCGGAGCGGATTGAGGTAGTCCGCGTGGTAGGTCGCGTGGCGCAGGGTGGCGCCGTCGCGGACCAGGACGGCGGAGGAGCTCACCGGCTGGAAGAAGGACTTGTGGTAGTCGACGGTGACCGAGTCGGCCCGCTCGATGCCGTCGAGGAGGTGGCGGCGGGTCCGGGAGGCCAGCAGTCCGCAGCCGTAGGCGGCGTCGACGTGCATCCAGGCGCCGTACTCGGCGGCGAGGGCGGCGATCTCGGGCAGCGGGTCGATGGAGCCGAAGTCGGTGGTGCCGGCGGTGGCGACGATCGCCATGGGGATGAGGCCCTCGGCGCGGCAGGCCTCCAGCTCGGCGGCGAGGACGACGGACTGCATCCGCTTGTTCGCGTCGACGGGTACGGAGACGACGGCGTCGCGGCCGAGGCCGAGCAGCTGGGCCGACTTCTGGACGCTGAAGTGGCTGCACTCGGAGGAGAAGATCCGCAGCTTCGACAGGTCGGCGGTGCCGGCCTCCTCGCGGGCGAGGAGCAGCGCCTGGAGGTTGGACTGGGTGCCGCCGCTGGTGAAGACGCCGTCGGCGAGCGGGCCGAGGCCGATGCGGCCGGTGGTCCAGTCGATCAGTTTCCGCTCGATGAGCGTGCCGCCGGCGCTCTGGTCCCAGGTGTCGAGGGAGGAGTTGACGGCCGAGAGGACGGCCTCGCCGAGGACGGCGGGTATGACCACCGGGCAGTTGAGGTGCCCGAGGTAGCGGGGGTGGTGGAAGTAGACGGCGTCGCGGAGGTAGACGTCCTCCAGCTCGTCGAGGGCGGCGGAGGCGTCGCCGAGGGGCCGGTCGAGGTCGACGGCGTCGACGACGGGGGCCAGTTCGGCGGGCGTCACGCCCGTGAACGGGCCGCGCGTCGCGGCGAGTTTCCTCGCCACCCGCTCCACTCCTTCGGTGACGGAGCGCCGGTAGCTCTCCGCCGTCGTGTCGTTGAGCAGGTGGGAACGCATGTGTGGGGGCCCTTCCGGGAGCGGACTCGGTCGGTCTTGGTTAGGTTAGCCTAACCTAAATTCCCAGCACAACGGCCCCCCAACCCGAGAGGGTCGGGGGGCCGTTGGCCCTGTGGGGGTACCGGTGGGCTACTCCGCCTCCTGCGTCTCGTCCGGAACCTCGCGCAGGGCGTCCTCGGACAGCCCCTTGCGCCAGTAGCCGACGAAGGTGACGCGGCGGCGGTCGAGACCCCGCTCGCGCACGAAGTGGCGGCGCAGCGCCTTCACGGAGCCCGACTCGCCCGCGATCCAGACGTACGGGGCCGCGCCGGGCAGCTCGGCGGCGGACACCGCCTCCACGGCGGACGGCGCCCCCTCCTCCCGTACGAGCCAGGTGACCGTGGCGTCCGCCTCGGTCGCCAGCTCCATCCGGTCGCCGGAGAAGGGCACTTCCAGGAACACCTGGGCGCGGGTCTCGGCGGGCAGCCACTCCAGGATCGCGGAGGCGGCGGGGAGGGCCGTCTCGTCGGCCCAGATCAGCACGGAGTCGGCGTCCTCGGGCAGCCGGAAGCGGACACCGGTGTTCTCGGCGACCGCCGGCCCCAGGACGACCACCCGGTCACCGGCCTCGGCGCGGCTCGCCCAGCGGCACGCGGGGCCGCCGTCCTCGTGGAGGGCGAAGTCGATGTCGACCTCGTTCACGGGGGAGGTGCGCTGCTCGCGGACGGTGTACGAGCGCATCACGGCCCGCTCGTCGTCGGGCATCGCGCGCCAGGCGCCCAGGATCGCGTACATGTCCGGGTCGTCCAGCGGCGGCAGGGCCGGCGCCGCCTGGCCGGGGTGCGGCAGGAAGAGGGAGAGCGACTGGTCGCGGCCGCCGGCGGCGAAGTTCTTCAGGTCGTCCCCGGTGAAGGTGACCCGGACCAGGGACGGGCCGAGCCGCCGGGTCCGGTCGACCTGGAGGGAGAAGAACTGGAACGGGGCGGTCTCGGCTTGGGTCATGAGAACGTAGGTTAGCCTAACCTCATCAAACCTCACAGGGGTACGGGGGAGCCCGCCGCCCCCGGGAGGACGACGGGCTCGTTCCGTCACGCGGACCGGGTCAGGCCGGAAGGCCCAACTCCCGGGCGATCAGCATCCGCTGGACCTCGCTGGTGCCCTCGCCGATCTCCAGGATCTTCGAGTCGCGCCACATCCGGGCCACCGGGTACTCGTTCATGAAGCCGTAGCCGCCGTGGACCTGCGTCGCCTCACGGGCGTTGTCCACCGCCACCGTGGAGGAGTACAGCTTCGCGATCGCCGCCTCCTTCTTGAACGGCTCGCCGAGCACCAGCCGCGAGGCCGCGTCCCGCCAGCCGATCCGTGCCATGTGCGCCTTCATCTCCATGTCGGCGATCTTGAACTGGACGGCCTGGTAGGTGCTGATCGGCGAGCCGAAGGCGTGACGTTCCTTCGCGTACTTCACCGACTCGTCCACACAGCCCTGCGCCAGGCCCGTCGCCAGCGCCGCGATCGCGATCCGGCCCTCGTCCAGGATCCGCAGGAACTGCGCGTACCCCCGGCCCTCCTCGCCGAGCAGGTTCTCCACCGGGACGCGGACGTCGTCGAAGGACAGCTCGCGGGTGTCCGAGGCGTTCCAGCCGACCTTCGAGTACGGGGCGGCGACCGTGAAGCCCGGGGTGCCGGACGGCACGATGATCGAGGAGATCAGCGGACGCCCGTCCGGCTTGCGGCCGGTGACCGCCGTGACCGTCACCAGACCCGTGATGTCCGTACCGGAGTTGGTGATGAAGCACTTCGAGCCGTTGATGACCCACTCGTCGCCGTCCCGGACGGCGGTCGTGCGGGTGCCGCCGGCGTCGCTGCCCGCCCCCGGCTCCGTCAGCCCGAAGGCACCGAGCATCTCGCCGGAGCACAGCTTCGGCAGCCACTCCCGCTTCTGCTCCTCCGTACCGAAGCGGAAGACCGGCATCGCGCCGAGGGAGACGCCCGCCTCCAGGGTGATGGCCACCGAGGAGTCGACCCGGGCCAGCTCCTCCAGGGCGATCCCGAGCGCCAGGTAGTCGCCGCCCATGCCGCCGTACTCCTCGGGGAACGGCAGCCCGAACAGGCCCATGCGGCCCATCTCGCGGACGATCTCGTACGGGAACTCGTGCCGCTCGTAGAAGTCGCCGATCTTCGGCGCCACGACGTCGTGGGCGAACTCCTCGACGGTACGGCGGAGTTCCTCGTGCTCTTCGGTGAGCCGGTGGTCGAGGGACATGGTGTTCGTCACTCCTTGTGGGAGAGGGCGCGGACGGTACGGGAGGGGCTGGGCCGGCCCAGCTGTTCGGCCATCCACCCGCTCGTGGCGGTGAGGGCGGCCAGATCGACCCCGGTCTCGATGCCGAGGCCGTCGAGCATCCACACGAGGTCCTCGGTGGCGAGATTGCCGGTCGCGCTCTTCGCGTAGGGGCAGCCGCCGAGGCCGCCGGCGGAGGCGTCGACCGTGGTCACCCCGTGGCGCAGCGCCGCCAGGGTGTTGGACAGGGCCTGCCCGTACGTGTCGTGGAAGTGCACGGCGATACGGGAGGTGGGCACCCCGCCCTCGTTCAGCGCCGTCAGGAGGGCCTGGACGTGCCCCGGGGTCGCGACCCCGATGGTGTCCCCGAGGCTCAGCTCGTCGCACCCCATGTCGGCGAGGGCCTTCGTGACCCGGACGACCTGCTCGACCGGGACGGCGCCCTCCCAGGGGTCGCCGAAGCACATCGACAGATAGCCGCGCACCTTCAGGCCGGCCTCTATGGCCCGGGTGACGGTCGGCGCGAACATCGCGAGCGCCTCGTCGACGGTCCGGTTCAGGTTGGCCTTCGCGAAGGACTCGGTCGCCGAGGCGAACACGGCGACCTCGCGGGCCCCGAGGGCGAGGGCCCGGTCGAGACCCCGCTCGTTCGGCACGAGCACCGGGAGCCGGACGGGGAGGTCACGGACGCGCGGGAACAGCTCCTCCGCGTCGGCGAGCTGCGGCACCCACTTCGGGTGCACGAAGCTCGTCGCCTCGATCGTCGTCAGCCCCGCGGCGGCGAGCCGCCGCACGAACTCGGCCTTCACGTCGGTCGGGACGGCCGTCTTCTCGTTCTGCAGCCCGTCCCGGGCACCGACCTCGTGGATCCGGACCCGGGCGGGGAGGGAGGGATCCCTCACGGTCATCGGCAGGCTCACGCGTCCTCCTCCTCGCGAGGCGTCACCACGGCCAGGATCTGGTCCATGGCGACGGTGGTGCCGGGGGTGACGTCCAGCTCGGTGACGGTGCCGGCGTGCGGGGCGGAGATGACGTGCTCCATCTTCATCGCCTCGACCACGAGCAGGCTCTGCCCGGCCTCGACCTCGTCCCCGACGGCCACCTTCACGACCGTCACCGTCCCGGGCATGGGGGCGGCGAGCGTGTCGGCCCCGCCGTGCCGGGCGCCGGAGAGCGCGGCCTCGACGGGATCGTGGTCCAGGACGTGCCAGGAGTCGCCGTCGCGCCCGAGCCAGCCGTCCGCACGGCGGAAGGTGTGGGTGACGCCGTCGACGGTCACGGTCACCGCGGTGTCCGTGACCCGGGCGCCGTCCGGCGCCTCGACCGTGACGGGTTCGAGCCCCGGGACCCGGAACGGGAAGGCGAGCGTCTTCGCGGTGCCGCCGAGCCGCCAGCCGCTCGGGACGTCGAACGGGTCGGTCCAGCCGTCCCGGGGCACCGGCGCCAGCCCCGCGCGCCGTACGGCCGCCGCCGCCGCGTACACCTCGTCCGGCACGCCCCGCGGGACCAGGCTGTCGGCGTCCCGCTCCACCAGGCCCGTGTCCATGGCCCCGGACACCACGTCCGGGTGGGCCAGCAGGCTCCGCAGGAAGCCCGCGTTCGTGGGGACGCCCAGGGTGACCAGGTCCGCGAGGGCCGCGCGCAGCTTGCGCAGGGCCGTCGGACGGTCCGCCGCGTGCACGATGACCTTCGACAGCATCGGGTCGTAGAGGGAGGAGACCTCGCTGCCCTCGACCAGGCCCGAGTCCGTCCGCACCCCGTCCCCGTGGGGCTCGCTCAGCGCGAGCACCGTGCCGCCCGAGGGCAGGAAGCCGCGCGCGGGGTCCTCGGCGCAGATCCGGGCCTCGACCGCCCAGCCGTCGAGCCGGACGTCGTCCTGGCCGAAGCCCAGCGGCTCACCGGCGGCGACCCGCAGCTGCCACTCCACCAGGTCGAGTCCCGTGATCAGTTCGGTCACGGGGTGCTCGACCTGGAGACGGGTGTTCATCTCCATGAAGCAGTACGCGGAGGGGTCGCCGCCCGGGACGATGAACTCGACCGTGCCCGCGCCGACGTAGCCGCAGGACCGCGCGGCCTCCACGGCCGCCGCGCCCATCGCCGCGCGGGTCTCCTCGTCGAGGAGGACGCTCGGCGCCTCCTCGATGATCTTCTGGTGGCGGCGCTGGAGCGAGCACTCGCGCTCGCCCAGGTGCACCACGTTCCCGTGGGTGTCCGCCAGGACCTGGATCTCGATGTGCCGGGGCCGGTCGATCCACCGCTCCACGAGCAGCGTGTCGTCGCCGAAGGACGCCCTCGCCTCCCGCCGCGCCGCCGCGATCTCCTCGTCCAGGACCGCCAGGTCGCGCACCAGGCGCATGCCCTTGCCGCCGCCGCCCGCGCTGGGCTTCAGCAGGACGGGGGCGCCCAGTTCGCGGGCCGCCGCCTCCAGTTCGGGGTCGGCCGCGCCCGGGACGACCGGGACGCCGGCGGCCTTCACCGTCTCCTTGGCGCGGATCTTGTCGCCCATCAGGGCGATCGCCTCGGCGGACGGCCCGATGAAGACGAGCCCCGCCTCGGCGCACGCCCGCGCGAACCCGGCGTTCTCCGCCAGGAACCCGTAGCCCGGGTGGACGGCCTGCGCGCCGGTGCGGCGGGCCGCTTCGAGCAGCGCGGGGACGGAGAGGTAGGACTCGGCGGCGGGCGGCGGACCGATCCGTACCGCCGTGTCCGCCTCCCGCACGTGCCGGGCGTCGGCGTCCGCGTCGCTGTAGACGGCCACCGAGCGCACCCCGAGCTGCCGCAGGGTGCGGATGACGCGGACCGCGATCTCGCCCCGGTTGGCGACGAGCACTGTGTCGAACATGTTCTGCATCTCCTGGGGACCCCTCACATCCGGAAGACGCCGAACTGGGGGTCACCCAGGGGCGCGTTGGCACAGGCGGTCAGGGCGAGGCCGAGGACCTGCCGGGTCTCCATCGGGTCGATGACCCCGTCGTCCCACAGCCGGGCCGTCGCGTAGTAGGCGCTGCCCTGGGTCTCGTACTGCTCGCGGATCGGGGCCTTGAAGGCCTCCTCGTCCTCGGCGCTCCAGTCGTCGCCGAGCTGGTCGCGCTTGACGGTCGCGAGCACGGACGCGGCCTGCTCGCCGCCCATGACGGAGATCTTGGCGTTGGGCCACATCCACAGGAAGCGGGGCGAGTACGCCCGGCCGCACATGGAGTAGTTGCCCGCGCCGTAGGAACCGCCGACGACGACCGTCAGCTTCGGGACGCGGGTCGTGGCGACCGCCGTCACCATCTTGGCGCCGTGCTTGGCGATGCCGCCGTGCTCGTACGCCTTGCCGACCATGAAGCCGGTGATGTTCTGCAGGAAGACGAGCGGGATGCCGCGCTGGTCGCACAGCTCGATGAAGTGCGCGCCCTTCTGGGCGGACTCGGCGAACAGGATGCCGTTGTTGGCGACGATGCCGACCGGGTGGCCGTGGATCCGGGCGAAACCCGTGACGAGCGTCTGCCCGTACTCGGACTTGAACTCCTGGAAGCGGGAGCCGTCCACGACCCGGGCGATCACCTCGCGCACGTCGTACGGGGTGCGGGAGTCCACCGGCACCGCGCCGTACAGCCCGTACGGGTCGGCCTTCGGCTCCTCGGCCGGCTCGACGGACCAGGGCAGCGGGCCCCGCTCGGGGAGGGTCGCCACGATGTTCCGGACGATCCGCAGGGCGTGCGCGTCGTCCTCCGCCAGATGGTCGGTGACGCCGGAGATCCGGGAGTGGACCTCGCCGCCGCCCAGCTCCTCGGCCGTGACGACCTCGCCGGTCGCCGCCTTCACCAGCGGCGGCCCGCCGAGGAAGATCGTGCCCTGGTTCCGGACGATCACGGCCTCGTCGCTCATCGCCGGGACGTACGCGCCGCCCGCCGTGCACGAGCCCATGACCGCCGCGATCTGCGGGATGCCCGCGCCGGACATCCGGGCCTGGTTGTAGAAGATCCGGCCGAAGTGCTCCCGGTCGGGGAAGACCTCGTCCTGCATCGGCAGGAAGGCACCGCCGGAGTCGACCAGGTAGAGGCAGGGGAGACGATTCTCCAGCGCCACCTCCTGCGCCCTGAGGTGCTTCTTCACCGTCATCGGGTAGTACGTGCCGCCCTTGACGGTCGCGTCGTTGGCGACGATCACGCACTCGCGCCCGCTGACCCGGCCGATGCCCGCGATGACGCCGGCCGCCGGGGCCTGGTCGCCGTACATGCCGTTCGCCGCGAGCGGGGCCAGCTCCAGGAACGGCGAGCCCGGGTCGAGGAGCGTGTCCACCCGGTCCCGCGGCAGCAGCTTGCCGCGCGCGGTGTGCCGGGCCCTGGACTTCTCACCGCCGCCCAGGGCGGCCGCCGCGAGCTTGGCGCGCAGCGTCGCCGCCAGCTCGTGGTGGGCCGCCTCGTTGGCCTGCCAGGCCGCGGACGCGGGATCCGCCGCGCTCGTCAGCACAGGTGCCTGCTGCATCCCTCGAGCTCCCTTGCTCGGTTAATGAGCGTTAACGTATGCCGCCCAGGTTAACGACCGCTAACCGGGTTGTCTAGAATCGAATCCATGACCACGACCCCCACGACCCCGACCCGGATGGACGCGCCGACCCGCCGCGAGCAGATCCTCAAGGAGGCCGCCCGCCTCTTCGCCGAGCGCGGCTTCCACGGCGTGGGCGTGGACGAGATAGGAGCGGCGGTCGGCATCAGCGGCCCCGGTCTCTACCGCCACTTCCCGGGCAAGGACGCCATGCTCGCGGAGCTGCTCGTCGGCATCAGCGAGCGGCTGCTGTCCGGGGGGCGCCTGCGCGTGGCCGAGGCCGCCGGGGACCCGGACGTCCTCCTCGGCTCCCTCATCGACGGCCACATCGACTTCGCCCTCGACGACCGGCCGCTGATCACCCTCCACGACCGGGAGCTCGACCGGCTCAAGGACGAGGACCGCAAGCGGGTCCGCCAGCTCCAGCGGCAGTACGTCGAACTGTGGGTGACGGTCGTGCGCGAGCTGTACCCGGCGGCGGCCGAGTCCGAGGCCCGCGCCGCCGTCCACGCCGTCTTCGGCCTGCTCAACTCGACCCCGCACCTCGGCGCCCCGCTGGGCCGCGCCGAGATGGAGCGCCTGCTCAGGAACCTGGCCCACGGCGCCCTCGGCGCGCTCGCGGCCTGAACCGCCGATGCCCGGGCCCGCGCGGGTGCGCGGGCCCGGACATCGGGGACTCAGACCGCCGTGAGCGTCCGGCCGGGCGCCGGGGCGGGGGCGGTCACCGGGTTGTGACTGCGGCCCTCGCCGAGGTCGCCGAGCACCGGCCGCAGGTCGGTCACGGCGAAGGAGCGCCGCAGCCAGCGGTCCTCGCCGTCGTACCGCGGGGTGAAACCGGTGCGGCCGTGCACGGTCCGACGGTTGTCGAGGATGATCAGCTCGCCGGGCCGCAGCACGATCCCGCGCAGCGCGTCGAGCATCGCCGACTCCAGCGCGGCCAGGGCGTCGCGGGCCGCGCGGGTGACGCCGACCGTGCCGTGGAAGTCGACCCGCAGGTCCGGGTCGTCCACCGGTCCCGAGAGGACCGGCATCGGCGGGGTCAGCACCTCCTCGTCGGTGTCGTGCACGAAGGAGCTGGAGAACCGGGTCCGGAACTCGGGCCGGCGCAGCGCCTCGACCGTCGCCGGGTCGAGGGACGGCAGCACGTCCCCGATCCCGCCGGTCACGGTGGCGGCCGTCCCGTCCCGGTCGCCGCGCAGGCAGATCAGGCTCAGGAAGTGCGGGGCCGCCGGGTGGAAGCCGTCCTCGGTGTGCAGCTCCAGGAGGATGGAGCCGCTGTTCTCCTGGCGGGTCTCGGCGCCGCGCTTGGGGCTGACGTCCTGGACGAGGTCGCCGTTCTTCTCGTCGCTGTAGGAGATCGAGCGGCCCAGCACGGACATCACCATGAGCTGCGCGATCGTGGCCACCGGGACCTCGGCCCAGGAGGGTTCGTCCTCGACCCGGTGGGGGGTGGCGGGCAGCTCGCCGACGGGCAGCCCGCGCAGCAGCAGGGTGCCGCTCTCGTTCCCCCGGTCGCGGAAGGAGATGAGGGCGCGGCGGACGTGCGCGGGCAGGGCGGCGGCGGCGAGCTCCACGGCGTGCAGCAGGTCGGTGCCGTGGAGGGAGTGACCGGCGTACTCGGCGGCGATCCGGTGGGCGGCCGCCTCGACGATCGCCGCCTCGGTCTCGCTCAGCACGATGCCGGTCGCGCGCGCGTCGGCGTACGCGAATTCTTTACTCATGCGTCCTTTCCTTCTCTGCGTCCTTCTCGGTCCTTCTCCGAACGGGCCCCGCGAGCGGGAGGGCCGGGTGGCCCGACGGCCCCGCGAGCGGGACGGTCAGGCGGCCTGACCGGTGCGGCGGGCGGCCCGGTAGACGGCCGCCGGCGCGAAGCCCCGCCATGCCTGCTCGGGCGGCAGCGTCCGCAGGAAGCGGGCCTTCTCCCAATGGCGGCTGACCCGGTTGACGGCCCGGCGGCCGGGCGTCAGGGCGATGTGGTGGACGTCGACGGCGACCGTGCGCGGCACGTCCTCGCCGGCCACCAGCTGGTTGACCATGTGCACGGCGAGCGAGCCGAACTGGGTGGCCGCCTCGGTCAGCTGCGGCACGCTGTAGTCGGGCCGGCCGAGACCGCGGCGCAGCTCCCGGTACATCTCGCCGGGGATGTGGCCGCGCGGCGCGATCCGGAAGATGACCTCCCAGGTGCCGAGCCGTTCGGCGTCCTCGGCGAGCAGCTGGCCGTCGAAGATCCGCCGGACCAGCCGGTAGTCGAAGCACTGGGCGGCGAGCATGCCCGCCATGTCCCAGCCGGTGACGAGCGGCTTGCGCTGGCGGCAGGCCTCCTGGTGGAGGGCGACCTTGGCGCGCAGCCCCGACGGCGTGGTGACGTCGACGCCGTCGACGATCACCTCGGCGCGGCGGACCAGCTCCCGGACGTTCTCCGGGGTGATGCCCTCGGGCACCACCTCGGCCCGGACGTGCGGGTTGATGGCGCGCAGCGCGTCGGCGCCCACCTCGGCCTTGTTGCGGCCCAGGTCGTCGACGGTGGCGTGCTGCCGGTTGAGGTTGTTCAGCTCGTAGGTGCCGACGTCCGCGAGGACGAAGTCGCGGTAGCCCATGCGGCCGAGCGGCTGGACGGTGGCGCCGCCGATGGAGCCGCAGCCGGCGACGAGCAGCGGAGCGTGGCGGATGCGCTCCTGGAGGTCGGCGGGGACGAGGCCGCGGTTGCGCTGGGTCAGCGAGGCGTAGAACTCCTCCTCGGCCAGTTCGCGGGCCTCGGTGGGGGTGCCGACGTCGGGCGGTGTGGCGTTCATGAGCGGGTCTCCCGGAAGGCGGTGAGCCGGGCGCCGACCGAGCCCGGCTCACCGGACGCGAGGATCGCGTCGAGGTGGGCGAGGGTGGGGCGGAGCCGGTCCCCGTCGGTGAGGACGAAGGGGTACGAGCGCTGCTGCTGGTCCCACATCGGCGCGAAGAGGTCCGCGGGGTCCGAGGGGTGCGCCGGCACGTCGAGCATGCGCGCCTCGAAGCCGAGCAGGCCCAGCTGCTGGATGGCGACGCCGGGCTTGCCGTCGCCGACGATGGCGGCGCCCTCCGCGGCGAGGGCCCGGACGCAGCCCTCCGCCCAGCCCCGGTAGACCCACCAGGGGACGGAGACGCCGGCCTGGGAGCGGTCCATGGCGTAGTCGCGGACCAGGCGCTTGCCCTCCCACACGTGGGCGGCGGGGGTGTCGGCGCCGAGGTGGTCGGCGAGCCGGAGCTCGTAGTCGCGCTCGACGACGAAGGGGCGGTGGTCCGGATCGCCGAGGCGGGTGCCCGCCGGGCCGCGGGAGCCGGCCAGGGTGCCGTATCCGCGCAGCCGGCCGGTCTCCTCCTCGACGACCAGGGTGTGCTGGTCGTCGAGGGCGGACGCGTCGTACGGCTCGGCGTCGAGGTCGCGGGCGGCGGCCGCCTCCTCGTTGACCCAGCCCCGCTGGAGGTACTGGGCGAGGCGGAAGCGGTAGACGTCCGCGAGGTACGGGGCGGGCAGCTGCGCGCCGCGGACGGTGAGGGTGAGGAGGCCCTCCGGGCTGGCGGCGCGGAAGACCGGCTCGCCCTCGACGTGGGACTCCAGGTCGGGCAGGACGATCGCCCGGGTCTCGTGCAGCACCCGGACCCGGTACTCGGTCAGCGCGGCGGGCGCGGCCGGGGCGGTGGTCACCGGACCTCCGGGACGCCGAACAGCTCGCCGGTGACGACCAGCGCGAGGGCCTCGGGGCTGCCCTCGTAGATGCGGGGGCCGTAGGCGTCGCGGAGCACGCGGTCCATGCCGTCCTCGCGCTGGAAGGCGGCGGCGCCGATGAGGGACATGGCGGCGTCGGCGTTGTCGATGGCGGCGCGGTCGGCGACCATCTTGGCGACGGCCGGCTCGTAGGCCGGGGTGGGGATGACGTTGTCGGCCTTGAGGACCGCGTCCAGGTAGAGGGCGCGGGAGGCGGAGACGCGGGCGGCCATGTCGGCCAGCTTGCGGGCGGACATCTGGTGCTCGAAGAGGAGCTTGCCGCCCTGGCGGCGGGTGCCCGCCCAGGCGACGGCGCGGTCGAGCGCGTGGCGGGCGATGCCGGTGGCGACGGCGGCGCAGGTGACGCGGGTGAGGTTGCCGATGGCGACGTTGAGGTCCCAGCCGCCGCGCTCGTCGCCGAGGACGTTCTCCTCGGGCACGCGCGCGTTGTCGAGGATCAGCTCGCCCGCGGGGGCGGTGCGGTAGCCGACCTTGTCGTGGATCTCGCCGCGGGTGACGCCGTCCTGCTCCAGGTCGGTGACGAAGCAGGTGAGGCCGGTGGAGCCGGGGGAGTCCTCCAGGTTCGCCATGACCGTGGCGTAGGTGGCGATCGGGGCGTTGGTGATGTAGCGCTTGGTGCCGGTGAGCAGGTACTCGCTGCCGGAGCGGCGGGCGACGGTCATGTCCTGGGCGTACGGGGCCTGCTGGGGCAGCACCAGGTCGGTGCCGTTGCGCTCCTCGGCGACGGCGTTGCAGGCGACGACGGGCTCCGGGCCGAGGAACTTCGGCAGGTACTTCTCCTGGAGCTCCGGCTTCTCGCAGATGAGCAGCGGGGTCTGGAAGAGCCCCGTGGCCCCGAAGACCAGCGCCATGCCGGGGTCGGCGGCGGCCAGCTCCTCCAGGGTGAGGGCGATGCCGAGCTGGCTCAGGCCCAGGCCGCCGAAGTCGCGCGGGATGGCCATGCGGAGCAGGCCGAGGGCGTGGCCCTTGCGGACGGTGTCCCAGTCGACCTGGCCCTTCTCGATCCGGTCGCGCTCGGCGGCGCCGGGGGCGACCTCCTCGCGGGCGAAGGCGGTGACCTGGCGCAGGATGTCGGACTCGAAGGCGTCGAGCAGCGGGTGGTCGGCCGGGTTGTGCGCGTACGTCATGGTGATTCCTTGTCTGAGGGGTGCGGGGCCCGGGGCGGTGCGGGGATCCGGAGGACTAGCCCGCGAGGGAGAAGGTCGTCAGGGCCTGGCCGAGGGCGAAGGTCTGCATGACGGGGCCGCGGGCGGTGACGCGGCGGGCGGTCACGGTCCGCAGGAAGGTGCGGCGGCCGGCGGCGAGGTCCAGCAGGTCGGCGTGGCTGATGCCGAGGACGTGGGTGGGCTCGGCCTCGGTGACGGCGCCGCTCGGGTCGAGGGTGAACTCGGCGTCCGGCTCGGAGATCACGAAGCGGACGGTGGCTCCCGCGGCCTGCCAGGCGGCGGAGGACCGGGCGGCCTCGGACACGGTGCGGGAGATCTCTTCGGGCGAGATGGCCATGCGGAATTCCTTCGCTCTTCGAGGGCGGAGTGAGGTGGGGCTGCGGCGGTCGCCGGGCGTGCGGCGGGGCCTGGGGGAAAACGGGGGCCGGACGCGGAGGGGACCGGGTGTGCGGCGAGCCGTTCCGCGTCGGGCCGAAGGGAAGGGGCGCGGGCTTCTCCCGGCGCCGCCCCCTCGGACGAGTTCGACGTTACCGATGAGTAGAAGGCGCTGTCCAAGATGTAAAGCGAGGTTCCACGGCACGGGAACCGGTCTTCCAGGCGGCGGTAACCAGGCGTCCATCAGGCCGAGTTGGCCCAGGTCGCGGTACTTGCGGTAACCCCCGGAAACGCCGAGTGGGCTTGCGGCCGGGGGAGCCGCAAGCCCACGTTCGGGGGTGAAGACGGGGTGCTGTGGTACTCGGGTGGGACGGAGGGCGCCGGTGGGCGCCCGGGTGGGGTGGAGCCGCGTCAGGACTGCGCGGCGGCCTGCTGCTCGCCGCGGGTCAGATGACGCAGCGCGAGCGCGATGACGATCGCGACCGCGGCGCACACCGCGAGGGCCAGGAAGCCGTGCGAGACGCCGGAGGTGGTGGCGTCGGCCGCCGAGGCGCCGTCCTTCAGGCGCCCGTCCACGGTGGTCGCGAGGATGGTGCCGATCACCGCGATGCCCAGGGCGGCGCCGCTCTCGTTGAAGGTGTTCAGCAGGCCCGAACCGACGCCGGACTCCTCCACCTTGACGTGCGAGGTGCCGATGCCGAACAGCGGGACGAAGCAGGCCGGGAGGCCCGCGCCGATGACCGCAAGGGCGACGACCGTCACCCACACCGAGTCGGTGCCGGTGGCGAGGACGCCCGTGCCGACGAGCTGGAGCGCGGCGCCGACCGCGTACATGCCGCCGAGACCCAGCGCGCCGGCGAGCGCCGGGGCGACCATGGCGACGACGAGGGCGGCGAGACCCATGGGCAGCAGGGAGAGGCCGGTGGTGAAGGCGCTCATGCCGTGGACCTGCTGGAAGTACATGCTGGCCAGGAAGGAGCTGCTGATCATCACGCTGGCGACCAGGAGCAGGCCGATGCTGGACAGCCAGTACGTCGGCTTGCGCAGCAGGTGCAGCGGGAGCAGCGGGTCGTCCTGACCCAGCTCCATGAAGGTCACCAGGGTCAGCAGGACCACGGCGGCGCCCAGGCTGACCCAGGCGACGGTGTCGCCGAAGCCCTCGTGGAGGCGGATCAGGCCGAAGGACAGGGCGGCGAGTCCGGCCGTGGACACGACGGCCGAGGGGAACCGGAGCCGGCGGCCCGAGGCCGTGCGGAGCGCCGGCATGCTGCGCAGCGCGCCGACGAGGGCCGCGACGCTGATGGGGAGGTTGATCAGGAAGGCCCAGCGCCAGTTGACGGCGGTGACGATCAGCCCGCCGAGCACCACGCCGATCGTGGCGCCGATGACGCCGAGGCCGCTCCAGGCGGTCAGCGCGATCTTGCGCTGCTCCTCGACCTGGTAGACCTCCAGGATGATCGAGAGGGCGGCCGCGGAGAGCAGCGCGGCGCCGACGCCCTGCGCGGCGCGTCCGGCGACGAGGAGCTCCTGGTTGCCCGCCATGCCGCAGAGCGCGGAGGCGACGGCGAAGAGGCCGAGGCCGGTGAGGAAGGTGCGCCGCCTGCCGAAGACGTCCGAGACGCGGCCGCCGAAGAGGAGCAGGCTGCCGAACATCAGGACGTAGGCGCTGATCGTCCACTGGAGGCCGGTCCGGTCCGCGGGCAGGTCCCCTCCGATGGAGGGGAGGGCCACGTTCACGACCGTCGAGTCGAGCATCACCATCAGCTGGGCGACGCCGACCACGACGAGGGTGGTCCAGGGGGCCTTGGCCGGCGCGTCCGGCGCCTCGGGCGCGTGCTCGGTCGGGGGTGCCAGCGTCTGCTCGGTCACCGGGTCTCCTTGCTCAAGAAGGGCGAGAGGTGTGCGGGGTGCGATCGGGAGTCCGATCCATGCGAATGCATCGAAGTGATCGGCACACTACATTCATGCGCACGCATAGACAAGGGAGGGAACGGAACCTAGTATCGGAGAGGTGACGGATACAGCTCTGACCGACCGATGGATGGCCGTGATCCGCGCCGGCGCGCAGATCGTCCAGGCGGCGGAACGCCGGCTCTCCGACGAGTACGGCCTCTGCACCAGCGCCTTCGAGATCATGGACGTCATGGCGCGGGAAGGCGACTGGATCCGGGCCGGCGAGCTCAGCGCCCGCGCCGCCCGGAGCCAGCCCCAGGTCTCCCGCCTGCTCGCGCAGATGGTGAACGCGGGGTACGCCGAGCGCCGCCCCTGTGCCAACGACAAGCGCGGCTTCGACGTCCGGCTCACCGCGTCCGGCAGGGCGCTCTTCGACCGGTCGACCGTCACCATGGAGGAACTGCTGCGCGAACTCTCCGAGGCCAGCCCGGAGGTACGCGGAGTACTGGGCGCGGCCTGACGCGACCCGCGCGGACCGACGGGGCCCGCACCGACTGGCGGGGTCCGCACCGACCGACGGGGCCCGCACCGGCTGACGGGGTCCGCACCGACCTACGCGGCCCGCACCGCTTGACGCGGTCCGCACCGACCGATGCGGCCGGTACCGACCCGCGCGGCCCGCACCGCTTGACGGGACCCGGGCCGTCTGACGGGACCCGGGCCGGGCTGCCGGGTGCGAGCCGCGCGGCCCGGCGCGAGTTCGACGGCGGCTGGTGCGACCCGTGCGGGCTGGTGCGACCCTCCGTCGGCTGGTGCCGGCCGCGTGGGCTGACGCGCGAGTCGCTGTCGGTCGGTGCGACCCGCTTCCGGCCGGTGCGATCCGCCCCAGTCGGCGCGCACCGCGCCGGCCGGTGTGGCCTCGCCCCGTGCGACCCGTGGCGGCGTCCCGCGGGCGGGCCGTGTCCGAGGGGCGGTCCGGACGAGGGTTCCCGGCCGTCGGCGGCGGCCATGACCCGGTCCGCGCCACCCGGCCGGCTCGCGCGGCCGAGGGTCCTGGCGGCTTGCCGGGGCCGCGCCCACGGCCTCCGGCGGCCCGGCTCGGATGCTCTGAGCTGCCGAGACGGTGAACCGCCCGACCGGCCGGGTCGACTTGACCGGTCCAGACCAACGACCTGACAGAGAGTCGTACGGGGGCACTTTTCGGACACGTACTCGCTGGTAGCCTCCAGGCGTCACCCGCCCGGGGCCACCGCTCACGACCATGATCGAGTGCCCGGAAGGGCGACAGTCCGGGGGGACGTCGGGGTCCGTGTTTCGCGCACGGACCCCGGCGGGGCACCGCGCGCCGGTGCCCTGGCGCGACGGCCCCCCGGTGGACCGACCGGCACCGGAACCGCCTCCGGTGCCACACGCTCCCGACCAGCGGAGCGCCTGACACGGGGGAACATCTTGCTGAGCCAGTCCGTCCCACGACCGAATCCCGCCGCCCCGGCCGGCCGGGCCCGCACCCACGCTCCCGCCGCCCCGGTGACGCGCGCACCCGGCGGCCCCGCGCGCGTGCCCCACCCGCGGCCGCCCGTCATGACGGAACGCGGCGTCTTCTTCCGTCTGCTCGGCCCGCTGGAGATCGTGACGGCCGACGGCCGGCTGCCGCTCAAGGGCATGAACCAGCGGCTCGTGCTCGCCCTGCTCCTCCTGAACGCCAACCACGTCGTGCCCACCGCCGACCTGATGGACGTCCTCTGGCCGGACGGCCGCCCGCCCGCCACCGCCCGCAAGATCCTCCAGAACGCGATCTCCGCCCTCCGCGGCGTGCTCGCCCGCGGCGGCGTCCCCGAGCACATCGCCTCCCTGACCAGCCAGGGCTCCGGCTACATGCTCAAGACCGCGCCGGAGAACCTCGACCTGACGCGCTTCCGCCTCCTCGCCGACAAGGGGCGCGACGCACTCGCCGCCGGAGACGCGGAGGAGGCCGCCCGCCTCCTGCGCGGAGCGCTCGGGCTGTGGCGCGGCCGCGTCCTGGAGGAACTCGCCGACGCCGGTGCCGACTGGCCCCAGACGGCCGCCGCCGAAGGGGCCTGGCTGCACGCCCTGGAGGAGTACTGCGAGACCGAACTCGCCAAGGGGCGACCGCACGAGGTCCTCCAGCGGCTGGAGGGCGTCGCCGCCGCCAACCCCTCGCGGGAACGCACCCAGGGGCTCCTGATGACCGCGCTCTACCGCGCCGGCCGCCGCGACGAGGCCCTGCGCGCCTACGAACGGCTCCAGCACCGGCTGCGGGAGGACTACGGCGCCGCCCCCAGCCGCGAGCTCCAGGACCTCCACAGCGGCATCGTCCGGCAGGACCCCACCCACGCCCCGGACGAGACCCCCGACCCGCGCGGCACCGCGCCCCGGCCCTCCGCCGCCCCCGAACTCGACGTGCTGCACGCCCTCCTCGACCTGGTCCGCCGGCAGAACCGCCCCCACGTCGTCGCCCTCACCGGCGACGCCGAGGAACGGCAGGCCGACCTCGTCGCCCGGCTGATGAACGGCCTCCAGCAGGACGACCGGGCCACCGTCTGGCACGTCCGGTCGGGCCCCGACGGCGCCGACCTCGCGCAGGACCTGCGGGCCGCGCTGCGCCGCGCCACTCCCGAGCGGCCCATGGTGGCCGTCGCCGAGCGCCTCCACCAGGCCGGGCAGCTCGTGCCCGAGTGCGTCGGGGACATCGTCGTGGAGGCCGGCCGCACCCCGCTGCTCATCGTCCTCACCGCCCGTACCGGATCCGAGGGGCTGTGGCCCGGCTGGGACAAGGCCGTCCCCCGGTTCACCACGATCACCGTCTAGGGGGTGTTTCGGAAGTCCCGCACAGCACCCGCGGCGCCCGGCACGCCCCCTCGCCGCACCGGCCAAAGACCCGAGTAGCTCCGCTACGAGGGCCTTCGTCCGGCACGGCGAGGGCACGCACCGGACACCGCGGGCACCGCACAGGACTTTCGAAACACCCCCGCTGTGACCGGAAAGTCCCGCCCGGCCCCGCCCCCGGCGTCCCGCTGTTCGATCACCCGGGACGCCGGGGGCCGCCGCCCGGCAGAATGAGCCCCATGCCGATACTCAGTCGCCCCGCCCTCGTCGAGCACCTCGTCCGCACCCGGATCGCGGGAGACGTCGCCACCCCGCGCGACAACAACCTCTCCCACTACCGCAAGCTCGCCAACGGCGACCGGCACTACTGGCTCGGCCTCGAACTCGGCGACCGCTGGACCGACGAGCAGGACGTCCTCGCCGTCATGGCCGAGCGGTGCGGCGTGATCGACGACCCGGCGCACCGGGCCGGCCAGGACACCATCGACCCCGAACTGACCGTCGACGGCCTCGACCGGATGGCCGCCCGCCTGCGCAAGGCGGCCGCCGGCAAGGAGCGGGTCCTCTTCGCGACCGGGCACCCGGGCGCGCTCATCGACGTCCACAGCCGGATCGCCGCCGCGCTGCGCGCCCAGGGCTGCGACATCGTGAAGATCCCCGGCGGGCTGGTCGCCGACGAGGGGTACGTCGTGCAGTTCGCCGACGTCGCCGTCTTCGAGCGCGGGGCGAGCCTGTGGCACACCCACTCCCCGGAGCCGATGAACGCGATCCTCGACGCGCTCGGCGAGGACGGCCGGCCGGACCTGGTGATCGCGGACCACGGCTGGGCCGGGCGGGCGGGCCAGCGGGGCGTGGACTCCGTGGGCTACGCCGACTGCAACGACCCCGCACTCTTCATCGGCGAGGCGGAGGGCACGATGCAGGTCACGATCCCCCTGGACGACCACGTCCTGGACCCGCGCTTCTACGAGCCGATGACGGCGTACACGCTGAACGCGGCGGGCCTGCCGGCCTGATCAGGACGGCGTGGGCGGCCCGGCCTCGCGCTGGGCGACCCCCGGTGTCGGGTCCAGGTACACGCGGCGGATCGCCGGGAAGCGTTCGCGGAGCTGCGACTCCGCGTCCTCGCACGCCCATTCCACCTGCTCCGCCGACGCCACGTCCCGGAAGTCGATCTTCGCCGCGACGAGGATCTCCCCGGGCCCCTGGATCAGGGTGATCAGGTCGAGGACGCCGATGATGTGCGGGACGGAGAGGAGCTCCTCGCGGATGCCGTCCCGCATGGGGCGCGGGGCCGGGCGCCCGACGAGGAGCTCGGCGTTGGAGCGGCCGAGCACCCAGGCCACGTACACGAGCAGCGCGCCGATGAGGATCGAGGCGACGCCGTCCCAGACGCCGGAGCCGGTGATCTGGCCGCCGAGCACGCCGCCCGCCGCGAGCATGAGACCGGCGAGGGCGGCGGCGTCCTCCATGACGACGGCCTTGACGGTGGTGTCGGCGGTGAGCCGCAGGTAGTGCGCGAAGGGGGCCTTCATCCGTTCCGCCTCCGCCTTGACCTGCCGCACCCCCGTCCGCAGCGAGTAGCCCTCCAGGACGAAGGCGATGCCGAGGACGACGTACGAGAGCGTCGGGTCGCCGAGCTCCTCGCCGTGGGTGAGGGTGTGGATGCCGTCGTAGACGGAGAAGACGGCGCCGCCGACGAAGGTGGCGACCGCGGCCAGCAGTGCCCAGACGTAGCGCTCGCCCGCGTAGCCGACGGGGTGGTCCTCGTCGGCCGGCTTCTCGCTCCGCTTGAGGGCGGTGAGCAGCATCCCCTCGGTGACGGTGTCGGCGACCGAGTGCGCGGCCTCGGACAGCATCGCGCTGGAGCCGCTGACGAGGCCCGCGACGACCTTGGCGGCGGCGATCCCGAGGTTCGCCGCCGCCGCCACGATCACGGTGAAGGTGCTTTCGCCGTTCTGCGCCATGTGCCGGACGTTATGTCCGATCATCCGCGCGGGACGCGAACGACACCCTCCTGGATGACGGAGATCGCGAGCCGCCCGTCCTGCGTGTAGATCCGGGCCTGCCCGAGGCCGCGTCCGCCGGACGCCGTCGGGGACTCCTGGTCGTAGAGGAGCCACTCGTCGGCCCGGAAGGGGCGGTGGAACCACATGGCGTGGTCGAGGGACGCCCCGACCACGTCGCCCACCGCCCAGCCGCCCCGGCCGTGGGCCAGGAGGATCGAGTCGAGGAGCGTCATGTCGGAGACGTAGGTCGCCAGCGCGATGTGGAGGAGCGGATCGTCGGCCAGCTTGCCGTTGGTGCGGAACCAGACCTGGGAGCGGGGCTCGCGGGGCTGTCCGACCGAGCCCCAGGGCGGGACGTCGGCGTAGCGGAGGTCGACCGCCGCGCGGGCCTCGATCAGCCGGTCCGCGACCTCGCGGGGGAGGTGGCGGGGGAGCATCTCGGCCGGTGTGGCGAGCGATTCCGGGTCCGGTGCGGGCGGCATGTCGACCTGGTGGTCGAGCCCCTCCTCGTACGTCTGGAAGGACGCGGAGAGGTGGAAGATCGGCTGCCCGTGCTGGACGGCGACGACCCGGCGGGTGGTGAAGGAGCGGCCGTCGCGGATGCGGTCGACCGTGTAGACGATCGGCGCGCCCGGGTCCCCCGCGCGCAGGAAGTACGCGTGCAGGGAGTGGGCGAGACGATCGGCCGGGACGGTCCGCCCCGCCGCCACCAGCGCCTGGGCGGCCACCTGGCCGCCGAAGACGCGGGGGACGATCGAGGGGCGGGACTCACCCCGGAAGATGTCCTGCTCGATCCGCTCCAGGTCGAGCAGATCGAGCAGGTCATCCAGAGCCGTGTGAGCGTCGGGCACTTACAGGCCCATCGACTTGGCGATGATCGACTTCATGATCTCGCTGGTGCCGCCGTAGATGCGGTTGACGCGGTTGTCGGCGTACAGGCGGGCGATCGGGTACTCGTTCATGTAGCCGTAGCCGCCGTGCAGCTGGAGGCAGCGGTCGATGACGCGGTGGGCGACCTCGGTGCAGAAGAGCTTGGCGCTCGCGGCCTCGGCCGGGGAGAGCTCGCCCGCGTCCAGGGCCTCCAGGGCGCGGTCGGCGACGGCCTCGGCGGCGTCGACCTCGGCCTGGCAGGCGGCCAGCTCGAACTTGGTGTTCTGGAAGGAGGCGACCGGCTTGCCGAAGACCGTGCGGTCCGTGACGTACTGCTGGGCGAAGCGGATCGCGGCCTTGGCCTGGGCGTAGGCGCCGAAGGCGATGCCCCAGCGCTCGGAGGCCAGGTTGTGGCCGAGGTAGGAGAAGCCCTTGCCCTCTTCGCCGAGGAGGTCCTCGACCGGGACCTTGACGTCGACGAAGGCCAGCTCGGCCGTGTCGGAGGTGCGCAGGCCGAGCTTGTCGAGCTTGCGGCCGATGGAGTAGCCCTCGGACTTGGTGTCGACGGCGAAGAGCGAGATGCCGAAGCGGCGGTCCTCGGCCGAGGGGGCGGAGGTGCGGGCGCAGACGATCACGCGGTCGGCGTGGACGCCACCGGTGATGAAGGTCTTGGCGCCGTTGAGGACGTAGTGGGTGCCGTCCTCGGAGAGCTTGGCGGTGGTCTTCATGCCCGCGACGTCGGAGCCGGTGCCCGGCTCGGTCATGGCGAGCGCCCACATCTCCTCGCCGGTGACGAACTTCGGCAGGTAGCGCTTCTTCTGCTCGTCGGTGGAGAGCATCTTGATGTACGGCAGGGCGAGCAGCACGTGGACGCCGGAGCCGCCGAACTGGACGCCGGCGCGGGCGGTCTCCTCGTACAGGACGGCCTCGAACTTGTGGGTGTCCAGGCCCGCGCCGCCGAACTCCTCGGGGACGTTGATGCCGAAGATGCCCAGCTCGCCGAGCTTGTCGTAGAACTCGCGCGGCGCCTGGCCGGCGGCGAACCACTCGTCGTAGACGGGGACGACCTCGGCCTCGATGAAGGCGCGGATGGTCTCCCGGAACGCCTCGTGGTCCTCGTTGAATACGGTACGGCGCACGAGCCGCCTCCTTGTCGCTGCCGGTTGTCTAAGCGCTTGCTCAGGGTGTCTGTTCGAAGTTACCCAGCGGTCACCCGCCCTGTCCAGCCTCCGTGCCTGTGATCCAGAGCCCCTTCGACGGGTCGTGGGCGTGGACCGGGCTCCCCTTCGCCCGCCCGCTCGTACGGAAGGCCTGCCCGCCCGGGTCCCCGATCCGCACCACACCGCTCCGCCCCTGCGCGCTCCACTCCAGCTCCAGGTACCAGCGGCAGTCGCAGCCGGCCGCGCGGGCGGAGACCAGCAGCTCCACGGGCTCGGCCGCCGTGACCGTGTAGGGGAACGACACGGCGGGGATCGTCCGCCCCTCCTCCCCCGAGGCGTCGTACCCGTCGAGGGGCTTCGCGAGCGGGCGCGGCGCGTCGAGGTCCACGGAGAACCGGCGGGGGGTGACGGCCCCGCCGCACCCCTCGTCCATGCGGTACGCCGCCCAGGGCAGCGGCGCCGCCCGCCCCACCACCCGCACGTGCAGCCCCTGGAGGACGACGGCGGAGGCCCCCTTCCCCTGCACCGAGATCCGTACGAGCGTCTGCCCGCCGTCCACGGCGCCGAGCGCCCGCGCCCACCGGGCGGCGTCGACGGGCGCCGGGGGAGCGGGGACCCGCGCCGGAGGCCGGTCGGCGAGATAGGTGTGCCCGCAGCCGTTCTCCCAGAGGTGGGAGGCGACGGTGTACGTGAACGGGGGCGCCGTCTCCGGCTGCGTCCGCTGCTGCGGCTCCCGTCCGCGCCCGGGCAGCAGGACGGCCCCGAGGGTGAGCGCCACGACGCCGGCCACGACGCCGACGACGAGCCACGCCCTCCGCCCCCGCCGGGGCCGCGCGGGGACGGGCGCGGGCTCACGCGCGGGCTCACGCGCGGGCTCGGGCTCGGGCTCGGGACCGGAGACGGGGGCGGAGACGGGGGCGGAGACGGGGGCGGGAGCGGGCGGCACGGACACCGGCACCGCGGGCGGCCTGCGCACGAGGTCCGCGCGCCGCCAGTGCTCCTCCAGCTCCCGTACCTCGTCCGCACCGGCCCCGCACAGCCGGGCCAGGCGCTCGACGACGCCGAACGACTCCGGGACGGCCGCGCCGGAGCCGTAACGGTGCAGGGTGGAGGCGCTGACGCCGAGGCGCCGCCCCAGCGCCTGGTAACTCCGCCCGTCCCGCTCCTTCAGCGCGCGCACCCGCGCCGCGAACTCCTCGACCTCACCCATCGGCCCGCCGCTCCCCGCTCGTTCCACCCCTCTTGCGTTCTCCCACGTCAGCGGGGGTGGAATGGTTCCGGGACGGGTGGAGGGCGCGTCGCCGTTGTCACGGCCCCACGGCGGCCCGACGCTGGTGGCAGCACCTGACCGAACGAACCACGGGGGAATCACCGTCATGTCCAAGCTCCGCGCCGCGCTCGCCGCCACCGCCACCGCCGCCCTGGGCCTCGCAGCCCTCGCCGCCGGCCCCGCGCAGGCCGCCGCCCAGCCCGCCTTCCTCGCCGCCGCGCAGATGCCCGCGTCGTCGACGCCGTGGACCGCCACCCAGGTCTTCGCCGGCGTCCCGGAGAACGGCGGCGTCCTCTGCGCCCCGTACAAGATCCCGGCACAGAACTCCCGCTACCGCGAGTTCAGCACCGAGCTCGACACCAACGGCGTCCAGGTCACCACCGTCGCCCGCACCGAGGCCGACGCGGTGAAGCTGGTCGACACCCTCCGCAAGGCCCTCGCCGGCTGCGGCCCCCTCCTGGAGCGGCAGAACCCGGGCCTGAAGGCGGTCAGCGCCGCCCACGGCAAGCTCGCCGTGGAGGAGGGCGCCTGGGTCTACAGCCTCGACACCGCCGACCCGCAGATCGGCAGCACCGACATCCACCTCTTCGCCGTCGGCCGCGACGGCCGCACCGTCACCCTCGTCCGCTGGGGCCAGATGGGCGACCTGAAGGACGCCCCGCTGGCCGCCTTCAAGGCGACGGCGAAGACGGCGGTGAACAAGCTCTGGTGACCGGGGACCGCCCGCGTCACTGAGCGCGGAGCGCGAACCACAGCTCCATCCGTACGTCGGGATCGTCCAGGTCGCGGTCGAGCAGCGCCGCGCAGCGGGTGATCCGCTGGCGGACCGTGTTCCGGTGGATCTCCAGGGCCACCGCCGTCCGGTCCCAGCTGCCGTGCAGCGACAGCCAGACCCGGAGCGTCTCGGCCAGGGGCTCGGTGAGCGGGGCCAGCAGTTCCCGGGCGTACGCGGCGGCCTCGTCGCGGTCCACCAGCGCGGCGAAGCCGTTCGCCCGGTGCCGGACCAGGGCCGCCCGGGAGGCCTCCGCCCTGCGCAGCGCCCGCGCCGCCTGCGCGTCCCCGGCCGCGAGCTCCTGGGCCGGCACCGGAGCGCTCGCCCCGAGCGTCCACCCCTCCTGTGCGGTGACGGGGGCGGCGGAGGGGAGCAGGAGCCGCACGGTCCCCCCGTCCTGGTCCACCAGCGGGGTCCCCAGTGCCGCCGCCAGGCTCGACGCCGCGAACGGGGTGCCGTCGCCGCCCCGCCCGTGGACCACCGTCCACGGGCCCTGGCCCAGCGCGCCCGCGGCCTCCGCCGGGGCCGCGCCGAGCAGCAGCCGCACCAGGGCCCCGTCCCGTACGGTCACGTCCGCCCCCCGGTGCGGGGCCGTGAGCAGCGAGAGCAGGACCACCGCCACGCCCGCGATCGTGTGGTCGCCCGGGCCGCGCCGCTCCGTCGCCACCCCGAGCGTCAGACCGTCCCCGCCGCCCAGCGCGTACGCGGCGAGCCGCAGCCCGCCGCCGTCCCCGCTCGCCGAGGCCGGCCCGCCCGGTCGCGGCCCGAGGACGCCCGCCAGGTCCCGCAGCGCCCGCGCGGCCTCCGCCGGGACCTCCCGGCCGGCCGCCGCCGACTCCGTACCGTCCACGCCGAACAGCACCGCCCGGCCGCCGAGGCGCGAGGCGAGCGCGCCCAGCACCGCGGGGACCGGGGCCGGCCGGGCGGCGGCCGCCGCCAGGGACTGCTGGGCCTCGGTCACCCGGCGCAGCTCGTGCAGCCGGGCCTCCGCCATCAGCCGCCACAGCGCCCGCGCCACCGCCGTGAACGGGGTCCGGGGCGGGACCTCCACGAGCGGCAGCCCGAGCCGCTCGCAGGCCGCGACGAGCTCGGGCGGCACCGTGTCGTACACCGGCGTCACCCCGAAGGCGAGCGCCGCCGCCCCCGCCTCCACGACGCGCTCGACGTACTGCGCCGGATCGGTGAGCTGAACGCCCGCCGTCATGAGCAGCTCCCCGCCGAGCAGATACGGATAGGGGTCGGCCATCTCCGAGGTGTGCACCCAGTGCAGCGGGACGTCCTCGGGCCCGGCGAGCAGCCGGAGACCCAGGTCGGCGCGGGCGAGCAGCGCGGCGAGCGGCACGGGCGGCGCCGGGGGAGTGGAGCCGGCCTCCGTGGGGGGCGTCGGGGACATCGACATGGGCCCTTCGTACATCCCCCGCCCGGACAATGGAGGAAACGTACACTTCAACGTCGCTTTCCGGCCACCTACTGTCGTGACATCCCAGGGCCGCGGGTACGGGCGGATGTCCCCGCGATCAGCACCTGGGCACTCCCCCGCACGACACGCCACCGAGGTGAGAAGGAGGGCCCCATGGCCGTCGACTACACAGTGATCGTCCTGTACCTGGCCGGCATGCTCGCGATGGGCTGGTGGGGCATGCGCCGCGCCAAGTCCAAGAGCGAGTTCCTGGTGGCGGGCCGCCGCCTCGGGCCCTGGATGTACTCCGGGACGATGGCCGCCATCGTCCTCGGCGGCGCCTCCACCATCGGCGGCGTCGGCCTCGGCTACAAGTACGGCCTCTCCGGCGCCTGGATGGTCTTCGCCATCGGCCTCGGCCTGCTCGCCCTCTCGGTCTTCTTCTCCGCCCGCATCGCCCGGCTGAAGGTCTACACCGTCTCCGAGATGCTCGACCTGCGCTACGGCGGCAAGGCCGGCGTCATCTCGGGCGTCGTGATGTGGGCGTACACCCTGATGCTCGCCGTCACCTCGACCATCGCGTACGCCACGATCTTCGACGTCCTCTTCGACCTGCCCCGGACCCTCGCGATCGTCCTCGGCGGCACCATCGTCGTCGCCTACTCGACGCTCGGCGGCATGTGGTCCATCACCATCACCGACATGGTGCAGTTCGTCGTGAAGACCATCGGCGTGCTGCTCCTGCTGCTGCCGATCGCCGTGATCAAGGCCGGCGGCTTCGAGGGCATGCGGGACGCGCTGCCCACCTCGTACTTCGAGCCGCTCGGCATCGGCGGCGAGACGATCTTCACCTACGTGCTGATCTACACCTTCGGCATGCTCATCGGCCAGGACATCTGGCAGCGGGTCTTCACCGCCCGCACCGACAAGGTCGCCAAGTGGGGCGGCACCGTCGCCGGCACCTACTGTCTCGCGTACGCGCTCGCCGGAGCCGTCATCGGCACCGCGGCCAAGGTCATGTACCCGACGCTGCCCAGCGCCGACGACGCCTTCGCCACCATCGTCAAGGACGAGCTGCCCATGGGCGTCCGGGGCCTCGTCCTCGCCGCCGCGCTCGCCGCCGTCATGTCCACCTCCTCCGGCGCCCTCATCGCCTGCGCCACCGTCGCCAACAACGACATCTGGTCCCGCCTGCGCGGTGCCGCCGCGAGGAAGGACGAGAACGACCACGACGAGGTGAAGGGCAACCGCCTCTTCATCCTCATCATGGGCGTCGCCGTCATCCTCATCGCCATCGCCCTCAACGACGTCGTCCAGGCCCTCACCGTCGCCTACAACCTGCTGGTCGGCGGGCTCCTCGTGCCCATCCTCGGCGGCCTGCTCTGGCGCCGCGGCACCGTCCAGGGCGCGCTCGCCGCGGTCACCGTCGGCGGCCTGGCCGTCATTGGCCTGATGTGGACTTACGGAATCCTTGCAAATGAGCCTGTTTACTACGGTTTGTTGGCCTCGCTCGCCGCATATGTGATCGTTTCCCTGGCGACCCGTCCCACGGACGCCGCCGTGCTCGC
Source organism: Streptomyces sp. NPDC096079 (assembly GCF_040303145.1). Classification (NCBI taxonomy): domain Bacteria; kingdom Bacillati; phylum Actinomycetota; class Actinomycetes; order Kitasatosporales; family Streptomycetaceae; genus Streptomyces; species Streptomyces sp. NPDC096079. Next base: position 180,570 of record NZ_JBEOST010000002.1, read on the forward strand.
GAACTGGCGCGCCCGTCTCGCGGGCCAGGACACGAGCCAGGACCCGGCCCGGACCCCCGCACCCGAGGGCGCCGGGACCACCCCGGCGACCCTGACCGGCTGACCCCCGCACCACCGGACGAGACCCGCCCGGACGACACCCCGACCACCAGGAGGACCCCGACCATGAGCAGCAGCGACCAGAACGCCTTCCGCGGCCCGATCGACTCGTCCCGCATCCCGCGGTACGCCGGTCCCGCGACGTTCGCCCGTCTGCCGCGCCTCGACGAGGTCGGCACCGCCGACGTCGCCGTGGTCGGCGTCCCCTTCGACACGGGCGTCTCCTACCGCCCCGGCGCCCGCTTCGGCGGCAACGCCATCCGCGAGGCCTCCCGCCTGCTCCGCCCGTACAACCCCGCGCAGGACGCCTCCCCGTTCGCCCTCGCGCAGGTCGCGGACGCCGGTGACATAGCCGCCAACCCGTTCAACATCAACGAGGCCGTCGAGACCATCGAGGCCGCCGCCGACGACCTCCTCGGCACCGGCGCCCGCATGATGACCCTCGGCGGCGACCACACCATCGCCCTGCCGCTGCTGCGCTCCGTCGCCAAGAAGCACGGCCCCGTCGCCCTGCTCCACTTCGACGCGCACCTCGACACCTGGGACACCTACTTCGGCGCCGAGTACACCCACGGCACGCCGTTCCGCCGCGCCGTCGAGGAGGGCATCCTCGACACCTCCGCCCTCTCCCACGTCGGCACCCGCGGCCCGCTCTACGGCAAGCAGGACCTCACCGACGACGAGAAGCTCGGCTTCGGCATCGTCACCTCCGCCGACGTCTACCGCCGCGGCGCCGACGAGGTCGCCGACCAGCTGCGCCAGCGCATCGGCGACCGCCCGCTGTACATCTCCATCGACATCGACTGCCTCGACCCGGCCCACGCGCCCGGCACCGGCACCCCCGAGGCCGGCGGCATGACCTCCCGCGAGCTCCTGGAGATCCTCCGCGGCCTCTCCTCCTGCAACCTGGTCTCCGCCGACGTCGTCGAGGTCGCCCCGGCCTACGACCACGCCGAGATCACCGCGGTCGCCGCCTCGCACACGGCGTACGAACTGACGACGATCATGTCCCGCCAGATCGCCGCGGCGCGCGACGCGAAGTAGCACCCTGTCGGGTGGCGGGCCCGTGCGCCCGCCACCCGGCCACCGGGCCGCACCCGACCGACAAGCCAGCCAAGGGATCTCATGACCCACGACCACGACCTCGTGCTCCGGCCCACCGCCGCCCAGACCGAGGCGGCCCTGAACCCGCCGAAGGGCCGCAACGGCGGCGACCTCGTCGTCGAGACCCTCACCGGCCTCGGTGCCACCACCGTCTTCGGACTCCCCGGCCAGCACGCCCTCGGCATGTTCGACGCCCTGCGCCGCTCCGACCTCCGCTACGTCGGCCTGCGCGTCGAGAACAACGCGGGCTTCGCCGCCGACGCGTACGGCCGGATCACCGGCGAGGCCGCCCCGCTGCTGCTCTCCACCGGCCCCGGCGCCCTCATGTCGCTCGCCGCGCTCCAGGAGGCGGCCGCCGCCTCCGCGCCCGTCCTCGCCATCGGCAGCCAGATCCCGGTCGCCGGACTCGGCGGCGGCCGGCACGGCTACCTCCACGAGCTGCGCGACCAGCAGGCCTCGTTCCGCGACGTCGTGAAGTCCGTCCACACGGTCCGTACGCAGTCCCAGATCCCCTCCGCGATCGCCGCCGCCTGGGAGTCGGCCCTCACCGCCCCGCACGGGCCGGTCTGGGTGGAGATCCCGCAGGACGTGCTCCTCGCCGAGACCACCCTGCCCGTGGTCACCGCCATGGACGCGACGCCCGAGGAGGTCGTCCCGCGCCCCGAGCTGACGGCGGTCGCCGCGCACCTCCTGGCGAACGCCGAACGGCCCGCGATCATCGCGGGCGGCGGGGTCGTCCGCTCCGACGCCTCCGGGAAGCTCCTCGCGCTCGCCGAGAGGATCGCCGCCCCCGTCGTCACCACCTTCGGCGGCAAGGGCGCCTTCCCCTGGGAGCACCCGCTGTCGCTGCAGTCCTGGCTGGAGGACCGGCACACCACCGACTTCCTGGAGGACGCCGACGTCCTCCTCGTCGTCGGCTCGGGCCTCGGCGAGCTGTCCTCGAACTACCACACGTTCGCCCCGCGCGGCCGGGTGATCCAGATCGAGGCCGACCCGGGCAAGCTGGAGTCCAACCACCCGGCGCTCGGCATCCACGCCGACGCCCGCCTCGCGCTCCAGGCGCTCCTGGAGACCGTCGAGGAGCGCACGGACCCGACGGCCCCGATGCGGGTCTCCGCCGTCCTCACCAAGGTCCGGGACCGGATCGCGGCCCAGGACCTCGGCCTGGAGCAGCGGATCGTGGCGTCGGTCCGCGAAGCCCTCCCCTCCCGGGCGCCGAGCTTCTGGGACATGACGATCCTGGCGTACTGGGCGTGGTCGGCCTTCGACGCCCGGCACCCGAACACGATGCACTCCGCCCAGGGCGCCGGCGGCCTCGGCTACGGCTTCCCCGCAGCGCTCGGCGCGGCCGCCGCCGACCCCTCGCAGCCGGTCCTCGCGGTCTCCGGCGACGGCGGCGCGATGTACTCGATCGCGGAGCTGGCGACGGCGAGGCAGTACGGCCTCGACGTGACGTGGCTGATCGTCGACGACGGCGGCTACGGGATCCTGCGGGAGTACATGACGGGCGCGTTCGGCGAGGCCACGGCCACCGAGCTGACCCGCCCGGACTTCGTCGCCCTGTCCGAGTCCTTCGGCGTCCCGGCCACCCTGACGAGCCCGGAGACCCTGACGGCGGACCTGGCGAAGGCCCTCGCCACCCCGGGCCCGTCGGTGGTGGTCCTCCCCGCCCTCCTGAGGATGTTCGAGCCGACGCACCTGTGACGGGAGGGGCCCCCGAGGGCCCCACCTGTGACGGGAGGGGCCCCCGAGGGCCCCGCCTGTGACCGGAGGGGCCCCCGAAGGCCCCGCCCCTCAGTCGACGAGGCCCTCCCACGCCTTCCGGTACTCGGCGTGCTGGGCCTCGTACCCGAGGCGGAAGGGCTCCGCCTCCGGGGTGACGTTCCTGCGGTCCATGGTCCGCGGGGGTATCAGCCGCGCCACGTCCGCGAAGACCACCGCCGCCGCCTCGGCGACCGGCCCGCCCCGCTGCCGGGCGGCGAGGACGTCGAGGCCCGCGGTCCGCAGGAAGCCCTCGAACACCGACCGCGGCCTGCTCGCCGTGTCCTGAAGCTCCCGGTCCGTCGCCGGCACCACCCGCCCGGCCGAAGCGAACCCCCGCACCGCCCGCAACGCCGCGTACAGCCGCCCCCACTGATACGGCTTCCCGTCCTCGACCTTCCCCACGTCCCTCCCCTTCCACTCGGCTCTGCCAAGAGCGTCCTACCCGCTCCGGCGGGAATTGTTGCGGCGGGATGAAATCGCACGTCGGCCGTGTTGGGCCTTCCGGTAGAGCAGGACGGATGGGAGGCCCTCGTGGCGGTCGGGGAGAAACAGCGGGGCTGGGCGCGCAGGCTGGCCGGGTACGCGTGGCGGTACAGGACGAACACGCTGCTCGCGCTCGGGTCCTCCCTCGTCGGCATGGCCGTGCTCGCCCTGGTGCCGCTCGTCACCAAGGTCGTCATCGACGACGTCATCGGGACGAAGACCCGCAGCCTCGGCGTCTGGACCGGCCTGCTCATCGCCGCCGCCGTCCTCGTCTACGCCCTCACCTACGTGCGCCGCTACTACGGCGGCCGGCTCGCCCTCGACGTCCAGCACGACCTGCGCGTCGACATGTACGGCACCATCACGCGGCTCGACGGGCGGCGGCAGGACGAGCTGTCCACCGGGCAGGTCGTCGGGCGGGCCACCAGCGACCTCCAGCTGATCCAGGGCCTCCTCTTCATGCTCCCGATGACCATCGGGAACATCCTGCTGTTCCTCATCTCGCTGGCCGTCATGGCCTGGCTGTCGATCCCGCTCACCCTCGTCGCGCTCGCCGTCGCCCCCGCCCTCTGGTGGATCGCCAAGCGCAGCCGCACCCGCCTCCACCCCGCCACCTGGCACGCCCAGCAGCAGGCCGCCGTCGTCGCCGGCGTCGTCGACGGGGCCGTGACCGGCGTCCGGGTCGTCAAGGGCTTCGGCCAGGAGGACCAGGAGACCGGCAAGATCCGCGAGGCCGGGCGGAAGCTGTTCGCGGGCCGGCTGCGGACGATCCGGCTGAACGCGAAGTACACCCCCGCCCTCCAGGCCGTGCCCGCCCTCGGCCAGGTCGCGGTCCTCGCGCTCGGCGGCTGGCTCGCCTACCGGGGCCAGATCACCCTGGGCACCTTCGTCGCCTTCTCCTCCTACCTGGCCTCCCTCGTCGGCCCGGTCCGCATGCTCGCCATGGTCCTCACCGTCGGCCAGCAGGCCCGCGCCGGCGTCGAGCGGGTCTTCGACCTCATCGACACCGAGCCGACCCTGGAGGGCGGCACCAAGGAGCTGCCCGCCGACGCGCCCGCCACGGTCGAGTTCGACGACGTGTCCTTCGCCTATGAGGACGGCCGGCCCGTCCTGGACGGCTTCTCCCTGGAGATCCGGTCCGGCGAGACCGTCGCCGTCGTCGGCGCCTCCGGCTCCGGCAAGTCCACCGTCTCCCTCCTCCTGCCCCGCTTCTACGACGTCACCCACGGCGCCGTCCTCGTCGGCGGCCACGACGTCCGCGAGCTCACCCTCGACTCCCTGCGCGCCGCCGTCGGCCTGGTCCCCGAGGACTCCTTCCTCTTCTCCGACACGGTCGCCGCGAACATCGCGTACGGCGTCCCCGACGCCACCCGCGAGCAGATCGAGACCGCCGCCCGCGCCGCCCAGGCGGACCGTTTCATCGCCGAGCTCCCCGACGGGTACGACACCAAGGTCGGCGAGCACGGGCTCACCCTGTCCGGCGGCCAGCGCCAGCGCGTCGCCCTCGCCCGCGCGATCCTCACCGACCCCCGGCTCCTCCTCCTCGACGACGCCACCTCCGCCGTCGACGCCAAGGTCGAGCACGAGATCCACGAGGCCCTGAAGTCGGTGATGGCGGGCCGCACGACCCTGCTCATCGCGCACCGCCGCTCCACCCTCGGCCTCGCCGACCGCATCGCGGTCCTTGAGGACGGCCGCCTCGCCGACATCGGCACCCACGCGGAGCTGGAGCGGCGCTCCCCGCTCTTCCGCCGCCTCCTCACCGACCCCGAGGAGCTCGGCGCCGTCTCGCCCGGCCACGTCACCCCGCCCGAACTCCCCGAGGACCGCACCCTGCGGGCCGAGCTGGACGCCGAGTTCGACGCCGAGCGCGGCATCACCCCCACGCTGTGGGTACGGGACGAGACCACCGGCCGCGAGAGCCCGGCGCCCGGGGCGACCCCGGAACTCCTCGCGGCCGTCGAGGCCCTGCCCCCGGCCACGGACACCCCGGACGTCGACGAGGCCCGGGCGGTGTCGCCCGAGGACGCCTACGGCCTGCGCCGGCTGCTCCGCGGCTTCGGCGCCCCGCTCCTCATCAGCCTCGCCCTGGTCGCCCTGGACGCGGGCGCGGGCCTGCTGCTGCCGGTGCTGATCCGGCACGGCATCGACGAGGGCGTGAACCGGCTCGCGATCGGCGCCGTGTGGGCGGCCTCCGCGCTCGCCCTGGTCACCGTCCTCGTGCAGTGGGTCGCGCAGACCGCCGAGACCCGGATGACGGGCCGCACCGGTGAGCGGGTCCTGTACGCGCTGCGCCTGAAGATCTTCGCCCAGCTCCAGCGGCTCGGCCTGGACTACTACGAGCGCGAGCTGACCGGCCGGATCATGACCCGGATGACCACGGACGTGGACGCCCTGTCGACCTTCCTGCAGACGGGTCTGGTCACCGCCTTCGTCTCGGTCGTCACCTTCTTCGGGATCATGGTCGCGCTGCTGGTGCTCGACCTCCAGCTCGCCCTGGTCGTCTTCGCGACCCTGCCGGTCCTCGCCGTCGCCACGTACTACTTCCGCCGCTCCAGCGTGAAGGCGTACGAGCTGGCGCGCGAGCGGATCAGCGTCGTCAACGCCGACCTCCAGGAGTCGGTCTCCGGCCTCCGGATCGTGCAGGCCTTCCGGCGCGAGCGCTCGGGCGCGGCCCGGTTCGCGGAGCGCAGCGACGCGTACCGCGAGGCGCGCGTCCGGGGCCAGTGGCTGATCTCGGTCTACTTCCCCTTCGTGACCCTGCTGTCCTCGGCCGCCGCCGCGGCCGTCATGATCGTCGGCGCGAACCGCATCGAGGCCGGCACCCTCACCACCGGCGCCCTCGTCGCCTACCTCCTCTACATCGACCTGTTCTTCGCCCCGGTGCAGCAGCTCTCCCAGGTCTTCGACGGCTACCAGCAGGCCGCCGTCTCCCTGAAGCGCATGCAGGAGCTGCTCCAGGAGCCGACGTCGACGGCCGCCGCCGACGCGCCCCTGGACGTCCTCTCGCTGCGCGGCGAGATCGCCTTCGAGGACGTGTCCTTCGCGTACGGCCAGGAGGAAGAGGCCCTCACCGGGATCGACCTGCGGATCCCCGCCGGGCAGACCGTCGCCTTCGTCGGCGAGACCGGCGCCGGGAAGTCCACCCTGGTCAAGCTGGTCGCCCGGTTCTACGACCCGACGGGCGGCCGGGTCACCGCCGACGGCACCGACCTGCGGGACCTCGACCTCACCGCGTACCGCCACCGGCTCGGCGTCGTCCCGCAGGAGGCGTACCTCTTCGCCGGGACGATCCGCGACGCCATCGCGTACGGCCGTCCCGAGGCGACCGACGCCGAGGTCGAGGCGGCGGCCCGCGCGGTCGGCGCGCACGACATGATCGCCACGCTCGACGGCGGCTACCTCCACGAGGTCGCCGAGCGCGGCCGGAACCTCTCCGCCGGGCAGCGCCAGCTGATCGCCCTCGCCCGCGCCGAGCTCGTCGACCCGGACGTGCTGCTCCTGGACGAGGCCACGGCGGCCCTGGACCTGGCGACGGAGGCCCAGGTCAACCAGGCGACCGACCGGCTCGCGGGCCGTCGCACGACGCTGGTCGTCGCCCACCGGCTGACCACGGCCGCGCGCGCCGACCGGGTGGTCGTCATGGACCACGGGCGGGTCGCGGAGGACGGCACCCACGACGAGCTCCTCGCCCTGGGCGGCCGGTACGCGTCGCTGTGGAACACCTTCATCGGGGAGGCGGAGCCGGAGCGGGTCCGAGCGACCTGAGTGACGGCCTTCGGGGCGACGGGTACATGCGGAGGCAACCATTCCGGCGTCGTGTGCGTCGTACGGCCGTACGACGACTCGCCCGGGAGGGGAACGCATGACCACGGACACCGGTACGCCCCGGACCCTCGCCCGTGTCCTCGTCCCGCTGCTCGCCGCCCTGGCCCTGCTCCTCCTCCCCGGGCCCGGGCCCGGCGGCGGGACCGCCGACGCCGCCTCCGTCTGCCACGGCCGGCCCACCCGCACGATCACCTTCGCCACCGGGGAGCTGCGCCTCTACCGGACCCGCCAGTACGTCTGCGCCGTCACCGTCGCCACCCGGCCGGGCCCGCGCCGCCCGATGGCCGTCTCGCTCCAGCCGCGCGGCGGCCGGCCCGTCGTCCGCTCGGGCCGCTTCGACCGGCAGGCGGGCCCCCTCACCGTCCACGCGCTCAACCGCTGCGTCCGGGCGGGCGGTTCGGTGGCGGGCCGGGGGACGGCGACCGGCTGGATCCTGTGCTGATGCGCAGGAAAGTCCAAGAGTAAGGATCAACTGGGTCTGGCGGTCCCCACGTTGTCCCCGCTAGGTTCGCGACACCGTTGTGAACCAAGGGGAGGGTGAATGCGCAAGTCGCTGAGATGGGCGCTGTCGCTTTCGGTGCTCATAGGCACCGTCGGGTCGACCGGTGTGGCTACCGCCGCGGACACGGAGACCGGCAGCGCGACCGTCGTCGACTCGCAGAGCACGAGCACGGACATCAAGGACCGCATCCTGGCGATCCCCGGGATGAGCCTGATCGAGGAGAAGCCGTACGCCGGCTACCGCTACTTCGTCCTCAACTACGAGCAGCCGATCGACCACCACCGCCCCTGGGCGGGGACGTTCCAGCAGCGGATCTCGATCCTCCACAAGGACACGAGCCGCCCCACCGTCTTCCGCACCAGCGGCTACGGCCTGTCCACCACGCCGAGCCGGACCGAGCCGACCCGGATCATCGACGGCAACCAGGTCTCCATGGAGTACCGCTTCTTCACGCCGTCCCGCCCGCAGCCCGCCGACTGGTCGAAGCTGAACATCTGGCAGGCGGCCAGCGACCAGCACCGGATCTTCCAGGCGCTGAAGGGGATCTACGGCCAGAAGTGGCTGTCCACCGGAGCCTCGAAGGGCGGCATGACCGCCACGTACTACGAGCGCTTCTACCCGCGTGACATGGACGGCGTCGTCGCGTACGTGGCCCCGAACGACGTGGTCAACAAGGAGGACTCGGCCTACGACCGGTTCTTCGAGACCGTCGGGACCAAGGACTGCCGCGACCGCCTCAACGCCCTGCAGCGCGAGGCGCTCGTCCGCCGCGAGCCGCTGGAGAAGAAGTACAAGGCCTGGGCCGAGTCCGAGGGCGCCACCTTCAACACGGTCGGCTCGCTCGACAAGGCGTACGAGGCCGTCGTCCTCGACTTCGTGTGGGGCTTCTGGCAGTACTACGGCCAGGACGTCTGCGACCAGATCCCGGTCGCGGCGACCGCGAGCGACGACGCCGTCTACGAGACGATCGACGCCTACTCCGGCTGGTCCGCGTACACCGACCAGGGCCTGGAGTACTACACGCCGTACTACTACCAGGCGGCGACCGAGCTCGGCTCGCCCACCATCAAGCAGCCGCACCTCAAGGGCCTGAGCCGCTACGGCTACCAGCCGGCCAGCAGCTTCGTGCCGCGCGAGATCCCCATGAAGTTCAAGCCGCAGGCCATGCGCGACGTCGACGACTGGGTCCGCAAGAACGCGCGCCAGATGCTCTTCGTCTACGGCGGCAACGACCCGTGGGGCTCCGAGAAGTTCCGCCTCGGCAAGGGAGCGCGCGACAGCTACGTGTACGTCGCGCCGGGCGCCAACCACGGCGCGACCGTCGCGGGGCTCGTCGACGCGGAGCGCGAGAACGCCACGGCCCGCATCCTGGCCTGGGCCGGGGTCCCCGCCCCGGCGGTCGCGGCGGCGAAGCCGCTGGCCCGCTTCGACGCGCGGATCGACCGCCCGGTCGACGAGGACGCCACCCGCGAACACGGCCTCAGGCCGTAACGCCACCGCGGCGGGACGCCTGCCCACCCTCGTGGGGGCAGGCGTCCCGCCGTTCCGTGCCCGGGCCTCTCAGTGGTCGTACGACAGGCCGTACCCCACCCCGTACAGCACCTTCGTGGGGTCGGACGCGTCCTGGACCGGGACCGGGAGCCGGCCCCGGGGCCGGGCGCGGCCGGCCAGGACGCGGACCGCGGCCCGGAGCTCGACGTCGGTCCAGGAGTACGCGGCGAGCGAGGCCCGCTGCCCCCCGAGCCGCGCGACGTCGTACGGGTTGCGGATCGCGACCGTCACGACCGGCACCCCGGTCGCGACGAGCCGCGCGACGAGCGTCCGCTGCGGACTGGTCGCGGAGACGTTGTACGTGCCGACGAGCACGACGTCCTTGCCGGCCGCCGCCGCCACCGCCTCCTCGATCCGCGCGGCCGTCGGGGTGATCCCGGTCGACAGCGCCGTGGCGGTGAAGCCCAGCTCGGTGAGGGCGGTCGCGAGCGTCGTGGTCGGCGGTCCCGTCGTACCGGACGGCGACGCCGGATCCGCGCCGACGACGAGGACCGAGCGGTGCGAGGCCGGGCTCAGCGGCAGGAACCCGTCCTCGTTGAGCAGCAGCGTCGTCGTCGCCTCGGCGATCCGGTCGGCGTGGGCGAGGTGGGACTCGCTGCCGACGACCCGGTCGACGGCAGCCCGGGTCGCGTACGCCTGCCGGAAGAGTCCCAGCTTCGCCTTGAGCTTCAGGATCCGCAGGATCGATTCGTCGAGCCGGGCCTCCGTCAGTTCGCCGTCCTTGACGGCCTTGAGGACCGCGTTCCAGGCCACGTCGAGCCTCGGCGGGTTGAGCAGCTGGTCCACCCCGGCCTTGAGGGCGAGGACCGGGACGCGCTCGTCCCCGTACTTGGTGCGTACGCCCTCCATGCCGAGGGAGTCGGTGACCACCACGCCGTCGTAGCCGAGCTGCTCGCGCAGGATGCCGGTGAGGATGGGCCGGGACAGCGTCGCCGGGTCCTCGCTGGGGTCGAGCGCGGGGACCACGATGTGCGCGGTCATGATCGAGTCGATCCCGGCGGCGATCGCCGACCGGAACGGCGGCGCGTCGAGCCGGGCCCACTCGTCCCGGGTGTGGGTGATGGTCGGCAGGCCGTAGTGGCTGTCGACGGCGGTGTCGCCGTGGCCCGGGAAGTGCTTGGAGGTGGCCGCGACCCCGGCCCGCTGATAGCCCTTCACCTGGGCGGCGACGAGTCCGGCGACGGCCTGCGGGTCGGAGCCGAAGGAGCGGACCCCGATGACCGGGTTCGCCGGGTTGACGTTCACGTCGGCGACCGGGGCGTAGTTCTGCCGGATGCCGACGGCGGCGAGCTCCTGGCCCGCGATCTCGGCGGCCTTGCGGGCGTCCGCGTGCGAGCCTCCGGCGCCGAGGGCCATCGCCCCGGGCAGCAGGGTGGCGGGCTTGCCGACCCGGCAGACGATGCCGTGCTCCTGGTCGGTGGAGATGAGCACCGGGACCGGGGTGGGCTGGGCGAGCGCCGCCTGCTGGATGCCGTTGGAGAGCGCGGCGATCTGCTGCGGGTCGCGGGTGTTGTGGGCCCAGGAGAAGTAGATGACGCCGCCCACGTGGTAGCGCTCGACGAGCTCGGCGGCCGTGCGGACGCCGATCTCCGCGAGGTTGGCGTCGATGTCGGCCTGGTCGGGGGCGGTGGCGGAGTGACCGTAGACCCGCATCACGAAGAGCTGGCCGACCTTCTCCTCCAGCGTCATCCGGTCGATGATCCGCTGGAGCTTCCGGTCGTTCGTCTCGGCCTGGGCGACGGGGGACGTGACGCCGGTGACGGCCGCCGCGGCGGCTGCGGCGGTCACCGTGAGGAGGGTGCGTCGGGAGGGGGCGGGGGCGCGGTGGTGCACTGATGCTCCTTCCGGCCGTGCAGGGTTGAAGGAAACTTCCAAGGAGTCACGGATAGCCCGAAAGTAACTGCCAGGTCAAGGACCCGCGCAGGAATCGTTCCCGCCCGCCTCGGCCGGCCGAAGCGATCGTGGGCCAGAGCTCCTGGAGCGTACGGACCGTCTCCCGGATCGCCGGGCGGCGCGCCGCACCGGTCCGCCACATGGCGTGCAGCCGCCGCGTCGGCGTCGCGCTCGCGAAGCGGCCGATGGCGAGCCGCCCCGCCGGGCCGCCGCGCGGCTCTTCGCGTCGGCGGAGTGGCCCTGACGTCGCTCGCGCCGAGACGCGTCCCGGGACGGAATCCCCTGGCGCGCGTCGAGCCCGCGACCCTATCGTTCCCCCGTCCCACCGGCGAGGAAAGGCCCGCATGACCTTCGAGCACATCACCGTCGACGCCCCCGAACCCGCCCCCGGCACCGTCCTGCTGGCGGGGATCCCCGGCAGCGGCAAGTCCACGGTCGCGTCGGCCCTCGCGGCGCGCTTCACCCGCGCCGCGCACATCGAGGTCGACCACCTCCAGGAGCTGATCGTCCAGGGCGGCCACTGGCCGACCCCGGACGGCGACCCGGAGGCGGACCGCCAGATCCTGCTGCGGGCCCGCAACGGCTGCCTGCTCGCGGACAGCTTCGCCGCGGCGGGCTTCCTGCCGGTCCTCGACGACGTGGTCGTACGCCGCTCCCACCTGGACTTCTACCGCGCCCACGTGAAGTCGGGCCCGCTCCACGTGGTGATCCTGGCCCCGGGCCCGGACAAGGCCTGGGAGCGCAACAACGCCCGCCACAAGAAGCTCACGACGAACTGGGCCTTCCTGGACGAGGCCATGCGCGAGGAGCTCTCGGGCGAGGGCGTCTGGATCGACAACGCGCACCAGACGATCGAGGAGACGGTCGAAGCGGTCCTGGCGGCGACGGACCTGACGCCGGGCAGCTAGCCACCCGGGGCGGCCGGAGCGCCTCCGGGCGCCCGAGGCCGTGTCCGGGCCGAGGGGCCTGGGCGGTCACCTCCGGCACCGGCGCCGGTGCGCGCCCCGGCCCCGGCCCGAAGCCGCCTCGGCCCCGGCCCCGGCCCGAAGCCGCCCCGGCCCCGGCCCGAAGCCGCCCCGGCCCCGGCCCGAAGCCGCCTCGGCCCCGGCCTCGGACGTTCGGGCGCAAGCGGAGGCGCGGGCGAGGGCCCCGGGGTCGGAGCATCCCAGGGCCCGGACCCGCCCCGGGGTCAGGGCCCCGAGGCCTCCCCGACCCGCTACCCCCGCGGACGCCCCGTCGACCCCCTGACCACCAGCTCCCCCGGCACCGTCTCCCGGCCGCCCGCCGGAGGCTCCTCCGTGCCCGTCGCCAGGCGTCCCGCCCGTGCGCCCGCCTCGTGCAGCGGGAGGCGGACCGTCGTGAGGGCCGGGACCGCGTCCACCGAGAAGGGGAGGTCGTCGAAGCCCGCCACCGACACGTCGCCCGGGATCGAGAGCCCCCGCTCCCGCAGCGCCGCGCAGACGCCCAGCGCCACCGTGTCGTTGGCCGCGACGACCGCCGTGAGGTGCGGGTCGCGGGCGAGCAGCTCGGCCGTCGCCGTGTGGCCGGAGGCGCGGTCGTACGGCCCGTGGACCGTCGGCCCCTCCGCCACCCCCGCCGCCGCGAGCGCGTCCCGGTGTCCCTCCAGGCGGTGCCGGGTGGTGGTGCGGTCGGCCGGGCCCGCCACGTAACCGATCCGCCGGTGACCGAGGCCGAGCAGGTGCTCGGTGAGGAGCCGCGCGCCGGTCCTGTTGTCGAAGACCAGGGCCGCCGCGCTCGCGTCGCCCGCGACCGGCGGCCGCCCGCACAGCACGACCCGGGTCCCGGCCTCCGCCAGCTTGGTCAGCTTGCCGGCCGTCGCCGCGAGGTGCTCCGGGTCCTCCAGGGAGCCGCCCATGAGGATCACCGCCGCGGCCCGCTGCCGCTGGAGCAGCGTCAGGTAGGTCAGCTCGCGCTCGGGGGAGCCGCCGGTGTTGCAGACGACGGCGAGCTTCTCGCCCCCGCCGCGCCCCGTGGCGCTCTCGCCGATCGCGCTCTGCGCCGCGCTCGCCATGATCCCGAAGAACGGGTCGGCGATGTCGTTGACGAGGACGCCGACCAGGTCGGAGGTGGCGGCGGCGAGGGAGCTCGCGGGGCCGTTGAGGACGTAGTCCAGCTCGTCCACGGCCCGCAGCACCCGCTCCCTGGTCGACGCGGCGACCGGGTAGTTGCCGTTCAGGACGCGGGAGACGGTGGCGGGGGAGACCCCGGCGCGGGCGGCCACGTCCGCCAGGGTGACGGTCATCGCGTGCGTACCTCCAGCATCGGCTGCGTACCTCCAGGGCCCTTGTCGGGGGCGTTGTCGGCAGGCTAGCGTCCTCCCCGGTAGAAAGCGCTTTCTTTCCGGATGGGGCGAAGGCGCGGAGCACCCCGGAGAGGAACCTTTCGTGACACGCAGGACAGTCCGCATCGCCATGAACGGCGTCACCGGCCGCATGGGACACCGCCAGCACCTGGTCCGCTCGATCCTCGCCCTGCGCGAACAGGGCGGCCTCGACCTCGGCAACGGCGAGGTCCTCTGGCCCGAACCCGTCCTCGTCGGCCGCCGCGAGCACGCCCTGCGCGCCCTCGCCGAGCGCCACGGCCTCACCGAGTGGTCCACCGACCTCGACGCCGTGCTCGCCGACGACTCCGTCGACGTCTACTTCGACGCCCAGGTCACCTCGGCCCGCGTCGACGCGCTGACCAGGGCCATCGCCGCCGGCAAGCACGTCTACACCGAGAAGCCCACCGCCGCCGATCTCGCCGGGGCCCTCGAACTCGCCCGCTTCGCCGACGCGAAGGGCATCAAGCACGGCGTCGTCCAGGACAAGCTGTTCCTCCCGGGCCTGCTCAAGCTCAAGCGCCTCATCGACGGCGGCTTCTTCGGCGAGATCCTGTCCGTCCGCGGCGAGTTCGGCTACTGGGTCTTCGAGGGCGACTGGCAGGACGCCCAGCGCCCCAGCTGGAACTACCGCGCGGAGGACGGCGGCGGCATCGTCGTCGACATGTTCCCGCACTGGGAGTACGTGCTCCACGAGCTCTTCGGCCGGGTCACGAGCGTCTCCGCGCACGTCGCCACGCACGTGCCGCGGCGCTGGGACGAGCAGGGCAAGCCGTACGCCGCCACCGCCGACGACGCCGCGTACGGCGTCTTCCGGCTGGAGGGCGGCGCCGTCGCCCAGATCAACTCCTCCTGGACGGTCCGCGTCCACCGCGACGAGCTCGTCGAGTTCCAGGTCGACGGCACCCACGGCTCCGCCGTCGCCGGACTGCGCGGCTGCCGCGTCCAGCACCGCTCGGCCACCCCGAAGCCCGTCTGGAACCCCGACATCCCCGCCACCGAGTCCTTCCGCGACCAGTGGCAGGAGGTCCCCGACAACGCCGAGTTCGACAACGGCTTCAAGGCCCAGTGGGAGCTGTTCCTCCGCCACGTCGCGCTCGACGAGCCCTACCACTGGGACCTCCTCGCCGGAGCCCGCGGCGTCCAGCTCGCCGAACTGGGCCTCAGGTCCGCCGCCGAGGGCCGCCGCCTCGACGTCCCCGAGGTGACCCTGTGACGATCCGGCTGCCCTCCCCGGACGGCTCCACGCGCGCGTACGAGCCCCGCACCGCACCGCTCGCCCTCTCCGCGACGGGCCCGCTGACCTCCCGTACGGTCTTCTCCGCCGCGCACGTCGTCGCCGACCCGTACGCCGACACCACCCCCGACTCCCGCGCCGCCGTCGACTGGGACGCCACCCTCGCCTTCCGCCGCCACCTCTGGTCCCACGGCCTCGGGGTCGCCGAGGCCATGGACACCGCACAGCGCGGGATGGGCCTGGACTGGGCGGGCGCTTCCGAACTGATCCGCCGCTCCGCCGCCGAGGCCAAGGCGGTCGGCGGCCGCATCGCCTGCGGCGTCGGCACCGACCAGATCACCGGCGGGACCCTGCCGGAGATCCGCACCGCCTACGAGGAACAGCTCGCCGTGGTGGAGGAGTCGGGCGCCCAGGCCGTCCTCATGGCCTCCCGCGCCCTCGCCGCCGCCGCCCAGGGCCCCGAGGACTACCTCGGCCTCTACGGCCATCTGCTCCGCCAGGCGAGCGAGCCCGTCGTCCTCCACTGGCTCGGCCCGATGTTCGACCCGGCGCTCGACGGCTACTGGGGCTCGACGGACCTCGACCGGGCCACCGAGACCTTCCTCGACGTGATCGCGGCCCACCCCGACAAGGTCGACGGCATCAAGGTCTCGCTGCTCGACGCCCGGCGCGAGGTCGAGCTGCGCCGCCGCCTCCCGGAGGGCGTCCGCTGCTACACCGGCGACGACTTCCACTACCCGGAGCTGATCGCGGGGGACGAACAGGGCTTCAGCCACGCCCTCCTGGGCGTCTTCGACCCCCTGGGCCCGCTGGCGGCGGAGGCGGTGCGGATCCTCGACACGGGAGACGTCGAGGGCTTCCGCAGGACGCTCGACCCCACCGTCGCCCTCTCCCGGCACCTCTTCGAGCCGCCCACCCGCTTCTACAAGACGGGCGTGGTCCTGCTCGCCTGGCTGGCGGGCCACCAGGACCACTTCACGATGGTCGGCGGCCTGCAGTCCGCCCGCTCGCTGCCGCACCTGGCCCGCGCCTACGAACTGGCCGACGGCCTGGGCCTGTTCCCCGACCCGGCGCGCGCGGAGTCCCGGATGCGCGCGCTCCTCACCGTGTACGGAGTGGCGCAGTGAACCCGGACCGCTTCAGCATCAACCAGATGACGGTGAAGCAGCTGACCCTGCCCGAACTGGTCCAGCACTGCCTCCGGCTGGGCGTCCCCGGCGTGGGCCTCTGGCGCGAACCGGTCCGGGCGTACGGGACGCGGGCCGCCGCCGATCTCGTACGGGACGCGGGCCTGACCGTCACCACCCTCTGCCGGGGCGGCTTCTTCACCTCGGACGGCTGGGAGGCGGAGAACCGCGCGGCGATCGACGAGGCGGTGACGCTCGGCACGGACACCCTGGTCCTGGTCTCCGGCGGCCTCACCCCGGCCTGCCCGGACCTGCCGACCGCGCGGGCCCGCATCACGGAGGCGATCGGCACCCTGGCGCCCTACGCGGGCGAACGCGGAATCCGCCTGGCCATCGAGCCCCTGCACCCCATGTACGCCTCCGACCGGTGCGCGGTCTCGACCCTCGACCAGGCCCTGGAGATCGCGGAGAACTTCCCGGCCTCCCAGGTCGGCGTCACGGTCGACACGTACCACCTGTGGTGGGACGACCGGGCCCCGGCGGCGGTGGAACGCGCGGGCGCGGCGGGCCGCATCCACTCGTTCCAGCTCGCCGACTGGACCACCCCCCTCCCGGCCGGAGTCCTCAACGGCCGGGGCCAGCTGGGCACGGGCGCGATCGACCTCGCGGCCTGGACCACCCTGGTGGAGAAGGCCGGCTACACGGGCCCGGTCGAGGTGGAACTCTTCAACGACGAACTCTGGTCGACGGACGGCGTCCAGCTCCTAGAGGAGACCCTGGAGGCGTTCCGGGCGGTGTGAGGCCGGCGATCACTTGGCGTTCCCGCCGCGCTGGACGGCCCTACGGGCTTCCCAGTCCCGGCGCGTGGGCTCCAGCTCTCCCCGCGCGCCACGCTCCGTGGTCAAGGTCGGTGCATGTCCAACGAGGGTCAGGGGCGCGGGCTCGCAGTGCTCGAAGGTGTTCTGGAGCGGATCCCACTTCACCAAGCCAAAGCCACCTGCGTCACAAGGGGTTCGTGACGTGGTCGAGCAAAGCCGTCCAGAGCCTTGTGCGGTGCCGGGTTTCGCGGAGTCCGGGCCTACTGGGGGCCCGCCTAGTCGGCCCTGACCTGGTCGGCCACGGAGAAGTCGGTTTCGCAGTCCGGGCAGGTCGCGCTCCCGAAGACGAAGGTCAGCATGTGTGCGACGTCGTGTTGACCGTCGGTGAGCGCGATGTCGTGGAGACGTCGACCGAGGCCTTCCAGACCTGCGGGGCTCGTCGGTCGAAGTGGTCGGGTCTCGATGTTGTCGTCCGACAACGCGTAGTCCTCGCTGGTGCAGAAGAACCCGCGTTCACCGAGGACGATGAACAGATCGGTTTCGCAGCCGGGACAGGAGACTTCGAACTCCTCGTTCCCGAGCCCCCATGCCAGGCCCTCGCTCCACCCCTCGACGCCCTCGAAGCCGAGCATGGACTCCAGGAGATCGATGTACTCGGTGCGGTGGGTCGCGGTCCGGAGATGGCGGTTCACCGATGCCAGCAGGGTCGCGATTTCCGCCGAGTGCTGTGTGCGGACATTGCCGGCTCCGTGCGACTGCTCGGCGCCGGCCATGATGGCGCCCGCCAGGTTCAGGGCGTTCACGGCCTGACCTCGGTCTTCGTTGTCGGCCATGTCGGCCAGCCAGGGCAGCGCTGCGAAGCTGGCCGAGTAGACGCTGCCCTGATGGCAGAGTGCGGACCACAGGTCGTTCCAGAGCTCTGGCTTGGGCTCGGTCGCGATGCGCGCCAGCAGGGCGGGTATGTCTTCTGCCGAGCCGTAGGCGTGGCTGAGTTGCGGCCAATCTGTCATGCCGGCGATCCCATCACACCTGTGGCTGCGAGAGACGACGAGACGGCCGCTCTGTCGGTGGCGGGCGATAGCCTCCCAGGTGTCGGAGACGTAGGAAGCCAGGTGAGGCATGCCCGGTAGGGGAGCTGAGTCGCAGCAAGGCAGCCGCCAGGGTGTTTGTGAAGTGACTGGTGTCCTGGAGCGGATCACCTACGCCAACGAGGAGAGCGGCTACACCGTCGCCCGGGTCGACACCGGGCGGGGGGCCGGGGACCTGCTCACGGTGGTCGGGGCGCTGCTCGGCGCGCAACCGGGGGAGTCGCTGCGGATGGAGGGGCGGTGGGGGTCGCATCCGCAGTACGGGAAGCAGTTCACCGTCGACAACTACACGACGGTCCTTCCCGCCACCATCCAGGGCATCCGGCGCTATCTGGGGTCCGGTCTCGTCAAGGGCATCGGGCCCGTCTTCGCCGACCGCATCACCCAGCACTTCGGTCTCGACACCCTCGACGTCCTGGAGGAGGCCCCGGCCCGGCTGATCGAGGTGCCCGGGCTCGGGCCCAAGCGGACGAAGAACATCACCGCGGCCTGGGAGGAGCAGAAGGCGATCAAGGAGGTGATGGTCTTCCTCCAGGGGGTCGGGGTGTCCACGTCCATCGCCGTGCGGATCTACAAGAAGTACGGGGACGCCTCCATCTCCGTCGTCCGGAACCAGCCCTATCGGCTCGCCGCCGACGTGTGGGGCATCGGCTTCCTCACCGCCGACAAGATCGCCCAGTCCGTCGGCATCCCGCACGACAGCCCCGACCGGGTGAAGGCCGGTCTGCAGTACGCGCTGTCGCAGTCCAGTGACCAGGGCCACTGCTTCCTGCCGGAGGAGCGGCTGATCGCCGATGCCGTGAAGCTGCTCCAGGTCGACACCGGGCTCGTCATCGAGTGTCTCGGCGAGCTGGCCCTCGATCCCGAGGGAGTCGTACGGGAGACCGTGCCCGGCCCCGAGGGCGTGCCCGTCACCGCCGTGTACCTGATCCCCTTCCACCGGGCCGAGCTGTCCCTCGCCGGCCAGCTGCGGCGGCTCCTGCGGACCGGGGAGGACCGGATGCCGGCCTTCCGGGACGTGGCCTGGGACAAGGCGCTGGCCTGGCTCGCGGACCGCACGGGGGCCTCTCTCGCGCCCGAGCAGGAGGAGGCCGTGCGGCTCGCCCTCACCCGCAAGGTCGCCGTGCTCACCGGGGGCCCCGGCTGCGGCAAGTCCTTCACGGTCCGCTCGATCGTGGAGCTGGCCCGCGCCAAGAAGGCCAAGGTGGTGCTGGCCGCGCCCACCGGCCGGGCCGCCAAGCGGCTCGCCGAGCTGACCGGCGCCGAGGCCTCCACCGTCCACCGGCTCCTGGAGCTGAAGCCGGGCGGGGACGCGGCCTACGACCGGGACCGGCCGCTCGACGCCGATCTGATCGTCGTCGACGAGGCGTCCATGCTCGACCTGCTCCTCGCGAACAAGCTGGTCAAGGCGGTGGCACCGGGTGCCCATCTGCTGCTCGTGGGGGACGTCGACCAGCTGCCGTCGGTGGGTGCCGGCGAGGTCCTCGGCGACCTGCTGGCCTCCGGCAGCCCCGTACCGTCCGTGCGGCTGACCCGGATCTTCCGGCAGGCGCAGCAGTCCGGGGTGGTCACCAACGCGCACCGGATCAATGCCGGCACTCCGCCCCTCACGCAGGGGCTGCCGGACTTCTTCCTCTTCGTCGAGGAGGAGACGGAGGACGCCGCCCGGGTCGCCGTGGACGTCGCGTCCCGTCGGATTCCGGCCAAGTTCGGCCTCGATCCCCGCCGGGACGTCCAGGTCCTCGCCCCGATGCACCGGGGTCCTGCGGGCGCGGGCTCGCTCAACGGTCTGCTCCAGCAGGCGATCACCCCGGCCCGGCCCGACCTTCCGGAGAAGCGGTTCGGCGGCCGGGTCTTCCGGGTCGGCGACAAGGTGACCCAGATTCGGAACAACTATGAGAAGGGGGCCAACGGGGTCTTCAACGGTACGGTCGGCGTCGTCACGGCGCTGGACGCCGTCGAGCAGCGGCTGACCGTGCGGACGGACGAGGACGAGGAGGTGGCGTACGACTTCGACGAGCTGGACGAACTGGCCCACGCGTACGCGGTCACCATCCACCGCTCGCAGGGCAGCGAGTATCCGGCGGTGGTGATTCCGGTCACCATGAGCGCCTGGATGATGCTCCAGCGGAACCTGCTCTACACGGCCGTGACCCGGGCCCGGAAGCTGGTCGTCCTGGTCGGCTCCCGCCGGGCGATCGCCCAGGCGGTCCGTACGGTCTCGGCGGGCAGGCGCTTTACCGCACTCGCCCATCGGCTCACAGGGGACGCCCTCGTGTGAAAGATCACGGAGGGCTACCGGAACCGGGGCGAAGGGGGCAGG
The DNA here is from genome assembly GCF_040303145.1 of Streptomyces sp. NPDC096079. Classification (NCBI taxonomy): domain Bacteria; kingdom Bacillati; phylum Actinomycetota; class Actinomycetes; order Kitasatosporales; family Streptomycetaceae; genus Streptomyces; species Streptomyces sp. NPDC096079. The sequence continues at coordinate 200,728 of NZ_JBEOST010000002.1, forward strand.
ATATGAAGGTTGGCGGCACTGAGTGCCGCCAAATGGCCCAATGAGCGACCCCGAGTGCACTCTCCTGAGCCAAATGGGGGATGGTAGAGACAGTCAGGGCACCTCGAAGAAGAGGCACTACGTCGGTGAGGGATGACGTGAGCGACAACTCTGTAGTACTGCGGTACGCGGACGGTGAATACACCTACCCGGTGGTCGAGAGCACCGTCGGCGACCAGGGCTTCGACATCGGCAAACTCCGAGCCCAGACCGGTCTGGTCACCCTGGACAGCGGATATGGCAACACCGCCGCCTATAAATCCGCCATCACCTACCTCGATGGTGAGCAGGGCATTCTGCGGTACCGCGGCTACCCCATCGAGCAGCTGGCCGAGCGCTCCACCTTCCTTGAGGTGGCGTACCTGCTGATCAACGGTGAGCTGCCCAAGGTCGACGAGCTGTCGACCTTCAAGAACGAGATCACGCAGCACACGCTGGTCCACGAGGACGTCAAGAACTTCTTCCGCGGCTTCCCGCGGGACGCCCACCCGATGGCGATGCTGTCCTCGGTGGTCTCCGCGCTGTCCACCTTCTACCAGGACAGCCACAACCCGTTCGACGAGCAGCAGCGTCACCTGTCCACGATCCGGCTGCTCGCCAAGCTGCCGACGATCGCGGCGTACGCGTACAAGAAGTCGATCGGCCACCCCTTCGTCTACCCGCGCAACGACCTCGGGTACGTCGAGAACTTCCTGCGCATGACCTTCTCGGTCCCGGCGCAGGAGTACGACCTGGACCCGGTCGTCGTCAACGCGCTCGACAAGCTGCTGATCCTGCACGCGGACCACGAGCAGAACTGTTCGACCTCCACCGTGCGTCTGGTCGGCTCCTCGCAGGCGAACATGTTCGCCTCGATCTCCGCCGGCATCTCGGCCCTGTGGGGCCCGCTGCACGGTGGCGCCAACCAGTCGGTCCTGGAGATGCTGGAGGGCATCAAGGCCAACGGCGGCGATGTCGACTCCTTCATCCGCAAGGTGAAGAACAAGGAGGACGGCGTCCGCCTGATGGGCTTCGGCCACCGGGTGTACAAGTCCTTCGACCCGCGCGCCAAGATCATCAAGGCGGCGGCGCACGATGTCCTCTCGGCCCTCGGCAAGTCCGACGAGCTGCTCGACATCGCGCTGAAGCTGGAGGAGCACGCGCTCTCCGACGAGTACTTCGTCTCGCGCAACCTCTACCCGAACGTGGACTTCTACACGGGTCTGATCTACCGCGCCATGGGCTTCCCGACCGAGATGTTCACGGTCCTCTTCGCCCTCGGCCGCCTTCCCGGCTGGATCGCCCAGTGGCACGAGATGATCAAGGAGCCGGGTTCCCGCATCGGCCGCCCGCGCCAGATCTACACGGGTGAGGTCCTTCGCGACTTCGTCCCGGTCGAGGCCCGCTGAGGCCGCTGACCGCACGGTCGCCCAAGCGAAAAGCGCCCCGCCACCGATCCCCCCACGGGTCGGCGAGCGGGGCGCTTTCCATGTCCCGGTGCGGATTCCCCCCACGGGATCCTGGCCGGGCGTCTGGTGCGCGGGTCTGCCGGGGGCACGTACGGGAGGGCCGCTCAAAGCTCCCCGGTGCACGTGCCCCGGCCGCGCTTGCCTGGGACGTCCCCCAAGACATCCCATGAACGTCCCCCAAGACGTTCTTGGCATCGCCCACTTAGACTCGCGAACAGCCCAGATGGTTACCCCCCAATATCTGTGATCTAGATCTCTTTGTGAAGGTCCTGTGCGTCACGCGTAAGTGAATTCACGTGAACCGCCGCAGACGAAGGCTGTTGGATACGACGAAGACGGACGAAAAGGCCATGGCCAGGCCCGCGATCATCGGGTTGAGCAGTCCGGCCGCCGCGAGGGGGAGCGCGGCGACGTTGTAGCCGAAGGCCCAGACGAGGTTCCCCCGGATCGTCGCCAGGGTCCGCCGGGCCAGCCGGATGGCGTCCGCCGCGACCCGCAGGTCGCCCCGGACCAGGGTCAGGTCGCTCGCCTCGATGGCCGCGTCGGTGCCCGTCCCCATGGCGAGCCCGAGGTCGGCACCGGCGAGCGCGGCGGCGTCGTTCACCCCGTCGCCCACCATCGCGACCGTACGGCCTTCGGCCCGGAGCCGGCGGACCACCTCGGCCTTCTCCTCGGGCAGCACCTCCGCGATCACCTCGTCGATGCCCACCTCGGCCGCCACGGCCTCCGCCACCGCCCGGTGGTCGCCCGTGAGCAGGACCGGCCGCAGGCCCAGGGCGCGCAGCCGGGCGACCGCCTCGGCGCTGGTGTCCTTGACGGTGTCGGCGACGGTCAGGGTGCCCCGGGCGACCCCGTCCCAGGCGACGTGGACGGCGCCGGGCTCGGTCGTCGCGGGCGCCTCGACGCCCTCGGCCGCCAGGAGGGCGGCGCGTCCGACGAGGACGAGCCGGCCGTCGACGGAGCCGCGCACGCCGAGCCCGGGGACGTTCTCGAAGGTCTTCGGCGTGGGCAGCTCCCCGCAGCGCTCCGCGGCTCCGGCGGCGATCGCGCGGGCGACCGGGTGCTCGGAGGAGTGCTCCAGGGCGCCCGCGAGCCGCAGCAGCTCGGTCTCGTCGGCGGAGTCCGTCCCGTACCGCCCGCCGTGCAGGTGCACGCCCGTCAGCCGCATCCGGCCGGTGGTGACGGTGCCGGTCTTGTCGAGGACGACGGTGTCGACGCGGCGGGTGGACTCCAGGACCTCGGGGCCCTTGATGAGGATGCCGAGCTGGGCGCCGCGGCCGGTGCCGACCATGAGGGCGGTCGGGGTCGCGAGGCCGAGGGCGCAGGGGCAGGCGATGATCAGGACGGCGACGGCGGCCGTGAAGGAGGCGGTGACGTCGTCGGTCGCGAGGAGCCAGGTGACGAGGGTGCCGAGGGCGATGAGGAGCACCACGGGGACGAAGACGGCGGAGATCCGGTCGGCGAGCCGCTGCACCTCGGCCTTGCCGCTCTGCGCGTCCTCGACGAGCTTCGCGATCCGGGCGAGCCGGGTGTCCGCGCCGACGCGGGTGGCCTCGACGACGAGCCGGCCGGAGACGTTGAGGCAGCCGCCGGTGACGGCGGAGCCGGGCGTGACGTCCAGGGGCAGCGACTCGCCGGTGAGCAGGGAGGCGTCGACGGCGGAGGCGCCCTCGGCGACGGTGCCGTCGGTGGCGATCTTCTCCCCGGGGCGCACGACGAAGCGGTCTCCGGTGCGGAGCTCGCCGACCGGGACGCGCACCTCCCGGCCGTCCCTGAGCACGGCCACGTCCTTGGCGCCGAGGTCCATCAGGGCGCGCAGGGCGGCGCCCGCCTTCCGCTTGGCGCGGGCCTCCAGATAGCGGCCGAGGAGGATGAAGGTGACGACCCCGGCGGCGACCTCCAGGTAGATCGAGGAGGAGGCGTGGGCGCGGTCGGCGGTGAGGTCGAAGCCGTGGCGCATGCCGGGCATGCCGGCGTCGCCGAGGAAGAGGGCCCAGAGGGACCAGCCGTAGGCGGCGAGGGTGCCGACCGAGACGAGCGTGTCCATGGTGGCGGCGCCGTGCCGGAGGTTGGTCCAGGCGGCCCGGTGGAAGGGCAGGCCGCCCCAGACGACGACGGGGGAGGCGAGGGTGAGCGAGAGCCACTGCCAGTTGTCGAACTGGAGCGAGGGGACCATGGCGAGCAGGACGACCGGCGCGGACAGCAGCGCGGAGACCGTGAGCCGCTGCCGGAGGGAGGCGAGTTCGGGGTCCTCCGCCGCCTCTTCCTCCTGCTCCGGCGCCGGTGGCAGGGGTACGTCCGCGGTGTAGCCCGTCTTCACGACGGTGGCGATCAGCGCGTCGACGTCGACGTCCGGCGCGTGCTCGACGTGCGCCTTCTCCGTGGCGTAGTTGACGGTGGCGGTGACGCCGTCCATCCGGTTGAGCTTCTTCTCGACGCGGGCGGCGCAGGAGGCGCAGGTCATCCCGCCGATCGTCAGCTCGGTGACCGTGGTGCTTGGCATGGGGTTTCCCAACGGGAGCAGGGCCGTACCAGGCAACGGTACGGCCCTGCGCGGCTTGTCCGGGAGGCGGTCAGACCAGCTCGTAGCCGGCCTCGTCCACGGCGGCGGCGACGGCCTCGCGGTCGAGGGGGGCGTCGGAGACGACGGTGACCTCGCCGGTCTTGGCGACGGCCGTGACCGCGGAGACGCCGGGGAGCTCGGAGATCTCGCTCGACACCGCGCCCTCGCAGTGGCCGCAGGTCATGCCCTTGACCTGGTAGACGGTGGTGAGTTCGGTCTTCGTCTCTGCGGACATGGCGCTCTCCTCCTGGGGGTTCAGGGTCGTACGGTATCGAGATTATACCCCTGGGGGGTATTAATCCAGTCGCCCCTCCGTCGCGTGCGACCCGGCGTCCCGCCAGGTCCCATGGTAAATACCCGATATGTCACATTCGGGGAGCACGCTCATCCTGATCATGGCGATCGCCGTCCTGGCGCCGCTGCTGGCCTACGGGGTGGGGCGCAGGCTCCCCGTGCCCCTCGTCATCTTCGAGATCCTGCTCGGCATCCTCATCGGCCCCGACGTCCTGGACTGGGCCCACCCGGACGCGCTGATCGACGGACTCTCCCAGCTCGGCCTGACCATGCTGATCTTCCTCGCCGGGTACGAGATCGAGTTCGGCAAGGTCCGCGGCGACACCCTCAGGCGCTCCGTGTGGGCCTGGGTCATCGCCCTCGCCCTGGGACTCGCCACCGGCGTCCTGCTCGGCGGCGGCTACACCAAGGGCGTCTTCATCGGCGTCGCCCTGACCAGCACCGCCCTCGGCACGGTCCTGCCGGTGCTGCGGGACGCCGGAGACCTCCACGGGCGGTTCGGCTCGGTCGTCATGGCCTTCGGCGCGGTCGGCGAGTTCGGCCCCATCATCGCCATGGCGCTGCTGCTCAGCGGGCGGGGCGCCGCCGAATCCACCGCCCTCCTCGCCGTCTTCGCCGCGCTCACGGCGGCGGCCGTCCTCTGGGCGCTGCGGCCCCGCCCGCCCTGGTTCTCGAACGTCATCGCCAAGACCCTGCACAGCAGCGGGCAGTTCGCGGTCCGCTTCGTCTTCCTGCTGCTCGCCCTGATGCTCGGCGCGTCGACGGCGCTCGGCCTCGACGTGCTGCTCGGCGCCTTCGCGGCCGGGCTCATCACCCGGCTCGTGCTGACCGGGGCCGCGCCCGACTCGGGACCGGAGATCCTGGAGAAGGTCGAGGGCGTGGGCTTCGGCTTCCTGGTCCCGGTCTTCTTCGTCGTCACCGGGATCGAGTTCGACCTCGACTCGCTCCTCGGCGGCGGCAGGACCCTGCTCCTGCTGCCGGTCTTCCTGCTGCTCTTCCTGGTCGTGCGCGGCGGGCCGATCTGGTTCCTGGCCCCGCGCGACCTCGACCGCCGGGACCGGGGCGGGCTCGTCCTCTACGGCTCCACGGCGCTGCCGCTCGTGGTCGCGATCACCACCATCGGCGTGGACGACAAGGAGATGACGGCCGGCGAGGCGGCCGCGCTCGTCGGGGCCGGCATGCTCTCCGTGCTGGTCTTCCCGCTGCTGGCCCTGAAGCTGCGGGCGCGGGCGGGCGAGAAGGCGCTGCCCGCGGAGTCGGTCGGCCGCTCGGAGTCGTGGTGACCGCTCCTCCCGGTCAGCGGGGGGACTCGACCAGCGGGGAGAGGTAGCGGAGGAGGACCGTCTTCAGTTCGGCGATCGTCGCGTCGCGCTCGGGCCCCTCGGGCGCGGCCAGGACGAGACCGAGTCCGCCCTTGAAGATCGCGAAGGTCATGTCGGCGATCCTGGCGCGCTCCTCCGGGGTCAGCTCCGGGGCGAAGTGCGCGATCACGTCCCGCACCGAGTTGAGCAGGTTGGCGTGCAGGGCGTCGTGCTCCTCGGCGATCCTGCCGGGCACCTCGGAGCCGTGCATGAGGGCGAGGAAGACGGGGTTCTCGCAGTTGAACGCGATCATCGGGTCGACCACGACGTCCAGCATCTCGGGCAGCGGCAGGGTCAGGTTCGCCGGGGTGAACGCCTGGCCGTGGGCCTCCCGCATCTCGCTCAGGAGGCGCTCGCCGAGCTCGATCGCGATGGCCTCCTTGTTCGGGAAGTACTGGTAGAGCGTGCCGGGCGAGACGCTCGCCTCCCGGGCGATCGCGTTGGTGCTGGTCGCCGTGTACCCGTACGCGCAGAAGACGTTCGCGGCGGCCTGGAGCAGCTGCGCGATGCGGCGCTCGCCGCGTGCCTGGCGCCGGCGCGGCTTCGGTTCTTCGGACATGACTGTCCCCAGGTCTCCTCAACACGTTTGACAAACACGAGAGGTCGCTCGCATTCTTAGAAAACGCGAGTGATCACTCGTGTTTGCCAGTCTATGGCAATGGGCGGCCCCTGCGACCTGCCGGGAAGCGCGTGCAGGGGCCACGGTGAAGGGGACACCGCGTCATGTCCGAAGTCAAGAAAGCCGTCTCCGGTGCGGGGCGCGGCGGGGGATGGACGCGGTTCGTGACCGCCAGGCCACGCCTCACCCTCCTGGTGGCCCTGGTGCTCACCGCCCTCGCCGTCCTCGCCGGCGGCGGTGTCGCGGACCGCATGGGCAGCGGCGGCTGGGAGGACCCGGCCGCCGAGTCCACGTACGCCACCGAGGCCCTGGAGCACCGGTTCCCCGGCTCCCAGCCGAACGTGCTGCTGCTCGTCGACGCCGGTGCCGCCGGGGTCGACGCCCCTGCCGTCGCCGCCGAGGCCCGGCGGCTCGCCGAGCGGCTCGACGCCGAGCCCGGCGTCGACGGCGTCGGCTCCTACTGGTCCACCGGCTCGCCCGCCCTCCGCTCCGAGGACGGCCGCCAGGCCGTGATCGCCGCCCGGATCGCCGGCGAGGAGAAGGACGCCGCCGCCGTCCTCGACCGGATCGCCCCCGCCTACGAGGGCACCCACGGCCCCGTCGAGGTCTCCCTCGGCGGCGGGCTCGCCGTCCGCCACGAGATGCAGACGGTCATCCAGGAGGACCTGCTGCGGGCCGAGCTCATCGCCCTGCCCCTCACCCTCGTCCTGCTCGTCATGGTCTTCGGCAGCGCCGTCGCCGCCCTCCTGCCGCTCGGCGTCGGCATCGTCGCCATCCTCGGCACCAACGCCGTCCTGCGCGGCATCACCGAGTTCACCGACGTCTCCGTCTTCGCGCAGAACCTGACGACCGCCCTCGGGCTCGGACTCGCCATCGACTACGCCCTGTTCGTCGTCCGCCGCTACCGCGAGGAGCTCGCGGCCGGCGCCGACACGTACACCGCCGTCCGCACGACGCTGCGCACCGCCGGGCGGACCGTGCTCTTCTCCGCCCTGACCGTCGCCGTCTCGCTCGCCGCGATGCTCGTCTTCCCGCAGTACTTCCTGCGCTCCTTCGCGTACGCCGGGATCGCGGTCGTCCTGCTCGCCGCCACCGCCGCGCTCACCCTGCTCCCGGCCGCCCTCGTGCTGCTCGGCGACCGGGTCAACGCCCTCGACCTGCGGCGCCTCCTGCGCCGGGGCCGGACCGCCGCGCAGGACACGGCCGGCGCGGGCCGGGACGAAGGCGCCGGGGCGGGCTGGGGCAGGGCCGCCGCCCTCGTGATGCGCCGGGCGCCCGTCTTCGCGATCGTCACCACCGCCGGGCTCGTCCTCCTCGGACTGCCCTTCCTCGGCGTGAAGTTCGGCACCGCGGACGACCGCCAGCTCCCCGTCACCGCCTCCTCCCGCGTCGTCCAGGACCAGCTGCGGGACGGCTTCCCGGGGAACCCGGGCGGCGGCCTCACCGTCCTCGCCGAGGGGACGGCCACGCCCGCGCAGTACGCCGGATACCGCGACCGCATCGCCGCCCTCGACGGCGTCGGCCGGGCCGAGGGACCCGTCACCGACGGCAGCGGCTCCGCCTACTTCACCGTGGTCCCCGAGGGCGAGACCGTCGGCGCCGGCGCCCAGCGGGTCGTCGGGGAACTGCGCGCCGCGGAGGCCCCGTTCGCGACCTCCGTCACCGGACCGGCCGCCGTCCTCGTCGACTCCAAGGACGCCATCGGCGACCGCCTGCCCTGGGCGGCCGGGATCATCGTCCTCGTCACCCTGCTCCTCGTCTTCCTGCTCACCGGCAGCCTCGTCGTCCCCGTCCAGGCCGTCCTCCTCAACGCCCTGAGCCTCACCGCGATGTTCGGCGCCGTCGTCTGGGTCTTCCAGGAGGGACACCTCGCCGGACTCCTCGGCTTCACCTCCACCGGGGACATCGAGACCACGCTGCCCGTCCTCATGTTCTGCGTCGCCTTCGGACTCTCCATGGACTACGGGGTGTTCCTGCTCTCCCGCATCAAGGAGGAGTACGACGCCACCGGCGACCACGAGCACTCCGTCCGCTTCGGGCTGCGCCACACCGGCGGTCTGATCACCGCCGCCGCCGTGATCCTCGCCGTCGTCATGGTCGCCATCGGCACCTCCCGCGTGACCAACACCAAGATGCTCGGACTCGGCGTCGCCCTCGCCGTCCTCATGGACGCGATGGTCGTCCGCAGCCTGCTCGTCCCCTCCGTGATGAAGCTGACCGGCCGCCTCACCTGGTGGGCCCCGGCCCCGCTGCGCCGCTTCCACGACCGCTTCGGCATCAGTGAGACGGACGGGCACAACCTTTCGCCGGACCCGGATGTCGAAGAGGTGTCCGGGAGGTGGAGGGAAACCACCTCGTTGCGCGGTTGAGTAGGCATCCCGGAGGGATCCATGGCACGCACGCGTACGGCTCTGGCCCTGGCGACGGCACTCGTCGCCGGCATCGGCCCGCTGGCGCCGGGGGGAGCGGCCGCGGCCACTCCGCCCGCCGCGCCGGCCACGACGGCCGAGGTGGGGACCGTCGTCCAGGAGGGGGGCAGGCTGACGGTCCCGGCGGGCACGGAAGGGCCCGTGACGCTGCGACTCGAGGTCACCCTGCCGGCCGGGGTGACCGGCCCGGTGCGCGCCGCCCTCGCCCTCCCCGTGACGGCGTTCCCGCCGGCCGGCCCCAGCCCGCTCCGGCTGGCAGCGGCGCTGCACTCCACCTGCGCGGTGAACGGCGGGGCGTTCGCGGCCTGCGCCTGGGACTCGCCGTGGGTCGACGGCGAGGACTATCCGCACCCGGTACGGCTCAAGCTGCCCGTCGCACAGGCCGGGTCCACCCTGACGTACGCGGTGACGATCGACACCTCCTCGGACCAGGCGTGGGTCGGATCCCTCGACGCGCCCGTGGAACTGGCCGACTCCACGGGCGCGGTGGTCGCCCGGGGCGAGGCCGGACTCGACTTCGTCCTCGGCACCCCCGAGCCGAACCTCGTCGGCGCCCTGCACGCCCGCGACAAGGACGGGGTGCTCTGGCGGTACGAGGGCACGAGCCGGCCCGACAAGCCGTTCAAGCCGCGCCGGAAGGTGGGCGGCGGATGGAACGTCTACACCGCCGTCGTCCCGGTCTCCGCCACGATGTCGAACGGCGTGGGCGACCTGGTCGCCCGGGACAGGGCCGGTGTCCTCTGGTACTACAAGGGAACCGGCAACCCGGCCGCCCCCTTCGCGCCCCGCACGAAGGTCGGCGCCGGCTGGAACATCTACACCGCGCTCGCCGGGCGCCTCGGCGGCTCCCTGGTGGCCCGCGACCGGGACGGCGTCCTGTGGGTCTACGAGAGGAACTACGGCAGCGCCGCGCCGTTCCGCCCGCGGGTCCGGGTGGGCGCCGGCTGGAACGTCTACAACAGCCTCAAGGGGTACGCCGGCGGGCCCCTCGCCCGGGACGCCGCCGGCGTGCTGTGGAAGTACGACGAGACCGGCAGCGCGGGCGACCCCGAGGGCTACCCCTTCCGGCAGCGGCTGCGGATCGGCGCCGGCTGGAACGCGTACACGGCCGTCGCCGGCACCGGCGACCTCGGCCGCCGCGACTACCCCGACGTCGTCGCCCGGGACGGCGCCGGCCGCCTCTGGCTGTACCAGGGCGTCATCAAGGCCGGCGCCCTCGTGCCCGGCCCCACCCGCACGTACGTCGGCCCCGGCTGGAACGTCTACGACCTGATCTTCTGATCCGCATCGTCTGATCCGCCCCGGGACTCCCCCCACGGAGGGACGCCGGGCCCCGGAACGCTCCGGGGCCCGGCGTCGTCGGCGGCCGGCGCGCCGCGGGTTCAGTCGCGGCGGGCCCGGTTGCCCGGGCGGCCGGCGACCCAGGCGTGGATCGTCTCCGCGTACCAGAAGGGCTTGCCCGACTCCACGTGGTCCGGCGCCGGAAGAAGCCCGTGCTTCCGGTAGGAGCGGACCGTGTCGGGCTGCACCTTGATGTGTGCGGCGATGTCCTTGTACGACCAGAGCCTGCTGTTCGTCATGCCGGGTACCTCCCTGCGCGCCGCGCAGCGGCGGCGGGGGTGCCGTTCGGGGGCGCTGCGGGCGGGCGGTTGATCAGCCTGTGCCCGGTGCAACGCCCCTTCCGACAGGAGGAGAGCGGCTGTCGAACGCCTGTGACGCAAAGCCCGCGTAACAGAGACAAGCGTGACGGAAACGGCACAGGAGCCCACCGGAGTGTCCGCGTGCGTCACCGCTGGTCAGAGCGGTATGCGCCGCTCACACCCCGCACGAGCGGAGGAAGCGCCGGGTGCGCAGCGCGATCGGGTACGGGACGTCCGGCGCGCACGGGTACATGTCCTGCTCCACGATCGCGAACAGGTCCACGTCCAGGGCCGAGGCGGCGGCGAGCACCGGTTCCAGCGCGGGCACCCCGGACGGCGGCTCGCACATCACCCCCCGGGCCACGGCCGGACCGAACGGCACCCCCTCGGCGACCACCCCGGCCAGGACGTCCGGGTCGACCTGCTTGAGGTGGAGGTAGCCGATCCGCTCCCCGTACGTCTCGATCAGCTTGACGCTGTCCCCGCCGGCGTACGCGTAGTGCCCGGTGTCCAGACACAGCGCGACCGCGTCCGGGTCGGTGGCGTCGAGGAAGCGGGTCACGCTGTCCTCGCCGTCGATGTGGGTGTCGGCGTGCGGATGGACCACGATCCGCAGCCCGTACCGCTCGCGCACCTCCCGGCCCAGACGCTCCGTCAGCCGGGTCAGGTCCCGCCACTGCCCGGCGGTGAGCGCGGGCTCCTCCAGGACCTCGCCCGTCCTGTCGTCCCGCCAGAAGGCGGGGATGACGACCAGGTGCTCCGCGCCCACGGCCTGGGCGAGCGCGGCGTTCTCCGCGACGTGCGCCCAGGTCCGGTCCCAGACGGCCGGGCCGTGGTGCAGACCGGTGAAGACGGTCCCCGCCGAGACCCGCAGGCCGCGCCGGGCGGTCTCCTCCGCGAGGACGGCCGGATCGGTGGGCAGATAGCCGTACGGACCGAGCTCGATCCAGGTGTAGCCCGCGCCGGACACCTCGTCGAGGAAGCGCTGCCACGGCACCTGCCGGGGATCGTCGGGGAACCACACCCCCCACGAGTCGGGGGCCGATCCGACACGGATCCGGGACGCTGGCGACGGCTGCGGCGACGGCTTCGTCATGACTGCCACCTTGGCCGCGGCCCGAGAGGACCGTCAAGCGGTCCGGCCGTCCGGAGTCGTCCGAATGTCCGGACATATCGTTGACACGCCTCCGGGCGGACGACTAGACCTGAGGACGGAACCGAGGGCGGCCCGACCGAGAGGTGGCGCGTGGAGACGGAGCCGTACGACCTGATCGCCATGGGGCGCCTCGGCGTGGACCTGTACCCGCTCCAGACCGGGGTCGGACTCGACCGGGTCGAGACCTTCCGCAAGTTCCTCGGCGGTTCCGCGGCCAACGTGGCCGTCGCCGCCGCCCGGCTCGACCGCCGCACCGCGCTCGTCTCCCGCACCGGAGCCGACCCCTTCGGCACCTATCTGCGCCGCGAGCTCAAGGGCTTCGGCGTGGACGACCGCTGGGTGACCGAGGCCGACGCGCTGCCCACCCCCGTCACCTTCTGCGCGCTCTTCCCGCCCGACGACTTCCCGCTGTACTTCTACCGCCGCCCCCGGGCCCCCGACCTGGAGATCCGGCCCGAGGAGCTGGACCTCGACGAGATCCGCGCCGCCCGGGTCTTCTGGGCCACCGGCACCGGCCTGTGCGCCGAACCCAGCCGCAGCGCGACCCTGGAGGCCCTGCGGGCCAGGTCCGGCCGGGACACGACGGTCCTCGACCTGGACTGGCGGCCGATGTTCTGGACCGACCCGGCGGCGGCCCGCCCCTACTACGCCGAGGCGCTGCGGCACGCGACCGTCGCCGTCGGCAACCTCGACGAGTGCGAGGTGGCCACCGGGGAACGGGAGCCCGAGGCCGCCGCCCGCGCCCTCCTCGCGGCCGGCGCGGTCCGGCTCGCCGTCGTCAAGCAGGGCCCCGCGGGCGTCCTCGCGCTCGCCGCCGACGGCACCCGCGCCGAGGTGCCGCCGCTGCCCGTCGAGGTCGTCAACGGGCTCGGCGCGGGCGACGCGTTCGGCGGCGCCCTCGTCCACGGACTCCTCGCCGGACACGACCTCGACACGGTCCTGCGCCAGGCCAACGCCGCCGGGGCGATCGTCGCCGGCCGTCTCGCCTGCTCCTCCGCCATGCCGGACGCCACGGAGATCGCCGAAGCCCTCGCGACGGGCAGCGGCACCCTGCCGGAACCGGGGTAGGGATCAGCCCATGGACCAGCACCGATCCGACTCCCTCCACCTCCCCGCGGGGACCGCCGCCCTCGGGCCCTACGCCGTCGACATCGACCCCGGACGGGCCGGATGGACGTACTCCGCCCTCAGGGTCCTCACCCTCGGACCGGGGGAGAACCACTCCTTCGAGAGCGGGGATTCCGAATGGGTCGTGCTTCCCCTCTCCGGTGCCTGTAGCGTGCGCGTCGACGGCGAGATCCTCGAACTCCTGGGCCGCGCGAGCGTGTTCGAAGGGGTGACCGACTTCGCCTACGTACCGCGCGACGCCCACGCCCAGATCGCCTCCGGCGCGGGGGGCCGCTTCGCTTTGGCAGGAGCGAAGTGCGAGCGACGACTCCCCGCCCGCTACGGCCCCGCGCCGGAGGTTCCCGTCGAGACCCGCGGCGGCGGCAACCGCACGCGGCGCGTGCGGAACTTCGCCTCGGCGGACGCCTTCGCCTGCGACCGGCTGATCGCCGTCGAGGTCGTCACGCCCGGCGGGAACTGGTCCTCCTACCCGCCGCACAAGCACGACGAGCACCGCCCGGGCGCCGAGTCCGTCCTGGAGGAGATCTACTACTACGAGATCGACGGCCCCCACGGCCTCGCCTACCAGCGGATCTCGCCCTCCCGTCCCGGCGGCGCCGCGCTCCTCGCCGAGGTCGGGGACGGCGACGCCGTCCTCGTCCCCGACGGCTGGCACGGCCCCTCGATCGCCCAGCCGGGACACGACCTCTACTACCTCAACGTCATGGCGGGCCCGGGACCCGAGCGGGAGTGGAAGATCTGCTTCCACCCGGACCACACGGAGGGATACGCATGAGGCTCACCGTCGCGCAGGCCCTCGTCCGCTTCCTCGCCGCCCAGCACACCGAGCGCGACGGCGAGCGACAGCGGCTGATCACCGCCACCTGGGGCATCTTCGGGCACGGGAACGTCGCCGGGATCGGACAGGCCCTCGTCGAGGAGCGGGGCATGCCCTTCCACCAGGGCCGCAACGAACAGGCCATGGTGCACGCCGCCGTCGGCTACGCCCGCCAGCGCAACCGGCTCTCCGCGCACGCCGTCACCACCTCCATCGGCCCCGGCGCCACCAACCTCGTCACCGGAGCCGCCCTCGCCACGATCAACCACCTCCCGGTGCTGCTCCTGCCCGGCGACACCTTCGCGGCCCGCCCCGCCGACCCCGTCCTCCAGCAGCTCCAGGCGCCGTCCGCGGGGGACGTGTCCGTCAACGACTGCCTCCGCCCGGTGTCCCGGTACTTCGACCGGGTCACCCGCCCCGAGGCCCTGATCCCGGCCGCCCTCGCCGCCGTCCGCGTCCTCGCCGACCCCGCCGAGACCGGCGCCGTGACCCTCGCGCTGCCCCAGGACGTCCAGGCCGAGGCGTACGACTGGCCCGAGGAGTTCTTCGCCGAGCGGACCTGGCACGTCCGCCGCCCCCGCCCCGACGCCGCCGAACTCGACGCCGCCGTCCGGGCCGTGCGGGCCGCGGAACGCCCGCTGGTCATCGCGGGCGGCGGGGTGCGGCACAGCCGCGCCGAGGACGCGCTGCGCGAGCTGGCCGAGCGCACCGGCCTGCCCGTCGCGAGCACCCAGGCCGGCAAGGGCGTCCTCCCGTACGACCACCCCTGCGACGTCGGAGGCATCGGGCACACCGGCACCGACACCGCCAACACGCTCGCGCGCACCAGCGACCTGATCATCGGCGTCGGCACCCGCCACACCGACTTCACCACCGCGTCCGGCACCCTCTTCCGACCCGACACGCCCGTCCTGAACCTCAACATCACCGGCTTCGACGCCCACAAGCAGGCCGCGCTGCCCCTCGTCGCCGACGCCCGCGAGGGCCTGACCGCCCTCACCGAGGCGCTCGGCGGCCACCGGCGGACCACGGCCGACTGGTCCCGCGCGAAGGCCGCGTGGCAGGAGCGGACCGACGCCGCGTACGCCGCCCCCGACGAGGACGCCCGCCCCACCCAGACCCAGGTGCTCGGCGCACTCGACACTCTGGTGGACGGGAGCGACATCCTGATCAACGCCGCCGGCTCGCTCCCCGGCGACCTCCACAAGCTGTGGCGGACCCGCTCCCGCGACCAGTACCACGTCGAGTACGGCTACTCCTGCATGGGCTACGAGATCCCCGCCGCCCTCGGCGTCCTCCTCGCGGAGCCCGGCCGGCCCGTCTGGGCGCTCGTCGGCGACGGTACGTATCTGATGAATCCCACCGAGATCGTCACCGCCGTCCAGGAACGGCTGCCCCTGAAACTGGTGATCCTGCAGAACCACGGGTACGCCTCCATCGGAGGGCTCTCCGAAGCCGTCGGCGCCGAGCGGTACGGCACCGACTACCGCCACCGGGCGGCGGACGGCAGCTTCACCGGGCCGCCGCTCCCCGTCGACCTCGGCGCCAACGCCGCCTCCCTCGGGATGCGGGTGCTGCGCCCCCGTACCATCCGTGACCTGCGAGAAGCCCTCGCGGACGCGCGCGGGGCCACCGATCCCACATGTGTCTACGTCGAGACCGAAACGGCAGACAGTGTGTCGGGCCCGCCCCCGGCCCAGGCGTGGTGGGATGTGCCCGTGGCCGAGACGTCGACCCGCCCGTCGGCGGCGAAGGCCCGCGAGGAGTACGACCGGCACGTCACCGCCCGACGCCGCCATCTCTGAAGGAGTAACTCGTCATGACGAAGAGCGTCCACCACTGGATCGGTGGCAAGACCGTCGAGGGCACGTCGGGCAACTGGGGCCCGGTCACCGACCCGGCCACCGGCGCCGTGACCACCCAGGTCGCCCTCGCCTCGGTGGAGGAGGTCGACGCGGCCGTCGCCGCCGCGAAGGACGCCTTCGCCACCTGGGGCACCTCCTCGCTGGCCCAGCGCACCACCATCCTCTTCAAGTTCCGCGCCCTGCTCGACGCCAACCGCGACGCGATCGCCGAGCTGATCGTCGCCGAGCACGGCAAGGTCCACTCCGACGCGCTCGGCGAGGTCGCCCGCGGCCTGGAGATCGTCGACCTGGCCTGCGGCATCACCACCCAGCTCAAGGGCGAGCTGTCCACCCAGGTGTCCAACCGCGTGGACGTGGCGTCGATCCGCCAGCCCGTCGGCGTCGTCGCCGGCATCACGCCCTTCAACTTCCCGGCCATGGTGCCGATGTGGATGTTCCCGATCGCCATCGCGACGGGCAACACCTTCATCCTCAAGCCGAGCGAGAAGGACCCCTCGCCGTCCCTGAAGATCGCCGAGCTGCTCGCCGAGGCCGGCCTGCCCGACGGCGTCTTCAACGTCCTGCACGGCGACAAGGTGGCCGTCGACCGCCTCCTGGAGCACCCGGACGTCTCCGCGATCTCCTTCGTCGGCTCGACCCCGATCGCCCGCTACATCCACACCACCGCCTCCGCCAACGGCAAGCGCGTCCAGGCGCTCGGCGGCGCGAAGAACCACATGCTGGTCCTGCCGGACGCCGACCTCGACGCGGCGGCCGACGCGGCCGTCTCGGCGGCGTACGGCTCCGCCGGCGAGCGCTGCATGGCCATCTCCGCCGTCGTGGCCGTCGGCGCCATCGGCGACGAGCTCGTCCAGAAGATCCGCGAGCGCGCCGAGAAGATCAAGATCGGCCCCGGCAACGACCCCACCTCCGAGATGGGCCCGCTCATCACGGCCGTCCACCGCGACAAGGTCGCCTCGTACGTGACGGGCGCGGCGGCCGAGGGCTGCGAGGTCGTCCTCGACGGCACCGGCTTGCGCGTCGACGGCCACGAGAACGGCCACTGGATCGGCCTGTCCCTCCTGGACCACGTGCCGACCTCCGCCAAGGCCTACCAGGACGAGATCTTCGGCCCGGTCCTGTGCGTGCTGCGCGCCGAGACGTACGAGGAGGGCCTCGCCCTCATCAACGCCTCCCCGTTCGGCAACGGCACCGCGATCTTCACCCGCGACGGCGGCGCCGCCCGCCGCTTCCAGCTGGAGGTCCAGGCCGGCATGGTCGGCGTGAACGTGCCGATCCCGGTGCCCGTGGGCTACCACTCCTTCGGCGGCTGGAAGGACTCGCTCTTCGGCGACCACCACATCTACGGCAACGACGGCGTGCACTTCTACACCCGCGGCAAGGTCGTCACGACCCGCTGGCCGGACCCGTCCGAGGCCCCCGCGGGCGTCGACCTGGGCTTCCCGCGCAACCACTGATCCGGCCGGTCCGCGTCCGGACCGCCTCGATCCACGTCCGACGTCCCCGGGGCGCGCTCCCCGGGGACGTCGGACGTTCAGCCGCCCGGCTCCTCGTCCAGCGGCCAGCCGCGCATCGCGAAGACGCCCTCGTCGACCGCCCCCGCCGCACGGTAGGTGGCCAGAGCGGGGGCGTTGTCCGTGTCCACACCGACCCAGGCGCCGTGACAGCCGCGCTCCCGCGCCCGCGCGACCAGGGCCTCCGTCAGGGCACAACCGATCCCGCGCCGCCGGTGGGACTCGTCCACCGACAGCTCGTACAGACACATCTCGGCACCCTTGTCGGGGTGCAGCATCTCGATCCCGGAGACGAATCCGGCCGGGAAACCGTCCTCCGCGTACGCGATCAGCATGAGATGACCGGGCGCCGCCAGGAACCGCGCCGCCCAGTCCGCCCGGGGCGGCCCGTCGTACAGGTGCTCCGCCGCCAGCAGTTCCGCCACCGTCGTCGCCCGCCGGATCTCCACGCCGTCTCCCCGTCTCCGCGTACCGCGTCCGCTGTACGCGGACCGTACTGCGTACGACCTGAGGAGGCCGCCGATTTCCCTCCGTGGTCCGCCGTGCCCCGCAGCCCGGCCGCTTAGGCTCGACGCCATGCGACTCCGACTTCCCCGGTGGGCCGCGGTCACCGCCGTCCTCGCCGTCCTCGCCGGCGCCGGCACCTGGACCGCCGTCGCCACGGACGATCCACCGCCCGTGCGCCGCGCGGACCGGATGCTCGACGTCGACGGCGTACGGCTCGACACCTCGTACTTCACCGGCCCGGGCGACGGCCGGCGCCCCGCCGTCCTCCTCGGCCACGGCTTCGGCGGCTCCAAGGACGACGTCCGCGCCCAGGCCGAAGGCCTCGCCCGCGAGGGCTACGCCGTCCTCACCTGGTCCGCCCGCGGCTTCGGCGCCTCCACCGGCGAGATCGGCCTCAACGACCCCGACCACGAGGTCAAGGACGTCTCGAAGCTGATCGACTGGCTCGCCGCCCGCCCCGAGGTCCTCCTCGACCGGTCCGGCGACCCGCGCGTCGGCGTCACCGGCGCCTCCTACGGCGGCGCGATCTCCCTCCTCGCCGCGGGGCACGACCCGCGCGTCGACGCGATCGCGCCGCAGATCACCTACTGGAACCTCGCCGACGCGCTCTTCCCGGACGGCGTCTTCAAGAAGCTCTGGGCCGGGATCTTCTTCTCCACCGGGGACCCGTCCTCCCCGGGCGGCCGCCCCGCCGGCGCCGCCGGGAACGGCTGCGGCCGGTTCACCGCCGAGCTCTGCTCGCTCTACCAGCGCGTCGCCGTCGCGGGGAAGCCCGACGCCGCCGCCCGCGCCCTCCTCGAGGCCCGCAGTCCCTCCGCCGTCGGCGCGCGCGTCAAGGTGCCCGCGCTCCTCGTCCAGGGCCAGTCCGACTCCCTCTTCACCCTCGCCCAGTCCGACGCCATGGCCCGCGCCCTCACCGCCAACGGCGCACCCGTCGCCGTCGACTGGATCGCCGGCGGCCACGACGGCGGCGACCGCGAGACCGACCGCGTCGAACGCCGCGTCACCACCTGGTTCGACCGCTGGCTGAAGCGCGACACCACCGTCGACACCGGCCCCGCCTTCCGCGTCAGCCGCACCGGCGGCGTCGACTCCACCGACGGGCAGGCCACCCTGCGCGCCGCGACCGCCGACCGCTACCCCGGCCTCGCGGCCGGCACCACGGACCTCGCCCTCGGCGGGGCGCCGCAGACCTTCACCAACCCGCCGGGCGGCGCACCGCCCGCCGTCTCGGCCGTCCCCGGCCTCGGCGGCGGCCTCTCCGGCCTCTCCTCCCTCGGCTTCGGCCTCTCCCTCGACTTCCCCGGCCAGCACGCCCGGTTCGACGCGAAGCCGCAGGCCGAGGCCCTGCGCGTCACCGGCACACCGACCGTCCGCGTCAAGGTCGCCTCCACCGCCGCCGACGGCTCCGCCGTCCTCTTCGCCAAGGTGTACGACGTCGGGCCGGACGGACGGCAGCAGGTGCTGCCCGCCCAGCTCGTCGCCCCCGTCCGCGTCGAGGGCGCCAAGGCCGGGAAGAGCGTCACGCTGACCCTGCCCGCGATCGACCACGAGGTGGAGGCCGGGCACCGGCTGCGGCTCGTCGTCGCCGCCACCGACCTCGGCTACGCCTCCCCGACGGTCCCCGCCCGCTACACCGTCGCCGTCGAGAGCCCGCTCACCGTCCCCACCGCGCCCGGCCTCTCCACCCAGGCCGCCGCCCTGCCCTGGTGGGTGTGGGGCCTGCCGCTCCTCGGCCTCGCCGGCGCCGCCGCGCTGCTGCTCACCGCCCGCCGCCGCACGGCCGCGGCCGCGCCCGACCCCGAACTCACCGCCGTACCCCTCCAGATCACCGGTCTGTCGAAGAAGTACAAGGGCGGCGACCGGTACAGCGTCCGGGACCTCACCTTCCGCGTCGAGCAGGGCCAGGTCCTCGGTCTCCTCGGGCCCAACGGCGCGGGCAAGACCACCACCCTGCGCATGCTGATGGGCCTCATCGCCCCCGACGAGGGCGAGATCCGGGTCTTCGGCCAGGCCATCACCCCGGGCGCCCCGGTCCTCTCCCGCGTCGGCGCCTTCGTCGAGGGAGCCGGATTCCTGCCGCACCTGTCGGGCCGGGAGAACCTGGACCTGTACTGGAAGGCCACCGGCCGTCCCGCCGAGGACGCCCACGTCGACGAGGCCCTGCGGATCGCGAACCTGGGCGGTGCCCTCGAACGCGCCGTCCGCACCTACTCGCAGGGCATGCGGCAGCGCCTCGCCCTCGCCCAGGCGATGCTGGGCCTGCCCGACCTGCTGATCCTCGACGAGCCGACCAACGGGCTCGACCCGCCGCAGATCCGTGAGATGCGCGAGGTGATGATCCGGTACGCGGCCGGAGGCCGGACCGTCATCGTCTCCAGCCATCTCCTCGCGGAGGTCGAGCAGTCCTGCACCCATCTCGTCGTCATGGACCGGGGGCAGCTCGTGCAGGCCGGACCGGTCGCCGAGATCACCGGCTCCGGCTCCACCCTCCTGGTGAGCCTGGGCGAGGACATCGACGACGCCCTCGTCGCCAAGATCGACGCCCTGGCGGGCATCGGCGCGGCCACCCGCACCGAGGGAGGCCTCCTGGTCCGCCTCGACGGCATCGACCCGACCGCCCTCATCGGCGAACTCGTCCGCCTGGACGTGCCCCTGACCGGCGTCGGCCCCCACCGGCGTCTGGAGGACGCGTTCCTGACCCTGATCGGAGGAGCCGCGTGACCACCACGACCACCCCGGCCACCCCCTCGACGAGTGCCCCGGGCTACCGGCCCGGACGCACCCTGCCCCTGCGCGTCGAGGCCCTCCGCCAGTGGAAGCGCCGACGCACCCTGATCATGGGCGGCATCCTCGTCGCCCTGCCGTTCGTCCTGATCGCGGCCTTCGCGATCGGCGGCTCCGGGGACGGCGACCGCAACGGCCGCATCACCCTGATGGACACGGCGACGGCCTCCGGCGCCAACTTCGCCGCGACCTGCCTCTTCGTCTCGGCCGGCTTCCTCCTCGTCATCCCGGTGGCACTGTTCTGCGGGGACACGGTCGCCTCCGAGGCGAGCTGGTCCTCCCTGCGGTATCTGCTCGCCGCGCCCGTCCCGCGCTCCCGGCTCCTCGCCTCGAAGCTGACGGTCGCCCTCGGCTACAGCGCGGCCGCGATGGTCCTCCTTCCGCTCGTGGCCCTGATGGCGGGCACGGTCGCCTACGGCTGGGGTCCGCTGCGGCTGCCGACGGGCGGCTCGGTGCCCGCCGGGGACGCCCTGCTGCGGATCGGGATCGCCGTCGCCTTCGTCTTCGCCTCCCAACTCGTCACCGCCGGCCTCGCCTTCTGGCTGTCCACGCGCACCGACGCCCCGCTCGGCGCGGTCGGCGGCGCCGTCGGCCTGACGATCGTCGGCAACGTCCTGGACGCCGTCACGGCGCTCGGCGACTGGCGCGACTTCCTGCCCGCGCACTGGCAGTTCGCCTGGATCGACGCGCTCCAGCCCCAGCTGGAGTGGGGAGGCATGGTGAAGGGCACGGCGATCTCGCTGACGTACGCCCTGGTCCTCTTCGCACTGGCCTTCCGCGGCTTCGCCCGCAAGGACATCGTCTCGTAGCAGCTCCTCCCGCCACTAGCAGGTCCTCCCACCAGGAGCAGGTCCTCCAACGAGGAGCAGGTCCTCCCACCACTACCAGGTCCTACAACCACCCCCTCCGAGCCGCTTCCGCGCCCGCGCGGAAGCGGCTCGTCGTGCCGAGGGCCGCCATCAGCTCGCCGACCCTGCGGCTGTACGTCCGGGCGGACATGCCGAGCCGGGCGGCCGCCGTCTCGTCCGTGACCCCCGAGAGCAGGGCGTCGAGCACCGGGCGCAGCTGCGCCGGCAGATCGCCGGGCGGCGGCGGTGGCGGCGCCGCGTACGCCACGTCCTCGGCCGCGGCCCAGCAGGCGTGATGGGCACGGACCAGGGCCTGCACGACGACCGGGTCCCGGATCAGCAGCAGACCGTTGTACAGCAGCTCCAGATCGAGCGGGACCGCGGCGACCGTCCGGTCGACGAGGATCATCTTGAACGGGATGGCCTCCGCGAGGCGGGCCCGGCCGGGGATCCGGAGCGCGCCTTCGAGGCGGGGCAGGGCGTGCCTCGGCACGATCCGTCTGACCTCCTCGGCCCGCTCCGCCGCGGCCCGCATGCACGCTCCCGCCAGCTGCAGGAACGGCTCGGGGATCGCGAAGCCCGCGGACGCGACCGGGTCGTCGAAGGTCAGCAACTCGTGCCGGGTGGAGGCGGCCAGCCCGGCGAGAGCGGCACTGATGCGCCGCGCACCCCGGACCGGCCGCCCGGCGGGCCGCTGCCCCTCGGTCGCGGCCCGGTTCATCGCCGAACGGGCGAGCATCACGGAGCCCGCGCTCTCTGCCACCGCTGACCACCCCCGCCCGATCGATGTCCACTCCATGTACGCATGTGACTGCACACGGTGACAACCCCTGTTGAGAAGGATGGCGAATCCATGCCACCCCGCTTCACCCGTGTCGCCGTTGCCGCATCGAGATCCATCCGCAACTCCTTCGACTGCTCCGCGCGGGCCTCCCGTTCGTCACATTCACAAGTGCCGTACGAAGAGCGGGAGATGAGATGGAACGACACGACAGTCCGTCGGCTCGGCGCCGCGGGGCCCGGTTCCCGGCCGTGGTCGCGGCCCTGCTCGCGGCCGGACTCGCCGTCGGCGGCTGCGGTGCGGGCGGCCAGCGGAGCAGCGACGAGACGACCGGCGTCCGGGCGCCCGAGGGCGGCAGCGCGGCCCCCGACGGCGGGCGCGGCGGGACCGCCGCACCCCGGGAGGGCGAGCGGCGCTCCCCGTCACCCGCCCCCGACTACCTGTCCACCTTCGCCCTGGACGTGGACACCGCCTCGTACGGCTATGCCCGCCGTGCGCTCGCCGAGGGGCGGCTGCCCGACCCCGCGACCGTGCGCCCCGAGGAGTTCGTCAACAGCTTCCGCCCCGACTACCCGCGCCCGTCGGACAACGGCTTCAGCGTCACCGTCGACGGCGCCCGCACCGGCCGGGACGGCTGGTCCCTGGTCCGGGTCGGGCTCGCCACCCGGGGTGCGGACCGGAACGCCGAGCGCCCGCCCGCCGCCCTCACCTTCGTCGTCGACGTCTCGGGCTCGATGGACGAGCCGGGCCGGCTCGACCTGGTCAAGGAGTCCCTGGGGCTGCTCGCCGACCAGCTCCGCGACGACGACTCGATCGCGCTCGTCACCTTCAGCGACGAGGCCGAGACCCGGCTGCCGATGACCCGCGTCGGTGACGCCCGGGGACGGATCCGGGAGGTCGTCGACGCGCTGGCGACGCGCGCGTCCACCAACGTGGAGGCGGGCGTCCGCACCGGCTACGACGTCGCCGTCGCGGGCCACCGGAAGGGCGCCACCAACCGGGTGGTGCTCCTCTCCGACGCCCTCGCCAACACCGGTGACACCGAGGCCGAGTCGATCCTCGCCCGCATCGACGAGGAGCGCAGGGCGTACGGGATCACGCTCTTCGGCGTCGGCGTCGGCAGCGAGTACGGCGACGACTTCATGGAGAGGCTCGCCGACAAGGGCGACGGGCAGACGACGTACGTCTCCACCCCCGCGCAGGCCCGGAAGGTCTTCGTCGACCAGCTGCCCGCCCACGTGGAGCTGCGCGCCCGCGACGCCAAGGCCCAGGTGGCGTTCGACCGGGGGACCGTAGAGAGGTTCCGGCTCATCGGGTACGAGAACCGGGCGGTCGCCGACGAGGACTTCCGGGACGACCGGGTGGACGGCGGGGAGGTCGGCGCCGGCCACACCGTCACCGCGCTCTACGCCGTCAAGACCCGTCCCGGGGCGGCCGGTCCGCTCGCGACGGCGACGGTCCGCTGGCTCGACCCGGCCACCCGGGCTCCGCACGAGCGGTCCGGCACGGTCGAGTCGGGCTCCCCGGCGCTCGCCGGGGACATCTGGGGCGAGGGGCACGACAGCCTGCAGCTGACCGCGATCGCCGCCTACTTCGCGGACGCGCTGCGCGGCGGCGGTCTGCCGGGCGCCCCGGGCCTCGGGGAACTCGCGGACCGGGCCGGGGCGATCGCCGACCGGTCGGGTTCCGCGGTGGTCCGCGAGCTGTCCGACGCCATCCGCAGGGCCTCCGGTCTGCTCGGTCCCCAGGAGGGCGGGAACCCTTTCCGGGAGGGCGAGTTGGGGTCGGGTGACCCGTACAGCTGACGTGCGCGGCGGGCCGCGGGTCACAATGGCCGCATGGCCACCCTGCTGCTCGCCCTCGCCGTCGGATGCACCGGGCTCTACGCCGGTTTCATGCTGATCTTCCAGACCGGGATCATGCCCGCGCTGGCCCGTCTGACGGACCCCGAGTTCGTCACCGTGATGCGCCGTGTCAACGAGACCGTCCCGAGGCCCGTGTTCCTCGTGGTCTTCCTCGGTGTGATCGCCTTCCCCGCCGCCGCCTTCTTCGTCCCGCAGGACGGGCGCACGGACACCCAGAAGTGGCTGGTCCTCGCGGGGCTCGTGTGCGCGGTCCTCAACCACCTGGTGACCATCGGCGGGAACATCCCGCTCAACACGGCGCTCGCGGACTCGGAGCGGGCGCCCGCGGGCGACCCGGCGGGCGCCCCCGCGGCGGTCCGCGCCGCCTTCGAGAAGCGCTGGAACGCCTTCCACGGGGTGCGGACGGCCCTGATCACCCTCGCGTTCGGGCTGCTCACCGCCGCCGCCGTGCTCTGACACCGCCGCCGGGCCCCCGTCGGGGGCCCGCGAACCATACCCGCGTGCCGGTTTCTGGCGCGATCTCGTAGGTGTGAACGCGCTCCGCATCCGCAAGGACCCTGCGAAAGCGTACCCCCGAGTCCGGAAACAGTCTTTCGTCATGCGTGGCATCTGAGCCACTGACGAAAACGTGACGCCTAGAAATCCGGACGAACGGGGTGAATCACCTCGATATCCCAGACGTTCATTCCGTACCCTCCGGTTTCTTATTGACATGCCTACGGGGGTCTTTTCTAATCATCGAGAGTCATCCCGCGCGCAGACACCGCACAGGCATGAGGGGGCAAGGTGGACGTCCGGATTCTGGGGGGACTGTCGGTACGTGAGAACGGGGTGTCGATCACTCCGACGGCGGCCGCACCCCGGCAACTGCTCGCCCTGCTCACGGCCAGCGCCGACCAGGTCGTCCCCGTGACGGTCCTGACCGAGGAGCTGTGGCCCTCCGGCGCGCCCCGCGGCGCCCGCGCCGAACTGCAGGCCCACATAGCCGAGCTGCGGGCCCTGATCGCGGGCGCCCTGCGCGACACCGACCCGGCGGAACCGAGGAACGGCTGGTCGGACCGGCGCACCGCCGACGCGATACTCGTCTCGCAGCCCGGCGGCTACCGGCTCGACACCGGCGGCGGCGTCAACGACGTCCGGCAGTTCGAGCGCGCCGCCGGCGCCGGCTACCGGGCCATGGAGGCCGGCGACCTGTCCCGGGCCGCGCTCCGGCTCGGCGAGGCGCTCGCCCTGTGGCGCGGCGAACCCTACGCCGGCGTCGCCGCGGGCCCCCGGCTCCGCCGGGAGATCGAGCGCCTCGAAACCGCCCGGCTCAGCGTCCTCGACCAGTGGATGGAGGCCCAGCTGGGCCTCGGCCGGCACGCCGAACTCCTCTCCGAACTCACCGGACTCGTCGCCCGCTACCGCACCAACGAGCCCCTCCACGCCCACCTCATGGTCGCGCTGCTCCGCTGCGGACAGCACGACGAGGCCCTCGTCGTGTACGAGCGGCTGCGCGTGCACCTCAAGGGCGAGACCGGCATGGAACCCTCGGCGCGGCTCCGCCGCCTCCAGCGCTCGGTCCTGGCCGTGCGCGACACGGCCGGCCGGCCCGTGTACGCGCCGCGGATCCCCGCGCAGTACATGCCCGCCCAGCACGTCCCGGCCGCCCACGCCCCCGTCCAGTACGCCCCGGAGCGCTACGGCTCCGCGCGCGAACGGCTGGTCCCGGCGGGCTCCGTGGGCTGACGCCCGGGGCTCCGCCGGCCGCCGTCCGGCGGGTTCCGCCGACCGGTGTCCGGCGGGTGGGGACAGCCGGACGGGGGCACCGGGCGGCCGGACGGCGGGCGCCCGGCGGAGTGACCGACCGTCACGGGGAATGAAGTGTGGCAACTCACCGTTGACCGACTCCCGAAGCCGAATTATTTTCGGCGAGCAGTACGGGTTTCCTCCCAGGTGCCCGATTTATCGCTCAACTACGGGGGTGGGGCCATGACGGTGGACGGCGCTGACGGCACGGACGGGGCCGGTGGTGCCGACGCGGCGCTCTCGGTCCTCGAACTGCTCGCCCGGCAGGCCCCGCCCGCCCACTTCGACACCCTCCTCGACGAGGCCCGCGCCGACGGACTGACCGGCGGGGAACTCGACCGCCTGGAGCGGGCCGTGAAACTCGCCGGCGAGATCCACAGCGGACGCGCCCGCGACGCCCGCCGCGAGACCGCGCTCACCGCGCTCACCGACACCACCCGCGACCTCACCCTCTCCTACGACCTCGACAGCCTGCTGCGCGTCATCACCCGCCGCGCCCGCCGGCTCCTCGGCCTCGACCTCGCGTACGTGACCCTGCGCGGCCCGCACGGCGCCTGCTACGTCCACACCACCGAGGGCTCCCGCGCCGCGACCGGACCCGGCCCGCGCCTCACCCCCGGACTGCGGATCGCCGAGGGGTACGGACTCGGCGGCGCCGTCCAGCTCCACGGCGAACCCGTCTGGACCGCCGACTACCTCGCCGACGAACGCTTCGCCCCCTCCGGCTCCCTCGACGCCGGCGTCCACGCCCCCGCCTTCGACGAGAACGCCGAGTCCGCCCTGCGCGCCGAAGGGCTCCACGCCATCGTGGCCGCGCCCCTGCGCAGCGGAGACACCGTCATCGGCGCGCTCTACGGGGCGGACCGGCGCGTGCGCCACCACACCTCCGAGGAGATCGCGCTCCTCGCCGGGCTCGCCGATCTCGCCGCCCTCGCCGTCGAGAAGGCCGGACTCCTGGACCGCACCCGGGCCGAGGTCTCCGAACTGGAACGGGACAGTTCCCGGGTGCGCACCAGCCTCACCCGGATGCGGCACGTCAGCGAGGCCCACGGCCGCATCATGAACCTCGTCCTCGCCGGCGGCGACCTGTGCCACGTCGCCACCGCCGTCGCCGACGCCCTCGACGCGACCGTGCTGGTCCGCGACCCCGGCGGCCGGCCGCTCGCCTCCGCCGGAGACATCCCCGGCCTCGACGAGGAGGCCGTCGCCACGGCCTCCCTCGACGCCCACGCCCGCCGCCGTCCCGTCCTCGCCGCCGACGACACCTGGGTCGCACCGGTCATCGCGGGCTCCGAAGACCTCGGCGGCCTCGTCATCCGCGCCGCCGGAGGCCTCACCGGCGAGGACGAACGCCTCATCGAACTCGCCGCCCAGTCCGTCGCCTTCCTCCTCCTGATGCGCCGC
This sequence comes from Streptomyces sp. NPDC096079, assembly GCF_040303145.1. Classification (NCBI taxonomy): domain Bacteria; kingdom Bacillati; phylum Actinomycetota; class Actinomycetes; order Kitasatosporales; family Streptomycetaceae; genus Streptomyces; species Streptomyces sp. NPDC096079. Next base: position 227,581 of record NZ_JBEOST010000002.1, read on the forward strand.
TCCACCGCCGTCGCCGAAGGACCCGTCCGCGACGAACTCCTCGACGACCTCATCGCGGATCCGCCGCACGCCCCGCAGCAGATCGCCCAGCGCGCCCGCCGCCTCGGCGTCGACCTCCGCAAGCCCCACGTCCTCGTGCTCGCCCGGCCCGAGGGCGGCGAGCAGGGCCGGGCGGTCGTCTGGGCGTCCTCCTACGCGTACCGGCAGTCCGGCCTCAAGACCGTGCAGGGCGGCTGCATCGTGCTGCTGCTCCCCGGCATCGACGCCTCGGCCGCCGCGAAGGCCGTCGCCGCGGAGCTGTCGCCGCTGCTCGGCCACCCCGTCTCCGTCGCCGCCGCCGGACCCGCCCAGAGCCCGGACGGCATCGGACGGATGCACCAGGAGGCCGGCCGCTGCCTGGACGCGATGAGCGCGCTCGGCGGCACCGGCTCCGCGGCCTCCGTGCAGGACCTCGGCTTCCTGGGACTGCTGCTCTCCGACGACAACGACGTCGACGGCTTCGTCGAGGCGGCGATCGGACCCGTACTGGACTACGACGCCGAGCGGTTCACCGACCTCACCCACACCCTGGAGGCGTACTTCGCCTCCGGCGGCAGCCCCACGAACGCGGCCGAGGCGCTCCACGTCCACCCCAACACGGTCTCCCGCCGGCTGGAACGGATCGGCGAACTCCTCGGCCCCGAATGGCAGAAGCCCGGCCAGGTCCTGGAGGTCCAGCTGGCGCTGCGCCTCCAGCGCACCCGTGAGGTCCTGGCCCGCGGGCGCGGTCCCGCCGGACCGGCGGGACCCGCCGGAACCGGCTGACCCGCCCCGTCCTCAGCTCGCCGAGCGTCCCGAGGCGTAGCCCGTGTCGTACGCCGCGTCCCAGCCGCCGGCCATGACCGTCGCCGCGTGGGCCGCCGACGCCAGCGTGATGTGACGGTGCCAGCCGCGGAACGAACGGCCCACGAAGTCCCGCAGGCCCGCCCCCTCGCCGACCTCGACGAAGTCCCGCTCCACCCGCCGGCCGAGCTTCGTGATCCGCAGCAGCGAGCCGACCGGAGAGCCCGTCAGGTCGCTGATCCACACACGGGACGGCGCCCGGCGCGGGTCGTCCCACTCGCCGAGCAGCACGAGCGGACGCATCCGCTCACCGCCCGGCGCGGGCAGCGCGACCCGCACTGCCGTCGCGAGCGAGGTCCGCGAGGTCCGCGCCCCCGCCACCGTGTCCACCCAGCTCACCGGCCTGCGCAGGCCCTTGAGCGACTCCAGGATCTGCACCGCGGACAGCGGACCCGCGCCGAAGCCCGGCAGCGAACGGTCGGCGATCGCGAGCCGCGAGCCCGGGTTGATCCGGGCCACCACGGGCACGCCCGCCCCGGCGAGCCGCGTCAGCGCCGCCCGTCCCGCGCCGCCCCGGATGTCGAGGAGCACCGGCTTGCGGGTCACGTCGGACCAGCGGGCGGTGTCGAGCGCCGCCGCGACCGCGCACTCCTCCAGCGTCTCCTCGCCGGCCTCCTGGGGGACCTCCGCGCGGTCGCGCCGCGTGCGGTCGTTCACCCAGGGATCCGGCAGGAACAGCCGCCAGTTGACCGGCACGCTCAGCTCGTCGCTCGCGAACCACACGCCGAAGGCCTGCTGCCCGTGGAAGACCTGACCGCGCTCCGGGTCGAAGCGCCGGTCCACGCCCACCGAGTGCTCCCCGGCCTTCGGGATCGGCATCGGCCGCACCACCCAGGCCTGCGGGCAGCTGTTGCGCTCCAGGTACCGGGCGAGCGCGGCCCGCATGGGCTGCCAGTCCCAGGTGGAGCTGGAGACGAAGTGGTGCAGGCTCTGCTCGGCCGCGGGACCGCCGATCTGCGCGGCGATGTTCCGTATCGACTTGCGGCCCTGCGCCGTGAGCAGACCGTGCAGGTACTGCTCGGCCTTCAGACGCTGGTCGCGCCGCGGGAAGCCGGAGAACAGCGCGGCACACAGCTCGGCGTAGACGTCCTCGCGCGAATCGGCCGCGCCGCCGGAGGACCTGACGACGCCCAGGGGCACGGCCGGGGCGACGGCCCCGGTGGTGGCCCTGCGCTTGGTTGCGACGGATGTACTCACGACACTCCTGCCCGAAGGTTGAGCAGCTCCCTCCCGCTGCTCCGCAAGCCTCGCCCGGCCCCGCCCACGGGGGCGAGGTGTACCCGGCACCCGAAATGGATTCCTGATGGTGGCCGGACCACCTCCCCCCGCGTCCGCGCAGGTCACAGCCCCGGCGGCAGCCGCGTCACGGGCTCGGGTCACGGCCCGTCGGAGCACCCGGACGGCACCTCCGCCCCACCCCCGGGGCCGGCCCCGAATACCCCGAGGGGGGATCTGACAGACTCACGGGCCGGGCTTTGACCCGTCGCAGGGAGTGGCCGGACCATCGCAGAGCGAGGCTGCACGGGCCGGACGCCGGTTAATGCCCCAGGCCGGGGTCCGTGCCTGTGCGCCTCGCCTCGCGCGTCCACCGCCCGGGGAGACCCTTAACCTTGGGCACATGGCGCTGCGGAAGGAACTGCCGGTCGTCGCGGTGGTCGCCGCCGGCGGCGCCCTCGGCGCGCTCGCCCGCTATGGCGCCTCGCTCGCCTGGCCCACTCCCGACGGCGCCTTCCCCTGGACGGTCCTCACGGTCAACGCGAGCGGCTGCGCGGTGCTCGGCGTCGTCATGGTCCTCCTCACCGAGACCACGACCGCCCCGCACCCGCTGCTGCGGCCCTTCCTCGGCACCGGCGTCTGCGGCGGGTACACCACCTTCTCCACGTACAGCCTCGACACCCAGCGCCTGCTGAGCGCGGGCGAGGCGACACGGGGTCTGCTCTATCTGGGCGGGACGCTGCTCACCGCCCTCGCCGCCGTCGCGGCGGGCGTCGCCGCCGCCCGGCTGCTCGTACGGAGCCGGCGGAGGCACGCGTGAACTGGCTGCTCGTCGTGGTGGGGGCCGTCGTCGGCGCACCCCTGCGCTATCTCACCGACCGCGCGGTGCAGGCGCGGCACGGATCGGTCTTCCCCTGGGGCACGTTCACCGTGAACGTCGCCGGTTCGTTCGTCCTCGGTCTCCTGACCGGCGTCTCCTCGGCCCAGGTCCACCTGCTGCTCGGCACGGGCCTGTGCGGGGCGCTGACGACGTACTCCACCTTCTCGTACGAGACCTTCCGGCTGTACGAGAACGGGGCGAAGGGCTACGCGGCGCTGAACGTGGCGGGGAGCCTGGCCGCCGGACTCGGAGCCGTGTGGCTGGGAGTGGAGACGGCGGCCGGGCTCGGCTGACCCACCGGGTCAGGCGGTGATCCAGTCGCTGGTCGCGATCACCGGCCGGACGCCGTCACGGTGGATGGTGCCCTCGATCAGGCCGTACATCCGGTCGGCGGCGAAGAACACCTCGTTGTCGTTCTTCAGCCCGAACGGCTCCAGGTCCACCAGGAAGTGGTGCTTGTTCGGCAGGTTGAGCCGGACCTCGTTGACCGTGGAGACGTGGTCCAGGACCCGGTCCGCCATCGCGTGCAGGGTCTGCTGGAGCGAGTAGCTGTACGTCTCCGCGAACGCCTCCAGCATGTGGCGCCGCACCTTGGCGTACGAGGCGTCCCAGTCGTGCCCGGCGTCCGCCGCCGCCGAGGCCGCGTTCGCCCAGCGGGCGGTCACCTTCGTCGCCAGGATCCGGTCGTAGGCCTCCTGGAGCGTGGTGTACCTGTCCTTGATGAAGCCGTGGAACTCGGAGTTCGTCGAGTTCATGACGGTCAGCTCCTTCAGGCCCGACAGGACCTGGAGGCCGGTGGTCTCCGAGTACGTGATCTGCGCGGTGCGGACCTCCTGGCCCTTGCGCGCGAAGGAGTGCTGCTCCTTGCGGCTCGGCACCGAGATCCGCTCCCAGGCGTACTCCTCGATCCGGATCTGCGCCTCGTGGATCACGGCCTGGGAGGACACGAAGTGCCGGGCGAGGAGGATGCCGAAGGCCTCGGGGGAGGCGACGCCGTGCTCCTTGGCGAAGGCGTACACCGTGTTCTTGGTGGTGTCGGTCGGCAGGCAGTTGCCGTTGTCGCCGGTCAGATGGACGTCGCGGTACTCGCCGCGCAGCGCCACCGACACGTTCAGGTCGCGGATCTCGTGCCACGCGCCGTCGTTCCCCTTGCGGGTGACCGTGACGATGCGGTTCTCGGCCTTGCCGTACTGGTTCTGGGCGAGGACGTGCTTGCTCATGTGCTGCTCAGCTCCTGCGGGTACGTGGATACGGATATCCCGTACGCCCGGCGTCCAGCGCCCTCCGTCGTCCCTGGAGTCCGCTCCCCGCCGTCCGGTCCGTGAACGGCGGACCGCCCCGGGACTGACGAGCATCCCGGTCCGTAGGTGTCGGCTCGAAGATATGTCCGTCGCCGGTGGCTGGCAATGGGGAGGGCTTCGCGTAGGGGAAGCGTCAAGACGGGCATTCGCGGCGTTAGGGGCACGTCAACGGCGGCGGCGAGGTGGCCGGAACGCGTTTTGCTCATCCGGTCCGAGAATCCGTTCTTCCTTCTTCCTTCATCCGGGAGCTCACGATGGCCGACGTGGCCTTCGTCGTCACCACGATCGCGGTCTTCGCGCTGGTGGCCTTCATCGCCAAGGGGGTGGCCAAGCTGTGAGTGCCGAGAACATCGTCGGTCTGCTGGTCGCGGCCGCCCTCCTCGGGTACCTCGTCCTCGCCCTCGTCAAGCCGGAGAGGTTCTGAGGTCCCAGATGAGTCCCGTACTCGCCGGAGTCCTCCAGCTCCTGGCACTGATCGTCGCCCTGGGCCTGTCGTACCGGCCGCTGGGCGACCACATGGCCAAGGTGTACTCCTCGGAGAAGCACTACCGGCCCGAGAAGTGGATCTACAAGGCGATCGGCGCGCACCCGGGTGTGGAGATGCGCTGGCCGGCGTACCTGCGCGGGGTGCTCGCCTTCTCCGCCGCGAGCGTCCTCTTCCTCTACCTGCTCCAGCGGGTGCAGGGCTCCCTGCCCGGCTCGCTCGGCTTCGTGTCCATCGACCCGGACCAGGCGTTCAACACGGCCGCCTCCTTCGTCGCCAACACCAACTGGCAGTCGTACTACGGCGAGCAGGCCATGGGCCACGTCGTGCAGACCGGTGGCCTGGCGGTGCAGAACTTCGTGTCGGCGGCCGTCGGCATGGCCGTCGCGGTCGCGCTCGTCCGGGGCTTCGCCCGCTCCCGCACCGGTGAGCTGGGGAACTTCTGGGCGGACCTGGTCCGGGGTGTCGTCCGCATCCTGCTGCCGATCTCGCTGATCGGCGCGCTGGTCCTGGTCGCCTGCGGCGCGATCCAGAACTTCTCCGGCATCCACGAGGTCGGCCGGTTCACCGGCGGCGCGCAGCAGTGGAACGGCGGCGCGGTCGCCTCGCAGGAGGTCATCAAGGAGCTGGGCACGAACGGCGGCGGCTACTTCAACGCCAACTCGGCCCACCCCTTCGAGAACCCCAACGGGCTCTCCAACCTCTTCGAGATCTACCTGATCCTCGTCATCCCGTTCGCGCTGACACGGACCTTCGGGCGGATGGTCGGCTCCCTGAAGCAGGGATACGCGATCCTCGGCACGATGGCCGCGATCTGGGTCGGCTTCACCGCGCTGATGATGTGGACCGAGTTCGCCCACCACGGGCCGGCGTTCGACCTGGCCGGCGGAGCGATGGAGGGCAAGGAGACCCGGTTCGGGATCGGCGGTTCGTCGATCTTCGCGGTGGCCACCACGCTGACCTCGACGGGCGCGGTGAACTCCTTCCACTCCTCGTACACCGGCTTCGGCGGCGGGATCACGATGCTGGGCATGCAGCTCGGCGAGATCGCGCCCGGCGGCGTCGGCTCCGGCCTCTACGGCATGCTGATCATGGCGGTCATCGCGGTGTTCCTCGCCGGCCTGATGGTCGGCCGCACCCCGGAGTACCTGGGCAAGAAGATCGGCACCCGCGAGATCAAGTTCGCCGCGCTCTACATCCTGGTCACCCCGGCGCTGGTGCTGAGCTTCACGGCGCTCGCCATGGCCCTGCCGACGCCCGCGCACTCGATGACGAACAGCGGCGCGCACGGCTTCTCCGAGATCCTCTACGCGTACACCTCCGGCGCCAACAACAACGGCTCCGCCTTCGCGGGCCTGAACGCCGACACCCAGTGGTTCAACACCACGATCGGCCTCGCGATGCTGCTCGGCCGGTTCCTGCCCATGGTGTTCGTCCTCGCCCTCGCGGGCTCGCTGGCCGAGCAGACGCCCGTACCGGAGACGGCGGGGACGCTGCGGACGGAGAAGCCGCTGTTCACCGGCCTCCTCGTCGGCACGATCGTGATCATCACCGGCCTCACCTACTTCCCGGCCCTCGCGCTTGGCCCGCTCGCCGAAGGACTCGCAGCATGAGCACCCTCACTCCCACCCGCGCCCCGCACACCGGGGCGTCCACCGGCCGGCCCGCCGGGACCGGACGCGTCGGGGGCGGTCTCTTCGACCCCCGGCAGCTGGTCAGGTCGCTGCCGGACGCGCTGAGGAAGCTCGACCCGCGCGTCATGGTCAAGTCGCCGGTCATGTTCGTGGTCCTCGTCGGCTCGGTGGTCACCACCGTCCTCGCGGTCAGGAACCCGGGGGACTGGTTCGGCTGGGCGATCACCGCCTGGCTGTGGCTGACCACGGTCTTCGCCAACCTGGCGGAGGCGGTCGCCGAGGGCCGGGGCAAGGCGCAGGCCGACACCCTGCGCAAGGCCAAGACCGACACCGTCGCCCGCCGCCTCGCCGAGGACGGCACGGGCGAGGAGCGGGTCCCCGGCACCGAGCTGAGGATCGGTGACCTGGTGGTCTGCGAGGCCGGCGACGTCATCCCCGGCGACGGCGACGTCGTCGAGGGCGTCGCGAGCGTCGACGAGTCCGCGATCACCGGCGAGTCAGCCCCCGTGATCCGCGAGTCCGGCGGCGACCGGTGCGCGGTGACGGGCGGCACCAAGGTCCTCTCGGACCGGATCGTCATCAAGATCACGACGAGGCCGGGCGAGACGTTCATCGACCGGATGATCAACCTGGTCGAGGGCGCCGCCCGGCAGAAGACCCCGAACGAGATCGCCCTCAACATCCTCCTCGCCTCGCTGACGGTCGTCTTCCTGCTCGCCGTCGTGACGCTGAAGCCGTTCGCGATCTACGCGGGCGCCGACGAGCAGACCTCGATGATCGTCCTCACGGCCCTGCTGGTCTGCCTGATCCCGACCACGATCGGCGCGCTGCTCTCGGCGATCGGCATCGCCGGCATGGACCGGCTGGTCCAGCGCAACGTCCTCGCGATGTCCGGGCGGGCGGTCGAGGCCGCCGGTGACGTGTCGACGCTGCTGCTCGACAAGACCGGCACGATCACCCTCGGCAACCGCCAGGCGGCCGAGTTCGTCCCGGTGCGCGGGACGACGGAGTCCGAGGTCGCCGACGCCGCCCAGCTCTCCTCGCTCGCCGACGAGACCCCCGAGGGCCGCTCCGTCGTGGTCCTCGCCAAGGAGAGGTACGGCCTGCGCGAGCGCCACCGGGGCGAGCTCGCCCACGCCGACTGGATCGGGTTCACCGCCCAGACCCGCATGTCGGGCGTGGACGTCGACGGCCGGCGGATCCGCAAGGGCGCGACCGGCTCCGTCGTCGCCTGGGTGCGGGAGCGGGGCGGCACGGTCGCCGACGACGCCCAGCAGCTCACCGACTCGATCTCCCAGGCCGGCGGCACACCGCTCCTCGTCGCGGTCGAGGACGACCGGGGGGCCCGCGTCCTGGGCGTGATCCACCTGAAGGACGTGGTGAAGGAGGGCATGCGGGAGCGGTTCGACGAGCTGCGCCGCATGGGCATCAAGACCGTCATGATCACGGGTGACAACCCGCTGACCGCGAAGGCCATCGCCGAGGAGGCCGGGGTCGACGACTTCCTCGCCGAGGCCACGCCCGAGGACAAGATGGCCCTCATCAAGCGCGAGCAGGCCGGCGGGAAGCTGGTCGCGATGACCGGTGACGGCACCAACGACGCCCCCGCGCTCGCCCAGGCCGACGTCGGCGTCGCGATGAACACGGGCACGTCGGCCGCGAAGGAGGCCGGCAACATGGTCGACCTCGACTCCGACCCGACCAAGCTCATCGAGATCGTCGAGATCGGCAAGCAACTCCTCATCACCCGTGGTGCGCTGACGACCTTCTCCATCGCCAACGACGTGGCGAAGTACTTCGCGATCATCCCCGCGATGTTCGCCGTCGCCTACCCGTCGCTCGACAAGCTCAACATCATGGGCCTGGCCTCGCCCGAGTCCGCGATCCTGTCCGCCGTCGTCTTCAACGCGCTGATCATCGTCGCGCTCGTGCCGCTCGCCCTCAAGGGCGTGCGCTACCGGCCCTCCAGCGCCGACTCGATGCTCCGCCGCAACCTCGGGATCTACGGTCTCGGCGGCCTGGTCGCCCCCTTCGTCGGCATCAAGATCATCGACCTGCTCCTCTCCCTCATCCCCGGAATCGGCTGACATGAACAACTCGGTAGGCAACAACGGCCGCGTGCTCTGGGCGGGCCTGCGCGCCCTCCTCGTCCTCACCGTGATCTGCGGCGTCCTCTACCCGCTGGCCGTCACCGGACTCGCCCAGGCGGCGTTCCCCGGCAAGGCCAACGGCTCCGAGGTGAAGGACGCGAGCGGGAAGGTCGTCGGCTCCGAGCTCATCGGCCAGACGTACCTGACCGGCGGCGAGCCCGACCTCCGCTGGTTCCAGCCCCGCCCCTCCAACGGCCTGGGCACCAACAGCGTCAACACCCGGTACAAGCTGATCCTCTCCGGCGCCACCAACCGCTCCGGCGACAACGCGGACCTGATCCAGTGGGTCAAGGACGCCAAGGCGGCCGTGGTGAAGGACAACTCGGTGAAGGGCCACACGGTCGACCCCGCCGACGTCCCCGCCGACGCCGTCACCTCCTCCGGATCCGGCCTCGACCCGCACATCTCCCCCGAGTACGCCGCACTCCAGGTCCACCGGGTCGCCGAGAGGAACCACCTCACCGTCGCCCAGGTCGACCGGCTCGTCACCGACCACACCGACGACCGCCTCCTCGGCTTCATCGGCGAACCCCGCGTCAACGTCCTCGCACTCAACATCGCGCTACGGGAGATGACGCGCGCTCAGTAGGGCAGCACCCGGGACTCGACCGTCGGCAGCCCCTTGACCCACCAGTGGTCGAAACGGCGGTAGACGTGCGGGTCCCGGTCCGCGAGCAGCCGCCCGAGCGCCCCGGCCTCGACGGCGAGGCCCTCCCAGACGTCCGCGGGCAGCGGATGGAAGGCCGAGGCCTCGATCCCGCCGTCGACCGGCCGCCACACCCCGGCCACGTAGCCGTCGACGAGGAGCGTCGGAAGCGTGTCGCCGTTCACGCGGATCACGTGCTTGCGGTACGCGGGCGGGACGACCCGGCCGCGGTCCGCGTACGCCAGCAGCACGCTGTCCCACATCGCCATCAGCCGGGGTGGCGCCGGCACGTCCTCGTCCGGACGGTGCGCCCCCGGTACGTCGTACAGCACCGTCCCCCCGTCCCCCTCCAGCCGCACGAGCTCACCCTCCAGGGCCTGCACCGCCGCCCGCACCAGACCGCGCGGGGCCGTCGTGAACTGCGCCATGTCCGGTACGGACGCCGGCCCGAAGCCCTCCAGATAGCGCCGGAGCAGGACCGCCAGACCGGCGGCGGACGCCTCCGGGTCGCCCAGCACCGGCAGTTCGGCCGCCGTGACGAAGGACTGCGCGGTGCCGAACGACCACGGCGGGCCCGTCGGCGCGTGCCACAGCGGCGCGTACTGCCGCACCATCCGCCAGACCACCGCCTCCACCGGCCCGCCCCGGCCCTCCTCGATGCGCGCCCGCAGCTGCGCCCCGGTCCTGGGGCTCGCGGCGTACGCCAGCAGACCGGGCAGCATGGCGTCGGCGTCGGCGGCCGTGAACCCCGCCTTCGTGAACCGCGGATCGTGCAGCCGCGACCCCCGCAGTGTCGGCTCCATGGCCTCCCGGAAGGCCCGGTAGTCCCCGGCGTGCACCAGGTGCAGGGTGATCCGCATCAGCGTCGACCTGACCAGCTCGAAGTCGCCCACGGCCCCGTCGAGGTGCTCCGGATCGAAGCCCGCGACCCGGTTCCACAGCGCCACGTAGGGCGAGCCGGGATGCTGCGCCTGCACGCCCACCACCCGCCGTACCGCCTCCGCGACGCCGAGCGGCGCCCGCTCCAGGAGCAACTGGCGGTGCAGGCTGGAGCGGTTGAGGGCGCGCGCGGAGATGACCATGACGCGATTCTCCCTCCCGGCCGCGCGAACACGCCCCGTAATGTCCTGGCCATGGGGAACGCGCAGGCGGAGCTGTCGAACCGACGACCAGGGGATCTCGCGACGGCACCGCGCCCGCCGGCGGCACCCGTCCCGGCGGCTCCCCGCGGACGCCGGCGGAACCCACTGGACGGCCACGGCAGGGGCGTCGCGCTCACCGTCCTCTGCCTCCTCGTCTGCGCCGGGCTCGGGCTCCAGTCCTGGACCGCCCTGCGGGCCACCGGCTTCGACCTCGGCATCTTCGACCAGGCCGTGCGGGCCTACGCCCACATCGAGCTGCCGAGATCACCCCTCAAGAACGTCCACCACGAGTTCCCGCCCGGCTTCTCGCTCCTCGGCGACCACTTCACCCCCGCGCTCGCCCTCCTCGCGCCGCTCTACTGGCTGTGGGACGACCCGAGGACCCTGATCCTCGCGCAGGCCGCGCTCTTCGCGGCGGGCGTGCCGGTGGTCCGCCGCATCGCCCGGCACGCCTTCGCGGACGCGGCGCCCCCGGTCGTACGGAGGGCCGCCGACCTCGCCGGACTCGGGTACGCGCTCGGCTGGCCCCTGCTCAACGCCGCGTACAACGGCTTCCACGAGGTCGCCTTCGCCGTGCCGTTCACCCTCCTCATGCTGGAGCGGGGACTCGCCCACCGCTACGGCGCGGCCGCCTTCTGGGCGGCCCTGCTGTGCACGGCCAAGGAGGACATGGGCCTCGTCGTCGGCGCGTACGGCCTCGTCCTCGCCGTCCGCGCCCACCGCGCCGGCCACCGCGCGGGCCGCGCCACCGGGATCGCGCTCGCCCTGGCCGGACCGCTCGTCTCCGCGCTCGTGATCGCCCGGTTCCTCCCGGCGATGGGCGGACCCGAGGGCTACTACTGGTCGTACGAGAGCCTCGGCGCCGACCCGGGAGACGCCCTGGCCCACGTCCTCACCGCCCCCTGGACCCTGCTCCAGGTCGCCGTGACCCCCACCGTCAAGATCGCCATGCTCGCCTGGATCCTGGGCACCCTCGCCCTGCTCCCGCTCGGCTCCCCGACCTTCCTGCTCGCCGTCCCCCTCCTCGCGGAACGCGTCCTCTCCGACAACCCCAACCACTGGCCGGTCATCAACCACTACGACGCCTTCCTGTGGCCGATCCTCCTGACGGCCGCCCTGGAGACCCTGGCGAGGCTGCACGCCCGCGGCCTCGGCATCCGGCGCCCGGCGGCGGCCGCGCTCGCCCTCTCCTCGGCGGCGGCCGTCGTCCTCGGCCTGAACCTCCTCGTCCGCCCCGACTCCTGGCACCCCTCCCCGGACAAACGCCCCCTCGCCGCGGCGGCCGCACTCATACCGGACGGCGCGACGGTGGAGGCCGACAACGCCATCGCGCCCCGCCTGACCGCCCGCACGGACGTGGTCATCGCCGACCGCACCCCGCGCGGCGCCGACTGGGTCCTCCTCCGGGTGAACGACCGCACTTTCCCCTTCGCCTCCACCGACGAACAGCGCCGGCGGATCGCCCTCCTCCTGGCGCACGGCTACACGAAGGCCTGGGAGCGGGACGGCACGGTCCTCCTCCACCGCACCACCCCCACCCCCGTCCCCGGCGAACACCGCCCGGGCCCGGACAGCACCCCCGTCCGCGAGGCCGTCCCGGACGACGTGGGCGCGAACCTGCTGCTGCGGTAGGACCCTCCGGGAGACGGAGCCGGTCGGAGTCCGGCGGAGTCCGGCCGCCTGCGACGAGACCGCTCCGGCGGGCCGGACGCCCGCGACGCGCGTTCACCCAGGACTCCCCCCGGCGTCGCGCACACGTCGCCGAGCGTTGCGCGAAGGACTGGACCATGAGGCCGCCCTCACCGGCGACTTTCCATGTCCTCCAGGGAGTTCAGATGAATCCGCGCCTCCTGCGCCGGCCCGCCCTCGTCGTCCTGCCGCTGTCCGCCGCGCTCGCGTGCTCCGTGGTCATGGGCACGGCCGACGCCACCCCGGCGCACCACGGCGGCCCCGCCGCCCGGCTCGTCTCCACCTCGACCCTGCCCGACATCCCGCTGGCCTCCTTCAGCAACGCCCTGCTGCCCGGCAGCGTCGCCGACGACCGGGGCGTCGACCTCGGCGGCATCGGCAGCGACCTCTACCCGGCCGAGCGGCGCGGCGAGTACTGGACCGTCACCGACCGCGGCCCCAACGGCCAGATAGCCGTCGGCAAGGACAAGCGGCGCACCTTCCCCGTGCCCTCCTTCGACCCGGCCATCGTGAAGATCCGCGTCGTCGGCGACCGGATCCGGGTCCTGGAGTCGATTCCGCTCACCACGAGGTCCGGCGCCCCCGTCACCGGCCTGCCGAACCAGCCCGGCCGCGACGAGGCCCCCTACTCGTACGACGCCTCCACCCCCCTCGCGTACGACCCGAACGGCCTGGACACCGAGGGCATCGTCCGTGACCGGGACGGCAGCTTCTGGCTGGTCGACGAGTACGGGCCCTCGCTCGTGCACGTCTCCGCCAAGGGCCGGGTCCTCGCCCGCCACGTCCCCAAGGGCCTCGGCCTGACCGGCACCGACTACCCCGTCGTCGAGTCGCTCCCGTCGATCTTCCTCCAGCGCAAGATCAACCGCGGCTTCGAGGGCCTCGCGCTGCTGCCCGACGGCGACCTCGTCCTCGGCCTGCAGAGCCCGCTGCTCAACCCCGACAAGGTCGCGGGGGAGGAGTCCCGCACCACCCGCCTGCTGCGCTTCTCGCCGCACAAGAACCGCGTCACCGCCGAGTACGCCTACCGCTTCGACGCCGTCGGCACCGTCGAGCCCGGCCAGACGAAGACCTCCGAGCTGAAGCTCTCCGCGCTCGTCGCCCTCGGCGGCGACCGCCTCCTCGTGCAGGAGCGCACCGACAAGGCCGCCCGCCTCTACGAGGTGCGCCTGCGGCGCGGCTCCGACATCCTCGGCACCGGCTGGGACACCGCCCAGGGCCCCACCCTGGAGCAGCTCGACGACGCGGCGGCGGCCGAGGTGCCGGTGCTCGACAAGCGCCTCGTCATCGACCTCAACACCGTCTCCGGCGTCCCCGGAAAGATCGAGGGCGTCGCCGTCGAGGGCTCCTCGACGCTCGTCCTGCTCAACGACAACGACTTCGGGATGACCGACGGCCCGGCCGCCTTCGACGCGAACGGCCGCCTCGTCGACAGCGGCATCGACACCACCCTCGTCCGGGTGCGCCTCGGCCGCCCCGTCCGCTGACCCGCCCGATCCGCCGGGTCGAGGTCCTACGGGGCCTCACCCAGCGGATTGGCCATCGGTACGTAACGGGCGTCGGCCGCGTCCACGTCGAGCCAGCGCAGCAGCAGGTTCGTCTTCGCGGGCACGTGCGGTGCCCCGAGCAGCGCGGCGACCTCCACCGGACCGCCGCGCTCCGCCGCGTACCCGGCGAACACCGCCCGCGCCGACGCCCACAGCTCGCCGGCGAGTTCCGGATGCCGGTCGGTGAGGGCGCCGGCGATCTCGGAGAGGTTGTTCGTCACCAGGCAGTACACGAGCCGCTCCCAGCCGTGCGCCGCGTCGAGCACCGGAGCCGGCCCGCGCGACCGGTACCGGTCGAGGAGCGCGCGGTGCCGCTCGGCGACGATCCGTACGCCCTCGTGGTCGCGGAAGACCACCCGCGCCGGGACGCCCGTCGCGTCCACGCCGACGAGGACGTTCTGGAGGTGGCACTCCAGGACCAGACCGTGCCGCTGCCAGGCGTGCAGCACCGGCGGCACCAGGTGGTCGAGGTAGCGCCGCCACCACAGGAGCGCCCGCTCCGGGGCCAGCCCGTCGATCGGGTTGCCGGGAAAACCCTCCCCGATGCCCGCCGCGAGCAGCGGCGTCACCCCCGGCGGCAGATGCGCCCGCAGGCCCTCCCGCGCGATCACCGCGAAGCCCTCGTAGGCGTGCTGCCCGCCGAGGTCGGCGGTCCGGTAGCCCCGGTCGGAGAGGAACGACGCCGTCGGCAGGGTGTCGAAGACGGGCGCGAGGAGATCGCCGACCGTCCGCAGCCACAGCAGGTCACGCAGTTCGAGACGGCGGTTCCCGTTGGTGATCCGCACGTCCAGGCTGAACTTGCAGAAGAGATCGGCCTCCGGCAGGTACACGGTACGGACCGAGGACGTCGCCACCGCCCGCCCCGCCCGGGGCGCGCTCGCGCCGAGCCGCAGCAGCCGCCCGTCGCGGAACGCGGGCAGCTCGCCCAGCAGGTCGAGCTCCCAGGGGTGGACGGGGAGGACCGCATAGCCCTCCGGGGCGTCGCCTCCCAGCGGGTCGAGCAGGGACAGGTCACCGTCCTGCGCGACGACGTCGGCCCGGACCCCGAGCAGCTCCAGCGGAAACCGGGCGTACGCCTCCGGCGCGTACGGCAGCCAGCTCTCCGGGGCGCCCGCCCCGCGCGCCTTGGGCGCCGGATGGAACCGGTGCCCGGCGAGCAGCGCCTGCTCCGAGCGCAGGTACGGGTCCTCCGGCGGGCACGCGGAGGCGCGCGCGTCCTGGAGCGCGGCGACGGCGTCCCTGCTGTCGGTCATCTCGCCCACGACCGTCCTGTTGGTGACGCCGGTGCGGCGGGCGAGCTCGTCGGCGGTCAGCGCCACGAGCGCGTCGAAGGTCAGCGGGAGCCAGCCGCCGTCGGTGCGGACGCAGGGCTCGGTGGGCCGCCGGCCGGCCCGCACCCGCAGCAGCCGGCCGGTCGCGGGGAGCCGGTGGACGACGTGGTCCGCGTCCGGACGCGGCGCGGCCTCGGCCACCTCCCGGATCAGGCAGTTGAGGAGGGCGGTGGCCGACAGGGCGTCGGCCCGTCCTCTGGCTTCACTCACGACAGTGCCTTCCCCCGAGCCCCGGCGGGTCGTCCACCGGTAGGGACATCCTGCGCAGGGTAGTGAGCCTTCATGCACCCCGCTCCGGATCACGATACGAGCGCGCACCGCACTCCGCGCGCCCCCGAACGAACCTCCCCCACGGAGGCGCCACGCGCCGGGGACCGGGGCCCGGGCACGGAGTCCGCGCGCGTCCCTGAGCGGGGTTCCGGTGGGGGGACCGCGCGGGGTCCCGGGCCGGGTCCTGGTGAGGAGGCTCCTCGCGTCCGGGAGTCGGGTCCTGGTGGTGGTGCGCAGGTCTCGCGGCATCCCGAGCCGGGTCCCGGCGCGCAAGCCACCCGTGGCCCCGAGCCGGGTTCCCGTGCCGAGGTCGCGCTCGCGCGGGAGCTGGTGGGCGTCGCGCCCCGGCTGCTCGCCGCCTATCGGCGGGAGCTGGCCCCGGCACGGGCGGCGGTGCTCGGCAGGCTGTGGCGCGCGCTGCTCCACGAGCCGCTCCCCGGGGTCGGCTCGCGCGACGCGTGCGCCGGGCGCGTGGTGCTCGCGGACGGCCGGGTCCTGAGCGGGCCGCCCCGGCTCCCGTACGACCTGGTGGTCCCCGGTGAGGACGCGACCGTACGGCTCGACGGCCGCGCCCACGACCACCCGGCGGAGCTGCTCGCCGCGCTCGCCCTGCCGGGTGCCGGCCCCCTCGTGGCCGAACTCGACCACGGCGTCGCTTCCCTGGCGCTGTCCAGGGCCGGCGCGGGCGCGACTCCGGCCGGCCACGGCGACGGCGACGACCGCCTCGCGTACGTCGGCCACGGCGACGGCGGCGACCGCCTCGCGTACGTCGGCCACGGCGACGGCGACGACCGCCTCGCGTACGTCGGCCACGGCGACGGCGACGACCGCCTCGCGTACGTCGAGCAGGGCATCGTCGACGGGCACCCGTACCACCCCTGCTGCCGCAGCCGCCCCGGCCTCTCCGCGGCCGAGCAGCTCGCGTACGCCCCCGAGCACCGTCCGGTCGTCGACCTCGACCTGGTGGCGGTCCCGGCCGACCGGTGCCGTGTCGCGGGGGAGTGGCCGGCGGGGCTGCGGGACGGCGACCGGCTGCTGCTGCCCGTGCACCCCTGGCAGAGCGAGCACGTCCTGCCGGGCCTCGGCCACGTCCCGTACCGCACGGGGGCGATCCCCGCACGGCCGCTGATGAGCGTACGGACCCTCGCCCCGCTCGCCGGGGGCCCGCACCTCAAGACGGCGCTGACCACGCGGATGACCAGCGCGATCCGCGACATCTCGGCGAGCGGCGTCGAGAACAGCGCACCGCTCTCGGACCTCCTCGCGCAGGTCGTGGACGACCTGGCCGGCACCCTCACGATCACCCGCAACCTCGCCGCCGCCTCCGCGCTCGTACGGGGAGAGCCCAGCGCCGACCTCGCCGTGCTGCTCCGCGCGTCACCGGCAGCCGCGGCCCGGCTGCGCGAGGGGGAGAGGGTCCTCCCGGTGGCGGCGCTCGCCGCCCGTCCCGCCGGCGACGGCCCGCCCCTGATCCAGACGCTCCTGGCGTCCGCCGGCGCCCCGGACGCGGGCACCGAGTGGCTGGCCGCCTTCGCGGACCTCGCGGTCCCGCCGTTCCTCCGCCTCCTCGCCCGGGGCGTCGCGCCCGCCGCGCACGGACAGAACCTCCTGGTCGTGCTGGACGCGCACGCCCGCCCCCGCCGGCTCGTCTACCGCGACCTCGCCGACGTCCGGGTGAGCCCGAGCCGTCTCGCCCGGCACGGCTTCGACGCCGCTCCGGTGGGCGGGCGGGTGATCGACGACGACCCGGAGGTGCTCCGCACGATGCTGTTCGGCCACCTCTTCGGCACGACGTTCGGCGTCCTGGTCTCCGCCCTCGCCGACCGCGACCGCGCGGCCGCCGCCCGGCTCTGGTCGATCGTCGCCGGCGCCGCCCACCGCGCCTGCGACGCACTCCCGGCGACGCCGGAGAACCGGGCCGACCACGCGACGCTCTTCGCCCCGGAGCTCCGGGTCAAGGCCCTCACCCTCATGCGGCTGCGGGGCGTGGACCGCGACGCGTGGATCCCGCTCCCCAACCCCCTGGCCGGTACGCCTCACAGGAAGTGCACGTCGTAGCGCTCCTGCTCGGCGAGAAGGTCCTCGAAGGACGCCAGACCGTGCTGGACGCGGCCGAGCGACCGGAAGTAGCCGAAGCGGTCGACCCCCGGCGTCAGGACCACGAGCAGCTCGGCGCCGGAGCCGGGGGCCGCGCCGAAGGAGTGCGGCACCCCGGGCGGTACGGACACCAGACCCCCGGCGGCCACGGTCGTCGTCACGCCGTCGAGGGTGCACCACATGACCCCGTCCAGGACGTAGAACAGTTCGGTCGACCGCGCGTGGAAGTGCGTCCTGGCCCCCGCCGCGCCCACGCCGAGGGAGAGGCGATTGGCCCCGAGCGCCCCGCCGGTGTGGACGGCGTCGGCGAGGAGACGGAACCCGCCGCCGTGGGGAAGGCCGATCCGTTCGGCCTCCTCGGCGTGCACGACGAGCGCCTGCCGGTTCTCGGACATGGGTACGGCTCCTCTTCCCCCACCGGTGTCGGAACCCCCTCGGATTCCCTGCGTCCTCCATTCGATCCGGGGAAGAAGGGCCGCACCACAGGCGGTTGCAGTCGACAGAATTCACTGCTCGTGACGAATACGGGGGCGTCGTGGAGCTACGGCAGCTGCGGTACTTCGCGGCCGTGGCCGAGGAGGGCGGATTCGGCCGGGCCGCCGAGCGGCTCGGCGTCGTCCCGTCGGCGGTCAGCCAGCAGATCCGGCGGCTCGAACGCGCCCTGGGCGTGGAGCTGTTCGCGCGCACCACCCGCAGCGTGCGGCTCTCCGGCGCCGGCGAGCTGCTGCTGCCCGAGGCGCGCGGCGTGCTCGCGGCCGCCGACCGCACCGCGCGCGTGGCCGCCGACATCGCGGCGGGCGACGACGGGATCCTGCGCCTGGGCGGCCTCCACGGCCCGGGGGACCGGATCAACCGGGTCCTGGCCGAACTCACCTCCACGGCTCCCGGGTTGCGGGTCCGTCTGCATCGGCTGCCCGTCGCCCGCCGTCTGGAGGCCGTACGGGAAGGAGAGCTGGACGCCGCGCTCGTACGGGCGCTGCCGGAGGAGCCGGGGGCCGTTCCCGGGCTCGCGCTGCTTCCCCTGTGGAGCGACCCGCTGTACGCCGCCCTGCCCGAGGACCACCCGCTCGCGGCCGAGCCCGAACCCCGCCTGGAGCGGCTGGCCCGCCTCCCGCTGCGGCTCGCACCCCGGGAGGCCAACCCGCCCTTCCACGCCCTGGTGGCCGACGCGTTCCGGGCCGCCGGGGTGTGGCCGGTGGCGGGGCCGCCGTTCACCGATCTCCAGGCCACGCTGACGGCGATCGGTACGGACCGGGAGCCCTCGTGGACCCTCTTCTACGAGGTGCGCGGACTGCCGGAGGTCCCCGGGGTCGCGGTGCGCCCGCTCACGGGTCTCGCCGTCACCACCTCGCTGGCGGTGCGGCCGGGCCCGCCGGGCCCGGCCCTGCGGCACCTGCTGAGGGCACTGCACGCGGTCGGCTGAGCCCGGGGCGCGGGACCAGGACGTCCCCGCCCAGCCGTACCACCGCACCGGACACGCCCGCCCTGATGGTCGCGGGGCTGCCGAGGGAGTCCCCCATGTCGACGGCGATGCGGTCGACGCCCCGCCGGGCCAGATGGGCGGCGAGGCAGGCCGTGCTGTTGGCGTTGGCGATGTCCTCGGGGACGCCGATCGACGGGGCGAACATCCGGGCCGCGAGCCTGCCCGAGGGCGACGGCGCCGCGTACACGTAGCAGCCCAGGAGCCCGAGGCGGTCGCAGACGGCGCGGAGCCGTTCCATGTCCGGGGCGAGGGCGTCGAGTTCGGCACGCGAGACGAGGGGCACCAGCAGCCGTGGCCGTCCGACGGAAGCGACCTGTAGCCCGGGGCCCAGGGCCCGGGGCCCGATGCCGAGCGCGGGCGGGACGAGCGCGGACTCGGCCGCGTACGGCTCGCGCAGTTCGACGGGGCCGTACGCGAAGCCGACCTCGACGTGCGCGCCCTTCCGCACGGCCCGGCCGGGGAAGGTGCGGCCCGCGACCCGGAGGGTCACCCGGCGGGTGCCGGTGTCAGTGCCGGTGTCGGCTCGCGCGGCGAGGTACCCCAGGGCGGCGACCGTCCCGTGCCCACAGGAGGGCAACTCCCCTGCGGAGGTGTAGAACCGGAGGGAGAAGACGGGTGCCCCGTCCTGTCCGGGCCCGGGATCCCGGGCCACGAACACGGCGTGCGAGGTCCCGGCGAGCCCGGACACCCGCCGCCGCTCGTCCTCTCCGTACGGCCCGTCGTCCAGCACGGCCGTGGGACTTCCGCCACGACTGTCCCGCACGCACGCGTGGACGAGGCTCACCTCACCGAAGGACACCACGCACCTCTCGTACCCCACCGAGGGCCTCCGCCAACCGGTCGGCCTCAGAGGCTGCGGGCCGAGATGTCGCCGTAGGAGGTGGTGGCGCGGATGCTGAGCCCGGCGGCGGCGCCCTCGGTGTTCCGGAGGGAGTTGCTGACCCGGCCGTAGGCGGTACCGGCGTCGAGGGAGGCGGAGACGCCACGGGCGGCGGCGACGTCGATCCGGCCGGCCTCGGTACGCAGCACGACCGTGCCCCGCAGGGCCTCGTCGACCCGGAGGTCACCCTTCAGGGTGCTGATCTCGGCGTCGCCGCCGAGCCGGCCGACCGCGATGTCACCGGCCTGCACGGTGAGGCGGGCGGTGGCGGCCTCGTCGAGCTTGACGGTGGCCTGCGCGCTCTCGAACGTGACGTCGCCGAGCCGCCCGACCCCGCGCAGGTCGGCGGCGGCGGTCTTCGCCTCGACCCGGGACCCTGCGGGCAGCTGGACGGTGATCTCGACGGCCCCGGACGGGCCGAAGTACTGGTTCCTGGCGGCGGAGGCCTCGATCCGCAGCACACCGTCCCCGAAGGAGACCGCGGTCCGCTCGGCGGCCTTCACGTCACGGCTCCTGGAGGCGTCGGCGGGCAGGACCTCGACCGTGACGTCGTCCAGGTCGGCGGCGATGAACCGGATGACGCCGGCGGGGACGTCGAGGAGGGCGGCGACGGGGGTGGTGGTGGGGAACTTCTGCATGGTGGCTCTCCTGGGACTGGGTCGTCGTTTCCGATGAAGGAAAAGCTACGTTGCATTCACGGATCAGGCAACAGCTTCATTGCGAGAAGTGCTAGAAACTCCAGCTCAGAGCCAGGATTTCATTGCAATGACCATAAGGCTAATGCAACAACCCAAGGCCACCTCGTTGCAATGGCTGAACGGTGAACGCAAACCGGGACGCCGAAGCCGTACGTTCGGTCCGTGACGCACGTCGTGGCCGTGGCGCCGCAGCACGCCGCGCAGGTCCTCGCGATCCACCGGTCGGGCGTCGACGAGGGGAACGCCACCTTCGAGACGACGCGGCCAAGCTGCCCGCCCACCGCCTGGCCGCGGTCGACGACGACGGCCGGGTACGGGGCCGAGAACGCCGCCGGCCTCACCCTCCACCAGCGGGATCTCTTCCGGAGGAGGGCGCGGCGACGGCTACTCCACGTCGACGCCGTACCCCCGGGCGAGGTCCTCCAGGCCGTGGTCGTAACCCTGGCCGACGGCGCGGAAGCGCCACAGAGCGCCCCGGCGGTAGATCTCCGCGAGGAGCAGGGTGCGTTCGCTGGTGGCGGCGTCGAGCGTGGCCCGGGCCGCGGCCGGAGCGTCGACCCCGGGTGCGAGGGTCGTCTGCACCGCTCCGATGTCCCCGAAGGTGGCGGCGCCGTCGATGGCGGCGGCGATCGCGATCCTGTGGGCGGCGGGAGGAAGCGCCGCGAGGTCCACGACGACGGTCTGCTCGGTGGGGCCGTCGCAGAGGAGGCGCAGCGCTCCGTCGGGGCTCTCCGGGGCGCCGTAGAAGACGAAGTCTCCGTCGCTGGAGACCTGCTCGTCCTCGTCGAGGACGAAGGCGACGACGTCGATCTCGCAGTTCGGCTGCTGCGCCCAGGAGGCGCCCAGGTGCCACTGGCCGGCGGTGGGGAGCGCGGGGAGGTCGATGACTCCGCCGCGCGGCAGGACAGCGGTCGTCACATGGTTCCGGGCGGGGGCGTCGGTCCGTGCGGAGGCCGGCGTGGAGTCCGGTGCGGAGGTGGGGTCTTCGAGCCACGCGCGCGCGTGGACCGGGAGCCCCAGCGCGGTGACGCGGGTCATCCGGCGGTCGCGTTCACCTCCGGGGAGGAGGACGATGTCGGTGACGCTCGCCGAGAGGTTGATCGCTGCGGTCCCGCCCAGCTCCACGGCCCTGGCGCGGGCGGCGGCAGCCTCCGGGTGCGTACCGCCGAGAACCAGGATCCGCCGCCGGCCGAACGGCTTGGGGGAGCGGTCGGGCTCAGGAGGCCTGGGGTGGGGTACCTCCACGACGGTCGTGGGCACGGTGGCCTGGGTCGCCGCTTCCGAGGGCGCCGCTTCGGGCGACACGTCCTTCGGCGACGCGTCTTCGGGCGACAGCTCTTCCGGCGACGCGCCTTCCGGCGACAGCTCTTCCGACGGCACGTCTTCCGGCGTGAGCGCCTTCGGCGTCTTCTTCGCGGCCTGGTTGTCGTGCGGTGTTCCGGGGCCCACCTCTCCCAGCAGTTCGAGGAACGTGTGCTCGTCGACGATCGGGACCCCCTCCGCGATCGCGCGCCGCGCCTTGGCCGAGCCCGAGGCGGCGTCGTTGGTGACGAGAACACTGGTGTGCCGGCTCACCGACGACATGATGTTGAGGCCGGCGGCGACGGCCCGGGCCACCAGCTCGGCCCGGGAGGTCGCGGTCTCGCCGGTGACGGCGATCTTCATGCCCTGGACGAGCGGGCCGCCGGGATCCGGACGGCCCGGGTTCCGGTAGGCGCAGGGCGTCTTCGGCGGATTCGGGGCGAACTGCGCGTCCTGCCGAGGCGGGCAGGGCACCAGCGGCAGCGGGACGTCCAGCCGTGCGGCCTCGGAGAGGGAGGATCGGAAGATCCCCGCGAGGACGCGCGTGTCGTCGAGCGCGTCATGGGCGCGGGTCTGCGGGACGCCGTAGTGGGCGGCCAGCGACGCCAGGCTGAGGTCGGCGGCCGGTGGCTCCACGCGCCGGTTCAGCGCGAGCGTGCACAGGCGCTGGGTGACCGGGAGGTACAGCCGGGCGCGGGCGAACTCATGGGCCAGGAAGTCGTAGTCGAACTGCGCGTTGTGAGCCACCATCACGCGGTCCTGCAGGAGCGCCCCGATGCGCCCGGCGACCTGCGCGAAGGTCGGGGCACCGCTCAGGCGCTCCGTGGTCAGGCCGTGGATGTGCACGGGACCGGGGTCGCAGCCCGGGTTCAGCAGGGTGGAGTACTCGCCGGTCTGGACGCCGTCCGGCCCGAAGGTCAGCACCGCGATCGAGAGGATGCGGTCACGCCGGGCGATCAGGCCGGACGTCTCGACGTCGACGAGGGCCCAGTCGTAGGCGTAGTCGGGCAGCTGTGACACGTCGGGCGTGGTGGCGGCGAGGGGCATGGCAGCCAGGATGATCCGGACGAGATCACGACTTCAACCCGAATGCCCATTTGTCCCTGGATCTCCCGAGAGACCGCTCCGGCGGACACGGGGTCTTTCCGGGCGTCCACTTGGACCTGAAACATCCAGCGAGGAGGCTTTGTGGTTCGGCTGATCCGGTGGAGGTTCTCGTCCTACGCTGGGACTTCTTGTCCGTTGACGTGAGGAGGCGTCGTCGTGTTGGTCGAGGGTTTGGTGGCGGTGGCTGCGGCCGGCGGAGGGGCGATCGTTCAGGCGGCGGCGACCGATGCCTGGGCCGGGATGCGCAGCGGCGTGGCGCGGATCCTCGGTCGCGGCGACACGGGGCGTGAGCAGGCGGAGTTGGAGCGGCTGGATCAGACACGGGCCGAGCTGGAGTCGGCCGGTGACGGCGCCGGGGCCGAGCGGGTGCAGACGGTTCTGGTGACGCGTTGGCAGACCCGTCTGGAGATGCTTCTCGAACAGCTTCCGGAGGGGGAGAGGCAGCAGGTCGTCGCTGAACTGCGGGCTCTGGTCGAGCAGGCGCGATCCCAGGCTCCGGTGCAGAACACGCACAACGACTTCAGCAACGCGACGTTCACCGACAGCCAGGTTCTTGCCAGCGGTACGCAGAACAACACGATCAACCGGTAGCGGGCGAGCAGAACGCATGGGGGCGAAGAAGAAGCCCGGTAAGGGCCAGGGCAAGAGCAGCGGGACGAAGGGAAAGCGGCCGTCACAGAGGCAGCGGACCGGAACCAGTTTCGCAGGGGCGTCGTTCGAGCGCAGTCAGGTACTCGGCAACGGGACGCAGACCACGAAGATCAACGTGCAGGCATACGCGGCAGTGCCCACCGCGTGGAACGCCTTGCAGGGCCTGCCGCAGGAGTTCACCGGCCGTGAGGACGAGATCGCGAAGATCCTGGCTTTGCTGGACCCGGCACGCGATGCGGGTGCGGCGGTCGGGTCGGTCGCGGGGCTGCCGGGTGTGGGCAAGACCACGCTCGCGCACGCCGTGGGCCATGCCGCGCTCGACAAGGGCTGGTTCACCCGTGTGCAGGTGGTGAACCTGCGGGGCTACGACCCGAACCCCGTGCCGCCGCAGGACGCGCTGGAGGCACTGCTGCGGGCACTGGGTGTTGCGGCTGACCACATTCCGCCCACCCTCGACGAGCGTGCGGGGCTCTACCGTTCTCAACTCGACACCCTGGCAAGAGACGGGGAGCGTTTTCTGATCCTCGCGGACAACGCCTCTACCTCCGAGCAGATCCGACCGCTCCTGCCGGCCCGTCATCACGTGGTGCTGGTGACCTCCCGCCACACGCTGCCCGGGCTCGGGGCGCGGCTGGTCAATCTGCACCCTCTGCAGCCCGATGCCGCTGTCGATCTCCTGCGTCAGCGGCTGGAAGTCGCTGACCCCGACGACCGGCGCGTCGAGGACGAGCCTGCGGCCGCGGAGGAACTCGCGGCGCTCTGCGGCTACCTGCCCCTCGCGCTGCAGATCGCTGCGGCCCTCCTCGCTGACGACCCCGACCAGCCGCTCTCCGAGCGGGTGCAGATGCTCACCGACGCCGGCACCCGCCTCGGCGGCCTCGACGACGGCGAGCGCAGCCTGCGCACCGTCTTCGACGAATGCCTCACCCGCCTCACCCACCAGCAGGCCGACCTCTACCGCCTCCTCGGTCTCCACCCCGGTCCTGACATCTCCACTCCTGCCGTCGCAGCCCTCACCAACCAGCCCGCCGAGCAGATCACCCTGCTGCTGCGACAGTTGGTCCAAGCGCGCCTGCTCACCCAGAACAGCCAGACACGCGACCGCTGGTCCATGCACGACCTCCTGCGCGTCCATGCCCAGGAACAGGCCCGGAGCACCATGGACAGCGGCCGTGGCTCCCGTCGACGCATGGAACAGGCACGTGCGCGGCTCACCGACCACTACAGTCGCCGCGCCGAAGCGGCTGACATGGACCTGCTCCCCGGGCGGCAGGCAGCGGTGCTGTCCAGCACCAGGGAGCCTGCGTTGGCATGGTTCGACGCTGAACGCGAGAACCTTCTCGCCACCGCCCACGCGGATCTCACCACTCGCGAAGAGACGGCTCGCCTCGGGTTCGCCCTCGGCGGTTACCTGCTCTGGCGACGGCGCCTGCAGGACCTGCTCACCCTCCGCGTCCACGTCCTCAGCGCGTGCCAGGTCCTTGGTGACAGATCCAACCAGGCCGCCGCATGGAACAACCTTGGGCAGACGCTGTATGAACTCAAGCGGTACGACGAAGCGCTTGAGGCCCACCAAACCGCTCTTCGCCTGTACCAGGAGGCGGGCCATGCCCGCGGCCGGGCCGTTTCCTGGAGCAGTCTCGGCCTGGCGCTCATCGAACTCAAGCGGTACGACGAAGCGCTTGAGGCCCACCAGACGAGTCTTCGCCTGTACCAGGAGGCGGGCAATGATCGCGGCCAGGCCGATGCCTGGAACAACCTCGGGAACACGCTCAGGAAGCTCAAGCGGTACGACGAAGCACTCGAGGCCCATCAAACCTCCCTGCGGCAAGAGCAGCAGAATGGCAACACTCACGCCCAGGCTGTTTGCTGGAACAACATCGGTACCGTCTGCCGCGCCCTGGGGCGCCTTCCGGAGGCGATCACGGCCGCCGAGAAGGCGGTCGCCATGCTGACGCACGAATTGGACTGGGTGCGTGTCGGAGAGGCGTGGGGTGAGCTCGCCGACACCCTGAGCGCATCGGGTGGCCCACAGTCCCGAATCCGGGAAGCGTGGGAGCAGTCAGCCACGGCCTACACGCGTGTGGGCGACCACGAGGCGGCAGCCAGATCCCGTACGAACGCCGAGAGCTGCGCCACATGACGCGCGCATGGTTCATCCCCTTCCCTCCGGCGCTGACGGCCGCCGAGGGCCTGGTGCTGCGCGGCTGAGCCGTGGTTCAGATGCCGCCCTGCCTTCGGCACCACGATCCTCCTCGCCGCCGCGCTCGATCCGCGCGACGCCCTCCGGCTCGCCGACGGCAAGGGCGGCGGCGATCCGGAACCCTTCTGCCCGGCGGGGTCTACGGCCTCCGGCACACCTGTCTGACCAGCCGGCTCGACGCCGGCGTCCCGGCCGCGACCGCGCCCGAGCGGGCGGGCAACAGCGCCCCCGTCTTCCGTGGGGTGCGCCCGGTCCCTCTGCCGCCCACCGTAAACAGCCTCTGACCAGCAAAAAGGACCCTCCCGAAGGAGGGTCCCGGTACTGCGCCCCCGGCAGGACTCGAACCTCCACGGCGGCGCTGATCGCCCGAGTCTTTCCGGGCTGTCGTGCGGACCCGACGGAGGGCGAGGTGCTGGGAGAGGCGACGTACCCGCCGGACGGCCTCACGTACGCGGCGAGCTTCACGGGTGTGGACGTGGTCTGCGACCGGCGCCTGATGTTCGACCGCCCGTCGGAGCTGCCGGCGCACCTCCTGGAAGCGGCAGCAGGCTCTACTGGACGGGTGACCGTCCCGAGGAGCCCGACGCGCTGCCCTTCCACCCCCTGGAACTGGGCAACGAAGCCCTGCGCGCCTTCTTCGGCTTCCTCCTGGAAGGGCCGGCCCTTGCCCGAGGACGTCGACCCGGACGAGGTCTCGCTGCTCGGTTTCCGCCTGTCGCCGACAGCAATGAGCCGAGCAGCTGACATCGCCCAGACGATGGCATCCGCCTGAGATAGGTTGACGATTCACGTCTGCAAGGGGGTGCGACGGTGACCGGTCTTGCTCCGGACGTCAGGTTCGTCGCGGAAGGAATGATCCGCGGGTCCATGGGGCTTCTCGACACGATGCGGGGAGCGCGCGACACGGCCATCGCCGTCGGCCACGAACTGGCGAGACAGCACGGGATGGCAGGGGACGACGAGGCTGGGCGAGCCTTTGCCAAGGTGTATGTCTCGGCAGCCTCCGCGACGCTCGACAAGATGGGCTTCAGCTCCTACGTCCTTGGCGAGACGAGCAAGGGGCTGATGCGTAACGCCCGTGAGTTCATGGCCGAAGAGAGCCGACACGTCTCGGCCTTCCTGGGACGGCAGGCCGACCTCACCGCAGGGATGGGCGACCCCGGTGCCGACTGCACCGAGAACTACCTCGGGCTGGGCCAGGAGCTCCCCGAAGTGGTGGGGGAGACCGCCTGGTACGAGCAGTACGCCCCCGGCGGCGGCAGCGACCGCTTCCGTGGCTCGCCGGAGAAGATCCGGGACGTCGCCGGCTCCTGGCGTCACGCCGGGGCACTGGTGCAACGCCTCCTGGAGGACGCGCAGGCGTACGCCCTCACCGCGAGCAAGGCACACTCAGGCGAGGCCGCCGACGCCTTCCAGACGTACGTCAAGCACAGCGTCGGACTCACCTGCCCGCCGGCAAAGGCGGAGGAAGGCGAGCCGCTGGTGACGAACCTCGTCGCCGCCTGCGCGCAGATCGCCAAGGCATGCGACCGGTACGCCGAGCACGTGGAGGCTGCCAAGGGGAAGATCGCCGAGCGCAAGATGGACCTCTTCGCGGTCGACATGCCCTGGGACCAGCCGATGTTCGGCGGCAACGGATACGACGGCGGACTGCTCGACGCCGTACTGGGAGACTCCTGGATCCGGGATCTCGGATCCGTAGGACATGCACTCGACTCGTCCGCTGCCCGGATCAAGCTCCCCGCTGCGGACCCGCCGGCAGGTCCTGTTCTCCCAGGACTGCCATTCCTGCCGCCCCTCATTCCCGCGCCCGTACCCATGCCGGTGCCGATCGTTCTCGCCTCGTACACCGGGCAGGTGCCGACTCTGGCACCGATGATCAACCCGGTCGACCCGGGCATTCCCTTCGTGGACCCCATTCCGCCGGTTCCGGGCACGACCCGTTTGCTCACCGTCGCGGAGCAGCAGCAGTTCCGCACGTGGGTGAACACCCTCCGGCCCGGCGGCCTGGCCGGCGGCGGTGGCCCGGCGGCCCCCGACAATGCCTACCAACTCCGCGTGGCCGGCTATCCCGAACGGGAAGTACCGCTGCTCGGGAGCAAGCGCGGGCTCATGGTGGACGGCATACGCCCCCTCGACGGCCACCTCGTCGAAGCGAAGCACGTACGGGACCCGGACTGCACGAAGAAGAGCTTCCGCACCCTCGACCGAGTCGAGGAGACACTGTCGAAGCCCGTCAAGATCAACAATCAGGGGAAGATCACGTGGGACCCTGTCGTCGACTCCATGTACGCGGGTGACGAGAAGGAACTCGTCCGCTACAAGCAAGCCATGGCCAATCCCGCCAACAGCGAGATCAGGGGCCTGGAGATCGTGACGAACGGCAGGGACAACGCCGTCTACTGGCAGTCCATGATGGCGATGACGGGCACGCCCGGCTCGACGCGGTACGTCCCCTGAGTACAAGGAAGACCATGGCCACGGAACGAAACATCCGGACGAACTTCGCCTTCTATCCCCCCGAGGGGGACGGTGGTGCCTGGCACGCCACGCTGGACTCCCTGGAGAGGGCGCTGCGCGAGTCCTTCCCCGACCCCACCATCGGCCACCGGAGGTCCGGCGTCCACGAGATGACGGTGCTGGACTTCGAGATCGAGCTGGCGCCTGACGTGTGGCTGGACGGCACCGCGGCCATCACCGAGCCCGACTACGCCTACATCACCCTCACCGATGTGACGGCGGACGAAGCCGGCACCTTCGCCGTCTGGCTACGTGACTCCTTCGTCCCAGCACCGAACCTCGTGCGCTTCGCCAGCAGCCTCGCCATGGCGAACGGGGAGGACACCCCCTCGCCGCTGCCAGTCGAAGGGGGCCGCGAAGACATCGGTGACCTGTTGCGTCGACACCTCGACACATTCGACTACTGACGGGGCAGGACCTCGACTCCGGCGATCACCGAATCGAGGGCCTTGCTCGCCGCATCTGCAATGCGACTCGCGAACGCTACGGCTCCGAGCCACGGCCCCGACTGGCAGAGGACTCCGACATCCCCGCTAACGGATCGTCCCCGGCATAGTGGCGACTCGACGCATTGATCCGCGGGCAGACGGACGACTGACCGGCCCCAGACCTGCGGGCAACGCAGGCCGGGAGCCGGCGATCTCTGGGTGGCTCAGGTTGGAACCGCGCCGTGTTGGGGCTGGGCGGGCATGGGTGGGCTGGCGGCGGGGGTGGTCTGCTCGGCAAGCTTGCGGTAGCCGGTATCTGTGAGGCGCGCCAGGCACGGTAGAAGCCGAAGGCGATCATTGCGCCGAGCAGTGTGGTGGCACAGAGGAGATTTCGGGATCCGCCGCTCTCCCTGCTATCGGCTGGAAGGCGGGGTGGTCCCGCTGCTCCGCCACGCTGCGTACAGGCCAGTCACCAGCACAACGAAAGCCACGAGCAGCTCCGGCGCAACGCCACGCAGCACGAGAAACGTGCCGGCCGCCAGCACGGCGAGGAAGACAACGAGGTCCTGAATTTCTAGGGACCAGGGTGCACAGCTTGTTAATCCCTTCCCGCACCCGCATCCGCACCCGGAGCGTGCGACTACACGCGTCCGTCTCGACCTGAATGCCAGAGAGGGAGCTTGGTGGTTTGACTGATCTGGGAGGAGTTCTCGTCCTACGCTGGGATGCTTGTCCGTTGGAGTGTGGAGGTGTTGTCGTGTTGGTCGAGGGTTTGGTGGCGGTGGCTGCGGCTGGTGGCGGGGCGATCGTTCAGGCGGCGGCGACCGATGCCTGGGCCGGGATGCGCAGTGGTGTGGCGCGGATCCTCGGTCGCGGCGACACGGGGCGTGAGCAGGTGGAGTTGGAGCGGCTGGATCAGACACGGGCCGAGCTGGAGTCGGCCGGTGACGGCGCCGGGGCCGAGCGGGTGCAGACGGTTCTGGTGACGCGTTGGCAGACCCGTCTGGAGATGCTTCTCGAACAGCTTCCGGAGGGGGAGCGACAGCAGGTGGTTGCTGAGCTGCAGGCTCTCGTTGAACAGGTGCGATCCCAGGCTCCGGCACAAAGCACGCACAACGACTTCAGCAATGCGACGTTCACCGACAGCCAGGTTCTTGCCAGCGGTACGCAGAACAACACGATCAACCGGTAGCGGGCGAGCAGAACGCATGGGGGCGAAGAAGAAGCCCGGTAAGCGCAAGAGCGGCGCGACGAAGGACAAGCGTCCGAGGCAGGGACAGTGGGCCGGGAGCAATTTCACCGGTGCGTCGTTCCAGCGTAGCCAGGTGCTCGGTAGCGGGGCGCAGAACAATACGATCAACGTGCAGGGGTATGCGGCGGTGCCTACCGCTTGGAACGCTCTGCCGAAGCTGCCGCAAGAGTTCACGGGCCGTGAGGGCGAGATTGCGAAGATCCTGTCCCTGCTGGACCCGGAAGGCGGTGCGGATGCGGCAGTCGGGTCGGTGGCAGGGCTGCCAGGTGTGGGCAAGACCACGCTCGCGTACGGCGTGAGCCATGCTGCGCTCGACAAGGGGTGGTTCACCGGTGTGCAGCTGGTGAACTTGCGCGGCTATGACGCGAACCCTGTGCCGCCGCAGGACGCGCTGGAGGCTCTGCTGCGGGCACTGGGTGTTGCGGCTGATCACATTCCGCCCACTCTCGATGAGCGTGCGGGGCTCTACCGTTCTCAACTCGACGCTCTGGCAAGCGACGGGGAGCGCTTTCTGATTCTGGCGGACAACGCATCCACTTCTGAGCAGATCCGGCCGCTCCTGCCGGCCCGTCATCACGCGGTGCTGGTGACCTCCCGCCACACGCTGCCCGGGCTCGGCGCCCGGCTGTTCAATCTCCACCCTCTGCAGCCGGCTGCTGCTGTCGAGCTCCTGAGTCAGCGGCTGGAAGTCGTCGACCCCGACGACCGGCGTGTCGAGGACGAGCCTGCGGCTGCGGAGGAACTCGCGGCTCTCTGCGGCTATCTACCCCTGGCGCTGCAGATCGCTGCTGCTCTCCTCGCTGACGACCCCGACCAGCCGCTTTCTGAGCGGGTGCGGATGCTCACCGACGCCGGCAGTCGCCTCGGAGGCCTCGATGACGGCGAGCGCAACCTGCGTGCCGTTTTCGACGAATGCCTCACCCGCCTCACCTACCAGCAGGCCGACCTCTACCGCCTCCTCGGTCTCCACCCCGGCCCTGACATCTCCACTCCGGCCGTCGCAGCCCTCACCCACCAGACGGTCGACCAGATCACCCCGCTGCTGCGCCAGCTGGTTCAGGCACGCCTCCTTATCCAGAACAGTCAGGCACGCGACCGTTGGTCCATGCACGACCTCCTGCGCGTCCACGCCCAGGACCAGGCCCGGATCACCATGGCCAGTAGTCGTGTCTCCCGTAGGCGCTTGGAACAGGCACGCACACGGCTCACTGACCACTACATCCGCCACGCAGAAGAGGCCGACCACCACCTGCGCCGTGTCGGGAAGCCCGTGCATGTGCTGTTCAGCAGCAGGGATCACGTGCTGGCGTGGTTCGACGCTGAACGCGAGAACCTCCTTGCCACCGCCCATTCGGATCTCAGCACCCTCGAAGAGACAGCCCGATTTGGGTTCGCCCTCGGTGGCTACTTGGACTGGCGGCGGCGCCTGCAGGACTTGCTTGCCATCCGCGCCCATGCCCTCAATGCCTGCCAAGCGCTTGGCAGCAAAATCAATCAGGCCGGCGCCTGGAACAACCTTGGCAACGCACTCGGGAGGTTGAAGCGGTACGACGAAGCAGTTGAGGCCCACCAAACCGCTCTTCGTCTCTACCAAGAGGTCGGCGATGTCCGCGGGCAAGCCAGTTCTTGGGACCACCTTGGCAACATACTCGGGAGCTTCAAGCGGTACGACGAAGTAGTCGAGGCCCACCAAACCGCTCTTCGTCTCTACCAAGAGGTGGGCGATGTCCGCGGCCAATCCGACGCCTTCAACAACCTTGGCAACGCGCTTGGGAACCTCGAGCGGTACGACGAAGCACTCGAGGCCCACCAAATTTCCCTCCGACTAGAGCACCAGTTGGGCGATACGCATGCCCAGGCCGTCTCCTGGAACAACATCGGTACCACCTTCCGCGCTTTGGGGCGCCTTACGGAGGCGATCGCGGCTGCCGAGAAATCGGTCGCGATGCTGACCCAAGAAGTGGACTGGACGCGCGCGGGAGAGGCATGGGGAGAGCTCGCCGTCACCCTGAGCGCATCAGGTGCCGAACAGTCCCGAATTCAAGAAGCATGGGAACAGTCAGCTGCGGCCTACACTCGCGTTGGCGACCACGAGGAAGCAGCCACATCCCGTGCGAACGCCGAGGGCCGCAACACATGACACGTACGCCGGCCAGCCGACTACATCCGACGCTGACGGTTGTCGAGGGACTGGTGCTCGCGGCTGAACCGCGGACAGGGCCCGGGCGATGTCGCTCATGTCCAGGGTGATGGCGTCGGCGCCGGCCATGCCGAGGGCTTGCGACTTGCTCGACTTGTTGGCGAAGCCGATGCTGCCTGCTGGAGCCGCTCGGGCGGCTTCGAGGGTGGACACAGAATCACCCACAAAGACGGTTCGCTCCGGCGCCACGCCGAGGCAGGACGCGGCGTAGTACGTCGCGGCGAAGAACTTGAAGCCCTGAGAGCGACGCGCGGGTCCGGTAAGCGTGTCGGTGTGGTCGTCGGCAGGCCCACCTGGCCATCGACGTGGGGGACGTACGCCTGCCCGACGTGGACGCCGATGACCAATGGGGTGAGCTGCTGCTCCACACCGCTCCCCCGAGGTCGGGAGGCAGTGGACGGACACGGGGGAGGGGCGCGGGCAGAGGGGGCTGAAGGGGCGGGCCGCCGACGACACCCGCACGGCGCCGTGCCGCCCGGCCCTGACGCGGATCCTCCGCGCCCACATCGAGGAGGAAGGGCTGACGCCCGGCGATCTGCTGCTGCAGGGGGAGAAAGGGGGAGGCCTCGCCGGATCCGTGATCCGCCGAGCGTGGCGGCGGGCGCGGAAGGAGGTGCTCACCTCGTACGAATTCGGGACTCCGCTCGGCCGTCGTGTGTACGACCTCTGGCACACCTGCCTGACGAAGTGGCTCAACGCCGTCGTACCGCCCGCGACCGTGGCCGAGTGGGCGGGCAACAGCGTCCCCGTCCTCCTCGCCACCTACGCCCGATGCGTCGACGGGCAGCTGCACGACCTGAAGCAGCGGATCGAGCAGGCGGGGGAGCTGCCGGACCCGGCCGTGGCGGGGTCTGAAAACTCCACCGCGTATTCACCGCAGCCACCCGTAGAAACGCGGGATGAGCCGGAGCCGGCCGGACACGCCTCCTGCCATCCGGGAGGCGTGACCAGCCCCGCGGCCTTCCCCAGAAACCGCCCCTGACCAGCAAAAAGGACCCTCCCGAAGGAGGGTCCCGGTACTGCGCCCCCGGCAGGACTCGAACCTGCGGCCAAGTGCTTAGAAGGCACCTGCTCTATCCACTGAGCTACGGGGGCCGGTGGTGGCCGTGTGGCCAGGAGCCCCTGGTGGGTGGGGTGTGCCTGCCGGGACAAGGATAGGGCTCCGATCGCCTTGGCCCGGTTGCTTCACCTGCGTGGCACGATGTGGAGGTTCGGTGAAGCGAACCGATAATCGCAGGCAGGTGCGATTCGCGCAGCGCTTTTCGCACCGCTCGCGGCGGGTGTTGTGCACTCGTTATGCCCGGCCTTCCGGTCACCACCCTTCTCTTCGGCGCGCAGGGTCGCAATAGGCTTCAAAAACACTCATAAATTGGGCATTCTTCGCATGTGGTGACCTTGGACGAACGGCCTCAGCTGATCGACGCACTCTCCGCCCTGCGCGACCGAGTCGCCGCCGTGCGTCTCCCGCTGCCCCTCCCCGACACCCCCCGGGCCCGCCAGACCCGGGCCGAGCTGCTCGCGCAGCTCGACGACTACCTGGTCCCCCGCCTGAAGGACCCCGACGCCCCGCTCCTCGCGGTCGTCGGCGGATCCACCGGGGCCGGGAAGTCCACCCTCGTCAACTCCCTTGTCGGGCGCCGCGTCAGCGAGTCGGGAGTGCTCAGGCCCACGACCCGGACCCCCGTGCTCGTCTGCCACCCCGAGGACCACCACTGGTTCGCCGGGATGCGGGTCCTGCCCCAGCTCACCCGCGTCTGGCTGCCCCAGGCCGACGAGAGCCACCCGGTCGACGAGCCGGCCCCCGAGGAGAACGCGCTGCGCGTCGAGACCGCCGCCTCGCTGCCCCGCGGGCTCGCCCTGCTCGACGCGCCCGACATCGACTCCCTCGTCGTCGAGAACCGGCTCCTCGCCGCCGAGTTGATCTGCGCCGCCGACATCTGGGTGATGGTCACCACCGCCTCGCGGTACGCCGACGCCGTGCCCTGGCACCTGCTCCGTACCGCCAAGGAGTACGACGCCACCCTCGTCACCGTCCTCGACCGCGTCCCCCACCAGGTCATCGGCGAGGTCTCCCGCCAGTACGAGGCCCTCCTCGACAAGGCCGGCCTCGGCGACGTCCCCCGCTTCACCATCCCCGAGCTGCCCGAGTCCGCGGGCGGCGGCAGCGGGCTGCTGCCCGACAGCGCCGTCGCCGCCCTCCGCGGCTGGCTCGCCCACCGCGCCGAGGACCCGGCCGCCCGCCAGCAGGCCGCCGACCGCACCGCCTCCGGGGTCATCGACTCCCTCGACGCCCGGCTGCCCGAGCTCGCCGCCGCCGTCTCCGCCCAGTACGCCACCGCCGTCCGCCTCGGCGGCGCCGTCGAGGCCGCCTACGCGGACCAGGGCCGGCGGGTCCGCAAGGAGCTCGGCCGCGGCGCCGTCCTCGCCGGCGACGCCCGCACCCGCTGGCGCGGCTACCCCCGCGACAGCACCGCCGACGAGCTCCTCGACGCCCTCGCCGAATCCCTCGCCGCCCTCCTCCACTGCGCGGTCTCCGCCGCCGAGGAGCGCGTCCGGGACGCCTGGCGCCGCGAACCCGCCTCCGAGGCCCTCCGCCCGCCCCGCCCCGGCGGCGACCGGGAGGCGGTGGAGCGGATCGGCGTGGAGGTACGCCGCTGGCGCCGGGTCCTGGAGGAACTGGCCGAGGAGGAGGTACGCGACGTCGAGCGCCCTTCCGGTTCCCGCGCGGCCCGCGCCGCCGCCCCCGAGCCCGACACCGTCGCCGCGCTCCTCGCCGCCTCCCTCCTCGGCGGCCGCCGCGCCCGCGCCGCCGGCGAGCGCCTCGCCGAACTCCTCGGCGCCCAGACCGCCCTGCGGCTGCGCGACAAGGGCGGCGCACTCGTCCTCTCGTACGTCGACCGCGTCCTGCACGCCGAGCGCGACCGGCGCCTCGCCCCGCTCGACGCGCTCGACGTGACCCCCGAGCCGCAGGCGGAGCTGATCGCCGCGCTCTCCGTACTGCAGAAGGAGAAGTGACGTGCTGGACGACGACCGGGAGCACGGCCGCGCGCGCTGGGACGACGGGCTGATCGCGCGGCGGGCCGCCGAACGGGCCGCCGCCACGGAGGAGAAGCCGAGCGAACCGCCCGAGGAGGACGTGCTGCCGTCCCTCGGCGGCAGCTACGGCGGGCCGCTCCGCAGGCGCCTCGACGCCCTCCACGAGCTCGTCGGACTCTCCCGCACCCGCGTCGAGAGCGAGGCCCTCGCCGAGGCCGGACGCGTCCTGGACGAGGCCGCCGCCCGTCAGCGGCTCTCCTCCCGGCACACCGTGATCGCCCTCGCCGGAGCCACCGGCAGCGGCAAGTCCACGCTCTTCAACGCCCTCGCCGGCGTCCCCGTCTCCGAGACCGGACTGCGCCGCCCCACCACCTCCGCGCCCATCGCCCTCAGCTGGTCCGAGGGCGCCGCCGGACTCCTCGACCGACTGGCCGTCCCCAGCAGGCTGCGCCGCCGCCCCCTCGCGGGCGGTGCCGCCGACACCGAGCTCCAGGGGCTCGTCCTCGTCGACCTGCCCGACCACGACTCCGCGGTCACCGCCCACCGCGACCAGGTCGACCGGGTCCTCGGCCTCGTCGACGCCGTGATCTGGGTCGTCGACCCCGAGAAGTACGCGGACGCCGCCCTCCACGAGCGCTATCTGCGGCCCCTCGCCGGGCACGCCGAGGTCACCTTCGTCGTCCTCAACCAGATCGACCGGCTCGGCACCGAGGCCGCCGACCTCGTCCTCGACGACCTGCGCCGCCTCCTCGACGAGGACGGCGTCGCGCTCGGCGAGCACGGCGAGCCCGGCGCGACCGTCCTCGCGGTCTCCGCCCTCACCGGCGAGGGCGTCCCCGAACTGCGCGAACTCGTCGCCCGGTTCGTCCAGGAACGCACCGCCCCCGAACGCCGCCTCGCCGCCGACGTCGACGCCGCCGCCACCCGGCTGCGCCAGGCGTACGTCGCCGACGGCCGGGCCGGCCTCGACGAGCGCGCCCGCGGCGCCTTCACGGACCGGCTCGCCGTCGCCGTCGGCGCCCAGGCCGCCGGCGAGGCCGCCGAACGCGTCTGGCGGCGGGGCGCCATCCGCGCCTGCGGCACCCCCTGGCTGCGGCTCTACCGCCGGTACGAACGGATGCGCGCGCACGGCCCCGTCGACCCGTACCCCGAACCGCCCGTCGAGGACGAGCTGACCGCACGTCAACGCGTCGAGCAGGCCGTACGGATCGTCGCCGACGAGGCCTCCCGCGGGCTCCCCGCGCCCTGGGCGCAGGCCGTCCGCGAGGCGGCGGCCCGGGGGGCCGAGGGACTGCCGGAGGCCCTGGACGAGCTGACGGTCTCCGTGGGCGACCCGGCGGCCCGGCCGCCCCGGCCGGCCTGGTGGCCCGCCGCCGTCCTCGCCCAGGCGGTGATGACGCTCCTGCAGATCTTCGGCGCGCTCTGGCTGGTCGCGCAGATCGTCGGCGTCGTCGAGCCGGGCCTGCTGCCGCCGGTCCTCGTGATGCTCGGCGGCATCATCGGCGGCCCGCTCGTCGAATGGGCCTGCGAGGGCGCCGTGAAGGGCCCGGCCCGCCGGTACGGGCAGGAGGCCGAACGCCGCCTGCGGGAGGCGACCGCCGCCTGCGGCCGCGCCCGGGTCCTCGACCCGGTGGCGGCGGAACTGATGCGCTACCGGGAGGTGCGCGAGCAGTACGCGACGGTGGTGGGCTCGCGGCCCTCGGTGGCGGCCCGGGTGGTGGGCGGCCGCGCGGGGACGATGCGGCTCGGTGCGACGAGGACGGGAGTCCGGGGGAGGTAGGGGAGGTAGGGGGAGTCAGGGGGTGGGGTTGGGTGCCTTCCGGGCCGGCCCCACGAGGTGGCTTCCACCACGGGCCCCAGGACCCGGCATTCACCCTCCCGGGTGAGGGAGTTGTCCACCGGCGCCCGGCCCTCCACAGGCCCCGGCGGGATTGCTCCGATCGCCCCAGCATGGTGTCCACGGGGTGCCCACGCAGCCGGGCACCGGGAGAGGGAGAAGTGGGGGCGGAACCATGAACGACACGACCGTGACGCTCGTCGGGAACGTGGCGACGGCGGTGGAGTACCGGGACACCGTCGCGGGCGGGGTGGCACGCTTCCGGTTCGCGGTGACCGCGCGCCGCTGGGACCGGGAGCGGGACCTCTGGTCCGACGGGAACACCAGCTTCTACACGGTGTCGGCCTGGCGCTCGCTCGGGGCGAACCTCGCGGCCTCGGTCTCCGTCGGGGAACCGCTCGTGGTGCACGGCCGGTTGAAGGTCCGTGAGGAGGAGCGCGACGGACAGCGCAGGACCTTCGTGGACGTGGACGCCGTGGCCGTGGGGCACGACCTGTCCCGGGGCACGGCGGCCTTCCGGCGGGCGGCGCGGACGGAGCCGAGGCCACAGCAGGAACAGGACCCGTGGACGGTGGCGGCGGACGAGGGAACGGCGGTGTCGCCTCAGCTGGTAACCGCGCCCTGACCTTGCGTTGTGGGGATTTGTCGACCAACTCGCCCTGCTGATAACGATTCCGAGTCGGAATGGTTATCTGACCGTATGGCAGGGCACCCGGGGGTTCCGCGTCCCTAGGATTCCCGGGTACTCATGTGGCACGTGAGCCCATCGAGTCTGTGAGTCTGCTGGCGTGCGCTCCCCCCACGCGAATCGACCATGTTCGCGGAGCGACTCGCCCGGAGGGGAATCCAATGTTTTCAGTTCGTGGGCGTGGCGTTGCCCGTGCGGCCGCCACGATCCTGGTCTCCGGCCTGGTCGCCGCCGGTGCGATAGCCACCGCGGGTCCGGCGCTGGCCGATGACGGCGCCGGCGCCGGCGGTGTCACGGCGAAGCTCGGCGGCCTCACCGAGGCCGACGGCGTCGTCATCAAGGAGAAGGACGGCGAGAGCTGGTCGGTCTCCGGTGGTCTCTTCACGATGCAGGTCGAGGGCGGCGGCACGCTCCAGACCTACTGCATCGACCTCCGCACGGGGGCCAAGCGCGACTACACCTACAAGGAGGTCGGCTGGGACGAGTCCTCCCTGCACAACAACGCGGACGCGGGCAAGATCCTCTGGATCCTGGAGAACGCCTACCCGAAGAACTCGGCCGAGGCCCTCGGCGCGAAGCTCGGCGTGGACCTCTCCAAGAAGGAGGCCGCCGCCGGCACCCAGGCCGCGATCTGGACCCTCTCGGACGACGTCAAGGCGACGCCGAAGAGCTCCGACGCGGAGAAGCTGACCGAGTACCTCCTCAAGGAGGCCGTGAAGCTCGAGGAGCCCAAGGCCTCCCTCGGCCTCTCCCCGGCCACCGTGGCGGGCAAGGCCGGCGAGAAGCTCGGCCCGATCACCGTCACCACCAACGCCGAGAAGGCCAAGCTCCAGACCGCCGCGGGCGCCCCCGCCGGCGTCAAGATCGTCGACAAGGACGGCAAGCCCGTCACCGACGCCAAGAACGGCGACGAGGTCTACTTCGACGTCCCGGCCGGCACCGCCGACGGCACCGCCGAGCTGACCGCCGAGGCCACCACCAAGGTCTCGCTGGGCCGCGCCTTCGTCTCCATCGACGGCAAGTCCCAGACCCTGATCCTGGCCGGTTCCAGCGACTCCACCGTCAACGCCAAGGTCTCCGCCTCCTGGGCGAAGAAGGGTGCCGTCCCGGCCGTCACGGTCGCCAAGGACTGCGCCAAGGGCGGCCTGGAGGTCATCGCCTCCAACAAGGGAGACGAGGCCTGGACCTTCGACCTGAAGGGCACCTCGTACACGGTCGCCGCCGGTGAGACGAAGACCATCACGGTCCCGCTCGCCGAGGACGAGGCGTACAAGTTCACGATCACCGGTCCGAACGACTTCTCGGAGACCTTCGAGGGCGTCCTGGACTGCAAGACCGCCACCCCGGGCCCGAAGCCGTCGGAGACCCCCTCCACGACCCCGTCGGCCACGCCGTCCACCCCGTCGACCACCGGCGGCACCACCGGTGACACCACGGGCGGCTCGACCGGCAGCACCACGACCGGTGGCGGCGACCTCGCCGAGACCGGCAGCTCCAACGCCACCCCGATGATCGCCGGCATCGCCGCCGCGCTCGTCGTGGTCGGTGGCGGCGCGGTGTTCTTCCTCCGCAAGAAGAAGACCGCCGGCCAGTGAGCCGACCCCCGGGTGCCGGGCCCTGCCCGGCACCCGGGTCGAGGCCCGGCCCCATGGAGTGAGCCGCTGACCCCGCGGAGTGATCCGCGTCACACGCGCCCCACCTCATGACCCCCGCACGACCCCGGACCGCATCCGCGTCCGGGGTCGTCGCACGTCCACGCCCCGAAACGGGCACCATTTCCACCTCGGAGAGCTCGCGCGGGCCCGTACCAGGCCCCCGCCAAGCCCCTCCGGGCCCCCACCGAGCCCCTCCACGCCCCCGCGCGGGGCCTTACCGGTTTCCGCCTGAGGGTGGCGGTCAGGCAAGATGGGGTGTATCTGCCCACTCACTCTTTGCCGGACGGTTTCTCTTGGCTGAGTACATCTACACGATGCGCAAGGCGCGCAAGGCGCACGGCGACAAGGTCATCCTCGATGACGTGACGCTGAGCTTCCTGCCGGGCGCGAAGATCGGTGTGGTCGGCCCGAACGGTGCCGGTAAGTCCACCGTTCTGAAGATCATGGCCGGCCTGGAGCAGCCGTCCAACGGTGACGCCTTCCTGTCGCCCGGGTTCTCCGTCGGCATCCTCATGCAGGAGCCCAAGCTCGACGAGACCAAGACCGTCCTGGAGAACGTCGAGGACGGCGTCGCCGAGATCAAGGGCAAGCTCAACCGGTTCAACGCGATCGCCGAAGAGATGGCGACCAACTACACCGACGAGCTCATGGAGGAGATGGGCAAGCTCCAGGACGACCTGGACCACTCCAACGCCTGGGACCTCGACGCCCAGCTGGAGCAGGCCATGGACGCCCTCGGCTGCCCGCCCGGCGACTGGCCCGTCAACAACCTCTCCGGTGGCGAGAAGCGCCGCGTGGCGCTCTGCAAGCTCCTGCTTGAGGCCCCCGACCTGCTGCTCCTCGACGAGCCCACCAACCACCTCGACGCCGAGTCGGTGAACTGGCTGGAGCAGCACCTCGCCCAGTACAAGGGCACCGTCGTGGCCATCACCCACGACCGGTACTTCCTCGACAACGTCGCCGAGTGGATCCTGGAGCTCGACCGCGGTCGCGCCCACCCCTACGAGGGCAACTACTCGACCTACCTGACGAAGAAGTCCGAGCGCCTCAAGGTCGAGGGCCAGAAGGACGCCAAGCGCGCCAAGCGGCTCCGGGAAGAGCTCGAGTGGGTGCGGTCCAACGCCAAGGGCCGTCAGGCCAAGTCCAAGGCCCGTCTCGCCCGCTACGAGGAGATGGCGGCCGAGGCCGACAAGATGCGGAAGCTGGACTTCGAGGAGATCCAGATCCCGCCGGGCCCGCGTCTGGGCTCCATCGTCGTCGAGGTCGAGAACCTGTCGAAGGCCTTCGGCGACAAGGTCCTGATCGACGACCTGTCCTTCACGCTGCCGCGCAACGGCATCGTCGGCGTCATCGGCCCGAACGGCGCCGGCAAGACCACGCTCTTCAAGATGCTCCAGGGTCTGGAGACCCCGGACTCCGGCTCCGTCAAGGTCGGCGAGACCGTCAAGATCTCGTACGTCGACCAGAGCCGCGCCAACATCGACCCGAAGAAGACGCTGTGGGCCGTCGTCTCCGACGAGCTGGACTACATCAACGTCGGCCACGTCGAGATGCCCTCCCGCGCCTACGTCTCCGCGTTCGGCTTCAAGGGCCCGGACCAGCAGAAGCCGGCCGGCGTGCTCTCCGGCGGTGAGCGCAACCGTCTGAACCTCGCGCTCACCCTGAAGCAGGGCGGCAACCTGCTGCTCCTCGACGAGCCGACCAACGACCTCGACGTCGAGACCCTGTCCTCCCTGGAGAACGCGCTCCTGGAGTTCCCGGGTGCGGCCGTGGTCATCTCCCACGACCGCTGGTTCCTGGACCGGGTGGCCACCCACATCCTCGCCTACGAGGGCGAGTCGAAGTGGTTCTGGTTCGAGGGCAACTTCGAGTCGTACGAGAAGAACAAGATCGAGCGCCTCGGCCCGGACGCGGCCCGTCCGCACCGCGCCACCTACAAGAAGCTGACCCGAGGCTGAGGTCAGTGACCAGGCACATCTACAGCTGTCCCCTGCGCTGGTCGGACATGGACGCCTTCGGGCACGTCAACAACGTCGTCTTCCTGCGGTACCTGGAAGAGGCGCGGATCGACTTCATGTTCCGGCTGGCGCCGGGGGACGGTTCCCCCTCGTTCTCCGGCGGGTCCGTCGTGGCCCGGCACGAGATCGACTACAAGCGACCGCTGGTCCACCGGCACGAGCCGGTGACCATCGAGTCGTGGGTGACGAAGATAGGCGCGGCGTCGCTGACGATCGCGTACGAGGTCAAGGACGCCGACGTCGTGTACGTCCGGGCGTCCACGGTCG
This sequence comes from Streptomyces sp. NPDC096079, assembly GCF_040303145.1. NCBI lineage: Bacteria > Bacillati > Actinomycetota > Actinomycetes > Kitasatosporales > Streptomycetaceae > Streptomyces > Streptomyces sp. NPDC096079. The sequence goes on from NZ_JBEOST010000002.1 coordinate 269,074, forward strand.
TCGTGCCCTTCGACCTGGAGGCGCAGCGGCCGCGGCGGATCACCGAGGAGGAGCGCGCGTTCCTCCAGGAGTACGTCGACGACGGGATGTCGTCGGCCGCATGACCGTGCTCGCTCCGCTGCACTTCGCCGACGCCAGGGAGGCGGCGGCCCTCGCCGCCTTCCTCACCCGGCTCGTCCACTACGACCGGGCCGCCGCCGTCCGCCTCCAGGCCGGCGGCGGGGCGCTGGCCGTCTTCGGACGGCCGCCGTCCTTCGAGGTGCTCGCGATCCGTACGGCCCGCCTCGTCGACGCCGTGGACCTGGACGTCACCGTCTCCGCCGGTGAACTCCTCGACGGCATCGAGGAGTCCGCGGGCAAGGCCGTCGTCCCCGGCGCCGTCACCGGCCCGCCGTGGGCCGGTGTGCTCCCGCCGCGCGGCGGCTGGGAGCCGGTCCCCGGCCTTCCTGACGTCGCCGGGATGCGGGGCGCCGTCGCGGCGGCCGTCACCGAGTTCCGTACGCGGGACGAGGGACTGCCCGAGGAGCGGCGCACCCGGGCCGAGCGGGACGCCATCGGCCGCGAGATCTGGTCCCGGACGCTCGGCACCACCGGGCTGCCGCTGCGCGCCGTGCACGCCGCGCAGTCGCTGGGCTTCCTGCCGCCGGTGGAGGCGCCGGCCGCGCTGTTCGCCTCCGGACCGTGGCTGCGGCTGCGCACCCCGTACGGTTCCGTCGCGCTGCGCACCGGATCGTCGATCTCCCTGGGCGTCGCCCCCCGATGACCCTCGACGTCACGGTCGACGGGCTCGTCACGGGGGACGAGCTCAACGTCCTCTTCCGCGCCGCCTGGCCCGGGCACCGGGACACCGACTTCGGTCCCGTCCTCGCCCGCAGCCTGCTCCGGGTCACCGCCCGCCGGGCGGGTCGGCTCGTCGGGTATGTGAACGTCGTCGGGGACGGCGGCGTGCACGCCTTCCTCCTCGACACCACCGTCCACCCCGACGAGCGCCGCCGGGGCCTCGGCGTCACCCTCGTGCGGGCCGCCGCCGGGGCCGCGCGTGAGCGCGGCGCGCACTGGCTGCACGTGGACTACGAGCCGCACCTGACTGCCTTCCACGAGCGGTGCGGCTTCCGGCCCACGTCGGCCGGTCTCATCGCCCTCGACGACCCGGCGAGCGCGGCCCCGGCGAGCGTCGACCCGGACGCCGCCGCCCCGGGCGCCCCGCCCGCCCGCTGACGCTCCGCCGGGAGGCCGCTCAGCCCTCCGCGTCGTCCGGCCAGACCCCGATGTGGTCCTGCTCCAGTTCGAGCGCCACCCGGTGCTCCATGCCCAGGGCCTGGGTGTACTCCGCCGGGAGCTGGAGCCGGCCCGCGCGGTCGAGCATCGCGTACTCCCGCGCCACCAGGGACTCCCGGCCCTGCTCGTCCACCTCGGTGCGGCGCAGGACCTCCGAGGAGGTGCGGCCGTCGCGGATGGCGACCGTGCGGCGCACCTCGGAGGCGACCGCCTGGTCGTGGGTGACGATCACGATGGTCGTGCCCAGCTCCTCGTTGGCGCGGCGGAAGGCCGCGAAGACCTGCTCGCCGGTGGCCGAGTCCAGCTCGCCGGTCGGCTCGTCGGCGAGGAGCACCGCCGGGTTGTTGGCGAGGGCGACCGCGATGGCCACGCGCTGCTGCTGGCCGCCGGAGAGCTGGTGCGGACGCCGGTCCCGGATCTCCGAGATGCCCAGCATGGCGAGCAGTTCCTCGGCCCGCTCCGCCCTCTGCTTCGAGCGGCCCCGCAACTGCATGGGCAGCGCCACGTTCTGGGCGGCCGTCAGATACGGCAGGAGGTTCCGGGCGGTCTGCTGCCAGACGAAGCCGACGACCTCGCGGCGGTAGCGCAGCCGCGCCTTGCCGTCCATGGCGAGCAGGTCGCAGCCGGCGACCCGGGCGGCGCCGGCCGTCGGCACGTCCAGGCCCGCCAGGATGTTCATCAGCGTGGACTTGCCGGAGCCCGAGGCGCCGACCAGGGCCATCAGCTCGCCCTCCTTCACGAGGAGGTCGAGTCCCTGGAGCGCCTGCACCTCCACGCCGTCCGTGGTGAAGATGCGGACGAGCCGGTCGCAGGCGATGAGCGCGTCATGACCGTACGAGGGCCGGTCGCGGCGGGCGGTGGCCCGCCGCTCCAGCTCCTCCAGGGTCGTGTCGGACGGGGCCGTGTCGGTCTTCGTCATCGTGCGTCTCCTGCCCTGAGTTCCTTGATCGAGCCCCTGCGCCCCGCCCACCAGGCCTGTCCGACCGCCGCGAGCCCCGTCAGGACGACGACGGCGAGCGCGGGCAGCACCAGCGACCACGGGTCGGCCCGCAGCGGGGCGCTGTCCAGCGGGGCGAAGCCGGGTGTCGTCGCGAGCGCGAGCCGGAACAGGTCGATGCCGGGGGCGAGCAGCGGCACCGTCGCCCAGCCGACCAGCATGCCGCCGAGCGCCGCGAGGACCGCCTGCGGCAGGGCCTCCAGGCCGAGGAGCCGCCGCGACTGCTTCCGGGTGAGCCCCATGGTCCGCAGCCGTGCGAGGAAGGTGTTCCGTTCGGGCGCGCTCTGCAGCAGCGAGAGCAGCACGGCCACCACGGCGAAGGCGGCGCCCGCGCCGATCGCGCCGAGGTAGATCCGTTCGGCGCCGGACTGGAGCGGCGAGTCGACGTACGTGGCGCGCTCCTCGCTCCGCAGCTCGACGGCGAGGGCGCCGGCCTTCGCCTCGCCCGACCGCGCGGTCACGGCGGCGCGCAGCGCGGCGCCGTCCACCGGTCCGGAGACGAGCAGCGTGGTGTCGGCCCGGTGGGTGAGGTCGGCCGCGTTGACGAGGAGGAAGTCCGCGTCGTCGAGGGCGGGGGTGGTGGACCGGACGGCGACCACCTTCACCTTGAAGACGCCGGCGGCGGAGACGATCTCCTGGGGGGCGCTGCCGAGGCGTTCGGCGACGGCCGGGGAGGCGATCGCGGGCAGCACGCGCCCGGTGTCCGCCACGGCGTCCTCGCCGCCGCGCCCCGTCGGGGCGAGCAGCCCGGCGGGGAAGGGACCGAAGCCGGTCCGGCCGGCGAGCCGGGTGTACGAGGCGGGGTCGACGCCCACGATCGGCGCGCTCATCGGCTGGGCGGAGGTGCCCTGGTAGGACGGCAGGGAGACCCCGTACTCGATCTGCACCGCCGCCACGTCCCGTACGCCCTTCAGCCCGCGCACCGACTCGGTGAGCCCGGCGGGCAGCGGGGTCCATTCGACGGAGCCGCCGATACGGGCGTCCGCGCCGGTCGCCAGCAGCGCCGCACGGTCGCGGGCGTCGGCGACGCCCGCGAGGACGGATCCGCCGAAGGCCGCCGTGGTCAGCGCGAGCACGAGGGCGAGCAGCGGGAGGGTGCCGGAGGAAGAGGTGCGTCCGGCGCGTGCCAGGGCCAGCGGCCCGACGACGCCGCGCAGCCGGCGGGCGGGGCGGGTCAGCCAGCGCAGCGGCAGCGGGTAGATCCGTACGAGCAGGGAGGCGGCGATGAGGCCGACGAGCACGGGCGCCGCGCTCACCAGGTGGTCGCCGGTGTCGCCGGTGCCGCGCAGCCGCAGCGAGGCGACGGCGCCCACGGCGAGGACCAGCAGGGTGAGTTCGGCGACGGTGCGGCGGCGGGAGGGCCGCGCGGTGAGCAGGTCGTCGCGTCCGCCGTGCAGGCGCGGGCGCCGGTGGGCGACGACGGCCCGTGCGGGCAGGACGAGCGTCGCGATCAGGGCGACGGCCGCGGCGGCGAGGACGGAGGGGGCGAGCGGGATGCCGCCGGATCCGCCGCCGGGCGGGCGGACGGTGAGGACCGCGAGGCCGAGGGCGAGCGCGGCGGCGGGGACGGCGACGGCCGAGGTCTCGCCGAGCAGGCGCAGGCCGATGCCGGTGAGGGAGCCGCCGCGGGAGCGGAGCAGCGCGAGTTCGCTGTCGCGGCGGGCGACGAAGAGGCCGCCGGTCATCGCCAGGACGACCGCGGCGACGGTGCCGATCCCGAAGACGGCGACGGCCGTGACCGGGTTGATCGCCTCGCGCATCGAGCGGTACGAGTCGACGATCGAGTCGAGTTCGGTGGCGAGGGCGGCGTTGCCGCCGACGGCCTTGCGGAGCTTGACGAGGTCGGGGCCGCCGGTGGCGGAGTCGAGGGCGGCGCCGAGCCGTTCGGTGTCCCGGCCGGTGAGGTGGTCGGCCGTCGGCATGAACCGGAAGAACACCTCGACGTCGTTCGTGGTGGAGAGCACGGCGGGCGCGGAGTCGGGGGACAGGAGCAGGGCGGCCTGCCAGTAGTACTTCACGTCCTCGCCGACCACCGGGGCGAGCGCGGGGGTGCCGAGCAGCGGTTCGACGGCCCAGTACGGGGAGGTGAGGGCGCGGGGCTCCACGACGCCGGTGACGGTCACGGCGACGGGTGCCGCGCCGCCCTTGTGGGGCACGTGCACGACGGAGCCGGGCTTCAGGTGCAGCGACGCGGCGGTCTTGGTGGTGACGACGGCCTCGGGGGCGTCGGCCGTGCCCGCGGCGAGGCGGCCCGCGCGGAGTGCGGCGTGCTCGGTGAGGTCGGACGGCGAGGAGAGGACGAACTCGGGGGAGATCCCGTCGGGCCGGGGCAGCCAGGGGTCCTCGCCCGTGACGCGCTTGAACGTGCGGACGCCGTGGACGCTCTGCCGCGGGTCGGTGCGGATCGGTGCGGGCAGCAGGCTCCGGGCGTCGTCGCGCTGTCCCTGGAGGACGCGGGGGGCCAGGGTGGCCGCGATGTCGTCGCCGAGGGGGACCGGGGTGGTCAGTTCGAGGACGGCGTTGCGCGGGGCGGCGTTGCGGATGTCGTGCCGCAGGCCCTCCGTCTCGTACCGGTCGACGGCGCGCGGCAGCGCGGCCGCGAGGTACGCGGTGACCAGGACGAGCAGGGCGAGCGAGGCGGCGGCCCAGGGCGCGGTCCGCAGCCGGGTCCGCACCCAGGGCGCCACCGCGCGGGCGGGCTTGTCGGACCGGGACCGGGGCATGGCGGGGGCCTTCCTGCGTACGGCGTGCATGTCGGTGCTCTCCCTGTCCTCGTCAGGGGCCGTCGGCGGCATCAGTTGTCCCCCTGGTGGCGCAGGGTCACGGCGGGGTCGGCGCGGCGCAGGGCGATCATGGCGACGATGGCCAGCGGCAGGGCGGCGACGCCGGCGAGCAGCAGGGCGACGTGGCCGAGGGGCAGTTCGACGAGGACCGGCGGGACGGGGCGGGCGGCCTGGCCGGTGAGGACGACGAGCGGGACGACGGCGCGGGCGAGGACGGTGCCGAGGCCGATGCCGACGAGCAGGCCGATGCCGATGAGGAGTCCCTGTTCGGCGGCGACCAGCCGGGCCAGCTTGCGGCGCGGCGTGCCGAGGGCCCGCAGGACGCCGAACTCGGCGGCCCGTTCCCGCATCGCGCCGGCCGAGCCGACCGCGAAGCCGACGGCGGCGAGCGCGGCGGCGGCCGCGGCGACCGCCATCAGGGCGGCGTTGGGGCCGGCGCCGAGCGGGTCGCCGAGGAGCTCGTCGGCGACCTCGTCCCGTACGAGGACCTGGGTGGGGTCGGTGTCGGCGCGGGCGCGGAGGGCGGCGGCGACCTCGTCCGTGCGGCCGGGGGCGGTGGTCAGCCACCACTCGGTGGGCGGCAGGGTCGCGAGCCCGTCGGAGTCGGCCGCCAGGAACCGGTTGACCGAGGCCAGGTCGAGGAGGACCGCGCCGCCGTCCTCGGGGGTGGTGGCGGAGGCGGCGGTGTCGGTGACGGCGCCGGGACCGGTGGTCGGCAGTTCCTCGACGACCTGGTCGACGGTGACGTCGATCTGCCGGCCGGCGATGCCGACCTGGATCAGGTCGCCGCGCTCGGCTCCGGTCGCCTGCATGAAGGTCTCGGTGGCGACGGCGGTGAGCTTGCGGGGAGCCGAGGGGGCGGGGGCGGTCAGCCGCAGGGTGAACTCCGGGATCTCCGCCGCGCCGTTCTTCGCGCCCACGAGGGGGAAGACGAAGGAGTACGGGGCGGGTCGCCCGCCCGGACCGGGGGACCCGGCGCGGGCGAGGGCGTTGCCGCCGGGGCCGTCGGACTGCTCGAAGGCGGAGGCCCAGGACCCGAGGACCCGGTCGGGCGCGTGGGCCGTGGCGGTGCCGTCGGCCCCGACGGTGTCGAGCCGCTCCACGTGCAGCGTCTCGTCGGCGTCCGCGCCGTCGGCGACCGTGCCGGTGAGTTCGAGTCCGGTGAGGGTGAGCAGGCCGCCGGTGCCGCGGCCGCCGTCGGCGTCGGGGACGGCGGTCTCGTCGGTCAGGTCGAGGGTCAGCCGGTGCGTGCGGCCGTCGGCGGGCAGCGTTCCCAGGTCGCGCCGGTACGGGACGCCGCTCGGGTCCAGCAGGACGGCGCCGACCCGGGCGTCCGGGGTGCCGGGGGGCGCGGTCGTGCGGAGGTCGGCGGAGAACGCGCGGGTGCCGGCGGGCAGCCCGAGACCGGTGTGGGCGACGGCCTTGGGGGTCAGGGGGGCGAGCAGGGCCGGGGCCGGGACGCCGGAGAGGTCGGAGCGGAGCAGCAGCCCGCCCGCGTGGCGGGTGTCGACGGCGAGGACGGTGGCGTTCTTCCCGGACACGTCCAGGGAGGTCCGGTGCACGGGCGCGACGGCCCGCACGCCCGGCACGGAGGCGAGGCGTTCGGTCTGCGTCGGCTCTCCGGGGCCCGCGCCGAGGACGCGGACGTCCGTGCCGACGCGGAAGTCGGCCTGGTCGCTCTGCGAGCGCTCCCACGAGCCGCTCTGACCGATGGCGAGCATGCCCATGGCCACGGCGAGGACGAGGAGGAGGACGGGTCCGGCGCCGCGCAGCGGCCGGCGGCTGAACTGCCAGCCGGCGAGGGCGGCGGAGAGCCCGCGGCCGCCCGCCGCGCGCCGCTCGGCCAGCTTGGCGGCGGGCGGCAGCAGACGCAGCGTCAGGACGGTCCCGGCGAGCAGGGCGAGGGCGGGAGCGGCGACGAGCACCGGGTCGACGGAGCCGCCGCCGGGCGCGTCCGCGCCGAGGGTGCCGCCCGCGGCGGCCGGACGCTGGAGCTGCCAGTAGGCGACGGCGGCGACGGCCAGGAGCCCGAGGTCGGCCCCGGCCCGCACCGGTGCCGGCAGGGACGCCGAGCGGGCCTTGCGCAGCGAGACGACGGAGCCGTCCCCGGCGGCGAGCGCGGGGGCCACGACGGCCGCCGCGCAGCACAGGGCGACGACGGCGGCGACCAGCCACACCGGGAGCGAGGGCGAGGTGTCGAGGTGCACGCCGAGCTCGGAGAGCGCGGACCGCTCGGCGAAGAGCCGGGTCAGCGGCCCGGAGAGCAGCGGGGCGGCGAGCGCGGCGGGCAGGGCGAGCAGCAGGGCCTCGGCTGCGGCGAGCCCGGCGATCCGGCGGCGGGAGCCGCCGCGGGCCCGCAGCAGGGCCGTCTCGCCGGCGCGCTCGGTGCTGAGCAGCCGGGCGACGAGCAGCAGGGCGTACGCGGCGAGCAGCACCAGCTGGACGGCGACGATCAGGAGGGTGGAGCGGGAGACGAGCAGCGCCCGCTGGGTCTGGTCGAGGACGGTCGGGAGCGCGGTCGACGCGGAGATCGTCGTGCCGAAGGCGTCCGTGGACTCGGCCAGCTTCTTCGGGGCCTCGGTCGCCGTGGCGCGCAGGGCGTCCATCCGGTCCGTGGTGAAGCCGGTGAAGTCGGCGGAGCCGAGCCAGGAGGTGTCGCCGGCGCTCAGCGCCCCGGAGGCGAGGACGGCCGGGTCGACGTGCAGCGGGCCGTACGTCGTGAACGCCACGGTCCGCACGCCGCGCCCGCCCGCCGGGTCGAGCCGCCAGTACAGGTCGGCGGTGTCGACGGGCCGGTAGACACCGGTGATCCGGGCCCGCAGCTTCCTGTTCTCCAGGCGGTCGGTGAGGTCGAGCACGGTGCCGGGGCCGACCTTGAGCCGCCGGGCGGCCTCCTCGGGCAGCGCCGCCTCGACGATGCCCCCGGCCCTGGCGGCCGAGGGCCAGGCGCCCTTGACGAGGCTGAGCTTCGCGCGGTCGAGCGCGGCGAACTGCGTCAGGTCGGGGTCGCCCTCACGGGCGGCGGGCGGCTGGAGGGTGCGGGGCAGGGCGTACGGCCCCGAGTGTTCGAGCCGCCGCACGGTCACCGGCAGCCCGTCGAAGGTCTTCCGCATGCCGTCCTCGACGGCGGCCTCGGCGCTCGCCCGCTTCGCGTCGGGCACCTGGCCGCTCACGAGCAGCGAGGCGGCGGCCGCGGACCGGCCCCGCAGTCCGGCCTGGAGCGCGGCGTCCCCGATCGCACCGGAGAAGGCGGCGAGGGTGGCCAGCACCGAGGTCGTCAGGAGCACGGCGAGCAGTGCCGCGGCCAGCAGCAGCCGGTGCGCCCTGACGCGCAGAAATACGAACCCCGTCACCCATCCCCCTGGACCCGCTGAAGTTTCCTCGGATGCTTTCAGAGGGCATGTGTCGCTGGTAACCGCTTCCCTACGGACCTTGATGCGATCGTGACCGTTATTCGGCGTTCCGTGTCCGGAACGTTTCCGTCCGTGGAGGGTCCTGGCGAGTCCTGGCGGAGGGGGAGACCGCTAGCCGGCCGTGTTCACCATGGACGCCGCCGCGTACGTCAGATAGCGCCACAGCTCGCTCTCGTGCTCGGGCGCGAGGCCGAGCGAGTCCACGGCGTCCCGCATGTGACGCAGCCAGGCGTCGTGGGCGGCCTGGTCCACGGTGAACGGGGCGTGGCGCATCCGCAGGCGGGGGTGGCCGCGGTGGTCGCTGTAGGTGCGGGGGCCGCCCCAGTACTGCATCAGGAAGAGGGCGAGGCGCTCCTCGGCCGGCCCGAGGTCCTCCTCGGGGTACATCGGGCGCAGCAGCGGGTCCGCCGCGACGCCCTCGTAGAAGCGGTGGACCAGGCGGCGGAACGTGTCCTCGCCGCCGACCTGCTCGTAGAAGGTCTGCTCCTGCACTGTTTCCCCGGGAATCTCGTTCACCGTTCCATCGTCTCAGATGCCCCGACCGAGGACCGGAGGCTTAGGACCGCTCGTACGGGCGCTCGCCCGCGGCCGTCGCGGGCGGGAGAGTGGGGGCATGGGTGCGCTGCGGGACGAGTTCGCCGAGGCCGGCGCGCGGGAGCGGCGCGCGCTCGTGCGGGAGGTCGAGGCCGACGGGCTGCTGGCCGATCCCGCCTGGCACGCGGCCTTCGCCGAGGTGCCGCGCCATCTCTTCGTCCCGTACTACTACGTCTCCGCGCCCGGCGGCTACGAGCGGCTCTGGGCCGGCGACCCCGAGCCGGGGCGGCGGCACCGCTGGCTGCGCGGGGCGTACGCGGACACGGCGATCGCCACCCGGGTACGGGACGGGGACCTGGTCTCCTCCGCCAGCCAGCCGTCCCTGATGGCGCTGATGCTCGACGCCCTGGACGTCCGCGACGGGCACGACGTCCTGGAGATCGGCGCGGGCAGCGGCTACCACGCGGCCCTGCTCTGCCACCGGCTCGGCGAGGAGCACGTCACCACCGTCGACCTGGACGAGGAGATCGCCGAGTCCGCCCGCACCCATCTCGCCGCCTGCGGGTACCGGCCCGCGGTGCTCGCCGCCGACGGCGCCCGGGGCTGCCCCGAGCACGCCCCGTACGACCGGATCGTGGCGACCTGCGAGGTGCCCTCCGTCCCGTCCTCCTGGCTCGCCCAGTGCAGGACCGGCGCCCTGGTCCTCGCCCCGCTCTCCACCGGGCTGATCCTGCTGCGGGTGCGTGACGCCGCGCACGCGGAGGGACGGTTCCTCGCGACCTCGGCGTACTTCGTGGCGCTCCGGGGCGTCGCCGCGCAGGAGCCGGGGCCGGGGGCCCCGGCGCACGGCCCGGCCGGTGACGAGCGCTTCCTCTTCCTGTGGGGGCTCGTCGGCGGGGCCCTCGACCGACGCGAAGCGCTCTCGCTCTGGCTGCGCGAGGGGCGGCCGGAGCGGGAGCGCTTCGGGGTGACGGTCAGCGGCGACCGGCAGTGGGCCTGGCTGGACGATCCCGCGGGGCCCTATGCCTGGCCCCTGCCGGGAACCGTCTGACGGGTCAGGAGACCCGGATGGTGATCGTCGTCCAGGCGCCGACGTGCACCCGGTCGCCGTCCTGGAGCTGGACGGGGACGTAGGGCTGGATCGGCTCCTCGCCGCCGTTGACCGTGGTGCCGTTGGTGGAGTTCTGGTCCACCACCGCCCACGAGCCGTCCGGCTGCTGCACGAGCACGGCGTGCTGGTGCGAGACGCCCGGATCCTCCGGCGGCACCGACAGGTCGATGTCGGGGGACTCGCCGGTGGAGTGCCGGCGGCGGCCGATGGAGATCTGGTTGCCCTGGAGCGGCACGTGCTTGTCCGGCGAGTACGCGGGCAGGTTCAGGCCCGTGGCCTCCGGACCGCTGCGCTGCATCATCGCCATGAAGTACTCGCGGTCGGGACCGATGACCGCGGTCCAGCTCAGGGGCTGCTGCGGCTGCGGAGGCGGCTGCGGCGGCTGGAACTGCTGCGGGGCCCCCTGGTGCGGAGGCGGCTGCGGCGGCTGGTGCTGCTGCGGAGGCGGCGGGGGCGCCTGGTGATGCGGCGCTTGGTGATGCGGTGCCTGGTGATGCGGTGCCTGGTGATGCGGCGCCTGATGGGGCGGACCCTGAGGCGCCTGGTGCTGCGGCGGCGCGGGCGGTCCCTGGTGCTGCGGAGGCGCCAGGGGGCCCTGGTGCTGCGGCGGCTGGTGCTGCGACGGCGGGGACAGGACCCAGTCGTCGTCCGCGCGCGGCTGCGGCGGCGCGGGCGGCGCCGGTGCCTGGGCCGGAGCCTGGAGGTACGCGGGCGGCGCCGGCGGCTGCTGCGCCGACGGGCGCTGCGGCGGGGCCTGGTGGTGCGTGGGCTCGGCGCCCAGCGGCTCGGCCGGCCGGTTCACCTGCGAGGGCCGCGAGCCCTGGTAGCCGAACGGGTCCGGCTGCTGCGGGGGCTGCTGCTGCGGCGGCGCGGGCGGCGGGGACTGGAAGCCCGGCGGCAGGTTCAGTCCGGGCGGCGGCCCGGGCTGCTGCTGCGGCGCGCCAGGCGGGGCCAGCGGCGTGTAGGAGGTGGCCGTGTTCGTGAGGAAGTTCCAGCGGCACTCCTCGCAGAACGGCGCCATGGGCTCGCGCGGCGTACGGCACTGCGGGCACAGCTCCGCCTGGGCCGTGGCGTTCGGGTCGCCGCCGGGGCCGAAGCCGCCGGGAGCCGCGGGGGCGCCGGGCGCACCCGGGCCGAAGCCGCCCGGAGCGCCCTGGGGGGCACCGGGGCCGCCCGGCGGCGGGCCCATCGGGGCCTGGCCGGGACCGGGATATCCGTACGCGGGGGGCGGCGGCGGGGGAGGCGGCGGTACGGCACCCGTCGGCGCACCCGCCCCGGCCATGCGATGGCCGCAGACCTCGCACCAGTCGTCGGAGACCGACTGGTGTCCGTTCGGGCAGGTCGGCATGTCGGTGCTTCCCCCTCTCGTCGTCCGGCCCGGTGGCCGGGCTACCTCTTGACGCGAACGGTCTTGGTGGAGCGGGTCTCGAGTGTCATCTCGTCCGCTTCCGCGACCTTCGCCTTCAAACGCACAGTACCCGTCGCCGCGTCGACGACGTCGACCACCTTCGAAAGCAGTTTCGCCGTATCCGCGTTGCCGGAGGCCGCGGCGAGCTGCACGGCGCGGCCCAGTTTGGCCGTCGCGCCGTCACGATCGCCCGATTTGCGGGCATCGAGACCCTGTTGGATGACGTCCGCCAGCTCGGCCTGGCCCGTGTAGTGCGCGACCTGCGGGTTGATCGACGTCGACATCGCGAGGTCGTCCGTCCACACCGCCCGTACCAGCCCTTGAGACAGCGGGCGCGGATCGCCGCCCGCCGGGTCCGGGGCGATCAGGGAGACCCGGGCGGCGAGCATCTCCTGGCCGACCGCCGCCCGCGGCACCCGGACGCTCACGTGGTAGTCGCGGGACTCGTCGCCCCACGAGCCGGTCGGGTAGTCGCCGGCGCGCGGCCCCGCCTCGGTGCGCCGCCCGGTGAGGTCCTCGACCGCCGGAGCCACCTGCTTCACGAACATGATCTCGACCCCCACCGGGGTCCACAGCCGCAGGGCGACGTCCGCGACGCCCTTGCCCATCGCGTTCTCCATCATCGCCGTGAAGTCGGCGGCGAGTCCGGCCGGGTCGGCCACGATGTCGGCGGTGCCGAGGAGCGCCGAGGCGATCCCGGTGACCTCCTTGACCTCCCAGTCCGTGCCGACCCCGCGCGCGTCACAGGTGAACCGGCCCGCGCAGGCGTCGAGCGCGGCCCGCAGCTCCTCGGGCGACTCGTGCTCGTTGCGGCCGTCGGTGAGCAGGATGCCGTGCCGGATGGTGAGCGCGGCGGAGGAGAGCAGCCGGTCCGCGAGGCGCAGCCAGGTGCCGATCGCGGTGCCGCCGCCCGCGGAGAGCCGGCGCAGCGCCTCCTTGGCCTCGGCGCGGGTCCGGGCGTCGGCGACGGCGAGGCCGCCGTTCCCCGGGTAGACCTCCTTGGCCACGTGCGTGCCGGCGACGAGCGCGAAGCGGGTGCCGTCGCGCAGGGTGTCGACGGCGGCGGCGGTCGCCTCGCGCGCGCCGCGCATCTTGGTCGCGGGGTAGTCCATCGAGCCGGAGCAGTCGACCATGAGGACGACGCCGGCCGCGCCCGGGTCGCCGCCCGCGGAGCCGCCGGTGGTGCCGCCCCCGGTCGAGGTGACGGTGACGATCGCGCTGACGTCCCGGCCGCCCTCCGGCAGGAACTCGTTCTGGTAGACGTCCACCGAGAACCGGGGCACGGTCGGCTTGGAGAAGTTCGCCATCTGTTTCGGCTCCTACGCGACAGACGCAACAAGGGTGAAGGGGCAGGGGGACCGGCGACCGCTCTCAGGCGGATCCTGCCCCTCGCGGGGTGACGGTGAACGGCACGAGCGCGACCGTGATGTTGTCGTGGCCTCCGCCGTCCAGGGCGTGGCCGACCAGGACCTGGGCGCTGTGCAGCGGACGGTCGGCCGCGTCGGCCGGGACGACCCGGGCCATGTCCTCGGCGCCCTCCGCGTAGTTCCACAGGCCGTCCGTGCAGACCACGACCACGCCGGAACGGTCCGGTGTGAACGCGGCGGTGTGCGGGTCCAGTTCGTACGAGTCGGCGCCGAGCCAGCCGGTGATCGCGTGGGCGCGCTCGTCGGCGTACGCCTCGGCCTCGTTCATCAGGCCCGCCGCGACCATCTGGGCGGCCCACGAGTCGTCCTCGGTGAGCCGGGCGGGCGGCGCGCTGCGGTCGTCCGGCACCCAGTAGGCGCGGCTGTCGCCGACCCAGCCGACGACGAGCAGTCCGGCGGTGGCGACGGAGCCGACGATGGTGCAGGCCGGGGCGTTGCGGTGGCGGTGCGGGTCGTGCTCCGTGCCGTCCTGACCGGGCTCCTCCGCGAGGGAGTTGACGGCCTCGGCGGCGGCGACGATCGCCTCGTGCATCGCCTGCTGCGGGTGCGTGCCCCGGGGGAGCGCGGCGAGCAGCGAGGCGCCGGCGGCCTCGGCGGCGGCGGCGGAGGCCTCGTCGGGGCGGGTCGCCGAGGAGACGCCGTCGCAGACGATCGCGAGGGTGGCGGGGGAGCCGTCGGGCAGCGTGGTCGACGAGACGGCGAACGCGTCCTCGTTGCGGTGGTGGCGCAGCCCGCGGTCGCTGACGGCGGCGACGCCGGTCACTTCCCGCTCCATGTGGTCGCGCTCGCGGGGCTGGGCGTGACCGCAGTTCTCGCAGTACCCGTCGGTGTCCACCCGCCCGGCCCGGCAGGCCACGCAGAGCGCGGGGCCGCCGGTGGCGGGAGGGGCGGCCGGTGCGGGAGCGGCGGCCGGGGCAGGAGGGGCGGCCGGGGCAGGAGGAACAGGAGCGGCGGCCGGGGCGGGACCCACGCGCACGGCGGTACGGGGATCGGGCGCGGCCAGCTCGAAGTCCCCGTCGGACGTGGGCGCGGGGACGACGGCGGCCTGGGCCGGTGTCGCGCCCACCGCCGGGGCCGGGGCCGGTGCCCCGCCCACCGCCGGGGCCGGGGCCGGTGCCCCGCCCACCGCCGGGGCCGGGGCGTCCGTGCGGACCTCCATCGTCGGGAGGTCCCGGCCGCCGGAGTCGGTGCCCGGGAGGTCACCCGGGTGCTGGGTCGCCGTCGAGAGCGAACCGGGGTCGCGCGGCGGGGCGTCCGGCCAGGCGGGGGTGCCGATCGCCACGGTCGGGCGGTCGGCGCCGGCGGCCGGGACGGCCGACAGGTCGTAGCCGCACGCCCCGCAGAACCGGTCACCCGAATCCAGCGGCTCCGCGCAGCCCGGGCAGGCGGCGAGTCCGTGCGACGGCTTCGGCTTCTGGGACATCCTCACACCCACGTCCTCGGGCGGAAGCGGTTGGCCCGCTCCACCAGTTCGATCCTCTCCTCGCCTCGCTGGGCGAGCCGGGCCAGCACCCGGTACGACCGTTCGAGGCCGAAGCGCAGTCCGCGCTCGTCCAGTTCACTGCCGAGCAGCAGCGCGCCGCCGCCCGGTGCCGCGCCGGGACTCCCGGAGAGTACCCAGTCGAGGGCCGTCCCGAGGACTTCCGTCGACAACCGCTCCCGGCGCACCGCGTCCAGACCGAAGCCCTGGAGCGCGGAGACCTGCGCGGCGGCGGCCGTCAGATCGGCGCCGAGCGGCTCGTGCGCCGGGCGCCGCCGCAGCCGTGCCCGCACGGCCGCGACCCGCGCCGCCGTGTAGTGGATCGACGCCTCGGGTACGGACTCCAGGGCCTGTACGGCTCCGATGCGGTCGCCCGCCGCGAGCCGCACCCGGGCGAGCCCGAAGGCCGCGCTGACGAAGCTGGGGTCCGTCGCCCACACCAGGCGGTAGTACTCGGCGGCGTTGTCCAGCTGGCCCAGCACCTCGGCGCAGATCCCGAGCGCCAGCTTCGGCGCGGGCTCGCCGGGGAAGGCGTCGTACACCGCGTCGAAGGCCAGCGCCGCGTGCTCGTGGTCGCCCGTCACCAGGGAGGCGACGCCCCGGCACCAGACGACCCGCCAGTCGTCCGGGTCCCGCTCCTCCAGACCGGTGAGGGTCCGAGCGGCGGCGGGCAGGTCGCGCAGCTCCAGCTGGGCCCGCAGGGTGCGCAGCCGCAGCTCGGCGGAGGGAGCGGGCGCGCCCTGGAGCGCCCCGAGGAGCTCGCCGGGGGCGGCGGCCGCGAGGCCTGCGAGGAAACCGGCGTTGGGGTCGTGCGTGTCGACGCGCGGCACGGGCAGCGCGAGCGCGGTGGCGGGCGCGTCCAGCGGTGCGAGCGCGTCCCCGAGCCCGGCCGCCCGCACACCCCCCGGGGCCGGTGGGAGTCCGGCCGCCGAGGGCGCTCCGGGCGCCGACGAGGTTCCGGCCGCCGCCGGGACCCCCGCGGTCGAGGGGCGTCCGGGCCGCTTCCGCCCGGTCCTCCGCGCGCCCAGCAGCGACACGTCCTCCGTCGGTTCGGCGAACAGCGCGGTGTCCGTGACCCGCACCTCCGTGCCGAACAGCGTCGACAGGGCCGGGCGCGGCCGTCCGGACTGGAGCGCCACGACCTCGCGGAGCACACCGGTCAGCTGCTCGGCCATCTCCTGCGCGGAGGCGAACCTGCGGGCCGGATCCGGGTCGGTCGCGCGGACCAGGAAGCGGTAGTACGACTCGTACGTCCGGAAGACCTCGATGTGCTCGGGGTCGGGCAGCGAGTCCACGAAGACGTTCGTGTAGCCCTGGAAGTCGAAGGTCATCACGGCGAGCGTGCGCGCCACCGTGTACAGGTCGCTCGCCACCGACGGGCCGACCTCGGCCACCTCGGGCGCCTGGTAGCCGACGGTGCCGTAGATCGCGGACTCGTCGTCGTCCATCCGCCGGACCGCGCCCATGTCGATGAGCTTCAGCTGGTCCTCGGACTGGATGGCGTTGTCGACCTTGAAGTCGCAGTACAGCAGGTTCCGGCTGTGCAGGTGCCCGAGCGCCTCCAGGGCCTCGATGCCGTAGGCGCAGGCCTGCTCCACCGGCAGGGGGTCGCGCCGGCCGTCGCGGGTGCGCCGGTCGTTGGCGATCTCCTTGAGCGACTTGCCGCCGACGTACTCCATGACGATGTAGCCGTCGAGGGAGCCGGTGCGCTGGTCGAGGTGCTCCACGAAGTTGTAGATGCGGACGATGTTGGAGTGCTCGATCTCGGCGAGGAAGCGGCGCTCGGAGATCGCGGCGGCCATGGCGTCCTGGTCGCCGGTGTCGAGCAGGCCCTTGAGGACCACCCACCGGTCGGAGACGGCCCGGTCCACGGCGAGGTAGATCCAGCCGAGCCCGCCGTGCGCGAGGCAGCCCGCGACCTCGTACTGGCCGTGCACGATGTCCCCGGCGCGCAGCTTCGGCACGAAGGAGTACGGGTGCCCGCACGTGGTGCAGAAGCCCTCGGTGCGGCCCGCCCGGTCGCCGCGAGAACGGCCCACCGGAGCACCGCAGTCCGAACGGGAGCAGAAACGCTTCCGCTCGGGAACCTCGGCGTTCGCCATCACCGCGCCGCGCGGGTCGGGCCGCGGCACCTCGGGGATCGTGACCAGGCCCGCGCCCAGCCGGTTCCGGGCGGACTGCCCCGTCGACGAGCCCGAGCTGCGCACCGACACCGAGCGGCCCGTGGAGGCGCCGGAGGCCCCCGAGAGCGAGCGCGAGAGCCGGCCGGAGACCGAGCGCCGGGACGACGACGAGCGGGACGAGGCACGCGAGGAGGCCCGCGAACCGCTCCGCGAGGAACCGGAGTCCGGCCCCCCGACCCCGCCCGTCCCCTTGCCGGGCACGGCCATCCCGGTCGGCGTCGAGTTCAGCATCCCCCCGGGCGCGACGACCGGCGCGAGCCCGCAGGTGTCGCAGTACAGCTCGCCGCCCCCCATGTCCTCGTACGAACCCTCGCACGAGGGACGCTGACAGCTCCCCACACCCGTCTCCCCGCTCACCACTGTCGTCCTTCCGCGTCCCCGGCGTCTCCCGCGCCCCGCGGCCCGGACAGCACGTCCGCCGCCGCCTGCTGATAGCGCAGCACCGCCTGCTCCGCGACCCGCAGATCGCAGGGCGCGCTCCACAGCATCCGGCGCGCCGCGTCGTACCGCTCGGTGAGCAGCGGGTCCTCCGCCGCGCCGAGCCGCGCCACCTTCGCCTTGTACGCGTCGAGCCGGCCGCGCAGCTCGGCCCGGACCGCGAGCGGCGCGGTGACCGCCGTCAACGACGCGCGGGCCCGCAGCAGTTCGTCCTCCGCCTCCCGCTCCAGGGACTCCAGGAGCGGGGAGAGCCGGTGCCACTGGGCGTGCCTGCGGTACTCGGCGGCCGCCGCGAGCCGCTCCTGGAGCACGATCGGCGGCCCGCTGACGGCCGGCACCTCGGAAGCGGCGATCTTCGCGAGGACCTCGCCCCGCGCCGAACGGGCCTCGGCCAGCGTCCGGTCCGCCCGCGAGAGCACGTCCCGCAGCCGCAGCAGCCGGTCCTCGGAGTCCTGCCGGACCGCGAGGACCGCCTCGATCTCGCGCCGGATCTCCTCCAGGGCCAGCGCGGCCCGGTCGTACCGCTCGGTGTCGGGACGGCCGCCGCCGGGCGCCGAACTCCCCGCGGCCGGCCGCCAGAACGCCAGCGGGTCGGTCACGACCTGGGAGCGCAGCGAGGTCAGCTCGGCCGTGATCTCCTCCAGATCGTCCCCCGCCGGATGCTCCCCGGGCCGCACGCCGACCGAGTGCGCGAGCGAACGGGTCCGGCCCAGCTCGGCGGCGAGCAGGTCTATCCGCGCGGGCAGCGCCGACCAGACGGCGTCGGCCGTGACGACCAGGTCGAGCGAGGAGGCGTACAGCTCGTTCATCCGCCGGACCAGGCCCCCCAGGCTGAACCGCTCGGTGAGCAGGGCCTCCTCGGCGGCCCCGCCCGGGACGAGCACGGCGTCGCCGCGCAGCCGGTCGGTCAGCTCCAGGAGCTCGTCCCGGCCGGGCCAGCGCCGCCGGGCGCGCAGCTCACGGGCCTCCCGCAGGGCGGCCGTGTACACGTCGAAGCAGGTCCAGAGCAGGGTGATGGTCCGCTCGGCGGCCGCCCAGCGGTCCCGCGTCGTGCCGGTCAGTTCGGCCCCTTCGAGCAGCCTGCGGCCCGCGTGGTCCTGGAGCGCGAGGAGCGAGTCCTCGACCGCCTTGTGCTCGGCGCCGAGCCGCGCCAGCGCACGGTCCACCTCGTCCCGGTCCATCACCGGCCCGGGAGGATCCGTGACGCCCATCGGTCACCTCTTCCGCTTCGTGTACAGGGTTGGTCCTTCGGGGGCGCGCCGGGCTACTTGTACAGCGGCTCGGGCGGCCCGGTGATCCCGGGCAGGTCCTTCGCCAGCCACTGCTGGTACGCCTTCTGCCAGGGGCCCTGCCGGTAGCCCACCAGCACCTGGTTGACCCGCCGGACCAGGTCGTCGTTGCCGAGCTTGGCCGCCACCCCGTAGTACTCCTCGGTGAACGGCCGGCCCTTGAGCTCCACCGCCGGGTCCTGCGCGGCCTGACCGGCGGCGAGCGCGTTGTCCGTGACGACGGCGTCGACCTCGCCCATCTGGAGCCGGGCCAGACAGTCCAGCTGGTTGGGGACGGTGAGCCGGTCCTCGTCGTCCTTGGTGCCGTCGCCCTCGTCCTTGAAGACCGCGCCGAAGGACTTCTCCTCCAGGGCGTCGTAGGCCGTGGAACCCTCGGCGGTGCAGACCCGCTTGCCGCTCAGCGAGGAGTCGTAGCCCGTGATGCTCCGGTCGAGCTTGGGCGCGAGGACCTGCTGCCCGGCCCGGAAGTACGCCGTGGAGAAGGCGACCTGTTCGATCCTCTTGCAGTTGATCGTCATGGTGCGCACGACGAGGTCGACCTTGCCGCCGTCCAGCGCGGCGATCCGCTGGTTGGTGGGGATCGCCCGGAAGATGACCGCTTCCGGGTCGCCGAGGACGTCCTTGGCGATGGCCCGGGCCAGGTCGATGTCGAAGCCCTCCAGGACGCCCTTCTCCGGGTTCCGGTAGCCCCAGCGGTAGCTGGACTGGTCGACGCCCACGATCAGCTTGCCGCGCGCCTTGATCGCCCGGATCGACGGGCCGTCCGCCGGGGAGGGCGTGAGGGAGGCCTCGGGGTGCTCGCAGGTGTCGGCCTTGATCTGGACGCCGGTGCCCACGCCGGGGCTCCCCGTCCGGGGCGCGGCCGCCACACCGCTCCCGTCCTGCGCGAGGGGCAGCAGGGTGAGCGAGGCGGTGAGCGCGCAGGCCACGGCCATGGCGGCCACCCCGCCCCAGCCGCGCAGCCGCCCGGCCACCCGCCGCACCAGCGGCTCCGCGCCGCCCGGGGTCTGCCGCACCAGCTGCTCCGCGCCGCCCGGGGTCTGCCGCACCAGCTGCTCCGCACCGCCCGGGGTCCGCCGCACCAGCTGCTCCGCGCCGCTCGGGGTCCGCCGGGCCGAGGGGTCCGCGCCGTTCGCCGTGCGCCGCACCAGCGGGTCCGTGCCCTTGTCCGGCATGCCGCCCCCTCTCACCGGTACTCCGACAGTCTGCGGTTGATGCCGAGCACGGCTCCCGCCGCGCCCAGGATCCCGAGGGCGGCCGCGCCCAGCGGCAGCCCCGTCAGCGCGTCCCTGGCGTCCCCGGCGGAGCGGGTGAACTCGCGCTGCTCGTGCGCGAGGGCCTTCTCCAGGGCGGAGTCCACCTCGTCGAAGGACCGGCCGGTGGAGCCCTGCGCGCCGACGACCCTGCCGAGGGCGCCCTCGTAGTCGCCGGCCTCGTCCTTGGCGCGGGCGTCCTTGTGGCGCTCGCGCCACTCGGCGGCGTGCGCCGAGGACTCGTCGACCGGGCCGCGCCCGGCGTCGTCGTCGGCGAGCTCGCGGGCCGCGGCGAGCGCCGTCGTCAGGGCGCCCATGCTCGCGGTGTAGTCCGCCTCGTACTTGTCGTTCTTGCCGTCCTCGGTGAGGACGGCGCCCCGGGCGACCAGGGTCAGGTTCTCGTTGGCACGGGCGGTGAGGGAGCTGATCCGGGCCGAGTTGAGGACCTGGAGGGACTCCTGCCCGTGCGCCCGCGCGCTGTTCAGCTCGGTCCGCGTCACGGTGTGGGCGGCGACCAGCCAGAGCAGGACGGCGGCGGTGGCGGCGGTGGCCGCGAGCAGCCCGTGGTTGAACACCCGGTTGGTCCGGACGTAGGTGCGGCGCTGGGCCCAGAGGAGGACGGCGAGGGTGAGCAGCCCCAGCGCGAGCGACAGGTAGGGCCAGCCGCGGGCCGCGTCGTCGTCCCGGTGCAGCCGCTCCGTCTCCGCCGCGTACAGCCGCTCGGCGGCCGGCAGCAGCGAGCTGGACATCTGCTGGTTGGCGTACCGCAGATAGGCGCCGCCGAGGGGCAGGCCCTGCCGGTTGGCGGCGCGGGCCCGCTCGATCAGGCCCGTGTAGCGCGGGAGCTGCTCGTTCAGCGTGGCGATCTCGCGGGCCGAGGCGGACGAACCGTCCGTGTTCGCCGCGGCCTTGACGAGCAGCCGGGACGCGGTGGTGATGTCCCGGGTGTACCGCGCGCGGGACTCGGCGGGCTCCAGGGTGCCCGCGAGGAACCCGCTCGCCGCGGTGGTGTCGGCGTCGGCGAGGGAGCGGTAGACGGCGGCCGCGTCGGCGCTCAGGGGCTGGCTGCGGCTGACGACGTCGTCGGCGGCGGAGGCCCGGTCGGTGACCTCCAGGGCGGTGACGGCCCCGAACGCGACGACGAGCAGCGCCAGTACGGCCCCGAGGATCTGCAGACGGCCGGGCTCGGTGGTCGCGGCCTCCCGCAGCCGCTCCCGGCCCACGGCCCAGGCGCCGCGCCCCGCGGGCGGCGGGGCGGCGGAAGCGGGCGACGGCTGCGCGGGCACCGTGCCCGGGCGCGCGGGCGCCGGCGCCGTGCCCAGCGCCGCCGAGGCGGCGGACGCGGTCGGCGGGTGTGTCACTTGACCTCCCCCTCGGTCGCTGACGTCGGCCCGTCCGGCCGGGGTCCGGCGGGACCGGTTCCGGTGGAGGACCACCCGGCCAGCAGTATGGCCTCAGGGGGCCGTCCGCACACCGGGATTGACTGGATCTTGTGCTTATCGTGCCCCATGCCTCCCGTGCGTCAGCAGGTGAACCCCCTCACCTTGAATACGTCGCCCGGCCGGAATCGGTTCCGTCCCGGCCGTCGCTCGAACAGGTGAACATGCCTGCGGGGTGCCCCGTCGCCCCGACGAGACACCCCGCACCCACCCCCACGATCAGCGCTCGTACCGCTTCCGCAGCCGTGCCGCCGCCGCGGGGCCCGCGGCCACCTCGTCCAGGGCGAGCAGCCCCGCCCCGAGGACCGGCGGCGCGGTCACGAAGCCGATCACGGCCTTCGGCGCCCGCGCCGCAAGGAGCTCACGGATCCGCTCCTCCAGCTGCGGGTGACGGGCGGCGAGCACACTCCCGCCCAGCATCACCGGCGCCTCCTCGTGGTGCAGCCCCAGCCGGCGGAGCGCGACGTACGACATGGCGACGACCTCCTCGGCGAGCCGGTGCACCAGCGACAGCGCCACCGGGTCACCCGCGGCCGCGACCGCGAACAGCACCGGCGTCAGCTCGTGCCGCCGATCCATGGTGATCCGCCCCAGGTGCAGCGCCTCGATCAGCGCGTACATCGACTCCAGGCCGAAGTGCGCGGGCAGCGCGTCCGCGAGGGCCGTCGACAGGCCACGGCCGTCCTCGGAGCGCGCCGCGCACCACAGGGCCTCGTCGGCGAGACCGCCGCCCCCGCCCCAGTCCCCGGAGATCTTCCCGATCGCGGGGAAGCGCGCGGTCCGCCCGTCCGGGGTCATTCCGACGCAGTTGATCCCCGCCCCGCACACCACGGCCACGCCCCGCGGCTCGTCGAGCCCGGCCCGCAGGATCGCGAAGGTGTCGTTGCGCACCTGCACGGAAGGGCTCCAGCCCCGGGCGAGCAGCGCCGCCTGGAGCGCGTCCTCCTCCACCGGCAGGTCGGCGTTGGCCAGGCAGGCCGCGACGTGGGCGAAGTCCAGCGGCACACCGGCCTCGGCGCCCGCCCGCCTCACGATCTCCGCGAGCCCGTCGACCGCCGTCTCCACCCCCACCACCGGCGGCTGGAACCCGCCGCCGCGCGCCGACCCCAGGACGGTGCCGTCCTGGGCGAGCACCGCGACGTCGGTCTTGCTGTTCCCCGCGTCGACCGCGAGGAGCGTGCCGTTCAGGTTCACGCCCACGCGAGGTGCTCCCGGTTGTGTGCGATCAGCCGGTCGGTGAGCCCGTCGGCGTAGGCGTACTGCCCGACCAGGGGGTGCGCGAGCAGCGCCTTGAACACCCGGTCGCGGCCGCCGCGCAGCGCCGCCTCAAGGGCCAGGTCCTCGTAGGCCGTGACGTTCGCGATCAGACCGGCGAACAGCGGGTCCACCGGCGCGACCGGCAGCGGCGTGGCGCCGCCGGAGCCGACCACGGCCTGCGTCTCGATGACGGCGTCGTCCGGCAGGAACGGCAGCGTGCCGTTGTTGTACGTGTTCACCACCTGGTACGGCGAACCGCCCCCGCCCAGCAGGGAGGCCGCCAGGTCCACCGCCGCCTCCGAGTAGAAGGCGCCGCCCCGCTTGGCGAGCAGCGCCGGCTTCTCGTCGAGCGCCGGGTCCCCGTACATCTCCAGGAGCTCCCGCTCCATCGCCGCGACCTCGGCGGCCCGCGAGGGCTTGGTGCCGAGCTCCCGGACCACCTCGTCGTGCGCGTAGAAGTACCGCAGGTAGTACGAGGGGACGACGCCGAGCCGGTCCAGGACGGGGCGCGGCAGGCGCAGGTCGTCGGCGACGGCGTCGCCGTGCTCGGCGAGCAGCCGGGGCAGCACGTCCTCGCCCTCGGGGCCCCCGATCCGCACGCCCCGCTCCCAGGTCAGGTGGTTGAGCCCGACGTGGTCGAGGTGGACGTCGGACGGGGCCACGCCGAGGAGCCCCGCGAACTTCCGCTGGAAGCCGATGGCGACGTTGCACAGGCCGACGGCCTTGTGCCCGGCCTGGAGCAGCGCGCGGGTGACGATGCCGACGGGGTTGGTGAAGTCGATGATCCAGGCGTCCGGGTTGGTGCGCCGGACCCGCTCGGCGATGTCCAGGACGACCGGGACGGTGCGCAGCGCCTTGGCGAGGCCGCCGGCGCCGGTGGTCTCCTGGCCGACGCAGCCGCACTCCAGCGGCCAGGTCTCGTCCTGTTCGCGGGCGGCCTGTCCGCCGACGCGCAGCTGGAGCAGGACGGCGTCGGCGCCCTCGACCCCGGCGTCGAGGTCGGTGGTGGTGACGATCTTCCCGTCGTGGTCCTGCCTGGCGAAGATCCGCCGGGCCAGTCCGCCGACGAGCTCCAGGCGCTCGGCGGCCGGGTCGACGAGGACGAGTTCGGTGATGGGCAGGGTGTCGCGCAGACGCGCGAATCCGTCGATCAGTTCGGGGGTGTAGGTCGAACCGCCCCCCACGACAGCGAGCTTCATTGGTGATTCAGCCCTTCACTCCGGTCAGGGTGACTCCTTCGACGAACGCCTTCTGCGCGAAGAAGAACACGAGGATCACGGGGGCCATGACCAGGACGGTCGCGGCCATGGTCAGATTCCAGTCGGTGTGGTGCGCGCCCTTGAAGGACTCCAGGCCGTAACTGAGCGTCCAGGCGCCGGGGTTCTCGGAGGCGTAGATCTGCGGCCCGAAGTAGTCGTTCCAGCAGTAGAAGAACTGGAACAGGGCGACGGCGGCGATGCCGGGCTTCGCCATCGGGAGCACGACCCGGATCAGGGTGCGGAACTCGCCGCACCCGTCGATGCGCGCGGCCTCGACGTACTCGTCGGGGATGGTCAGGAGGAACTGGCGCAGCAGGAAGATGGCGAAGGCGTCGCCGAAGGCCATCGGGATGATCAGCGGCCAGAGCGTTCCGGAGAGGTCCATCTGCTTGGCCCAGAACAGGTACATGGGGATGATCACGACCTGCGGCGGCAGCATCATCATCGCGATGACGAGCAGCAGCGACAGGTGGCGGCCGCGGAAGCGGAACTTCGCGAGCGCGTACGCCACGGGGACCGAGGACACGACGACCAGGACGGTGCCGAGTCCCGCGTACAGCAGGGAGTTCTTCCACCAGGTGAGGAACCCGGGCGTGTCGAAGACCTTGACGTAGTTCTCCCAGTGCCAGGAGTCGGGCGTCAGGTCCCGGGTCAGCGCCTGCTGGTCGCTCATCAGGGACGTCAGGAAGACGAAGACGAACGGGAGCACGAAGAACAGGGCGGCGGCGATGCCGAGCGCGTGCACGGCGATCCAGTGCAGCAGCGCCTTGCGGCGGGCCCGCCTCTCGGCGGGGCCCGTCACGGCGGGGACGGGGGCGGTCGTGGTCGTCATCGTCAGTCACCCGAGCCGATCAGGCCGCCGCGCCTGCGCATGAGCAGGGCGGTGAAGGCCATGGAGAGTGCGAAGAGCACCAGCGCCACGACGCAGGAGGCGCCGTAGTTGAACTGGCTGAAGCCGAGGCTGTAGACGAGCTGCGGCAGGGTGAGCGTGGAGTCGTCCGGGTAGCCGGGGACGAAGGTGACGCCCGAGCCGCCCATCACGCCCGAGGCGACCTTGGAGGCCACGATCGGCTGCGTGTAGTACTGCATCGCGCCGATGATCCCGGTGACGACCGCGAAGAGCACGATCGGCGAGATGTTCGGCAGGGTGATGTAGCGGAAGCGCTGCCAGGCGGACGCGCCGTCCAGCTCGGCCGCCTCGTACTGCTCCTTCGGCACGTCGAGCAGGGCGGCCATGAAGATGACCATGAGGTCGCCGACGCCCCACACGGCGAGGACGGTGAGGGCCGGCTTGGCCCAGTCCGCGTCGTTGAACCAGGAGGGGGCGGGGATGCCGACCGCCTCCAGGAGCGCGTTGACCGGTCCGGTGCCGGGGTTCAGGAGGAAGACGAAGGCGAGCGTCGCCGCCACCGGCGGGGCCAGGTACGGCAGGTAGAAGAGGGTGCGGAAGACACCGGCGCCCGTCTTGATCTTGGTGATCAGCAGGCCGATGCCGAGGCCGAAGAGCACCCGGCAGGAGACCATCACGACGGCCAGCCAGAGGGTGTTCTGCAGGGCCGGCCAGAACTGGGGGAAGTCCGAGAAGACGTACGACCAGTTGTCGAGGCCCCGCCAGGTCGGCGCGTTGAGGCCGTCGTACCGCATGAAGGAGAAGTACAGGGTGGAGACGAGCGGGTAGGCGAAGAAGAAGCCGAAGCCGATCAGCCAGGGCGACATGAACAGCGCGGTGCGCAGTGCGTTGCGCCGGCGCTTCGACCGCAGGGTGTTGCGCGCCTCCGGGGAGGAGGCGGCCGGGGCGGCCGCCTCCTTCGCGGGCAGGGTGTCCGTGCTCATGGGCGGTTTCCGGCCGTCACTTCGCCGCGGCGATGTCGCGGTCGATCTGGGCGGCCGTGTCGGCGAGGCCCTTCTTCAGGTCCGTGACCTGGCCCTTCTCGTACTGTCCGGCGAACTTCTGCAGGGTCTCCTGGTAGGCGGAGCCGTTGACGGCGCCGTCGGAGGTGGTGGACGCGGGGTGCCGGGCGATGTCCAGGAAGGTCTTGAAGCGCGCGTCGAACTTCAGGTTCGGGGACTTCAGCGCCTCCAGGGTGGAGGGGACGTTGCCGATGCCGTTGGCGAAGCCGACCACGGCGTCGGTGTCCGTGGTCATGTACTTGACCAGCTCCCAGGCCGCGTTCTGCTTCCGGCTCTGCGGGGCGATGCCCATGATCGTGCCGGAGAGGTAGCCCTTGCCGTACTCGCCGATCTCGTCGTCGGCGACGGGCAGCGGCGCGACGCCGACCTCGAAGCCCACCTTGGCGTCCTTGACGAAGTTCAGCCGCCACTCGCCGTCCAGCTGCATGGCGACCTGACCGGTCTGGAACGGGTGCTGGGCGCCCCACTCGTCGCCGAAGGTGGTGCGGTACTTGTCGAGCTTCTCGAATCCGCCCAGGGCGTCGACCAGGGACTTCTGGTAGGTGATCGCCTCGGCGAACGCCGGGTCCTTCGCGACGGTCGACTTCCCGTCCGTGCCGAAGTACCCGCCGTGCTTCCACTGCGACATGTAGTGGGAGAGGACGGTCTCGTAGCCGAGGTAGTTCGGCATGAAGCCGAGCCTCTCGTACGAGTCGCCCTTGGCCTTGGTGAGCTTCTTGGCGACCTCGGTGAACTGGGACCAGGTCTTCGGCGGGGCCTCCGGGTCGAGGCCGGCGGCCTTGAACTGGTCCTTGTTGTAGTAGAGGCCGTACGCGTCGGAGAGCAGCGGCAGGGAGCAGCGCTTGCCCTCGAACTGCGTGTACGACTGGAGGACCTTCGGGAAGATCGCGTCGAGGTCCAGCTTGTCCTTCTCGATGAACGGCTTGAGGTCGGCGAGCGCGCCCGAGGCGCAGAACTTGCCGACGTTGGCCGTCGTGAAGGAGGAGACGACGTCCGGGCCGTTCGACCCGCCCGCGCGCAGCGCCTGGCCCAGCTTGTCGTCGTTGATGCCGCCGACGACCTTCACCTTGATGTTCGGGTGGGCCTTCTCGAAGCGGGCGACGTTGTCCTCGATCGCCTTGACCTCGGCGGGCGCCGCCCAGCCGTGCCAGAAGGTGATGGTCGTCTCGGCCTTGGGGTCGTCGGCGGCCGCGTTGCCCGCGGAGCCGGTACAGGCGGAGGCGAAGAGGGCTATCGAGGCGGTGGCGGCGAGCGCGGTGGCGGCTCTGCGCGGACGAACGGGCATGACGGTGTCTCCCTGGAGGGGTTCGGGCTTCGGCGAGGGGCGAGGACGGTCAGCGCGAGGTGTCGAAGACCTCGTCGCGCGTGGTGGCGAGGGCGCTTTCGAGGGCCCCGCGCAGGACGGGGCTCCGGCGGACGGCGGAGAGGACGAGCCGCGGCCGGGACGGGGCGAGGTCGGCGAGTTCGGCCTGCACGCGCGCGCGGAGCGGCTCGCCGCCGGGGACGAGGGCGTCCCCGGACAGCACGATCAGCTCGGGGTCGAGGACCGCCACCAGGGCGGCGAGTCCGGTGGCGAGGCGCTCGGCGTACCGGTCGAGCAGTTCCGCGTACCGGGGGTCCTCCTCGTGCGCCGCGGCGGCGTGCGAGAGCAGCCCGGTCACCACCGGTACGAAGGGGTGGTCGGGGGTCTCGATGCCGGCGGCGCGGGCGATCCGGGGCACGGACTGGATGCCGGCGAGCTCCTGGAAGCCGCCGGAGTTGGCCTTGGTGACCTGCCGTACGAGCGGGGTGCCGGGCACGGGCATGAAGCCGAGCTCGCCGGCGCCGCCGGTGAAGCCGCGGTGCAGCCGCCCGCCGAGGACGAGGGCGGCACCGAGGCCCCACTCGTTCCACAGCAGGGCGAAGTCCCCGTGGCCCCGCGCGGCGCCCAGGCGCTGTTCGGCGACGGCGACGAGGTTCACGTCGTTCTCGTACTCGAAGGGCATGGGCAGGGCGGCGGCCAGCTCCTCCAGGAGGGTGGGCGAGTGCCAGCCGGGCAGGTGGGAGGCGTACCGCAGGCGCCCGGTGGCCGGGTCGAAGGCGCCGGGGGTGCCGATGACGAGGCGCCGGACCTCCTCGCGGGCGATCCCGGCCGCCTTGACGGCCCCGTCGAGGGCGTCGGTGACCTGGCGGACCACGCCGGAGGCGGAGCGGCCGGGGGTGCGGATCTCGAACTCGCCGACGATCTCGCCCGTGATGTCGGCGACGGCGGCGCGGACCCGGTGCTGGTCGACGTCGAGTCCGGCGGCGTACCCGGCCCGCGGGTTGACCCCGTACAACTGGGCGTTGGGTCCCGGCCGGCCCGCGGTGGTGCCGGTGGCGACGACGAGCCCGGCCGCTTCGAGCCGGGCGAGCAGCTGGGAGGCGGTCGGCTTGGACAGGCCGGTGAGGTTGCCGATCCTGGTGCGCGAGAGGGGGCCGTGCTCCAGGAGCAGGTCCAGGGCGGCGCGGTCGTTCATGGCCCGCAGGACACGCGGTGTACCGGGGGTTCCCGGGGTCGTACCCGCCATGGGACTCACACCTGCCTCGTCGGTGACCACACTGTTAGGAAACTTTCCTATTGGGTTGGGAGGAAGGTAAGGCGGCCGTCACGAAGGCGTCAATACCCGGGAACGCGACACGCCCCCGAAGGCAACCAAAGCGTTACCCGTGGGGGCGTGCGGGACGGACGGGACTACTTCGCCAGGTCCGGCTTCGGCAGCGGGGTCGCCGCCGCCGACTGCGGCGAGGTCGTCGAGGCGAACGCCGACGGGGCCGCCATGCCGGCCGTCGGGTCGGCCGCCGACTCCTCGGCCTGCGGCGGAATCCCGCCGACGATCCGGATCCCGGCCTCGTCCAGACCCCGCTTGATGCGCCAGCGCAGCTCGCGCTCCACACCCAGCTTCTTGCCCGGCATCGTCTTCACCGAGACCCGGACCGTCATCGAGTCGAGCAGCACCTCGCTCAGACCCAGCACCTCCACCGGGCCCCAGAGGCGCTCGTTCCAGGGCTCCTCCTTCGCCATGACCTCGCCCGCCCCGGCGATCACGGCCCGCACCTTCTCCAGGTCCTCCGTCGGCCGGACCGTGACGTCCACCCCGGCCGTCGCCCAGCCCTGGCTGAGGTTCCCTATCCGCTTGATCTCGCCGTTGCGGACGTACCAGATCTCGCCGTCCACCCCGCGCAGCTTCGTCACCCGCAGGCCCACCTCGACGACCTCGCCGGAGGCCACGCCCGCGTCGACGGAGTCACCGACGCCGTACTGGTCCTCCAGGATCATGAAGACGCCGGACAGGAAGTCCGTCACCAGGTTCCGCGCGCCGAAACCGATCGCCACACCGGCCACACCCGCCGAGGCGAGCAGCGGCGCCAGGTCGATCTTGAACGCGCCGAGGATCATCAGCCCGGCCGTGCCGAGGATCAGGAAGGACGCCACCGAGCGGAGCACCGACCCGATCGCCTCCGAGCGCTGCCGCCGCCGCTCGGTGTTCACCAGGAGCCCGCCGAGCGCGGTCCCCTCCACCGCCTGGGCCGAGCGGTTCATCCGCTCGATCAGCTTCGTCAGGGCCCGCCGCACGGCCATCCGGAGCAGCAGTGCGACGACCAGGATCAGCAGGATGCGCAGTCCCGTGTTCAGCCAGGTGGACCAGTTCTCCTCCACCCAGCTCGCCGCGTTGGTGGCCTTCTCCGCGGCCTCGTCCAGGGTCACCGGCATCGGATCGGGTTCGGTGGCAGCCGCCAGGGCGGACCAGGACACGGGACAACCTCCAGGCATCGCGTACGCAGGCCATCCACAGTAACGGTGCGTCGGACGTGGTCCCGTAGCCGTGTTCGAGGGAGAGACGGACCTCACCTGGGCACATACCGGGGAGACATGCCGATGTGGTCGAGAACACCCCGTGCGCCGTCACCCCGATTCCGGTACGTGGTGGCGCCGCGACCAGGCATGAGGAGAGACTGAGAGCAGTTCGTCCCGGCGCGAGCCACGCGCCGCCGGCGTCATAGGAGGCATCCGTGCCGCATGTCCTGGTCCTCAACGCGTCGTACGAGCCGCTCGGCGTCGTACCGCTCCGCCGCGCACTCGTCCTCGTCCTGGAGAACAAGGCTCTCTGCCTCGAGGAGTCCGGCGCCTTCCTGCACAGCGAGACCCAAGTCCTCCCCGCTCCCAGTGTGGTGCGACTGAAGCGCTTCGTGCGGGTCCCCTACCGGGGGCCCGTTCCCTTGACCCGCCGGGCGCTCTTCGCGCGCGACGGCGGGCGCTGCGCGTACTGCGGGGGCGTCGCGACCAGCGTCGACCACGTCATCCCGCGCAGCCGCGGGGGCACGCACGCCTGGGAGAACGTGGTGGCGGCCTGCCGCCGCTGCAACCACGTCAAGGCCGACCGGCACCTGCGCGAGCTGGGCTGGCGGCTGCGGCACCAACCCGCCCCGCCGACCGGCCTGGCCTGGCGGATCATCGGGACCGGACACCGGGACCCCCGCTGGCTGCCGTACCTGGAGCCGTACGGCGCCGAGGCCGTCATGGCCCGGATCGACTCCGTCGCAGACACCCCCGTGAGGGCGCTGACGACGGGTTGAGCCGGGCCTTTCGCGTACGCGGGGGGCTTCCGGCACGGAGCGGCGCGACCCTCAGGGGGCGGGCCGCTCCTCCGGCGTGCCCGCCCGCGCCCGGCCCGTGTCCTCCCGCTCCCCGCCCGTGCCCTCCCGCTGGTCCGGCGCGTCCTTCCGCTCCTCGGGCGCGCCCTGCCGCTCCTTCTCGGGCGGGGCCACCGCGTAGGTCTCCACCGACCAGAGCGAATAGCCGAAGCGGGTCGCCCGCGTCTCGCCCTGGACCCGCAGGAAACGGGTGTCCGCCGCGTCCATGCGGACCGACTCCCGGCCGCCCCGGCCGTCCGCGACGGTCGCCGCCGTCCGCCAGACCCGCCCGTCGGCCGAGACCTGCACCCGGTATCGGGAGGCGTACGCGTCCTGCCAGTGCAGCACCACCTGCCCTATCCGGGCCGGCTCGGGCAGCTCCAGCTGCCACCAGGCGCCGTCCTCCGCGGGGGAGGACCAGCGGGTCGCCGGGTCGCCGTCCACGGCCGACGCGGCGGGGAAGTCCGGCGTCTCGTCGCCCGAGGAGGACGCGGTGGCCGCCCGCGCCAGGTCCGGGCCCGCCGTCCGGGGGAAGGCCCGCACCGTCAGGACCCGCTCCTCGCCCGCGAAGGACACCGGCACCCGGTAGGAGCCGGCCGGCACGCCCGCGGCCACGGACACCTCCAGGGGCACCGTCGTCCCCGTGCCGCGGCCCACCACGACCTGCTCCGGCAGCCGCACCGCGACGCCCTTCGGGGCCTTCGCCGTCAGCGCCCCGCGGACCTCGCCCGCGCGCCGGCCCGTCAGCTCCACGTCCACCCGCTGCGCCGGGCCGCCGATCTCCGCGTCCGTCTCGGTCCTGGCCAGGGCGAGTCCGGCGCGCGGCCCGTCCGCGAACCACGGCACGAGCGAGCGCACCTCGGGCGCGGGACCCGCGCCGCTCCACACCACCCGCAGCGCCTCCGCCCGCAGCCCCTTCAGCTCGGTCTGCGTCCACCCGGACTCCGACAGCGGGCCGAGCGGCCGCCAGCCCTCGCCGGGGACGTACGCCTCCACGCGCGCGTCCCGGGCCGTGTCCGGCGCGGTCATGACCGTCAGCGCCTCCACGGCGCGCGCCCGGTCGAGCCGCACGGTGTACGAGCCGGGGGCACGGTCCGCCCGCGCCGCCGGCGCCCGGTCGGCGCCGGTCCAGGCCGCCGACTCCGTCACCGCGCGCGTGAGGAACGGATCGAGGACTCCGGAGCCGACCGTCACCCGGCCCGCCTCCAGGACCTTCCGCTGCCCCTCCAGGTCCAGCTGCGCCCGCCAGGCCGCCGCGCCGTCGCCCCGGTCCTGCGCGAGGAGCATGTCGACCGCCGTCTCGCCGGCCCGGCCGTACCGGGAGAGCTGCTCCAGCCAGGGCGCCGTCTCGTCGCCCAGGGCGCCGCCGGCGGCGGCCGTGAGCCGCTCGGGGGCCCGGCGCATCACGGTGAACGCGTCCCGCAGCTCGCGCGCCGCCTTCTCCCGCGTGGCCGTCCCGGTGCCCGTGCGGGAGGCCCAGAAGGCCGCCAGGAGCGGCTTCAGGTAGGCGGATTCACCGCCCGGGGCGAGGATCGAGGAGGAGCCGTTCCCGGCGAGCGCGCGCAGCGCCTCGCGGGCGGCGGGGTCGGGACCCGCCAGGTCGTCGACGGCCGCCAGCCAGGAGGCGCGGGGCCGGTAGCCCTTCGGGTTCCAGGCGTAGTCGGCGGTGGTGAAGAGCGGGATGCGGGAGGCCACGGACTGCTCCATGGCGTGCGCGAGATAGGCGGCGGAACCGGCGGCCACGGCCGGGTCCCGGCCGGTGGCGGGGCCCAGGAACAGCCGGTCCTGCGCGTAGTCGTTGACCGGGTAGTTGTCCAGGGTGACCAGCGGGTGGCCGCCCAGGGCCCGGCGCGTGCCCGCCAGTTCGCCGCCGGTGATCGTGCGCGGGACGACGCCGACGCCCGTCCAGGCGACCCGCACGTCCGTGTCGAGCGCCGCGGCGAGCTTCGCGCGGTACGCGGTCGTGCCGTCCTGGTAGTACTCCGTCGGCATCACCGTCAGCGGCTCGGCGTCCGGGTGCCGTGCGGCGAGGTGCCGCGCGACGGCGTTCGCCACGCGCGCGTGGGCGGTGGCCGCCGCCTCCGGTCCGCGCCCGAAGGTGTCGGCGTCCTCGTCGCAGTGCCACTCGTCGTACGAGGAGTCCTGGAACTGCAGCTGGAAGGAGCGCACCCCCAGCTCCCACATGGCGTCCAGCTTCCCCGTCAGGGCCGCCACGTCCCCGGCCGAGGCCAGGCACATGGACTGGGCGGGCGCCACGGCCCAGCCGAGCGTCACGTGGTTGGCGCGGGCCCGCCGGGCGAGGGCGCGGAACTCCTCCTGCTGCGCGGCCGGGTAGGGCTCGCGCCACTGCGCCTGGCGGTACGGGTCGTCGCCGGGCGCGTACAGATAGCGGTTCTGCTTGGTGCGGCCCAGGAAGTCCAGCTGGGCGAGCCGCTGTTCCCGGGTCCAGGGGCGGCCGTAGAAGCCCTCGGTGATGCCGCGCTCGACCGTGCCGGGCCAGTCGCGGACGACGACGCCGGGGATCTCCCGCCCGGAGCCGAGGAGCTGACGCAGCGTCTGGACGGCGTGGAACAGGCCGTCCTCGCCGATCCCGTCCAGGACGACGGTGTCCCGCCCCCGGAAGCGGCCCGTCGCGAGCCGGTAGCCGCCGCGCGGCAGGTCGAGGCGCTCGGGCACGCGCAGGGCGGACAGGGCCTCCTGGGCGCCCGAGCCCTCGCCGTCGCTCCCGCCGCTGGGCCCGGCGAGCCGCAGCACCGGGCCCCGGCCGGGCAGCGCGCCGTGCACGGTCCGCACCCCGGCGGCCCGCAGCAGCTCGCGCAGGGCGGCGAGGGCGTACGGATCGGCGTCGGCGTCCGCGAGCAGCGTCACCTCGTCCCCGAGGCGTACGGAGGACCCGGCGGCGGCCAGCGACTGCGGCCGGGGCCAGACGGCGGGCACGCGCCCGGCCGCGGCGTCCGTACGGGGCGCGGCCGGCCGCACGGGGGCGCCGGGAGCCGTGGCCGCCGGGGCCGGGGGCGCCGTCGGCGTCACCGGAGCCGTCGGGGTCGTGGGAGCCGTCGGGAGGGCCTGCGCCGAGCCCGGCACCGCGCCGCCGAGCAGACCGCCGATGACGGCGGCGGCGACGGCCGTCGCGGTCCGCTTCCTGCGCCCGAGGTGCACGGGCTCTCCCTTCGGCCGGGGCCGGCGACTCCGCCGGTTGGTCACGATCGGGTCACGAGCCCACCACCCGTCGCACGGAGGTGTCAATGCGGGTGGCCGATGTGTCGCCTTTGCCCGGCGAGCCGTCGGCGAGGTGACGTCACTTCACCGCGTTCCGCCGGTAAAACGAGGTGCGGTGGGTAGGGCTGTCGTTGCCCAGGTCCCACCTGTCGAGACGAAACCGGGAGACCCCCGTGACCACGACCGCCCCTCACCTCGGACGGATACGCATTCCCCAGCAGTCGGCACCGGCCGGCGAACCGCTGACCAGCGAGCCGCCCCTGCCCGACGCGTCACCCCTCACCAGCGAGCCGCCCCTGGCCGTGGCGGCCCCCCTGACCAGCGAACCCACCGCCCCCGGCAGCGCGGGCGGCCCGGAGTCCCCCGGAGTGTGAAGTGACCCTGGCCCGTCTCGCCGCCCGTCACGGCGTCGCCACCGTCCACAGCCCCTCGGAGGGCGTCACGGTCCCCGTGCCGGACGCCACCGTGGTCGCCGTCCTCGCCGCCCTCGGCGTCGACGCCGCCACCCCGGAGGCGGTCGCCGCCGCCCTCGACGAAGCCGAACGGGCCGACCGGGAGCGCCTGCTGCCCCCGACCCTGGTCCGCCACGGCGGCGAGGAGCCCACCGGCCCCCCGGCGGACCTGCCGGCCGGCACCCGCCTCCGCGTCACCACCGAGGACGGCGCCGTCGTCACCGGCCCCGACTGGTCCGGGCTGCCGCTCGGCGTCCACACGGTCGAGGCGCAGGCCCCCGACGGGCGCGCGGCCACCGCCACGCTGATCGTGAGCCCCGCGCGCGTGCCCGGGCCCGGGCCTCGCGCCTACGGGCTGCTCGTCCAGCTGTACTCGCTGCTCTCCGCCCGCTCCTGGGGCATGGGCGACCTCGGCGACCTGCGGGAGCTCGCCACCTGGGCGGGCCGCACGCACGGTGCCGGGTTCGTCCAGGTCAACCCGCTCCACGCGGGCGTGCCCGGCGCCCCGAGCGACCCCTCCCCGTACCGCCCGTCCTCGCGCCGCTTCCCGGACCCCGTCCACCTCCGGATCGAGGAGATCCCCGAGTACGCCCTGCTGGGGCCCGAGCGGCGCGAGGAGCTCGACCGGATCCTCTCCGAAGCCGCCGAACTGCGCGAACGGGTGCTCGGCAAGGGCGCCCTGATCGACCGGGACGCCGTCTGGGAGGTCAAGCGGCGCGCCCTGGAGCTGGTCCTCGGCTCCGTCGAGCCCGGACCCGGCCGCCGCGCCGACTTCCACGACTTCCTCGCCGAGCGCGGCCGCGCCCTGGAGGACCACGCCACCTACCAGGCCCTCGCCGAGCGGCACGGCCCGCACTGGCGGAGCTGGCCCGAGGAGCTGCGCACCCCGCGCGCGGCGGAGACCGTCGTGCGCGACGATCCCGCGCTGGCCGCCCGGGTCGACTTCCACTGCCGGCTGGCCTGGCTGACGGACCGGCAGCTGGCCGCGGCCGCCCACGCCGCCCGCGAGGCCGGCATGGCGATCGGGATCGTCCACGACCTGGCGGTCGGCGTCCACCCCGAGGGCTCGGACGCCTGGGCGCAGCAGGAGGCCTTCGCGGCCGGCATGTCGGTCGGCGCCCCGCCCGACGCCTTCAACTCCCGCGGCCAGGACTGGGGCCTGCCGCCCTGGCGGCCCGACGCCCTCGCCGCCGCGGGCTACGCCCCGTACCGGGGACTCCTCCGCGAACTCCTGCGCCACGCGGGCGCGTTGCGCATCGACCACGTGATGGGCCTGTTCCGCCTGTGGTGGGTCCCGGAGGGCCGCGAGCCCACCGAGGGCACCTACGTCCGGTACGACGCCGAGGCGATGCTCGCGGTCCTCGTCCTGGAGGCCCACCGCGCCGGCGCCCTCGTCATCGGCGAGGACCTCGGCACGGTCGAGCCGGGCGTACGGGAGGAGCTGGCCCGGCGCGGGGTGTTCGGGACCTCCGTGCTCTGGTTCGAGCGGGACTGGGCGGGCACCGGCCGTCCGCTGCCCGCGGGGGAGTGGCGGGCGGAGTGCGTCGCCACCGCCACCACCCACGACCTGCCCTCCACGGCCGCCCGGCTCTCCGGCGAGCACGTCGGCCTGCGGCACCGGCTCGGGCTGCTCACCGGCGATCTGGACCGGGAGCGCGCGGCGGCCGCGGCGGAGACCGCCGAGTGGCTGGGCCTCTTCGAGCGGACGGGGCTGCTTCCGGAGGGGCCGGGGGACGAGGAGGCCGAGATCAGGGCCGTCCACCGGTTCCTGCTCGCGACCCCGGCGCGGATGGTGGGCGTGTGGCTGCCGGACGCCGTGGGGGACCGCAGACCGCAGAACCTGCCGGGCACCTGGGACGAGTTCCCCAACTGGCGGCTGCCGGTCGCGGGCCCGGACGGGCAGCCGGTCACCCTGGAGCAGCTCGCCGCCTCGCCCCGGGCGCACGCCCTGCTGCGCGAGCTGAGGGACCGTACCGAGGCCTCGGACGCTCGTTCGGCACCCCCGGGCGCGCGGCCCGTTTAGGTGTTCGCTACGTTTGCACCGTGGACAAGAAGAACGCTCTGCGCGCCGGCTCGCTCGCGGCCGGTACGACGCTGATGATGCTGCTCATGTCGTCCCCCGCGCTCGCGCTCACCCGCGACGACGGTGACGACCCGGCCCCCAAGCTGAGTGTCGCCGAGACCCTCGGCCTGTACGTGGCGGCGCCGCTGGTGCTGTTCGCGGTGATCGCCGGTCTGGTGATGGTGCTCGACAAGTCCAAGAAGGCGTAACCGCCGCACAGATCTTCGCCGAGGGCGCCGCACGGTACGAGGTACCGCGCGGCGCCCTCGCGCGCGTGGCGGCCGTTCACACGGTCGTCGCGAGCAGCTTCCTGAGCAGCCCGGACAGCTGGTCCGCCTCCTCCGCGGTGAGCGCGGACTCCAGGGCGGCGCGCTGCTCCCCGAGGCCGGCCCCGACGGCCTGGTCCACCAGCTCCCTGCCGCGCTCGCTGAGGGTGACGCGCAGTCCGCGCCGGTCGTTGGGGTCGGGGCTGCGCGTGAGCAGCCCGGCCTTCTCCAGCTTGTCCAGCCGGCCGGTCATGCCGCCGGTGGTGATCATCAGCGTGGCGGTCAGCTCGCGCGGCGAGAGCGTGTACGGCTCTCCTGACCTGCGCAGCGTCGCGAGCACGTCGAACTCCCCGAGTGCCATGCCGTAGGGCGCGTACGCCTTGTCCACCCTGCCGCGCATGGCGTTGGCCAGGCGGTAGATCCGCCCGAAGACCGCCATGGGGACGGTGTCCAGATCGGGGCGGACGGCCGCCCACTGGTCGGTGATGGCGTCGACGGCGTCGTGGCCGGGGGTCTGCGTGTCCATGTCCTCAGTGTTCCCTTCTCCGCTCCTCGATCGCAAGAGAGTCACTTACGAGGAAGTCACTTACAAGAAAGCCTCTTGCGGGAAAGTAGCTTAGTGGTAAGTTACTCATCACGAAGTCAGTCCGGCGCCCGCCGGGCCGGCACTCCACCGCAGGGGGAACCGTCATGTCCCGCAAGGCCGCCGTCGTAGCGCTGACCGCCCTCGCTCCGATCTCCTGGGGCTCCACCTACTTCGTCACCACCGAGTTCCTGCCGCCCGACCGGCCGCTCTTCACCGGCCTCATGCGCGCCCTGCCCGCCGGCCTCGCCCTCCTCGCCCTCACCCGCAAGCTCCCGCAGGGCGCCTGGTGGTGGAAGTCCGCGGTCCTCGGGGCCCTGAACATCGGCGCGTTCTTCCCGCTGCTCTTCCTCGCCGCCTACCGGCTCCCCGGCGGCGTCGCCGCGGTCGTCGGCTCCGTCGGCCCGCTCTTCGTCGTCGGCCTCGCGGCCCTCTTCCTCGGCGAGAAGCCCACGGTGCGGAGCATGCTCACCGCCGTCACCGCCGCCTTCGGCGTCAGCCTGGTCGTCCTGAAGGCCGGGGCCGCGTTCGACACGGTCGGCGTGCTCGCCGGACTCCTCTCCTCCCTCTCGATGTCCGCCGGCATCGTCTTCACCAAGCGCTGGGGCCGCCCCGAGGGCGTCGGCGCCCTCGCGCTCACCGGCTGGCAGCTCACCGCGGGCGGCCTGGTCATCCTGCCCATCGCCTTCCTGATCGAGGGCGCCCCGCCGGCCCTGACCGGCACCAACCTGGCCGGCTACGCCTACCTCGCCTTCGGCAACACCGCGATCTCGTACTTCCTCTGGTTCCGCGGCATCGAGCGGCTCAGCGCCTCCTCGGCCACCCTGCTCGGCCCGCTCTCGCCGATCACCGCGGCCGTCATCGGCTGGGCGGCGCTCGGCCAGGCCCTCGGCCCGGTGCAGGTCCTGGGCATGCTGATCGCCTTCGGCGCCACCCTGGCCGGCCAGCTGAGCCCCCGCGGCGCCAAGGCCGCCCAGGCCCCCGAGGCCGCGGACGCCCCCACCGCAGAACCGTTCAGCAAGGCTGAACGGAACGGTCAGGAAGTTTCGATGGACCTGGAGGTTTCGGAGGTGCGACGGTAACGGGCATGAGCCTGGACACCGCCCGGAACCCGACCGCCCCCGACAGAACCACCGCAGCCACCGAGAGGCCGGCACCCGCCAAGGGCGCCGGCCTCGGCGTGCTCCTCGCCCTCCTCGCCACCGTCGTCTGGTCCGGCAGCTTCGTCGTCGCCCGCGCCCTCCACGACACCGTTCCCCCGGTGCAGGCCGCCTTCTGGCGCTGGATCGTCGCCCTCCTCGCCGTGGCCCCGCTCGCCGCCCGCGAGACCTGGCGGCAGCGGCACCTGATCCGCCGCCACCTCCGCTTCCTCGCCCTCGCCTCACTGCTGGGCATCACCGTCTACAACACCCTGGTCAACCAGGCCGGGACCGCCACCTCCGCCGGCAACATGGGCATGATCATGGCCGCGTCCCCGGTCCTCATGGCCCTCTTCGCCCGCCTCGGCGGCACCCGCCTCGGCCCGCGCCGCACCACCGGCATGCTCATCGCCTGCGCCGGCGTCCTGCTCCTCGTCAGCAAGGGCTCCCTCGCCCCCGACCTCGCCGTCGGCGACCTCTGGGTCACGGCCGCGGCCGTCTGCTTCGCCTCCTACAGCGCCCTGCTGAAGCGCCGCCCCGCCGAACTCGGCGGCCTCGCCTTCCTCTTCACCACCTTCGCCCTCGGCGCGCTCATGCTGCTCCCCGCGTACGGGATCAGCCTCGCCGTCCAGGGCGGCTTCCAGCCCACCACCGGCACCGTCGGCCCGCTCGTCTACGTCGGCGTCCTCTCCTCCGCCGTCGCCTTCTTCGCCTGGAACAAGGCCGTCACCCTGATCGGCGCGGCCCGCGCCGGGATCGTCTACTACCTCCAGCCCGTCTGCGTCGCCCTGCTCTCGTACGCCCTCCTCGGCGAACGGCTCGGCGTCCTCGGCGGCGCGAGCATGGTCCTCATCCTC
The DNA here is from genome assembly GCF_040303145.1 of Streptomyces sp. NPDC096079. NCBI lineage: Bacteria > Bacillati > Actinomycetota > Actinomycetes > Kitasatosporales > Streptomycetaceae > Streptomyces > Streptomyces sp. NPDC096079. The sequence continues at coordinate 307,765 of NZ_JBEOST010000002.1, forward strand.
GGCGGGGTCGCGCTGAGCTCGGCGAAGTAGCCGGGGCCGGATATGTTGCGCCCCATGACCGAGTGGGACATCAAGAAGCTCCAGATCCTCCGCACCCTCCGCGACCGCGGCACCGTCACCGCGACCGCGGAGGCGCTGCTCATGACCCCCTCGGCCGTCTCGCAGCAGCTCACCAACCTCGCCAAGCAGCTCGGCGTGCGGCTCCTGGAGGCCCAGGGCCGCCGGGTCCGCCTCACCGACGCCGCCCATCTGGTGCTGCGCCACGCCGAGGTGGTCTTCGCGCAGCTGGAGCGCGCCGACGCCGAACTCGACGGCTACCTGCGGGGCGAGGCGGGACAGGTCAGGGTCGCGGCCTTCTCGACGTCCGTGCCCGCGCTGCTCGTGCCCGCCGTGCGGCAGCTGCGCACCGCCCACCCCGGGCTCGACGTCCGGATCCGGGAGGCCGAGGCGGCGGAGGCGTACGAGCTGCTCACCGCCGGCGAGGTCGACCTCGCCCTCTCGCTCGCCGCCCACGCGCCCTCCGCGCGCGACCCCAAGTACAGCCGGGTGCCGCTGCTCGCCGACCCCCTCGACGTCGCCCTGCCCGCCGGGCACCCGCTCGCCGACGCGCCGGGCCTGCGGCTCGCCGACCTCGCCGCCGAACCGTGGATCTTCGGCGGCTCCGGACCCTGGTCCGAGATCACCACCGCCGCCTGCGAGGCCGCCGGATTCGTGCCCGAGCAGGCCCACAGCGCCTCCGGCTGGACGGCGATCCTCGCCATGGTCGAGGCCGGTCTCGGGATCGCGCTCGTGCCCCGGATGGCCTCCGCGGACCGCCGGGGCGGCAGCGGGGTCGTTATGCGGGTCCTCTCCGCCGACCAGCCGCGGCGCCACGTCGTCGCGGCGGTGCGCAGCGGGGCGGAGGAGGGACCGGCGGTGGCCCGGGTGCTCGCCGCGCTCCGGCAGGCGGCGGCGGCCCGCGAAACCGTTCAGCAGAACTGAACATGCCTGTCGAAAACATTCGATGGACCAGGGTGCCGTCGGCGCGGCAGAGTCGACGACATGAGCAGCCTCGACGCGAACCAGGACCCGCACGCCAACGACGCCGCCCCCTACTCCGGCGGGGATCCCTACGCCGACTACCGCACCGGTGACTTCCCCTTCACCGAGCTGGTCGACCTCGCCGACCGCCGCCTCGGCGCCGGGGTCGTCGCCGCCAACGACGAGTTCTTCGCCGAGCGCGAGAACCTCCTCGTCCGCGAGCGCGCCGTGTTCGACCCGGAGCACTTCGGCCACAAGGGCAAGATCATGGACGGCTGGGAGACCCGCCGCCGCCGTGGCGCCGACGCCGAGAACGTCTTCCCCGCCCCCGAGGACCACGACTGGGCGATCGTCCGCCTCGGCGCCCCCGGCGTCATCCGCGGGATCATCGTCGACACCGCCCACTTCCGCGGCAACTACCCGCAGAAGGTCAGCATCCAGGCCACCGCCGTCGAGGGCTCGCCCAGCCCCGCCGAGCTGCTCGACGCGAAGTGGGAGGAGCTCGTCCCGCAGACCCCCGTCCGGGGCCACGCCGCCAACGGCTTCACGATCGACGCCGAGCGCCGCTTCACCCACGTACGGCTCTGCCAGCACCCCGACGGCGGCGTCGCCCGGCTCCGCGTCCACGGCGAGGTCGTGCCCGACCCCGAGTGGCTGGAGCTCCTCGGCACGCTCGACCTGATCGCCGTGCTCAACGGCGGCTCGTACGAGGACGCCTCGGACAAGTTCTACTCCTCGCCGACCCAGATCATCCTGCCCGGCACCTCCCGCAAGATGGACGACGGCTGGGAGAACCGCCGCCGCCGGGTCCGCGACACCAACGACTGGGTCCGCTTCAAGCTCGTCGCCCAGGGCGCCGTCCGCGCCGTCGAGATCGACACCGCCTACCTCAAGGGCAACTCGGCCGGCTGGATCGCGCTCCAGGGCCGCAACGGCGACACGGGCGAGTGGTTCGAGATCATCCCGCGCACCCGCCTGCAGCCCGACACCCTGCACCGCTTCAAGCTGCCCGCGCAGGCCGTCGTCACCCACGTCCGGCTCGACGCCTTCCCCGACGGCGGCGTCGCCCGGATGCGGCTCCACGGTGCGCTCACGGAGCAGGGCGCGGCCGACCTGCGCGCCCGGTACGCCCGCCTCGGCGGCTGACACGCTTCCGCCCGGCGGCGCGGCCGCGCGCCGACGCCCGCCCGCCGGGCGGACTCCAAGCACCGCCTCCCCGGCGGTCCGAGCACGGCGAAGGGGCGCCCCCGTGGGGGAGGGCGCCCCTTCGTCGTTCAACCGGTTCGGCCTACTTCGCGGCCGCCGCGTCGGCCGCCCGCGCCCGCAGGGCGCGCTCGACGCCCGCGCGGGACTCCGTCACCATGCGCCGCAGCGCCGGGACCGGGTCGTGCTCGGCGATCCACGCGTCCGTCGCGTCCAGCGTCTCCTGCGAGACCTGGAGCGTCGGGTAGAGACCGACCACGATCTGCTGGATCATCTCGTGGCTGCGGGTCTCCGCGACGCCCTTGATCGCCGCGAAGTACTTCGCCGTGTACGCGGCGAGCAGCTCGCGCTGGTCCGCCTGGACGAAGCCGCCGATGACGGCCTCCTGCACGGCGTTCGCCAGCTGGTCGGACTCGACGACCGAGGCCCAGGCCTCCGCCTTCGCCGCCTCCGTCGGACGCGCCGCGCGCGCGGTCGCCGCGTGCCGCTCGCCCGCGGCCGTGCGGTCGCGCTCCAGCTCGCCGGCGATCTCCGGCTCGTCGTAGACGCCGGTGGCCGCGAGGCGCTGCACGAACGCCCAGCGCAGCTCGGTGTCCACCGCCAGGCCCTCGATGGACTCGCGGCCCTCCAGGAGCGCCGCCAGCAGGTCCAGCTGCTGCGGGGTGCGGGCGGTCGCCGCGAAGGCACGCGCCCACGCGAGCTGGTGGTCGCCGGCGGGCTCGGCGGCCTGCAGGTGCGCCAGCGTCGCCTCCGTCCAGCGCGTCAGACCGGCCTCGCGCCACTCCGGCGCCGCGTACAGGTCGAGGGCCGCCTTCACCTGGCCCTGGAGCGACTGCACCACGCCGATGTCGGACTCCTTGGCGATGCCCGAGAGCACCAGGTCCAGGTAGTCGCGGGTGGCCAGCTCGCCGTCCCGGGTCATGTCCCAGGCGGAGGCCCAGCACAGGGCGCGCGGCAGGGACTCGGCGAAGTCGCCGAGGTGCGCGGTGACGTTCTTCAGGGACACCTCGTCGAGGCGGACCTTCGCGTACGACAGGTCGTCGTCGTTGAGGAGGACGACCGCCGGGCGGGCCTTGCCGACCAGCGCCGGGACCTCGGTCAGCCCGGCCGCCGCGATGTCCAGCTCCAGACGGTCGGTGCGGACCAGCTTGCCGGCCGCGTCGAGGTCGTAGAAGCCGATCGCGATGCGGTGCGGGCGCAGCACGGCCTCGCCCTTGGCGCCGGCGGGCAGCGCCGGGGCCTCCTGCCTGACGGCGAAGGCGGTGATGGAGCCGTTCTCGTCGGTCTCGATCTCCGGGCGGAGGATGTTGATGCCGGCGGTCTCCAGCCACGCCTTCGACCAGGTCTTCAGGTCGCGGCCGGAGGTCTCCTCCAGGGCGCCGAGCAGGTCGGACAGGCGGGTGTTCCCGAAGGCGTGCGCCTGGAAGTACGCCTGGACGCCCTTGAAGAACTCGTCCTGGCCCACGTAGGCCACGAGCTGCTTCAGGACCGAGGCGCCCTTGGCGTACGTGATGCCGTCGAAGTTGACGAGCACGTCCTCCAGGTCGTTGATCTCGGCCATGATCGGGTGCGTCGACGGCAGTTGGTCCTGGCGGTAGGCCCAGGTCTTCTCGGCGTTGGCGAAGGTCGTCCAGGCGTTCGGCCAGCGGGTGCCGGGCACCGCGGCCTGGCAGGCGACCGAGGTGTACGTGGCGAACGACTCGTTCAGCCACAGGTCGTTCCACCACTCCATGGTGACGAGGTCGCCGAACCACATGTGGGCGAGCTCGTGGAGGATGGTCTCGGCACGCCGCTCGTACGCCGCGTCCGTCACCTTCGAGCGGAAGACGTACTGGTCGCGGATGGTGACCGCGCCCGCGTTCTCCATCGCGCCCGCGTTGAACTCCGGCACGAACAGCTGGTCGTACTTGGCGAACGGGTAGTCGTAGGCGAACTTCTCCTGGAACCACTCGAAGCCCTGGCGGGTCACGTCGAAGATGTGGTCCGCGTCGAGGAACTCGGCCAGCGAGGGACGGCAGTAGATGCCGAGCGGGACGACCTGGCCGTCCTTCTCGTACGTCGAGTGCACCGAGTGGTACGGGCCGACGATCAGGGCCGTGATGTACGTGGAGATGCGCGGGGTCGGCTCGAAGACCCACACGTCGTTCTCGGGCTTCGGAGTGGGGGAGTTCGAGATCACCGACCAGCCGCTCGGCGCCTTCACGGTGAACTGGAAGGTCGCCTTCAGGTCGGGCTGCTCGAACGAGGCGAAGACCCGCCGCGCGTCCGGCACCTCGAACTGGGTGTACAGATAGGCCTGGTCGTCGACCGGGTCGACGAAGCGGTGCAGACCCTCACCGGTGTTGGTGTACGCGCAGTCGGCGACGACCTTGAGCTCGTTGCGGCCCTGGGCCAGGTGGGCCAGGGCGATCCGCGAGTCGCGGAAGACGGCGGCGACGTCCAGCGAGCGGCCGTTGAGCACGACCTCGTGGACGGCGGGGGCGACGAGATCGATGAAGGTCTCGGCGCCGGCCTCGGCGGAATCGAAGCGGACGGTGGTGACGGACCGGTAGGTGCCGCCCTCCTGCGCACCGGTGAGGTCGAGGTCGACCTCGTACGCGTCCACGGTCAGCAGCGCCGCCCGCTGCTGAGCCTCTTCACGGGTCAGGTTGGTCCCAGGCACCCGGTCAACTCCTCGGTTTCGTGACGTTTGGGCCATCCTTCCACGGGCCGGCTCAGCGGCGCACCGAACATTTCCACGGCCCGTCACCGCTGATCCGCAGCAGTCCCGGCCCCCGCACCGGAGCGCTCACCCGCACCTCGCCGATCTCGTTGACCAGCAGGTCCTGCTCCTCGTCGTCGTAGAGCGGGTCCAGCGGCGGCGTGTGCTGGTGGACGGTGACGTTCGACTCCCCGTGGTGCGCGAAGTCCAGCACCCCGGCCGGCCCCTCGTAGACCACCAGATCGTGCGCCAGGCCCTCCACGTGGCTGTCGAACCGGCGCGCGTGGGACAGCGGCAGCACCCGCAGCGTCCACGGGGTGTCGGCCTCCACGCGCAGGGTGAGCGGGCGGGCCCGCGGGACGAGGGCGACGGTCCGCGCGCGGACGTCGTCCTCGTACGCCGTGAGGAGGTAGTCCTCGGCCCGCCCGTACGCGTCGCAGGACTGGATCGTGGTCGAGAGCGAGTGGTACGACTCGATCTCCAGGAGCACCCAGTGCCCCGAGGGGAGCCCCGGGTCGCAGTGCACGGTCTCCTTGCCGCGCCCCTGGTACACGGAGGGCCGGAGCTCCCCGCCGTACGGGTCGGACACCGGCACGGGCGGCGCGGCGGGCGCCGGGGGCGGGGGCGGCGGGACGTAGCCGGGGCCGGGGATCGGCGGCGGCGGGGACTCCACCACGATGCCGAAGTCCGTCGCGAGCCCGGCGAGCCCCGAGGCGTACCCCTGGCCGACCGCGCGGAACCGCCAGCCGCCGTCCCGCCGGGAGAACTCGCCGCAGACGAAGGCCGTCTCCGTGGTCGCGTCCCCGAGCGCGCAGTACGCCACCGGGTTCCCGGCCGCGTCCGTGACCCGCACGTCGAGGCCGGGCACCTGCCCGAAGGCGCCCCCGTCCGAGGAGGCGGCGATCACCAGACGCCCGACGTCGGGCTCCACGCGCGCCAGGTCCAGCCACAGCCAGTCCGCGGCCGGGCTGCCGGGCGCGCCCGGGGCCGACTTCCCCAGGTGCCGGACGGCCCCCGAGGGGTGCTCGGCGTGGTTGTAGAAGACCAGGTCGGCGTCGTCCCGCACCCGCTGACCGGCCCCGAGGAGCAGCGCGGAGACGTCCACGTCGGGCACCCCGTGCCCGGTGCGCCAGCTGACCGCGACGTGGAGGGCCTGCGGGGGCACCGGGACGTGCGCCCCCTCGGGTATCCGGTTCATGGGGGCACTCTGGCACGGGCGGGCACACCGGAGGGGCGGCTCCCCGCAACGGGAAGCCGCCCCTCCGGTCAGGGACGAAGCCGGTGTCAGCCCTTGAGCTCGGCCGCGACGAGCTCCGCGATCTGCACGGCGTTCAGCGCCGCGCCCTTGCGCAGGTTGTCGTTGGAGAGGAACAGCGCCAGGCCGTTCTCGACGGTCTCGTCCACGCGGATGCGGCCCACGTACGAGGCGTCCTTGCCGGCCGCCTGGAGCGGGGTCGGGATCTCGGAGAGCACGACGCCCTCGGCGTCCTTGAGCAGCTCGTAGGCGCGCTCGACGCTGATCGGCCGCTCGAAGCGCACGTTCACCTGGAGGGAGTGGCCGGAGAAGACCGGGACGCGGACGCAGGTGCCGGAGACCTTGAGCTCAGGGATCTCCAGGATCTTGCGGGACTCGTTGCGGAGCTTCTGCTCCTCGTCGGTCTCGAAGGAGCCGTCGTCGACGATCGAGCCGGCCAGCGGGACCACGTTGAACGCGATCGGGCGCTTGTAGACGGCGGGCTCGGGGAACTCGACGGCCTCGCCGTCGAAGGCCAGCTGGTCGGCGGTCTCGGCCACGGCGCAGGCCTGCGTGCGCAGCTCGGCGACACCGGCCACGCCCGAGCCGGAGACGGCCTGGTAGGTGGTGGCGATCAGCGCGGTGAGGCCGGCCTCCTGGTGGAGCGGCTTGAGGACCGGCATGGCGGCCATCGTGGTGCAGTTCGGGTTGGCGATGATGCCCTTGGGGCGGTCCTTGATCGCGTGAGGGTTGACCTCGGAGACGACCAGCGGGACCTCGGGGTCGCGGCGCCAGGCGGAGGAGTTGTCGATCACGACGGCGCCCTGCGAGGCGACCTTCTCGGCGAGGGCCTTGGAGGTCGCGCCACCGGCGGAGAAGAGCACGATGTCGAGGCCGGTGTAGTCGGCGGTGGAGGCGTCCTCGACCGTGACGCCGTCCACGACGGTGCCGGCGGAACGGGCGGAGGCGAAGAGCCGCAGCTCGTCGAGCGGGAACTCGCGCTCGGCCAGGATGCTGCGCATGACTGTGCCGACCTGACCGGTGGCTCCGACGATTCCGACCTTCACGGGGACTCCTCCGTACGTGTGTGCAGGGTGCTGCCGGTCCATCATGCGTATGTCCCGGGGCGCCTTGTCCAATCCATTGTCCACAGGTCGGGACGCGTGGCGGGACGAGCGTCGGGACGAGTGGCGGGACGCGAAAGGGGCGGGTGCCGGTTCCGGCACCCGCCCCCTCACCTGCGGGGTGCTACGGGGTGACCGAGCCGATCAGGACGCTGCCGGTGCCCGCGACGGTGCCGCGCGCGTTGAGCAGCTGGACCTCGCCGAAGAACTGGCGTCCCTCGGGGGCCGCGCCTGCCACGAGGACCTCGGCCGCCACCGGGGCGGAGGCGCCGTTCGCCAGGACGACCGGCTTCGAGGCGTCGACGTTCACGGTGCCGAGCGCGGACGAGTAGTACACGTCCTTGTAGTCGTACGTGGTGCCGCCGGCGGCACCGACGGAGTAGCCGTCGATGACGACGGTGTACGTGCCCGGGGCCGGGTTCACGAGGGAGACGGACTCCTCCGAGTCGCCGTCCGCCGACTGGCCGACCTGCTTGCCGTTCAGCGTGACCGTCAGGTCGAGGTCGGCGGCCTTGTCGGAGGTGTTGCCGATGGCGATGTCGAGCCGCTCGACGCCCGCACCGATGGTGACGGTCTTCGTCTGCTGCTCGTGGTGCTGGATGGTCGGCGTCTCGGACTTCTGAGAGCCGAGCGAGCCGCCCTTGAGGGTGCCCGCGATGCCCGCGAAGCGGTTGGTGACCTGCCACTGGACGGCGGCCGGGGTGCCGATCTTCGCCTCCGGGACCGTCTGCACGGCCGGGTCGAAGTCGGCGCCGAGGGCGGTGACGTCCAGCTTGTACGGGTTGTTCAGGTCCGGCGACGTGCGACGGGCCTCGACCTCGATCTCCCAGACGCCGGGCGTTGGGTTCGCGTAGGACCGCAGGTCCGGACGGCAGGTGTTGGCCGGGTTGTAGTGCGGGTAGCACATGGTGGTCGCGCTGTCCTCCATGCCCACGCCGACGGGGTGGATGGAGATGAACCGGGTCTGGCTCTTCTCCTTCAGACCGCCGAGCGCGACCTCCAGCGTCTTGGCGCCCTCGGGCACGGTGACGAAGTAGGACTTGCTGCTGTTGCGCTGCACCGAGCCGGTGGCGGAGAAGCCGTAGCCCGGACCGGCCAGGTCGGCGGAGACGATCGAGGTGGCGAGGATCTGCTTGTCGACGCCCTCGGTGCGCTCGTCGTCGGCCTCCAGGATGACGCTGTGCGCACCGGGGGTGGTGGCGCGGGCCTGGAGCTTGACGGTGACCGGCTTGTTCAGCGGCAGGTCGATCTCGTCGTCGCCGAGGATGCGGAAGGTGCCGTCGTTGTACTTGAGGTCCAGCTCGTGCTCGATCGGCCGGTTCGGGCCGCTCGTGCGCGTGATGGTGACGTCGTAGACCCGCTTCTGGCCGACCTTGAGGCCGCCTTCGCGGTCGTACACACCGGTGCCGGTGTGCGGGGCCGGGAAGATCACGGTGTCGACCGGGGCCTCGACCTTGTAGTCGTGGGCGGTGGCACCGTCCTTGATCGACTCCCAGGCCTCCTCGATGTCGATGAGGCCGGCGCCCTGCTCGTGCGCGGCGACACCGGGGATGCGCTGGGCGGTGGAGGTGAGCGCGGTCCGCAGGGTGAGCGGGGAGAGCGCGATGCCCTTCTGCTTCGCGGCCGAGATCAGCAGCGCGCTCGCGCCCGCCGCCTGCGGCGAGGACATCGAGGTGCCGTTGAGCATGCCGTAGCCGGCGGGCAGCGTGTAGCCCGACTCCGGGACGCCGGCGCCCGGCTGCCAGGTCGGGATGGTGTTCACGGCCGAGCCCGGGGCGGTGATGGTCGGGGTGAAGCCGCCGTCCTCACGCGGGCCGCGCGAGGAGAAGGGGAACATGGCGTACTTCTTCTCGACGGCCGAGCCGTAGTTGGCGGCCCAGGTCTCCTTGGAGACGGCCGCGCCGACCGAGAGGACCTTGTCGGCCAGGCCGGGGTCGCCGATCGTGTTGATGCCGGGGCCCTCGTTGCCGGCCGAGATGACCAGCTGGACGCCGTACTGGTCGATCAGGCGGGTGTAGAGGCGCGAGCGGACGTTGTCGCCGTCGTTCTGCTGCGGCAGGCCGCCGATCGACATGTTGACGATGTCGACGCCGCGGTTGACGACGAGGTCCGTCATGCCCTCGGTGAGGGCGGTGTTGGTGCAGCCGCCGGACCAGGTGCACGCGCGCGCGGAGACGATCTTCGCGCCGGGCGCGGCGCCGTTCATCTTCCCGCCGAAGAGGCTGTGGGCGGCGGTGATGCCGGCGACGTGGGTGCCGTGCGAGGACTCGACGAGACCGATGTTGACGAAGTCGCGCTTCTGGCCGACCCAGGTCCCGCCCAGCGGGTCCATCGGGACGTCCTTGCGGATCTCCACCACGAAGGGGGTCTTCTCGACGACCTCGGTGACCGGGTTGTCGGTGCCGAAGTAGCCGACCTGGTACCCGTCCTTGTACGGCTTCATCGGCGCGTTGTCCGTGAAGTCGTTGTTCTGGTCGGTGTCCACGCGGACGGTGCCGGCGGCCGGGTCGTACAGCATGCCGAAGACGTCGGTGGTGTCGCCGTCCCGGTTGATGTCGCCCTTCGGGTCGCCGCCCGCGGTGGCCGCCTCGGAGAAGCGGCTGAACTGGTACGAGCCCGCCGGGGCCGTCCAGCTCTGCGCGGAGGCGGTGAAGACGGGGCCGGTGACCGGGGTGACCTGGGCGCGCCAGGTGGCGTCGCCCTCGGTCAGCGGGTCGGTGGCGGTGACCCAGTCGACGATCTTGCGCTCGCCGGTGGTGGTCTTCTGCAGGGCCGGGTGGCCCAGGTCGACACCGGAGTCCAGGATGCCGATGGTCACGCCGCGGCCGTCGGCCTTCGGGTGCTCCTTGACGAAGTCGACCGCGCCCGTCTCGTACGAGGGGTTGTACGGGTTCTTCGCCGGGGTGTTGCGGCCCGGGGCCGGGTAGGTCGTCGTGACGGTGGTGCCGGCGACGGCACCCGTCGCGGCGCCCGCGTCCGGGGTCGGGTCGTCCAGCGGGATCTCCGCCTGGAGGTCCACGGACTGGACGGAGGAGAGCTGCGTGGCGGCCTTGATGGCGGCGGCGGCCTTGGCGGTCGGCAGGGTGGCGCGGACGTAGCCGAGCGCGTCCTGCTGCTTGCCGACGGAGGCGCCGGTGACGGCGTCGAGCTGCGCGGCGACCTGCTCGGTGGCACCGGGGACGGTGGCGACGAGGACGGTGACGTTCTTCTCGCCGCTCGCCTGGGCCTCGGTGAGGCGCTGGGCGTCGATGGCGCCGAGCTTGTCGGCGGGGTTCGAGGACTTGACCGGGGGAGTGGTCGCCGGGGCTTTCGCGGCGAGCACGGGCGCGGCACCGGTGGCGACGAGCGCGGCGACGAGGCCGGCGGCGGCGGCGATGCGGGCCGCGCGTCTGGGCCCGTGCGTCGCGCTTCCGGGTATGGAGCTCCGAGTTTCGGGGGTGGTCATCTACATCCCTGTTTGTGAAAGGAGGGTGTCCGGATACTGATGCCGGATGACCGCTCAGCCTTTCGCAAGTGACAGGGGTTTGTGGAGAGTTGCCCAGGGTCGGATTGCCGCCGAGGCGGGAACCCGCCAGCGCCGTGGTTGCGCCACGACGGACGAATGCGCGTGAAAGCGGGCGAGTCGGCGCCGCGGGCGCTCAGCTCTCCTTCGTGCGGGCGTAGTGGCGGGACGCCTTGGCGCGGTTGCCGCAGATCGCCATCGAGCACCAGCGGCGGGTGCCGTTCCGCGAGGTGTCGAAGAAGTGCAGGATGCACGCCTCGTGGGCGCAGCCGCGGATCCGGTCGGGCGCGGTGCGCAGCAGGTCGAGGTAGTCGCGGGCGGCGGTCCAGCCGGGGCCCCAGGCGGCGTCCGCGAACTCGGCCTCCTCGCCGGGTCCCTCGGTCGTGAGCGTGGCCCGGATGCGGCCGTGGTCCAGGACGGCGTCGACGCGCGCGGTGGCGGCGGGGTCGCCGGGGCGGTCGACCAGCGCGGCGAGCGCGTCCCGGGCGGTGAGGGTGTGCCGCAGGGTGGTCGCGTCGGCGGCGAACCGCCCCTCCAGGCCGTTGGCGGCGAGCCAGACGGCGAGGCCCTCGACGTCGGTCAGCAGGTCCTGGCGGACGCCTTCCTCGTTCCAGCGGGTGTTCAGCAGGTCCAGGGAGACGGGCTCGCCGGTGAGCGGCCGGGGGTCGATGGCGGTCATGGCGGGCACCCTCCTCGGTGAACTAACCCCTCAAGAGTACGTGAGCGGTTGACTCTCTCCATGTCTAACCTCTAAAGTCGAATTAAGAGGTTAGCCCGAGGGGGCGGCCGCACCAGAGAGGGAACCTCCATGTCCGCGATCGGCACGCTCGCCACCCATCACGTCGGCCTCAACGTCACCGACCTCACCCGCTCGCTCGCCTTCTACGGCGACGTCCTCGGCTTCGACGTCCTCGGCGAGGGCGAGGAGAAGGACAGCCGGTACGCCTTCCTCGGCCAGGACGGCCGCCTGGTCCTCACCCTCTGGCAGCAGGCCGAGGGCGCCTACGACTCCGGCCGCCCCGGCCTCCACCACCTCGCCTTCGAGGCCGAGTCCCTCGCGCACGTCCGCGCCGCCGAGGCCGCGCTCACCGCCCGCGGCGCCTCCTTCGCGTACGAGGGCGTCGTGGCCCACCGCGAGGGCGCGGCCTCCGGCGGCATCTTCTTCCACGACCCGGACGGCACCCGCCTGGAGATCTCCGTCCCGAAGGGCGCGGAGGGCGCCGAAGCCCCCAGCGAGACGGCCCCCACCTGCGGCTTCTTCTAGGGCCTGTCCGAAAGTCACCCGCCGACCCCGCACGCACGGAGGCCTCCCGTGAACACCGCGTACCACCCCGGCTCCCTGGCGATACAGGCGCGCGAGGGCGTCCAGGACCTCGCCGCCCACGTAGGCCGCTCCATCACCCCCGGCATCCGCCCCATCGCCGCCGCCTTCCTGGAGGCCCAGCCGATGCTGCTGCTCGGCGCGGCGGACGCCGAGGGCCGCGTCTGGGCCCGCCTGCTCACCGGTGCGCCCGGCTTCGTCCGGGCCACCGGCCCCCGCACGGTCTCCGTGGCCGCGGCCCTCCCCGAGGGCACGCCCGACGGCGCCCCCGTCGGCACCCTCGCCCTCGACCCCCGCACCCGCCGCCGCATGCGTCTCAACGGCACCGCGAGGACCAGCGCGCGCGGCTTCACGATCGAGGCCGAGCAGGTCTTCTCCAACTGCCCGAAGTACCTCCAGAAGCGGGAGTGGTACGGCTCCGAACCCGCCCGCCCGGGGGCCGGAGCCGCCCGGCACGGCGAGGAGCTCACCCCCGATCAGGCGCGCCTGATCGGGGACGCCGACACCTTCTTCATCGCGACCGCCGCCCCCGACGGCCTCGACACCAGCCACCGGGGCGGCAACCCCGGCTTCGTGCGGGTCGACTCGCCCCGGGAGCTCAGCTGGCGCGACTACCCGGGCAACGCGATGTTCCTGACCCTGGGAAACCTGGAGGAGGACGGCCGGGCGGGACTGCTCTTCCTCGACTGGCGGACGGGCCTCACGCTCCGGCTGAGCGGCCTCGCGCACACCGAGTACGGCCCCGAGGGCCGCGTGACCCGCTTCCGCGTCGACCGCACGGTCGAACTCCCGGCCGACAGCCCCCTGCGCTGGTCGCCCCCGGAGTACTCCCCGGCCAACCCCGCCCTGCCCTGACCCCGCCTCCGCCCCACGCCGACTCCCGAGGACCGCCCGTGACCACCACCCCGGCCCCCGAAGCCACCGCGCCCACCCACCGGCCCACCGCACCCGCCCCCGAAGCCGCCGCACCCACCCACCGGCCCACCACCCCGGCCCCCGAAGCCGCCGCGCCCACCCGCCGGCCCACCGCACCCGCCCCCGAAGCCGCCGCGCCCACCCGCCGGCCCACCGCACCCGCCCCCGACGCCACCGCTCCACCTCCCGAGGCCACCGCGCCCGCCCCCGGAGCCATCGGGGCAGCGGCGCCCGCTCCCGCCCGCCGTCGGCCGCCGCCCCGTCCCCGCCCCCGCGCTGTGCTCGCCTCCACCGCGGCCGCCGTCGCCGCGCTCCTCCTCCTGGTCGCCGTCGGCACCCTCCTCCACCAGCCCCTGCTGATCCCGCCCCTCGCCGCCAGCATGGCGCTCGTGGCCGGCGCCCCCGATCTGCCGCTGTCCCAGCCGCGTTCGGTCGTCGGCGGCCAGCTGCTCTCCGCCCTCACCGGCTTCGCGGTCCTCGCCCTGGCCGGGCCGGGCCCGTGGGGCGCCGCCGTCGCGGGCGGGCTCGCGCTCGGCGCGATGACGCTCGCCCGCACCCCGCACTCGCCCGCCGCGGCCACGGCCGTGATCGTCGCCCTCCAGGCGCCGCCCCTCTGGTCGTTTCTCGGCCTTCTCGCCCTCGCCTCGCTGATCCTGGTCGCCGCCGGACTCGCGGCCGCCCGCGGCACGGGGCGGACGTATCCCGCGTACTGGCTCTAATCTCGGTCCATGCAGCAGGAGTTGAGGGTGGCGGCCTACGCCGTGTGCGTCCGGGACGGCGAGATCCTCCTCGCCCGCTGGGTCGCCAAGGACGGCGCCAGGCGGTGGACCCTGCCGGGCGGCGGCATGGATCACGGCGAGGACCCCGTCCGGACCGTCGTCCGCGAGGTCGAGGAGGAGACCGGGTACCTGACCGAGCCCACGGCGCTCCTCGGCATCGACTCCATCCGGCGGTCCTGGCTCCGCCGGCTCGGTGCTCCCGGTGACTGGCAGGGGCTGCGGATCATCTACGAGGCCCAGGTCACCGGGGGTGCCCTGCGCAACGAGACCGACGGCTCCACCGACCTCGCCGCCTGGCATCCGCTCGACTCCGTGCCCTTCCTCACCCGTGTCGAGCTCGTCGACATCGGCCTCGACCTGTGGCGCGAGAGGCCCCCGGCCGGCCGCTCCCGCCTCACCGATCCGGCGAACGGCTGAAAAGGACTCAACCACCAAGATCGCTCTCAACCGGCCGCGCGGCCCCCGCGGTCCCCTCCCGTGACCGATCACGTTCACGTCCGTACGTCAGGGGAGCCCGCATGTCAGCCGCACGCACCACCCGTACCGTCCTCGCCGCCACCCTCGTCGCGGGCCTCACGGCCACCGTCCTCGCCACCCCCGCCCTCGCGGCCACGGCGGCCCCCGCCGAGGCCGCGCCCGCGAAGGCGCACCACGCGGCCACCCAGCAGGCCCTGGACGCCGCCGTCGCCGACGGTGTGCCCGGCGCCGTCGCCCAGGCCCGCGACGGGCACCACCGCTGGACCGGCACCGCGGGCGAGCGCGGGGGCGACGACCGCTACCGCGTCGGTTCCATCACCAAGACCTTCACCGCCACCGTCCTCCTCCAGCTCCAGTCCGAGGGCCGCCTCGACCTCGACGACCGCGTCGAGAAGTGGCTCCCCGGCGTCGTCCGCGGCAACGGCCACGACGGCCGGAAGATCACGGTCCGCCAGCTCCTCAACCACACCAGCGGCATCTACAGCTACACCGAGGACCCCGATTTCCAGGCCAAGGTCTTCGGCGCCGGCTTCCTGGAGCACCGCTACGACACCTGGACCCCGAAGCAGCTCGTCGGCGTCGCCATGGCCCACAGGCCCGACTTCGAGCCCGGTGCCTCCTGGAACTACTCCAACACCAACTTCGTCCTCGCCGGCATGGTGATCGAGAAGGTCACGGGCCGCCCCTACGGCAAGGCCGTCGAGAACCGGATCATCAAGCCGCTCAAGCTCCGCGCCACCTCCGTCCCGGGCACCCGCTCGGCGATGCCGGAGCCCAGCAGCCCGGCGTACTCCAAGCTCTCCCGGGACCTGAACGCCCCCGTCCACGACGTCTCCGCGCTCAACCCGAGCATCGCGGGCGCGGCGGGCGAGATGATCTCCGACTCCCGCGATCTGCAGACCTTCTACCGGGCCCTGCTCAAGGGCCGGCTCCTCACGAAGGACGGTCTGAAGGAGATGACCACCACGGTCCCGATCTCCCCCGACGTCCCGAACGTCAGCTACGGCCTCGGCCTGATGAAGGACAAGCTGAGCTGCGGGGTGGAGGTCTGGGGCCACGGCGGCGGCATCCACGGCTCCTCGTCCCTGGCCCATGTGACCCGCGACGGCGAGCACTCCCTCGCCGGCAACTTCAACGCCGACTGGACCGGCGACACCCAGAAGGTCGTCGAGGCCGAGTTCTGCGGCACGACCGGCACGACCGGCACGACCGGCGCGACCGCCACCGCGACCGGAGCGACCGCCACCGCCCCGAGGGGGTAGGCCCTCACCTCGGCAGGACGACGACGTACGCGGCGGGCTGCCGCTCCGGCGCGGCCATCAGGGCCGTGCGGACCACGGTGGCCTGCTGGTCCATCGCCTCGCGCAGCTTGCGCGGGGTCAGGTGGACGACCGTGATGCCGAGCCGCTCCAGGTGCTCCCGCTTGCGGGTGTACTCGGTCCACAGCTCGTCGTCGTCCTGCCGGGGCGCCCTGGTGTCCAGCTCCACGGCCACCGCCTGGTCCGGCCAGTAGGCGTCCACCCCGCCCAGGTGCGGGCCGCCGGGCAGCCGCAGGTCCACGTTCCACAGCGGGTCGGGCAGCGCGAACTCCCGCACCATCTCGTACAGCCGCTGCTCGGAGAGCGCGCGTCCCTCGGCCAGCAGCGAGTCCACCGCGTCCACCACGTGCGGCCGGGAGAGCAGCCGGGCCCGGCTCAACTCCCTGACGACCGCGCCCGGTTCGCAGTGGCCGCCGCGGACGGCCTCGGTGAGCAGCCGGCGGACGGTCTCCGCGTCGTCAAGCGCCGACACCGCGTCGGCGACGGCGCGGGCGACCGGGGCCACGGGCACACCCGTGAGCTCCACCGGCTCCGGCGACTCGGCGGCGCGCACCACCCGCACCCAGCCGGTCGAGCGCAGCCGCCGGGTGCGCGGCACCAGCACGTCGACGCGGTCCAGGGCGGTGAGCGGGGGAGCGGAGGAGAAGCGGTGCAGGGTGAGGGCGGCGAGCCCGGTGATCATCGCGTCGGGGCCCTGCGGGGGGAGGGTGCCGTTCCTGCGGGCGTAGAGCAGCGCGGCCTTGAGCCGGTCCTCGCTGGTGGGCGGTCCGGGCTGGAGCAGGAAGACGCCGGGCAGCAGCTGCTGCCAGCCGCCGGGCCGGCAGTGCGCGGCGACCTCCGCGGCGGGGACGCCCTGGGCCCTCAACTGGTCGGCGGACGCCAGGCGTTGCGGGCGGCCGGTGGGGGAGGAGAGGGGGAGGGGGCGGGGGGTGATGGGGGTGTTGTGGTTCATGCCGGGGGTCTTCCGCTTCCGAAGGCTCCCCTAACCCCTGTTACACGCTCGTCGACATTCCGGGACAACCTCGCCCTAAAGTACGCACGTTCGACAGCCGATGGGGGCGGCACCCGCAAGGGCGCCGCCCCCGTCGCCGTATCGGCTAGACCGCCGCGCGGCCGTCGCAGGCCTGCGCGCGCAGCGCCCGCGCCAGGTCGTCCCGCGCCTCAAGGACGAGACGGCGCAGCGCCGGCGGGGCCGACTCGTGCCCGGACAGCCAGGCGTCCGTCGAGGTCAGCGTCGCCTCGTCGTCCTGGAGGCCCGGGAACAGGCCCCGGACCACGTCGATGCCGATCTGGATCGACCGCTCGCCCCACAGCCGCTCGATCGCCGCGAAGTACTTCTCGGCGTACGGCGCGATCAGCTCGCGCTGCGAGGGCTGCACGAAGCCCGCGATGGTCGCCTCGACCAGCGCGTTCGACAGGGTGTCCGACTCGACGACCTGAGCCCAGGCCTGCGCCTTGACCGCCGCCGAGGGCCGCGAGGCCAGCAGACGCGTCTGGTGGCGCTTGCCCGTGGCCGTGTCGTCCCGGGCCAGCTCCTCGCCGATCCGCGCCTCGTCCGCACGGCCGTGCGCGGCCAGCGGGGACAGCAGCGCCCAGCGCAGCTCCTGGTCGACGTCGAGGCCGTCGATCTTCGCCGTGCCGTCGAGCAGACCCTCCAGGAGCTGGAAGTCGGCGTCGGAGGCGGCGGTCGCCGCGAAGAACCGCGCCCAGGTCAGCTGGTGCTCGCTGCCCGGCTCGGCCAGCCGCAGCTCGCGCAGCCCGCCCTCGGCGAGCAGCCGCCCGCCCTCCTCGCGCCACGCGGGCGTCGCGTAGAGGGTGACGGCCGACTTCGTCCAGCCGTGCACCATCTGCAGGACGCCGATGTCGGTCTCGCGGCCCGCGAAGGCGAGGACGACGGAGACGAAGTCCCGGGCCGGCATGAGCCCGTCGCGGGTCAGGTTCCACAGCGCCGACCAGCACAGGGCGCGGGCCAGCGGGTCGGTGATGTCCCCGAGGTGCGCCCGCAGGGTCGCGAGCGAGCCCTCGTCGAAGCGGATCTTGCAGTAGGTGAGGTCGTCGTCGTTGACGAGCACCAGGTCGGGCTTCTCCTCGCCCGCGAGCTCGGCGACGACGCTCCGGGCGCCGGTGAGGTCGGCCTCGGCCCGCGCGTACCGCACGAGTTCCCCGCCCGCGACCCGGTAGAGGCCGACGGCCGCCCGGTGCGGGCGCAGCTCGTCGCCCTCCTGGAGGACGGCGAGCTCGGTGATCCGGCCCTCCGCGTCGTAGGTGACGGCCGGGGTCAGGCTGTTGACGCCGGAGGTCTGGAGCCAGGACTTCGCCCAGGCCTTCATGTCCCGCCCGGAGGTCTCCTCCAGGATCGACAGGAGGTCCGCCAGGCGCGTGTTGCCGTAGGCGTGGCGCTTGAAGTAGCGGCGCGCGCCCTCCAGGAACGCGTCCCGCCCGGCGTACGCGACGAGCTGCTTCAGCACCGAGGCGCCCTTGGCGTACGTGATGCCGTCGAAGTTGAGCTTGGCGTCCTCCAGGTCACGGATGTCGGCCGTGATCGGGTGCGTGGACGGCAGCTGGTCGGCGCGGTACGCCCAGGACTTGCGGTTGTTGGCGAAGGTCACCCAGCTGTTGGTGAAGCGGGTCGCCTCGGCGTTCACGAAGGAGCCCATGAAGTCCGCGAAGGACTCCTTGAGCCACAGGTCGTCCCACCACACCATGGTGACCAGGTCGCCGAACCACATGTGCGCCATCTCGTGGAGGATGACGTTGGCCCGGCTCTCGTACGCGGCCTGGGTGACCTTGCCCCGGTAGATGTACTCCTCGCGGAAGGTCACCATGCCCGGGTTCTCCATCGCGCCGAGGTTGTACTCGGGGACGAAGGCCTGGTCGTACTTCCCGAAGGGGTACGGGTAGTCGAAGTTGTCGTGGAAGAAGTCGAATCCCTGCTTCGTGATCAGGAAGACGTCGTCCGCGTCGAAGTGCTTCGCGAGCGACTTCCGGCACATCGCGCCGAGCGGGATCTCCAGGTCGCCGCGCGTGTAGCTGTCCGTCACGTAGTGGTAGGGGCCGGCCACGACACACGTGATGTACGTGGAGATCGGCGCCGTCTCCGCGAACCGCCACACCCCCTCGGCGTCCTGCTCGCCCGCGCCGTTCGACCAGACCGTCCAGCCCTCCGGCGCGGTCACCGCGAAGCGGTACGGGGCCTTGAGGTCGGGCTGCTCGAAGTCGGCGTACACGCGGCGGGCGTCGGCCGGCTCGTACTGCGTGTAGAGGTAGACCTCGCCGTCCTCCGGGTCGACGAAGCGGTGCATGCCCTCGCCGGTGCGGCTGTAGGCGCACTGGGCGTCCACCACGAGCGTGTTCTCGTCGGCGAGGCCGTCGAGCGCGATCCGCGCGCCGTCGAAGACGACCGCCGGGTCGAGGGACCGGCCGTTGAGCGTGACCGAGGTCACCGAGGGGGCGATCAGGTCGACGAACGTGCTCGTTCCCTCGCCGGTGCGGCGGAACCGGATCGTGGTCTCGGAGCGGAAGGTGCGCACCGCCTCGTCCGAGTCGCCGACCGCCGACCGGAGGTCGAGGGCGACCTCGTACCCGTCGACGGACAGCAGCGCGGCCCGCTCGTGGGCCTCGTCGCGGGACAGATTCTCACCGGGCACGGTCACTCCTTCGTGGCGCGTTCGAAACAGCACCGATCCTCCCATGTGCAGCTGTCACCCGGGACACGGGAATGCGCCCGCGCCCGGGCGGGTTCCCTTCTTTCGGCGCACCACCTTCTTCTTCCCACGGCCGCACCGAGGAGTGACATGTCCGAGAGCAGGACCACCGCAGACTTCTACTTCGACCCGCTGTGCCCGTGGGCCTGGATGACCTCCCGCTGGATGCTGGAGGTCGAGCAGGTCCGCCCGGTCGACGTCCGCTGGAAGGTCATGAGCCTGGCCGTGCTCAACGAGAACCGGCTCGACGAGGTCCCCGCCGAGTACCGCGAGATGCTGGAGACCCAGGCCTGGGGCCCGGTCCGTGTGGTGATCGCCGCCCAGCAGCTGCACGGCGACGAGGTCGTCGGCAAGCTCTACACGGCGCTCGGCACCCGCTTCCACAACAACGGCGAGGGTCCGACCCGCGAGGCGATCGCCGGTGCCCTGAAGGACGTCGGCCTGCCCGAGGACCTGGCGGACTTCGCCGACAAGGACACCTACGACACCGAGCTGCGCGCCTCCCACACGGAGGGCATAGAGAAGGTCGGCCAGGACGTCGGCACCCCGGTCATCGCGGTGCCCGGCCCGACGGGCGACGAGGTCGCCTTCTTCGGTCCCGTCGTCACCCCGACCCCGCGCGGCGACGCGGCGGCCCGGCTGTGGGACGGCACGCTGCTCGTGGCGTCGACGCCGGGCTTCTACGAGATCAAGCGCACGCGGACGGCGGCGCCCAGCTTCGAGTAGTCCCCGCACAGCAGACGGCCCCCGCGATTCACGTCATCGCGGGGGCCGTCCTCTTTTCCGCCTGCCCGGTGAAGGTTGAGAAGACGATCACGAGCAGGAGCGCGGGGTCAGAACGAGATCAGCGGCACCGAGGCCTTGGCCGACCGGTAGCGCCTGTTCACGTCCTGCCAGTTGACGACCTGCCACATGGCCTCGATGAAGTCGACCTTCTGGTTCTTGTACTGCAGGTAGAAGGCGTGCTCCCAGGCGTCGAAGACCAGGACCGGGACCGAGCCCTGGCCGACGTTCCCCTGGTGGTCGTAGACCTGCTCGACGATGAGCCGGCCGCTGATGGGCTCGTACGCGAGGACGCCCCAGCCGGAGCCCTGGGTGGTCGCCGAGGCCTTGGTCAGCTGGGCCTTGAACTTGGCGAAGGAGCCGAAGGACTCGGTGATCGCGTCCGCGAGGTCACCGACGCCGTCGGCGGCGAGCGGCTCGCCACCGCCCCCGTCCTTCGGGCTGTTCATGTTGTTCCAGTAGATGGAGTGGAGGATGTGGCCGGAGAGGTGGAACGCGAGGTTCTTCTCCAGGCCGTTGATCGCGCCCCACTGGTCCTTGTCGCGCGCCTCTTCCAGCTGCTCAAGGGTGTCGTTCGCGCCCTTGACGTACGCGGCGTGGTGCTTGTCGTGGTGCAGCTCGATGATCTGCGGATTGATCACCGGCTCCAGCGCCGCGTAGTCGTACGGCAGCTCCGGGAGCGTGTAGATCGCCATGTGACCGAGCCCTTCGATGGCTTATTGCAACCAATATGCAGGTGCAGGCTAACAGTAGGTGGGAGCCGTTGTTGATCAGCCCTTCGTCCTAGGTCTCGTGTTCCCGGCATGGCGAAACCCCCGAACCGGGCGTCGGTCCAGGGGTTTCGAGGGGGAGCGGCCCAAGCTCAGGAAGCGCGGCCCGCTGCAGCCTTCTGGCGTACGAAGCCGATGACGGCGAGCACCAGCGTGAGGCCGCCCGTCCAGTACAGCTGCACGCGGGTGCCCTCCTCGCGCGCCATCAGGAAGAAGATCGCCGCCATGCCGGCCAGCGCCACCCAGGTCAGCACCGGGAAGGCCCACATCCGCACGACCAGCTTCTCGGGCGCCTCGCGCTCGGTGCGGCGACGCAGCACCAGCTGGGAGGCGGCGATGAAGAACCAGACGACCAGGATGATCGCGCCGATGGTGTTGAGTAGCCAGATGAAGGCCTTGTCCGGCGACCAGTAGCTCAGCAGCACACAGCCGAAGCCGACGACCGAGGAGACGAGCACGGCCGGGCGGGGCACCCCGCCGTACAGCCGGCCCAGCGCCTTCGGTCCCTGGTCGCGCGCGACCAGCGAGCCGGCCATCCGGGAGGCGCCGTAGATGTTGGCGTTCATCGCCGAGAGCAGGGCGACCAGGACGACCACGTTCATGATCTGGCCGGCCGCGGGGATGCCCAGGTGGTCGAGGGCGGCGACGTACGGGCCCTTCTCGACGACCGCCTTGTCGTCCCACGGGACGAGGGTGACGATGACCGCCATGGAGCCGATGTAGAAGAGCGCGATGCGCCACATCGCCGTACGGACGGCCTTGGCGACGCCCTGCACCGGGTGCTCCGACTCGGCCGCCGCGATGGTGACCGTCTCCAGACCGCCGTACGCGAAGACCGACGCCAGCAGGCCCACGATCAGGCCCTCGGAGCCGTGCGGGAAGAAGCCGCCGTCGCCGCTGAGGTTCGCCGTGCCGGGGGCGTCCGTGCCGGGCAGGACGCCGACGATCGCGAGGACCCCGATGCCGAGGAAGAGCACGATCGCGCCGACCTTGAGCGCCGCGAACCAGAACTCGAACTCGCCGAAGTTCTTCACGGCCGCGAGGTTGGTGACGCAGAAGACCACCATGAAGAGCGCGACCCAGGCCCACTCGGGGCTGCCGGGGAACCAGCCGGTCATGATCTTCGCGGCGCCGATGCCCTCCAGCCCGACGGCCACGCAGAGCAGGAACCAGAAGGCCCAGCCGGAGGTGAAGCCCGCCCAGGAGCCGAAGGCGCGCTCGGCGTGGACGGAGAAGGAGCCGGACGCGGGGTTCGCGGCCGACATCTCGCCCAGCATCCGCATCACGAGCATCACGAGGACGCCGGATATCGCGTAGGCGATCACGATCGAGGGTCCGGCGGCGGCGATGCCGGCGCCGGAGCCGACGAAGAGACCGGCGCCGATGACGCCGCCGAGGGCGATCATCGACAGATGGCGCTGCTTGAGGCCGTGCGACAGGCCCTCGGCAGGTCCGGTCGCGCCGTCCTTGCGGTCGGCCGGCGCGGGCGCGGTGGTCCGAGACATGGGCGAACCCTGTTCACTAGCTGAGACGGGGAGGGAGCCCACAGTCTGGGTGGGTGCACCGCTCAGAGGGAACAGCAGTCCGCTATACGGGCACGACCTTCACACAAGGTGAAGAATCAGTTCCGCTTCGTTGAGGAAGCGCGCAGCTCCCGCGCCCACGCCACGAGCAGTACGGCCCCGGTCGCACCCGCCGACCACAGCACCTGCGGCCGCGCCGCGTCGTCGATCAGCATGAGGACGAGCACCGCCCCCATCGCGGCGAGCGCCACCCAGGTCAGCCACGGGAAGCCCCACATCCGCAGCGTCAGCGTCTCCGGGGCGTCGCGCTCGATCCGGCGCCGCAGCCGCAGCTGCGAGACCGCGATCAGCGCCCAGACGAAGAGGAGCACGGCGCCGACGGCGTTGAGCATGTAGAGGAAGACGGAATCCGGCCACTTCAGATTGAGCAGGACGGAGACGAAGCCGAAGGCCACCGAGGCGAGCACCGCCCGGCGCGGCACCCCTCCGCCGGTGGTCCGCAGCAGCCCCTTCGGGGCCTCCCCGCGCTCCGCCAGCGAGAACACCATCCGCGAGGAGCCGTACAGGTTCGCGTTGAGCGCCGAGAGCAGCGCCACGAACACCACCACGTTCATGATCTGGCCCGCCGCGGGCACCCCGATCGAGTCCAGGACCGCCACGTACGGCGACTCGCCCGGCTCCATCGAGGTCCACGGCAGCAGCGTCACGATGACCAGCATCGAACCCACGTAGAAGAGCAGGATCCGCCAGACCGCGCTGCGCACCGCCCGCGCCACGTTCCGCGCCGGGTCGTCGGACTCCGCCGCCGCGATCGTGACGACCTCCAGGCCGCCGAAGGCGAACACGACGGCGAGCACGCCCGAGATCACCCCGGACCAGCCGTTCGGCAGGAAGCCGCCCTGTCCGGTCAGGTTCGCCAGGCCCACCGGGTCCGTGTCGGGCAGCCGGCCGAGGATCGCGAGCACGCCCAGCACCAGGAAGAGGACGATCGCGCCGACCTTCAGGGCCGCGAACCAGAACTCGAACTCGCCGAAGTTCTTCACCGCCGCCAGGTTGGCGAGGGTGAACACGACCATGAAGACCAGCACCCAGCCCCACTGCGGCACCCCCGGCACCCAGCCGTGCGCGATCCGCGCCGCGCCCGTCGCCTCCACGGCGAGGACCACGACGAGCAGGAACCAGTACAGCCAGCCCACCGAGAACCCCGCCCAGCGGCCGAGCGCCCGCTCCGCGTGCACCGAGAAGGCGCCCGAGGCGGGCATCGCCGCCGACATCTCGCCGAGCATCCGCATGATCAGCATCGCGAGCGCGCCGGCGATCAGGTACGAGACCACGATGCCGGGTCCGGCGACGGCGATGCCGGCGCCCGAGCCGACGAAGAGACCGGCTCCGATCACCCCGCCCAGCCCCAGCATCGTCAGGTGACGCTGCTTCAGACCGTGGGAGAGGGGCTCCGGTTCGGGGACGAGGGGGTCGTGCATGTGGGGGCTCGTGTCCTCTGACGTTCATGGAGACGGTTTATGGAGACTCCACAGTCTCTCCAGCGAACGCCCCTTGGCGCAAAAGGGACCTCCTCGCGCGAGTGCCCAGTGACAAGCGTCACGTGGCGCGAGGTGTGATCGGCGGGGTTTGTTCGATCTCCACGAAGCGCTCGACCGCCGCTTTGTCGGCGGCTGACGGTGATCGGGCGTTCACTCCTGGCATACCGTCGACCTGTCCCTCCCACCCTCACCCCGCGGAGTACCGATGAGCACCGCCGCCGCCCCCGCCCGCACCCTCCGGGCGGGCACCGTCCTCGCCGACCTCGTCCCGGCGAGCCGCGCCCGCGACATCGCCCTCGTGGTCGGCGGCGCCGCCCTCACGGGCCTCGCCGCGCAGATCTCGGTCCCGGTCCCCGGCTCCCCGGTCCCGGTCTCCGGCCAGACCTTCGCCGCCCTGCTCGTCGGCACCGCCCTCGGCGCCCGCCGCGGCTTCCTCGCCCTCGCCCTGTACGCGGTCGCGGGCATGGCGGGCGTCCCGTGGTTCGCCGAGGCCTCCTCCGGCTACGCCATGCCGACCTTCGGCTACATCCTCGGCATGCTCCTGGCCTCGACCGTCGTCGGCGCCCTCGCCCGCCGCGGCGCCGATCGCACGGTCCCGCGCACCGCCGGCGCCATGGTGCTCGGCTCCGCGATCATCTACGCGGTCGGCGTGCCGTACCTGGCCCTCGCCACCGGCATGACCTTCGGCCAGGCCGTCGCCGCCGGCCTCACCCCGTTCCTCATCGGCGACGCCCTCAAGGCCGCGCTCGCCATGGGCGCCCTGCCGGCCGCGTGGAAGCTCGTGGGCCGCAAGGGCTGAGCCCGTACGCGCACGAGAGGGCCCGCCGCTCCCCGGGGGAACGGCGGGCCCTCTCGTGTCCGTGGTCGCGTCAGACGCGCTCGGAGACCTCCGCGGGCCGGTCGGCCTTGCCGACGCGCTGCCGGACCAGCGAGATCGCGATGACGAGCGCGGCCACGAGCAGCGAGAGCACGACCTGGTCGCGGTTGCTTCCGCCGTCGTAGACCATGTAGCCGAGGACGCCGACGATCATGACGATGGTCGCCCACGTCAGGTACGGGAAGAGCCACATCCGCACGATCAGCTTCTCCGGCGACTCGCGCAGGATGATGCCGCGCATCCGCAGCTGGGTCACGCAGATGACCAGCCAGACGAAGAGCGCGACCGCGCCGGAGGAGTTCAGCAGGAACGCGAAGACCGTGTCCGGCCACTTGTAGTTGAAGAAGACCGCGACGAAGCCGAAGACGACCGACCCGAGGATCGCGGCCGTCGGCACGCCCCGCTTGTTGACCTTCGCGAAGGCCTTCGGCGCGTCACCGCGCTGCCCGAGCGAGAAGGCCATGCGGGAGGCGGTGTAGAGGCCCGAGTTCAGGCAGGACAGGACGGCCGTCAGGACGATCACGTTCATGATCTGGCCGGCGTGCGCGATCCCGATGGAGTCGAGGGCGGCGACGTACGAGCCCTTGTCGACGATCGACTTGTCGTTCCACGGCAGCAGCGTCAGGACGACGAAGATCGAGCCCAGGTAGAAGACGCCGATCCGCCAGATCACGCTGTTGGTGGCCTTGGTGACCGCCTTCTGCGGGTTCTCGGACTCACCGGCGGCCAGCGTGACGATCTCGCTGCCCATGAACGAGAAGACGACCATCAGCACACCGGTGAGGACCGCGCCCGCGCCCATCGGGAAGAAGCCCCCGCTGTCGGTGAGGTGCGCGAATCCGGCGCCGGGGTTGTCCGAGCCGGGGAGCACGCCGAAGACGGCGAGCAGGCCGATGACGACGAAGGCGCCGATGGCGACGACCTTGATGCCGGCGAACCAGAACTCGAACTCGCCGTACGAGGCGACGGAGCCCAGGTTGGTCGCGGTCAGCACCACCATCACGATGAGTGCCCAGCCCCACTGCGGGACGGCCGGGACCCAGCTCTCCAGGATCTTGGCACCGGCGGTCGCCTCCACGGCGAGCACGACGACCCAGAAGAACCAGTACAGCCAGCCGATGCTGAAACCGGCCCAGCGGCCCAGGGCCTGGTCCGCGTAGGCGGAGAAGGAGCCGGAGGAGGGACGGGCGGCGGCCATCTCGCCGAGCATCCGCATCACGAAGACGACCATGGCGCCGACGAGTGCGTACGACAGGAGGATCGCGGGGCCGGCCGCGGCGATGCCGGAGCCGGAGCCGACGAAGAGACCGGCGCCGATCACGCCGCCGATCGCGATCATCGACAGATGGCGGTTCTTGAGCCCGGCCTTGAGGCCGTCGGAGGACTGCTCGGGACCGGTGGTGCCGGTCTCCTGGCCGTCCTTCGTCAGGGTCGGTTGCGTGTTCATCGACGCTTCCTTGTGTGTGGGGGCTGCTCGGGTCGCGAGCCCGAGCATTGAACACTGTGGACGGGGATGATCGGAAGACCTCATTCCGGATCGTTGTACGGGCGACCTCGCGAGAGTCGAAGGTCCGTACCAGGCCGGGTGAAGGTCCCGACCCCGCTGCCTGCTACCCGGGCCCTGACGTGCCACACTCGGCATCATGCGCGTCTATATCGGTTCCGACCACGCCGGCTTTGAACTAAAGAACCACCTCGTCGAGTGGCTCACGGCACACGGCCACGAGCCCGTCGACTGCGGTCCCCACATCTACGACGCCCTGGACGACTACCCGCCGTTCTGCCTGCGCGCCGCCGAGAAGACGGCCGCGGACCCGGACAGCCTGGGCATCGTCATCGGCGGCTCCGGCAACGGCGAGCAGATCGCCGCGAACAAGGTGAAGGGGGTCCGCGCCGCCCTCGCCTGGAGCGAGCAGACCGCCGCCCTCGGCCGCGAGCACAACAACGCCAACGTGATCTCCGTCGGCGGCCGGATGCACACGCAGGAAGAGGCGACCAAGTTCGTCGAGATCTTCCTCGGCACCCCGTACTCCGGTGACGAGCGTCACACCCGCCGGATCGACATGCTCACCGCGTACGAGACCACCGGCGAGCTCCCCCCGATCCCGGCGCACCACCCGCAGGAGCCGACCGCCTGATGCCCGAGGGGCACACCATCCACCGGCTGGCCGCCGACCACCGCGAGCGGTTCGGCGGCCGGCCCGTGCGCGTCTCCAGCCCCCAGGGCAAGTTCGCCGACTCGGCGGCCCTGCTCGACGGCAGCGTCCTGGAGACGACCGAGGCCCACGGCAAGCACCTCTTCCTGGGCTTCCCCGGCGAGGAATGGATCCACATCCACCTCGGCCTCTTCGGCAAGGTGAACTTCGGCGACGCCCCCGCCCCGCCGCCCACGGACACCGTCCGGCTGCGCCTCACGAACCCCGAGGGGTACGTCGACCTGCGCGGCCCCACCACCTGCGCCCTGATCACGGACGCCGAGAAGGCCGCGATACACGACCGGCTCGGCCCGGACCCGCTCCGCGAGGACGACGACCCGGCACGGGCCTGGCGCCGGATCTCGAAGTCCCGCACGACCGTCGCCGCCCTCCTGATGGACCAGAAGGTCATCGCGGGCGTCGGCAACGTCTACCGCGCCGAGGTCCTCTTCCGGCACGGCATCGACCCGTACCGCGCGGGCAAGGACCTCACGGCGGGGGAGTGGACGCTGATCTGGGAGGACCTGGCGGTCCTCATGCGCGAGGGCGTCCGCCTCAACCGCATCGACACCGTCCGCCCCGAGCACACCCCCGAGGCCATGGGCCGCCCGCCCCGCGTGGACGACCACGGCGGCGAGGTCTACGTCTACCGACGCGCGAACCAGCCCTGCCACATCTGCGGCGACGAGATCCGCACCGCCGACCTCGCCGCCCGCAACCTCTTCTGGTGCCCCGGCTGCCAGACGCGCTGACGGGGCACCGTCAGAACCCGTGCGGCAGCCACGGCGCGACGGGCGACCCGAAGGCCACCGACGCCTCCACCAGCGCGCCCTCCCGCAGCTCCCGCACCCGCCCGGCGGCGGCAAGCGACACCAGCGAGGTCCCGCCCAGATAGGCGGCGCCCAACTCCCGCGCGGACAGCAGGAGATCCGGCGCGTCGCCGGTACGGACGCACACCGCGCCCTTCGCGTCCCCCGTGAGCCGCCACCGCCCCGCGTTCCACGGACAGAACGCGTCCTCCACCTCCAGCACCACGTCCACCGGCGCCTGGTACGTCCGCGCCTCCAGGGCCGCGCCCACCTCCACCAGCCGCACGTGCAGGGCGTCCCGCACCGTCGGCTCGCACCGCCGCAGATCGCTCACCAGGTGCTGCCACCCGTCGTCCACGGGCCTGCTGCGGAACCGCACCGACGCGGTCAGGTCCACCGAGCAGAGGAACCGCCACAGCGCCGCCTCGGCCACCGGGTCGAGCCCCATCAACTGGACCACCTCCACCGACCCGTTCGACCCCGCGTACGACCAGTCCGGCTTGATCGCGTAGTGCGCGAAGCCCACGACCTCACCGTCCCGCTCCGCGAGCAGGCACTGCCGGGGCGACGCGCCCTCCCGCTCGCCCGCCGGGTCCATCAGCGGCAGTCGCTCCCACTCCGGCAGCCGCGCGAGCATCCCGGGCCGCTCCGGCACCCGCTTCGCGTAGATCTCCTCGCACACCGCCGAGGACTCCGTCAGGTCGGCGAGGCGCAGCGAGACCCCGTCCGTGCCCTCCGGCACCGTCAGCCGCACCCGGGTCGT
Source organism: Streptomyces sp. NPDC096079 (assembly GCF_040303145.1). Taxonomy (NCBI): domain Bacteria; kingdom Bacillati; phylum Actinomycetota; class Actinomycetes; order Kitasatosporales; family Streptomycetaceae; genus Streptomyces; species Streptomyces sp. NPDC096079. The sequence continues at coordinate 336,325 of NZ_JBEOST010000002.1, forward strand.
GTCGATCGCCGCGTGCACCGAGTACGCCCCGACGCCGTAGCCGAACCGCCCGTAGATCTCCGGCTCCGACGCCGTCAGCACGGCCAGGCACTCGCCCGCCGCCCGCAGGTCGTCCAGCTGCCGCCGCATCATCGAGGTCAGGATCCCGCGCCGGCGGTGCGTGCCCGCCACGCTCACCATCGTCACCCCGCCCGCCGGGACCGACGCCCCGCCCGGCACCGTGAGCCGGAAGCTGAACGCCCCCGCCGTCCCCACGCACAGCTCGCCGTCCCAGACACCCAGAGAACGGTCGAACTCGGTCAGGTCGCGCCACAGCTGCCGCTCCTCCGGCGCCTCCGGCACACCGCCGAAGGCGAGCTCCAGCACCCCGTACCAGCGGTCCCACTCCGACGGGTCGAGAACCCGCAGTTCAGTCGTCATATGCCATCGATATCAGCGGCGCCCGCCCGAGGCGACCCGATTTCACGCACCTTGTCACGGGGGTACCCCTGCACGATGTCCGACGGGATGGATAGGGTCCAGGCCAATGGGACAGCGAGCCGGAATGAACACGTACGCGGCCCGGACACGCAGGCGCGTGCGCCGGGCCCGCGTCGCGCTGCGCAGATCCGGAGTCGACTACTTCCGCGGCGACGGCGCGGACTGGCTCGCCCTCGCCGGACTCCTCCTGACGATCCCCGCCATCGCGTGCGCGACCCTCCTCGACCCCGTCTGGTGCGCGCCGGCCGCGCTCGTCCTGCCCATCGTGGCGGGCGGCCTGCTGCTGCGCCCCGCCAGCCTGCTCGGCCTGTACGCGGCGGCAGCGGGCGCCCTCATCGTCGAGTCCGTCGTCCTCGGCCCCTACACCCAGGGCCCGGCCCGGGTCACCCCCGGCACCGTCCTGGTCGTCGCCGCCTGCGGACTCTTCGGGCTGCTCATCGCCCAGTTCCGCGCCCGGGTCGGCGTCCCCTGGCGGCGCGGCGGCACCATGCTCTTCGACCTGCGCGAGCGCATCCGCGTCCAGAGCGCCCTGCCCCGGCTCCCCCAGGGCTGGCACCGCGAGATGGCGCTGCGCCCGGCCGGCGGCCAGTCCTTCTCGGGCGACTTCGTCGTCGCCGCCCGCACCCACGGCGGACGCACCCTGGAAGTCGTCCTCACCGACGTCTCCGGCAAGGGCATGGACGCGGCCTCCCGCTCCCTGCTGCTCTCCGGCGCCTTCGGCGGACTCCTCGGCTCGCTCCCGCCGCACGGCTTCCTCCCGGCGGCGAACGGCTACCTCCTCCGCCAGAACTGGGACGAGGGCTTCGCCACCTCGATCCACCTCGTCCTCGACCTGGAGTCCGGCGACTACGAACTCTTCTCGGCCGGACACCTGCCCGCCCTCCAGCTCCACGCGGGCAGCGGACGCTGGGAGGAGAAGGCCGCCGAAGGACCCCTCCTCGGCGTCTACGACGGGGCCGAGTTCCACCCCGTCAAGGGCTCGCTGCGCCCCGGCGACGTCCTGATGCTCTTCACGGACGGCCTCGTCGAGGCCGCCGACCGGGACATCGCCGAGGGCATCGACCGCCTCACCGGCGAGGCCGACCGCTGTGTCGCCGAAGGCTTCGAGGGCGTCGCCTGGCACCTGATCGAGGCCGTCGCCAAGGACGTCAACGACGACCGGGCCCTGCTGCTCCTGTCCCGTCCTTCCTGAACGCCCAGGCCAGCTCAGGCTCCGTCAACGGCTTCGTGATCCGGCGCACCACGGGGGTGCACAGCAGCGTCATCACCACGAGCGCCGTCACCGTCAGGAAGACCCGGCCGCCCGGCGTGCCCAGGGACGGACAGCGGTCGAAGAGGCCCGAGTACTGCCCGCCCCGGATGAGGAGGCCGTGCAGCAGATAGCCGCAGATGGTCCCGGACCCCAGCACCGTGCACCACAGCCTCCGGGCGGGCACCAGCGCGAGGAAGGCCGCCGTGAGGATCAGCGCGCAGACGAACAGGGCGCCGACCCTGACGAGTCCGGGCCACCAGGCCACGCCCATCTCCTGGGCGCTCACCGTCCGGTAGAACCAGGTCATGTAGATGCTGGCGGTCGCCCAGTACGTGAAGGGCACGGCGCCGGCGAGGACCAGGGCGGCCACGATCCGCACCGGCCGCCGCCGCAGGAACCGGAAGTGCTCCGGCCGCATGCGCAGCCCGATCACGAAGAACGGCAGGAACTGCAGCACCCGCTGCATGCCGATGACCCCGTCGAGGCCGGGGGTGATCGACGCGAGCGCCGCGATCACGACGGACACGGCCACGGGCATGCGGATGACCGACCAGAACGGGGCCGTCACCCGCCAGACGAACAGCGCGAGCAGGAACCACATCAGGTACGAGGGGTGGAGCAGGCTGTACGGCCGCTCGGGCTGCGCTCCCCACCGGATCAGCAGCGTGTACGCGACCTCGAAGACGAGGTACGGCACGACGACCCCGGTGACCAGCCGCCGGAGCTGGTCGGGCCGCCCGGTGTAGCTGCGCGAGAGGTGGCCCGATATCAGTACGAAGGCCGGCATGTGGAACGCGTACACCAGCATGTAGAGGGCCCGGGTCGCCCGGCTTCCCTCCACCACCACGGGGAGCACGTGGCCGACGGCCACGAGCAGGACGGCGAGGTACTTCGCGTTGTCGAAGTACGGGTCACGCCGCCGCGCGGCGACGGTGACGGGCACGGTCCGCAGGGGAGCGGCGGTGATTCCCGGGTGAGTGGTGGACGACATTGCCGAGACGCTAGCTGTGAGTCCGCTGTCCGAAAAGGAGGGGGAGCATAGCGCTCACTCAAGGACAAAAGGGTGGAAGAGAGGGCGGTGTGAGGCCTCGCGAAAGCCCTATAACACCGCAATCGCCCTCTGGTTGTACGGATGTGGCAATGCTCTCCCCTCGCGATGCACACCGCCGACGATTCGTCACCCGGCAGCGGGGGCAAGGGGGTTGGTGGCACGATGGAGACAGCGGGGGGTGTTCCGAGACAGGGGCTCCCTGGTGGGCAAGGCGGGACCGACCGAGGGTGTGATCAGTTGTGGCCATTTCGCTGTCTGTGGTGTTGCTGTTGGCAATCATCCTGGTGGTGTTGATCCGAGGGGGGAACCTCAAGGGCGGCCCCGCCGTGGTCGCGGTCCTCTTCGGCTTCTTCCTCGCCTCCACCGGCATGGCCGACGACATCCAGCGCTTCCTGGACTCGATCACGCAGACCGTGGGGTCCATAAAGTTCTGAGCAGACGACTCGGGCCCGGTTCCTCGACGAGGAACCGGGCCCGGACCGTATGAAAGAGCGGGTGACGGGAATCGAACCCGCGTAGCTAGTTTGGAAGACTAGTGCTCTACCATTGAGCTACACCCGCACGGCATCGCGCCGCAGGTCACGAGGACCGCGGCACGAAGAGCATGGTAGCCGGTCCGTGGCCCTTCGCGCACACCCCGAAAACAGGGGGCGCCGCACAGTCTCCGTGCATGTACCCTACGTGTCGCACCGACGGGGTGTGGCGCAGCTTGGTAGCGCGTCCGCTTTGGGAGCGGAAGGCCGTGGGTTCAAATCCCGCCACCCCGACCATGACGATCACGCGCGGACCTCGCGCCTCCTTGATCACGTTGTGGGCGTCATCCCGCTAGCGGTTACTATGCAAGCTGCGTGCCCGTGTGTCTTTCTGACCGGGCCGACCCGCCGGAACCGCTGCACGCGGCCCGGTGGATTCCAGGAATCAGCCACCAAGGAGACCGAACCGTGAAGAGCGCCGTGGAGACCCTGAACCCGACCCGGGTTCGGCTCACTGTCGAGGTGCCCTTCGAGGAGCTCAAGGACAGCCTCGACGCGGCGTACAAGAAGATCAACCAGCAGGTCACGGTCAAGGGCTTCCGCAAGGGCAAGATCCCGGCTCGCGTGATCGACCAGCGGTTCGGCCGCGGCGCCGTGCTGGAGGAGGCCGTCAACGACGCGCTCCCGAAGTTCTACACCGAGGCCGTCAACGAGGCCGAGGTCAACCCGCTGGGTCAGCCCGAGGTCGACATCACGGAGCTGAAGGACGGCGAGCTGCTGGCCTTCACCGCCGAGGTCGACATCCGTCCGGCGATCGAGATCCCGGACTACTCGGGCATCGAGGTCACCGTCGACGCCGTCGAGGTCACCGACGAGGACATCGAGAAGTCCGTGGAGCAGCTCCGCGAGCGCTTCGCGTCGACCTCCCCGGTCGAGCGCGCCGCCCAGGACGGCGACGTCGTCACCATCGACCTCGAGGCCAAGGTCGACGGCGAGGTCCTGCCCGACGGTGTCGCCAGCGACGTCTCGTACACCATCGGCTCCGGCGAGCTGCTCGACGGCATCGACGAGGCCGTCAAGGGCCTGGAGGCCGGCGGCGAGGCCACCTTCACCTCGCAGCTGAAGGGCGGCTCCGCCGAGGGCAAGGACGCGGAGGTCACCGTCAAGGTCACCACCGTCGCCGCCCGTGAGCTCCCCGAGCTCGACGACGAGTTCGCGCAGATGGCGTCGGAGTTCGACACCCTCGACGAGCTCAAGGCCGACAGCCGCAAGCGCCTCGAGAACATGAAGCAGTTCGACCAGGCCACCCAGGCCCAGGAGCGCGTCCTCGACGAGCTCCTCAAGCTGGTCGAGGTCCCGATGCCCGAGAAGCTTCTCGAGGACGAGATCAACACCCGCAAGCACAACCTGGAGCACCACCAGCTCGGCCAGATGGGCCTCGACCTCGCGAAGTACCTGGAGATCCAGGGCAAGACCGAGGAGGAGTTCCTGGCCGAGACCAAGGAGCAGGCCGAGAAGGGCATCAAGACGCAGTTCATCCTCGATGAGCTCGTCAACAAGGAGAAGCTCGACGTCTCCCGCGAGGAGCTCACCGAGCACCTGTTCCGCCGTGCCGCCTCCTCCGGCATGAGCCCCGACCAGTTCGCCCAGGCCGTGGCCCAGCAGGGCCAGGTCCCGATGCTCGTCGGCGAGGTCGCCCGCGGCAAGGCCCTCGCGGTCGTCGTCGAGGCCGCCAAGGTCGTCGACAGCAACGGCGAGGTCGTCGACCTCTCGGACGACGAGGACGAGGTCGTCGAGGCCGCCGCCGAGGCCGTCGAGGCCGTCACCGGCGAGGCCGAGGTCTCCGAGGACAAGTAAGGGCCCCCGCCCCCGGCGGACCCCGCTCCACGGGCCCGTGCGCACTGCTGTGCGTACGGGCCCGTGGACGTACCGGGACCCGCTTACACGCCCCCCAACTACCTTGCGCTCCCAGCGAACAGTTCGGGAACCGGGATGGCGTTGTCCGACCTGCGCGTTAGGGTCCATGAATACGAGGGCACTGCCCTCAGAACAAGACGCTGAGACGGCTTGGGGCCGTCGGAGACGAGCAGGTGGATACGTGACGAATCTGAAGCCTTACGCCGCGGGTGAGCCGTCCATCGGTGGCGGCCTCGGCGACCATGTCTACAACCGGCTGCTCGGCGAGCGCATCGTCTTCCTCGGCCAGCAGGTCGACGACGAGATCGCCAACAAGATCACCGCCCAGATGCTCCTCCTGGCCGCCGAGCCGGAGAAGGACATCTTCCTGTACATCAACAGCCCCGGCGGCTCGGTGACGGCCGGCATGGCGGTCTACGACACCATGCAGTTCATCCCGAACGACGTCGTCACGATCGGTATGGGCATGGCGGCCTCCATGGGCCAGTTCCTGCTCACCGCCGGCACCCCCGGCAAGCGCTTCGCGCTGCCGAACACCGACATCCTGATGCACCAGGGCTCCGCCGGCATCGGCGGCACCGCCTCCGACATCAAGATCCAGGCCGAGTACCTCCTGCGCACGAAGAAGCGCATGGCCGAGATCACCGCGCACCACTCGGGCCAGACCGTCGAGGCGATCATCCGCGACGGCGACCGCGACCGCTGGTTCACCGCGGAGGAGGCCAAGGAGTACGGCCTCATCGACGACATCATCACGCACGCCGCGGGTGTTCCGGGCGGCGGCGGCACGGGCGCCTGAGCGCCGGCCGCCCGCCGAAGAGCCCAAGACCTCCGCCGAACGCCACCAGGACGGTGAACACCCAGATGCAGAACAACCTCTCTCCGAGCGGCCTCTACACCGGCGCGCCGATGGACAACCGCTACGTCGTGCCCCGCTTCGTCGAGCGCACCTCGCAGGGCGTCCGCGAGTACGACCCGTACGCGAAGCTCTTCGAGGAGCGCGTGATCTTCCTCGGCGTGCAGATCGACGACGCCTCCGCCAACGACGTCATGGCGCAGCTCCTGTGCCTGGAGTCGATGGACCCGGACCGCGACATCTCGATCTACATCAACAGCCCGGGCGGCTCCTTCACCGCCCTCACGGCGATCTACGACACGATGCAGTTCGTGAAGCCCGACATCCAGACGGTCTGCATGGGCCAGGCGGCCTCCGCCGCGGCCGTGCTGCTCGCCGCCGGCACCCCCGGCAAGCGGATGGCCCTGCCGAACGCGCGTGTGCTGATCCACCAGCCCTCCGGCGGCACCGGCCGTGAGCAGCTCTCCGACCTGGAGATCGCGGCCAACGAGATCCTGCGGATGCGCAGCCAGCTGGAGGAGATGCTGGCCAAGCACTCCTCGACGCCGATCGAGAAGATCCGCGACGACATCGAGCGCGACAAGATCCTGACGGCCGAGGACGCCCTGGCGTACGGGCTCGTCGACCAGATCGTCTCGACCCGTAAGAGCACGGCCTCCGCCGAGCGCTGACGCCCGACCTTCCCCTGGCACGGTCCGCGTGGCCCTGACGGCCCGTGTGGCCGAATCGCGACCATGTGAACCGTGCCAAGGGGGGCCCGAACGGGGGGCCCGGCAAGGTACCGTCGAATATGAGGCACCAGGAGTCGCTGAACCAAGCGCTCCCAGGCGAAGGGGAAGCACCTCGTGGCACGCATCGGTGATGGCGGCGATCTGCTCAAGTGCTCGTTCTGCGGAAAGAGCCAGAAGCAGGTGAAGAAGCTCATCGCGGGACCCGGTGTGTACATCTGCGACGAGTGCATCGACCTCTGCAACGAGATCATCGAGGAAGAACTCGCGGAGACGAGCGAGGTGCGCTGGGAGGAACTCCCCAAGCCCCGCGAGATCTACGAGTTCCTCGAGGGGTACGTCGTCGGGCAGGAGCCCGCGAAGAAGGCCCTCTCGGTCGCGGTGTACAACCACTACAAGCGCGTCCAGGCCGGCGAGAACGGCGGCGCGCAGGGCCGTGACGACGCCATCGAACTGGCGAAGTCCAACATTCTGCTGCTCGGCCCCACGGGCTCGGGCAAGACGCTGCTCGCGCAGACCCTGGCCCGCATGCTCAACGTCCCGTTCGCCATCGCCGACGCGACGGCGCTGACGGAGGCCGGCTACGTCGGCGAGGACGTCGAGAACATCCTGCTCAAGCTGATCCAGGCGGCCGACTACGACGTCAAGAAGGCCGAGACAGGGATCATCTACATCGACGAGATCGACAAGGTCGCCCGTAAGAGCGAAAACCCGTCGATCACGCGTGACGTCTCCGGCGAGGGCGTGCAGCAGGCCCTCCTGAAGATCCTGGAAGGCACGACCGCCTCCGTCCCGCCCCAGGGCGGCCGGAAGCACCCGCACCAGGAGTTCATCCAGATCGACACGACGAACGTGCTCTTCATCGTGGGCGGCGCCTTCGCCGGCCTGGAGAAGATCATCGAGTCGCGGGCGGGCGCCAAGGGCATCGGCTTCGGGGCGACCATCCGCTCCAAGCGCGAGATCGAGGCGAGCGACCAGTTCCAGGAGGTCATGCCGGAGGACCTGGTGAAGTTCGGGATGATCCCCGAGTTCATCGGCCGTCTCCCCGTCCTCACCTCCGTCCACAACCTGGACCGCGAGGCGCTCCTCCAGATCCTGGTCGAGCCGCGCAACGCGCTGGTGAAGCAGTACCAGCGCCTCTTCGAACTCGACGGCGTGGAGCTGGACTTCGACCGCCCGGCCCTGGAGGCCATCGCCGACCAGGCGATCCTCCGCGGCACCGGCGCGCGTGGCCTGCGCGCCATCATGGAGGAGGTCCTCCAGTCGGTCATGTACGAGGTCCCGTCCCGCAAGGACGTGGCCCGCGTGGTCATCACGGCCGACGTCGTCCGCAACAACGTCAACCCGACGCTGGTCCCGCGGATCGTGAAGAACGACGGCAGGCACGAGAAGTCGGCCTGAGCCGCAGCGACATGGAAGGGGCGCCCCGCCGACCGGCGGGGCGCCCCTTCCCTCGTGTGCGGGCCGGTGATCAGGCCTTGACGCGGATCTCCTTGCGGAACTTGGCGGTGATGGCGGCGGCGTCCTCGCCGGAGCCGCCCTTGCCCGCCAGCATCGAGGCCACGTCGATCGGGACGACGAAGCCCACCGTGCTGTGGTCGGCCCAGGCGCACATCGTCATGGACATCGCGGGGGTGCCGGCGGAGGCGTCGGCCTCCGACTTGGCCTCCTGGCACTTGAGCACCGCACCGTCGAGGTCCGCCGGCGTGTACTCCTTGGGGCTGCCGACGAGCTGCGGCTCGTCGCCCTTGCCCTTGTCCTTCTCGGCCTCCGTCTTGATGGTGGCGAAGAGCGCGTCGACGACCTGCTCGGGGTCGTCGATCTCGCCGTAGAGGCCGCTGAAGGAAAGGGCCTTGCCGCCCAGCGGGTTGGCCTTGTTCTCGACCTTGTAGCCCGCGTCGACCTGGGTGGCGTTCTTGACCCCGGTCTTCTCCGCCTCCTCCAGGAACTTCTTCCCGTCGGAGTCCTTCTCCTTGGCGTCCTTCTTGTACTCGCCGAGCACCGTCTCCGGCGTGATCAGCTTGTGGGGGCCGTCGTCCGCGACCGACGCGCCGCCGCCACCGCCGATCACGAAGTACGCGCCGACGCCGATCGCCGCGACCACCGCGACCGCGGCGATGATCCAGCCGGCCTTGGACTTCTTCGGGGCCGGCGGGTGGGGCACGTAGCCGCCGGGGCCCTGCGGCGCGCCGTACTGCGGCTGCTGGCCGTAGGGGCCGGGCTGCGGCGGCTGCTGCGGGTAGCCGTAGGGCGGCTGCTGCGGCGGGACGCCCTGCGGGGCCTGCTGGGGGTATCCGTAACCCGGCTGCGGAGCCTGCGGCTGGCCGTACGGGCCCGGCTGCTGCGGCTGCTGGCCGTACGGGCCCGGCTGGCCGTAGGGACCGGGCTGCTGGCCGCCGTACGGGCCCGGCTGGTTGTAGCTCATCGACAGGTTCCCCTCACAGGATGTTTATGCCTCCGAACATCCTGGCGGAACGGCGGACCGGGGAGTGCGGCGGGGGCCACACCGTTACCGAACCAAAGCGTTTCAGGACACGACCGGGACACCCCTAAACTGGGCCCGTGACCGAGAACACTCAGCAGCAGACAGCGCCCACCACCGAACTGCCGACCACCTACGCGCCGGCCGAGGTAGAGGGGCCGCTGTACGAGCGCTGGGTAGAGCGGGGCTACTTCGAGGCGGACGCGAAGAGCGAGAAGCCGGCGTACACCATCGTCATCCCGCCGCCGAACGTCACCGGCTCGCTCCACCTGGGCCACGCCTTCGAGCACACGCTGATCGACGCCCTCACCCGCCGCAAGCGCATGCAGGGCTTCGAGACGCTGTGGCAGCCGGGCATGGACCACGCGGGCATCGCCACCCAGAACGTCGTCGAGCGCGAGCTCGCCAAGGAGGGCAAGTCCCGCCACGATCTGGGCCGCGAAGCCTTCGTCGAGCGCGTCTGGGAGTGGAAGGCCGAGTCCGGTGGCCAGATCGCCGGCCAGATGCGCCGCCTCGGCGAGGGCCTGGCGTGGAGCCGGGACCGCTTCACCATGGACGAGGGCCTTTCCCGTGCCGTCCAGACCATCTTCAAGAAGCTCTACGACGACGAGCTGATCTACCGCGCCGAGCGCATCATCAACTGGTGCCCGCGCTGCCTCACGGCCATCTCGGACATCGAGGTGGACTACCAGGAGGACGACGGCGAGCTCGTCTCCATGCAGTACGGCGAGGGTGAGCACACCATCGTCGTCGCCACGACCCGCGCCGAGACGATGCTCGGCGACACCGCCGTCGCCGTCCACCCGGACGACGAGCGCTACGCCCACCTGATCGGCAAGCAGATCAAGCTGCCGCTGACGGACCGTACGATTCCGGTCGTCGCCGACACGCACGTCGACCCCGAGTTCGGCACCGGCGCCGTCAAGGTGACGCCGGCGCACGACCCGAACGACTTCGCCATCGGGCAGCGTCACGACCTGGAGTCCATCGAGGTCCTCGACGAGCGCGGTGTCATCACCGTCCACGGCCCCTTCCAGGGCCTGGACCGCTTCGAGGCCCGCTCCGCGATCGTCGCCGCCCTGCGTGCCGAGGGCCGGATCGTCGCCGAGAAGCGTCCGTACGTCCACTCCGTGGGCCACTGTTCGCGCTGCAAGACGACGCTGGAACCGCGCCTGTCGATGCAGTGGTGGGTCAAGGTCGAAACGCTGGCCAAGGCCGCCGGTGACGCGGTCCGTGACGGTCGGGTCAACATCCACCCGGCCGACATGTCGCAGCGCTACTTCGACTGGGTCGACAACCTCAACGACTGGTGCATCTCGCGCCAGCTGTGGTGGGGCCACCGCATCCCGGTCTGGCACGGCCCGAACGGCGAGCTGGTCTGCGTCGGTCCCGACGACGAGGCGCCCACGGGCGAGGGCTGGACCCAGGACACCGACGTCCTCGACACGTGGTTCTCGTCGGGCCTGTGGCCGTTCTCCACGATGGGATGGCCGGAGCAGACCCCGGACCTGGAGAAGTTCTACCCGAACTCCGTCCTGGTCACCGGCTACGACCTCATGTTCTTCTGGGTCGCCCGGATGATGATGTTCGGTCTGTACGCGATGGACGGCCAGCCGCCGTTCCACACGATCGCGTTCCACGGCATGGTCCGCGACGAGTTCGGCAAGAAGATGTCGAAGTCGTTCGGGAACACGGTCAACCCGCTGGACTGGATGGACAAGTACGGCTCCGACGCCCTGCGCTTCACCCTGGCCAAGGGCGCCAACCCCGGTGTCGACGTCCCGATCGGCGAGGACTGGGTCCAGGCGTCCCGGAACTTCGCCAACAAGATCTGGAACGCCACCCGCTTCGCGATGATGAACGGCGCCACGATCGAGGGCCCGCTGCCGGACGCCTCCGCGATGTCGGCGACCGACCGCTGGATCCTGTCCCGGCTGAACAGCGTCGTCGCCGAGGTGGACGCCTACTACGACGACTACCAGTTCGCCAAGCTCGCCGACTCCCTCTACCACTTCGCGTGGGACGAGGTCTTCGCCTGGTATGTCGAGCTGTCGAAGACCACGTTCTTCGCGGGCGGCGAGGGCGCCAAGGTCTCCGGCCGGGTCCTCGGCGAAGTCCTGGACGTCATGCTGCGGCTGCTGCACCCGATCGTGCCGTTCGTCACCGACACCCTGTGGACGACGCTCACCGGCGGCGAGTCCCTCGTGATCGCCGACTGGCCCAAGGACTCCGGCTTCCGCGACGACGCCGCGGAGAAGGAGATCGAGCTCGTCCAGCGGGTCGTCACCGAGGTCCGCCGCTTCCGCAAGGAGCAGGGCCTCCAGGACGCCCAGAAGGTGCCCGCCCGTCTCACGCTCGACGGCACCCCGCTCGTCGCGCACGAGGCGGCGATCCGCCAGATCCTGCGTCTCCAGCCGGAGGGCGAGGGCTTCGCGGCCACCGCGACCCTGCCGGTCGCCGGGGCCACCGTCGGGCTCGACCTCTCGGGCACCATCGACGTCGCCGCCGAGCGCAAGCGCCTCGCGAAGGACCTCGCGGCGGCTGAGAAGGAGAAGGCGCAGGCCGAGGCCAAGCTCGGGAACGAGGCCTTCCTGGCCAAGGCCCCCGACAACGTCGTGGACAAGATCAAGGGCCGGCTGGCCAAGGCGGACGAGGACATCGCCCGCATCCAGAGCCAGCTGGCGGCCCTGCCGCAGGCCTAGACGGCACGAGGAAGGGGCCCGGAACCGGTACAGGTTCCGGGCCCCTTCCCGTACCCGCTGCCGGGTGACGTCCTCGACGGCGGCCGCGAGGGACCGCCGCGCCGGGGATGCTCCGTGCACGCCTCCGCGTCAGACAGGAATCGGGACGAAGTGCCCGATGTCACATCAGACGGGACTTCAGGTCCACGGCGCCGGGACGAAAGACCCGGGATGATGGAGGGCATGCCCCGCCTCCCCACCGTCCCCGCGCTCCGCCGTTGCGTGGACCGGTGGGCCGCCTCGCCCCGCGCCCTCGACGTCGTCGCCGCGATCAGCGCCTTCGGCCTGATGGTCCTGGACGTGCCGGGGCTCGCCCGCGCCGACAACTCCCTCACCGGGGTCACCGCCACCCTGGTCCTCGCGGCCGGGGCGGCCACGCTGGTGCTGCGCCGACGGCTGCCCTGGCTGCCGTACGCGGTCGCGCTCGGCCTGATGGGCTGGCTGCACGAGCTGACCATGATCCAGTTCGCGCTGTACTCGATCGGCCGCTTCCGGGGGCGCCGCGCCGCGACCGTCGCGACCCTGCTGTACGTCGCCGTGGCGTACGGCCTCTTCCTGACGCCCGGCTGGCCCGCGAAGCACGGCGACACCCTGAGCGACTTCCTGAGCCTGGTCGTCCCGATCGGCGTCCTCGCGGCGGGCGTCGGCATCGCCGCGTACCGCCAGGACCTCGTGCGCGCCCTGGAGGCCCAGCGCCGCGAGGCCGCCGCCCGGCAGGCCGTGCAGGAGGAGCGGATCTCCGTCGGCCGGGACGTCCACGACCTGGTCGGCCGCGAGCTCACCGTCCTCGCGGTGCGGGCCGAGGTCCTCGCCGTACGGGCCAGGGGCGAGGCCCACCAGAAGGACTTCGAGGAACTCGCGGACACCGCCCGGCGCGCCCACCTCATGCTCAACGAGACGATCGTGCGCCGCGCCGACCGGGACGCCGCCACCCCCGGCCTCGAAGGGCTCGCCGCGCTCGCGGAGGAGAGCGAGCGGATGGGCGGCCCCGTCGACCTGACCGTCGCCCAGGAGGCCAAGGCGTTGTCCCCGCTCCGACAGGCCGCCGTCCACCGGGTCGTCCGGGAGTGCCTGACGAACGCCGCCAAGCACGCCCCGGGCCTGCCCGTGACCGTCGCGATCACGGTCGAGGGCCCCGACCTGCGGATCGAGGTGCGGAACCCGCTGCCCAAGAGCCCGCCGGACCCGGCGCCGGTCTCGACCGGCACCGGCCTGTTCTCCATGGAGGAGCGGGTCACCAGCATGGGCGGCACCCTGGAGGCCCGCCGGGACGGCGGCGCCTACCGGGTGACGGCACTGCTCCCGACGGGCCTGGGGAACTGACGGGCCCGGGGAACCGACGGGCCCGGGGAATTGACGGGCCCGGGAACCGACGGGCCCGGGAACTGACGGCCTGGGGAACCGACCGGCCAGGGCCCGTCCGGGACATCCCTAACGCACCGTCTCCGCCTTCCCCAGCACCCGCTGCAGACCCTCGAAGTCCTCCACGCACCGCCCCGAGCCCAGCGCCACGCAGTCCAGCGGCTCGTCCGCGACGAAGACCGGGATGCCGGTCGCCGAGGCCATCCGCAGATCGAGGCCCGACAGCAGCGCCCCGCCGCCGGTCAGCACGATGCCGTGCTCCATCACGTCGCCGGACAGCTCCGGCGGGCACTCCTCCAGGGTCACCCGCACCGCCGCGATGATCGCCTCCACCGGCTCGTCGAGCGCCTCCCGCACCTCCGGAACCGTCAGCTCCACCGTCCGCGGCAGCCCGCTGACCTTCTCCCGCCCCCGGACGGTGAACGTGCGCCGCTCGAAGTCCTCGCCGCCCGGCACCGGCCAGGCCGAGCCGATCGCGACCTTCACGTCCTCCGCCGTCCGCTCGCCGACGTACAGCGAGTGCCGCTTGCGGACGTAGTCGGTGATCGCCGCGTCGAGCCGGTCGCCGCCCACCCGCAGCGACTGGGCCGTGACGATCCCGCCGAGCGAGATCACCGCCACCTCGGTCGTACCGCCGCCGATGTCGACGACCATCGACCCGCGCGCGGAGGAGACCGGCAGCCCCGCGCCGATCGCCGCCGCCATCGGCTCCTCGATCAGATGGACCGCCCGCGCCCCCGCCGAGAGGGAGGCGTGCACGATGGCCCGCCGCTCGACCTGGGTCACCCCGCTCGGCACGCACACCACCATCCGGGTGCGGGGCCGCCGGCGGCCCGGGACGGCCTTGCGCACGAAGTGCCGGATCATCTCCTCGGCCGCCTCGTAGTCGCTGATCACGCCGTCCCTCAAGGGGCGGATCGCGGTGATCGAGCCGGGCGTGCGGCCGATGGTCTCCTTCGCCTCCGTGCCGACCGCGAGGGCCTGCCGGGAGCCCTCCTGGACCGCCACCACGGACGGTTCGTTGAGCACGATGCCCTGGCCGCGGGCGTAGAGGAGGGTGTTGGCCGTGCCGAGGTCGATCCCTATGTCCATGATCGCCAAGTTTGCCGGGCCGGTCCGGCGGACGGTGGACCGAAAGTCCCGAAAGGGGTGGGTCCATGGTCCTGTCGGTACCGCTCCGTAGACTGGGCCCGTGAGCGAGCCGAGCGACCCAAATGACCAGTTCGACGACATCGTCGACGCCGAGACAGACCGAGACCCCGACCTCGCGGTGATCGAGGCCGGCAGCCGTACGCTGCGCACGCAGGGCGGCCCGCCCCAGGGCGACCCCGTGCCCAGCCGCCCCGAGGACCCCGAGCTGGACAAGGCGCTGCGCGAGGTCGAGACGGAGCTGTCCACCCGCTGGGGCGAGACCAAGCTGGAGCCCTCGGTCACCCGCATCGCGGCGCTGATGGACGTCCTCGGCGAGCCGCAGCGCTCGTACCCCTCGATCCACATCACCGGCACCAACGGCAAGACGTCGACGGCCCGCATGATCGAGGCCCTGCTCGGCGCCTTCGAGCTGCGCACCGGGCGCTACACCTCGCCGCACGTGCAGACCATCACCGAGCGGATCAGCCTGGACGGCGCCCCGATCTCCGCCGAGCGGTTCATCGAGACGTACCAGGACGTCAAGCCGTACGTGGAGATGGTCGACGCCCGCGAGGAGTACCGGCTCTCCTTCTTCGAGGTCCTCACCGGCATGGCGTACGCGGCCTTCGCGGACGCCCCGGTCGACGCGGCCGTCGTCGAGGTCGGCATGGGCGGCACCTGGGACGCGACGAACGTCATCGACGCCTCCGTCGCCGTCGTCACCCCCATCGACCTCGACCACACCGACCGGCTCGGCGGGACCACCGCCGAGATCGCGACGGAGAAGTCCGGGATCATCAAGCAGGGCGCGACCGTCATCCTGGCCCAGCAGCCGGTCGACGCGGCCCAGGTCCTGCTGAAGAAGGCCGTCGAGACGGACGCCACCGTGGCCCGCGAGGGCATGGAGTTCGGCATCGTCGCCCGCGAGGTCGCCGTCGGCGGCCAGCTCCTCACCCTGCGCGGCCTCGGCGGCGAGTACGACAACGTCTACCTGCCGCTGCACGGCGCCTACCAGGCGCACAACGCCGCGGTGGCGCTCGCCGCGGTCGAGGCCTTCTTCGGGATCGGCGCCGAGCACGCCAGGACCCTGGACGTCGACACCGTCCGCCGGGCCTTCGCCCAGGTGGCCTCGCCCGGACGGCTGGAGATCGTCCGCTCCTCGCCGACCGTCATCCTGGACGCCGCGCACAACCCGCACGGCGCGCGGGCGACCGCGGAGGGCGTCAGCGAGGCCTTCGGCTTCTCCCGGCTCATCGGCGTGGTCTCCACGAGCGGCGACAAGGACGCCAAGGGTCTCCTGGAGGCCTTCGAGCCGATCCTCGCGGAGGTCGTGATCACCGCGAACTCCAACCCGCGGGCCACCGACGTGGACGCGCTCGCCGCGCTCGCGGTCGAGGTCTTCGGCGAGGACCGGGTCGTCGTCGAGCCGCGGCTCGACGACGCCATCGAGGCGGCCATCACCCTCGCCGAGGAAGAGGGCGAGTACGGCGGCGCGGGCGTCCTCGTCACCGGTTCGATCTTCACGGTCGGCGACGCCCGGCTGCTGCTGCGGAGGGGCTGATCCGATGCGTGTGCTCTGTTCCTCGACGCTCATCGGCGAGTTCTTCGTGATCGGCTTCGCCGGGCTCGTCGCCATGAAGGACGACGGCCTCACGACGTCCACCGTCTGGTGGGTCTGCGGCGTGGCCATGGTCTTCTCGGTGCTGCTGTGCGGGATGATCACCCGGCCCGGCGGGGTGCAGCTCGGCTGGGCGCTCCAGGTCGGACTGATCCTCAGCGGCTTCTTCGTCCCCACCATGTTCTTCCTGGGCGCGGTCTTCGCCGGTCTCTGGTGGGCCTCGGTGCACTACGGGCGGCGGATCGACGAGACCAAGGCCCGCTGGGCCGCCGCACAGGCCTCGGCAGGGCCTGACGCTGCGTAATCGCGGGACGTGCGGGCCCTGTAGCCTCGGAGGTCCCGCACACCGTTTTTCCGAAGGAGTTCCCCCGTGAGCCAGCGATCGCTCGTCCTGCTCAAGCCCGACGCCGTCCGCCGTGGTCTGATCGGCGAGATCATCGGACGCATCGAGCGCAAGGCCGGCTGGACCATCGCGGCCCTGGAGCTGCGCGAGCTGGACCAGGACACGCTGGAGCAGCACTACGGCGAGCACAAGGGCAAGCCCTTCTACGAGCCGCTCATGGGCTTCATGCAGTCCGGCCCGGTCGTCGCGCTCGTCGTCGACGGCGAGCGGGTCATCGAGGGCCTGCGCACGCTCGCCGGCCCGACCGACCCGATCGCCGCCGCGCCGGGCTCCATCCGGGGCGATTTCGGCACCATCGTCCGGGAGAACCTGATCCACGCCTCGGACTCGGAGGAGTCCGCGGCGCGCGAGCTGAAGATCTTCTTCCCGGGTCTCGTCTGACGCGACGTCAGCCAAACGCATCACCCTGTGGGGCGACCGAAGGAATTTCGGTCGCCCCCAGGCATATGAACGCCAATCCCGGGAACGGATCGCCGCGTCCTGCCGTCACCAGTACTGAGGTGGACCAACGCGCGCCATTCGCGCGGGCGGCACTACGATGGAAAACTCCACGCCGCACCACTCTCAGCCATGGGAAATCAAGGGGAACTCAATGTCGTTCATCGGCCGTGACATGGCTGTCGACCTCGGGACCGCCAACACGCTGGTGTACGTCAGGGGTCGAGGCATCGTTCTGAACGAGCCGTCAGTCGTCGCCATCAACACCAACACCGGGGGCATCCTCGCGGTCGGCGCCGAGGCGAAGAAGATGATCGGCCGGACCCCCGGCAACATCGTCGCCGTGCGCCCGCTCAAGGACGGTGTGATCGCCGACTTCGAGATCACCGAGCGGATGCTCCGCTACTTCATCCTCAAGATCCACAAGCGCCGCTACCTGGCCCGCCCCCGGGTCGTCGTCTGCGTGCCCTCCGGCATCACCGGAGTCGAGCGCCGCGCCGTGATCGAGGCGTCGACCCAGGCCGGCGCCCGCCAGGTGCACATCATCGAGGAGCCCATGGCGGCGGCCATCGGCTCGGGCCTCCCGGTCCACGAGGCCACCGGCAACATGGTGGTCGACATCGGCGGCGGCACCACCGAGGTCGCCGTCATCTCCCTCGGCGGAATCGTCACGGCACAGTCCATCCGGGTCGCCGGCGACGAGCTGGACAACGCGATCATCCAGCACATCAAGAAGGAGTACTCGCTCCTCCTCGGTGAGCGCACCGCCGAGCAGATCAAGATCACCATCGGCTCCGCGTACGACCTCGACAAGGACGAGCACACCGAGATCCGCGGCCGCGACCTCGTCTCCGGCCTCCCCAAGACCGTGGTCATCTCCGCCGCCGAGGTCCGCAAGGCCATCGAGGAACCGGTCAACGCGATCGTCGACGCGGTGAAGACCACCCTGGACAAGTGCCCGCCCGAGCTCTCCGGTGACGTCATGGACCGCGGCATCGTTCTCACGGGTGGCGGCGCCCTGCTCCGCGGCCTCGACGAGCGCCTCCGGCGCGAGACCGGCATGCCGATCCACATCGCCGAGGACCCGCTGGACTCGGTGGCGCTCGGCTCCGGCAAGTGCGTGGAGGAGTTCGAGGCCCTCCAGCAGGTCCTGGACGCCCAGCCGCGCCGCTAGCGACGCCCGTTCAACCGAACAGCCGAACAACCGAACCCCGAGGAAAGGCACGGCCGCCGCACGTGAGGGACACACGAGAGAGCCGGCTGCTCCTGGTGCTGCTGATCGCCATCGCGTTCGCACTGATCACGGTGGACATCCGCGGCGGTCAGGAGTCACCCGTCGACGGTGCCCGGCAGGCCGCAGCGGCGGTCTTCGGGCCCGTCGAGAACGGTGTGGCGGCCGCCGTCGACCCCGTCGGCAACGCCATAGGCGCGGTACGGGACTCCGGCGAGCGGCACACCCGCATCGCCGCCCTGGAGAAGGAGAACGCCGAACTCAAGGCGAGGCTCGGCAGCGACGACCGCAACCGCAACCGGCTGCGCGAGCTCGACGCCATGCTCAAGACGGCCGGCGCCGGGCAGTACGGCATCAAGGGCGCCCAGGTCATCGCCATAGGAGCGGCCCAGGGCTTCTCCTGGACCGTCACGATCGACATCGGCGCCCGCGACGGCATCAAGCGGGACATGACCGTGCTCAACGGCTCCGGTCTCGTCGGCCGCGTCACCACCGTCGGCCCCTCCACCTCCACGGTCCTCCTCGCCAACGACCCGGACTTCACCGTCGGCACCCGCATGGAGAAGAGCGACGAGCTCGGCTTCGCCACCGGCCAGGGGGACAGCCCCCTCCTGGTCCAGCTGCTCAACGGCAAGGCCAAGGTCAAGCCCGGCGACCGGCTCGTCACCTTCGGCTCCCGCGCCGACAAGCCGTTCGTGCCCGGTGTCCCGGTCGGCGAGGTCGTCCGCGTCGACCCGGCGGGCGGCGGCCTGACCCGCAACATCTACGTCCGCCCGTACGTCGGCTTCAGCAAGCTCGACATCGTCGGCGTCGTCGTCCAGGCCCCGCGCTCCGACCCCCGCGACATGGTCCTTCCGCAGAAGCCCAAGCCCGCGCCGACCGTCACCGTCACGGTGACGCCGCCGCCACCGGACGGACAGCAGGCGAACGAGAGGGAGCAGGGTCAGAATCAGGACCAGACGGCACAGGACCGGAACCAGCAGCAGGACCAGCAGCAGGACCAGGGGGGCGTGACACCGTGAAGTTCAACCGCATCCTCCTCTCCGCCACCCTGATCGTGGTGGCGCTGGTCGTCCAGGTCTCCGTCCTCGCCCGCCTCCAGCTCCCCGGCGCCGTCCCCGACCTCGTCCTCCTGACGGTCGTCGGCCTGGCCCTCGTCTACGGACCGGTCAGCGGCTCCCTCATCGGGTTCACCGCCGGCCTCCTCGCCGACCTGGCCCCGCCCGCCGACCACGCCGCCGGCCGCTACGCCCTCGTGCTCTGCGTCATCGGCTACCTCGTCGGCCTCGCCAAGCCCGACAACGGCCGGCTGACCTCGGCGAGCGGCCCCATGGCCGTCGTCGTCGCCGCGGCCGTCGGCTCCACGCTCCTCTACGCGGGCGTCGGCGCCCTCGTCGGGGACACCGCGGCACGCCATGTCGGCCTCGGCTTCCTGCTGTTCACGGCGGCCCTGTACGACCTGCTCCTCGCGCCCTTCACCGTGCCGCTCATCATGGCGCTGGCCCGCCGCGCGGAGAACGACCCGCTGGCCGACGCCGGCGGCGGCAACGGCGCCGACGTGGCCTCCGGCTGGCTCTCCTCCGGCACCGGCCTCAGGATCGGCGCCCAGCGCGGCGGCCTGCGCGTGAAGGCCGCGCGGAGCCGCGCCTCACGCGCCGGACGCATCAAGGGAGTCAAGCGACTGTGACCGAGGGGGCACCGGCAGCATGAGCAACATCCCCGAGACCGGGCGGACCCCACGGGTCCAGATCCGGCTCGTCGTCATCCAGATCCTCGTCTTCTCCCTGCTCCTCACCCTGGGGGGCCGGCTCTGGTACCTCCAGATCCGCAACGGCAAGGAGTACACGGACGAGGCGAAGAACAACCACGTCCAGCAGGTCGTGCAGCCGGCCGTCCGCGGCTCGCTCCTGGACGCCCGCGGCGTGCCGCTCGCCGACAACGAGACCCGGCTGGTGGTCTCCGCGTCCCGCACCGAGCTGATGAAGATGAAGGACGACGGCCAGGCCGTGCTCACCCGGCTCGCCGGCGTCCTCGACATGAAGCCGCAGGACGTCATCAACAAGATCCGGCTCTGCGACTCCAAGACGCCCAAGCCCTGCTGGAACGGTTCGCCCTACCAGCCGATCCCCGTCACCGACGAGGCCACCACCCAGCAGGCCCTGCAGATCCGCGAGCGCGCCGAGGACTTCCCCGGCATCACCGCCGAGCCCACCGCCGTCCGCCGCTACCCGGCCCCCGGCAAGTCCCGCACCTCCCAGGTCCTCGGCTACCTCTCGCCCGTCACCGACGCCGAGATCGAGAAGGCCAAGGACTCGGACTCGCCGTTCCTCCGCTCCGACCAGGTCGGCCGCTCCGGCCTGGAGCGCACCTACGACAAGGAACTGCGCGGCAAGGCCGGCGTCACCCGCTACGAGGTCGACAACCTCGGTCGCGTCATCGGCCAGGCCAAGGCCGACCCCGCCGTGCCCGGCTCCAACGTCGTCACCTCCATCGACGCCCGCGTGCAGGCGGTCGCCGAATGGGAGCTGCACAACGCGATGGTGGAGGCCCGCAAGACGTACGACAAGAACACCAGCGAGAACTACAAGGCCGACGCCGGCGCCGTCGTGGTCATGGAGGCCAAGACCGGCCGCATCGTCGCCATGGCCTCCCAGCCCGACTACGACCCCAACGCCTGGGTCGGCGGCATCTCCGCCAAGGACTACGCCGCCCTCACCGGCAAGAACTCCAACTTCCCGCTCCTCAACCGGGCCATCCAGGGCCAGGCCGCGCCCGGCTCGATCTTCAAGGTCATCTCGACCACCGCCGCCGTCAACGCGGGCTACGACTTCGACGGCCGCTACCCGTGCACCAGTTCGTACTCCATCGGCAACCAGGTCTTCAAGAACTTCGAATCGCAGAACCACGGCCCCATCAGCCTCGGCCGCGCCCTTGAGGTCTCCTGCGACACCGTCTTCTACGCCCTCGCCCACCAGCAGTGGCAGAGGGACGGGGGGATGAAGCCGAAGAAGAACCCGGGCGACTGGTTCTACAAGACCGCCCACCAGTTCGGCCTCGGCGCCGAGACCGGCATCGACCTCCCCAACGAGGTCACCGGCCGCGTCCCCGACCGCCAGTGGAAGCAGAAGTTCTGGGAGGACAACAAGGACTGGTGGTGCAAGTACGGCAAGAAGGGCGGCACCTACGTCCAGCAGCTCTCGTACGAGAACTGTCTGGAGGGCAACCTGATGCGCGCCGGTGACTCCGTCAACTACTCCATCGGACAGGGCGACACCCTGGTCACCCCCATCCAGATGGCCACCATCTACGCCGCCATCTCCAACGGCGGCACCCTGTGGAACCCCACCGTCGGCAAGGCCGTCATCAGCCCCGACGGCAAGAAGGTGAACGAGATCGCGCCCAGGTCGCACGGCCGGCTGCCCTTCGACGCCGACACCCGCAACTTGATAGACGAAGCCCTCGCGGGAGTCGCGACCCGCGGTACCGCCGCCTGGCGATTCGGCGGCTGGCCGCAGGACAAGATCCCGATGCACGCCAAGACGGGTACCGCCGAGGTCTACGGCAAGCAGACGACCTCCTGGTTCGCCACGTACACCAAGGACTACGCGATCGTCATGACGATCTCCCAGGGTGGTACCGGCTCCGGCGCCTCCGGCCCCGCCGTGCGCAACATCTACGACGCGCTCTACGGACTCGACGACGCCGGCAACCAGGACCTCAAGCGGGCCCTGCTGCCGCAGCCGCAGAAGGCCCTGCCGAAGATCGAGGCCGACGGCTCGATCGACGCGCCGAGGGTCAAGCCGTACGACCCGGAGGAGCAGAAGGTCGACGAGACCGCGCCGAAGTCCGACGGCACCCAGCCGCCGGCCGACCCCACCACGCCCCCGGGGAAGCCGGACGACGACGACCAGCAGCTCGCGGGCCCGCCCGCCACCCGAGGGAGGCTCTGACCGGATGACCACTCCCCATGGCTTCTCCGTCTCCCGGTACGCACCCGAGCGCGGCACCCTCGCCAAGCTGACCGCCCGCGACTCGGTGCTCCGCAGGCTCGACTGGCCCATACTCCTGTCGGCGCTCGCGCTCTCCGGCCTCGGCGCCCTGCTCGTCTGGTCCGCCACCCGCGGCCGCACCGAGCTGAACAACGGCGACCCGTACTACTTCCTCTTCCGGCACATGCTCAACACCGGCATCGGGCTCGCCCTGATGATCGGCACGATCTGGCTCGGCCACCGCACCCTGCGCGGCGCGGTGCCGGTCCTCTACGGCCTCTCGATCCTGCTGATCCTCGCCGTCCTCACCCCGCTCGGCGCCACCATCAACGGCGCCCACGCGTGGATCGTCATCGGCGGCGGCTTCTCACTCCAGCCCAGCGAGTTCGTGAAGATCACGATCATCCTGATCATGGCGATGCTCCTCGCCGCCAAGGTCGACGCCGGGGACCAGCTCCACCCCGACCACCGCACCGTCGCCAAGGCCCTCGCCCTGGCCGCCCTGCCCATGGGCATCGTCATGCTGATGCCCGACCTCGGCTCGGTCATGGTCATGGCCGTCATCGTCCTCGGCGTGCTCCTCGCCTCCGGCGCCTCCAACCGCTGGGTCCTCGGCCTCATCGGCGCGGGCGTCCTCGGCGCGGTCCTCGTCACCGCGCTCGGCATGCTCGACGAGTACCAGATCAACCGCTTCGCGGCCTTCGCCAACCCCGACCTCGACCCCGCCGGCGTCGGCTACAACACCAACCAGGCCCGCATCGCGATCGGCTCCGGAGGCCTCCTCGGCGCGGGCCTCTTCAAGGGCTCGCAGACCACCGGCCAGTTCGTGCCCGAACAGCAGACCGACTTCGTGTTCACCGTCGCGGGCGAGGAGCTCGGCTTCGTCGGCGCCGGCCTGATCCTCGTCCTCCTCGGCGTCATCCTCTGGCGCGCCTGCCGGATCGCCCGCGAGACCACCGAGCTCTACGGCACGATCGTCGCGGCCGGGATCATCGCCTGGTTCGCCTTCCAGTCCTTCGAGAACATCGGCATGACGCTCGGCATCATGCCCGTCGCCGGCCTGCCGCTGCCCTTCGTCTCGTACGGCGGCTCGTCGATGTTCGCCGTGTGGGTGGCCATCGGACTGCTCCAGTCGATCCGCGTCCAGCGGCCCATGACGGCCTGACGGCGGCTAGATTCGAGGCATGGCGGAGACGAAGCGCGAGATCGAGCGGAAGTACGAAGCCACCGGAGGGACGGCCCTGCCGGACCTCACCCGGGTGCCCGGGGTGTCCGACGTCGTGGACCGGGGCGTCATGGAACTCGACGCCGTCTACTACGACACCCCCGACCTGCGTCTCGCCGCCGACGGGGTGACCCTGCGCCGCCGCACCGGCGGCGGCGACAGCGGCTGGCACGTCAAGTTCCCCGTCGCCGCCGGGATCCGCGACGAGATCAGGGCCCCGCTCGGCGACACCCTGCCGGGCGAGCTGGCCGCGCTCCTGCGCTCCCGCGTCCGCGACACCGAGGTCGTCCCCGCCGTCCACCTCCGCTCCGCCCGCGACGTCCGCCACCTCCTCGACGCCGACGGCGGCCTCCTCGCCGAACTCTCCGTCGACACCGTCCACGCCCGACGGCTGCCCGGGGGAGCCGAGGCCTCCTGGACCGAGATCGAGGTCGAACTCGCCGACGACACCGCCCCGGCCCTCCTCGACGCCGTCGAGAAGCGCCTGCGGAAGGCCGGCATCACGCCCTCCGCGTCCCCCTCCAAACTCGCCAGGGCCCTCGCCGACACCGGCGCGGAACCCGAACCGCCCGCCACCCCCGGGAAACCCGGCACCGCCGCGGCCGCCGTCCTCGCCTACGCGCGGGAACAGACCGACGCGATCATCGCGCTCGACCCCGCCGTGCGGCGCGACCTGCCGGACTCCGTGCACCAGCTCCGCGTCGCCTGCCGCCGGCTGCGCAGCGCCTTCAAGACGTACCGCCGCGTCCTCGACCGGAAGATCACCGACCCGATCGGCGACGAACTGAAATGGCTCGCCGGCGAACTCGGCGTCGCCCGCGACCAGGAGGTCCTCGACGCACGGCTGCGCGGCCGGATCGCGGACCTGCCGCCCGAGCTCACCCTCGGCCCCGTCCAGGCCCGGCTGCGGCACCGGGACGCCGCGCTCGCCAGGAACGCCCGGCACCAGGCCCTCGCCGCCCTCGACTCCGACCGCCACCTCGCCCTCCTCGACGCCCTCGCGGCGCTCCTCGCCGACCCGCCGCTGCGCAAGGCGGCCCGCCGCGACGCGGGCCCCGTCCTCGCCCGGGCCGTGCGCAAGGACCACGACCGGCTCGGCGGCCGGGTCGAGCGCGCCCTCGCCCTCGACCCCGGGCACGAGCGCGACCTCGCCCTCCACGAGGCCCGCAAGGCCGCCAAACGCGCCCGCTACGCCGCCGACGCCGCCCGCCCCACCCTCGGAAAGCCCGCCAAGCGCCTCTCGAAGCGCGTCAAGGCCCTCCAGTCGCTCCTCGGTGAACACCAGGACTCCGTCGTCGCCCGCGCCGCCCTCCGCGAATTCGGGATCATGGCCCACGGGGTCGGCGAATCGGCTTTCACCTGGGGACTTCTGTACGGACGCGAGGAGGCCGCGGCCGAGGCGGCCGAGCGCGAGCTGCCCGAGGTCTGGGCGCGCGCCTCCGCCCCCGGACTGCGGGCGGCTCTGACCCGCTGAGCACCGGGGTACGCTTGAGAGTCGCCCCCCTGCCAGCTCACGAAGGTTCGAGATGTCTGCTGCCGAGTCTGTCTTCCCGCAGCTCGAAGCTCTGCTCCCGCACGTGCAGAAGCCGATTCAGTACGTCGGTGGAGAGCTGAACTCCACGGTCAAGCCGTGGGAGTCCGCCGACGTCCGCTGGGCGCTGATGTACCCGGACGCGTACGAGGTCGGTCTGCCCAACCAGGGCGTCATGATCCTCTACGAGGTGCTGAACGAGCGCGAGGGCGTCCTCGCCGAGCGCACCTACAGCGTGTGGCCGGACCTCGAAGAGCTGATGCGCGAGCACAAGGTGCCGCAGTTCACGGTCGACAGCCACCGCCCCGTCGGCGCGTTCGACGTCTTCGGCCTGAGCTTCTCCACCGAGCTCGGCTACACGAACATGCTCACCGCCCTCGACCTCGCGGGCATCCCGCTGGAGGCGAAGGACCGGACGGTCGACCACCCGATCGTGCTCGCCGGCGGCCACGCCGCCTTCAACCCCGAGCCGATCGCGGACTTCATCGACGCGGCGATCATCGGCGACGGCGAGCAGGCCGTCCTCGACATGACCGAGATCATCCGCCAGTGGAAGGCCGAGGGCCGCCCGGGCGGACGCGAGGAGGTCCTCTTCCGCCTCGCGAAGACCGGCTCGGTGTACATCCCGGCGTTCTACGACGTGGAGTACCTGCCGGACGGCCGCATCGGCCGTGTCGTGCCCAACAAGTCCGGTGTGCCGTGGCGCGTGTCCAAGCACACCGTGATGGACCTCGACGAGTGGCCGTACCCCAAGCAGCCCCTCGTCCCGCTCGCGGAGACCGTCCACGAGCGCATGTCCGTCGAGATCTTCCGCGGCTGCACCCGCGGTTGCCGCTTCTGCCAGGCCGGCATGATCACGCGCCCCGTGCGGGAGCGAAGCATCACCGGCATCGGCGAGATGGTCGAGAAGGGCCTCAAGGCGACCGGTTTCGAGGAGGTCGGCCTGCTCTCGCTGTCCTCCGCCGACCACACCGAGATCGGTGAGATCGCGAAGGGCCTCGCGGACCGCTACACGGACGACAAGGTCGGCCTGTCCCTCCCCTCCACCCGCGTCGACGCCTTCAACGTCGACCTGGCGAACGAGCTCACGAGGAACGGCCGCCGTTCCGGCCTGACCTTCGCCCCCGAGGGCGGCTCCGAGCGCATGCGCAAGGTCATCAACAAGATGGTCTCGGAGGAGGACCTCATCCGTACGGTCTCCACGGCCTACGGCAACGGCTGGCGCCAGGTGAAGCTGTACTTCATGTGCGGCCTGCCGACGGAGACCGACGAGGACGTCCTCCAGATCGCCGACATGGCGATGAACGTGATCGCCGAGGGCCGCAAGGTCTCCGGCCAGAACGACATCCGCTGCACCGTCTCCATCGGCGGCTTCGTCCCCAAGCCGCACACCCCCTTCCAGTGGGCCCCGCAGCTGTCGGCCGAGGAGACGGACGAGCGCCTGCGCAAGCTCCGCGACAAGATCCGCGGCGACAAGAAGTACGGCCGCTCGATCGGCTTCCGCTACCACGACGGCAAGCCCGGCATCGTCGAGGGCCTCCTCTCCCGCGGCGACCGCCGCCTCGGCGCGGTCATCCGCGCGGTGTACGAGGACGGCGGCCGCTTCGACGGCTGGCGCGAGCACTTCTCGTACGACCGCTGGATGGCCTGCGCCGAGAAGACGCTGCCCGAGGTGGGCGTGGACGTCGCCTGGTACACCACCCGCGAGCGCACCTACGAGGAGGTCCTGCCCTGGGACCACCTCGACTCGGGCCTCGACAAGGACTGGCTCTGGGAGGACTGGCAGGACGCCCTCGACGAGACCGAGGTCGAGGACTGCCGCTGGACCCCGTGCTTCGACTGCGGCGTCTGCCCGCAGATGGACACGCACATCCAGATCGGCCCCACCGGCAAGAAGCTGCTGCCGCTGACGGTCGTCAACCAGTAACGCTTGAGTGACGGCCCGGCGAAGGGGAAACCCTTCGCCGGGCCGTCGCGTCATTTCCGGCATGAACACGGAGAAGACCAGGTCGCAGCCGCCGAACGAGCCCACGGGCTGCCTCACCGGGGTGGCCCGCGTGATCGCCCTCGTGGTGGTCCTGCCCGTCCGGCTGGTGTGGGACGCCCTGGTCTTCTGCCTGGAGCTGCTCTGGCGCTGGGTCCTCGCCCCGGTCGGCCGCGCCCTCGGATGGCTCATCCACCATCTGGTCGTGATCCCGCTGCGGTTCCTGTGGGAGTGGGTGATCGTGCCCGTCGCGCGGGCCCTGTGGTGGGTGATCGA
The DNA here is from genome assembly GCF_040303145.1 of Streptomyces sp. NPDC096079. Classification (NCBI taxonomy): domain Bacteria; kingdom Bacillati; phylum Actinomycetota; class Actinomycetes; order Kitasatosporales; family Streptomycetaceae; genus Streptomyces; species Streptomyces sp. NPDC096079. The sequence goes on from NZ_JBEOST010000002.1 coordinate 363,493, forward strand.
CCTGCTCGTCCTCACCCCGCTGACCTGGCTCTGGCGCTGGGCGCTGCTCCCCGTCCTCAAGGCGCTGTGGTGGGTCGTCGACCTGCTGGTCGTCACCCCGCTCGGCTGGCTCCGGCGTCATGTGCTCGCGCCCGTCGGCCGCGCCGTCGGCGCCGTGCTCGCCTGGGCCTGGGGCGTGGCCGGCCGGATCTCGGCCGCCGTCGCCCGGGCCCTCGGCTGGGTGCTGTGGAACGCCCTCGGCAGGCCCCTCGTCTGGACGTACCGGGTGGTCCTCACCCCGCTCGGCCACTGGCTGCGGGCGTGGGTGTGGCGGCCCGCCGCCGCCGTCGCGCGGGCCGTGCGCGCCGCGGCCCGGGAGGTGCGGGTCGCCCTCTTCGGCGGACCCCGCTGACCCGGGCCGGGGAACCGGAGGCGGGCCGGGCGCGTACTCTGGGTAGTACAACGAACGTCCCCGGCGCGGCGCCCGCCCCCGAGATCTCCCCGCGGAAGCGGGGGTGAACCGGGCGGGACCCCCGGGGCAACCCGTACATCTCGTGGACGGCGCGCACCCGCGTCGTCCCGCACCGAGGAGAAGAACCACTGGGCAAGCGACAGCCCGAAGGCCCGCCGCCCGCACCGGCGGTGCAGCGCATCCGACTGCGCTACACCAAGCGCGGCCGCCTCCGGTTCACCAGCCACCGTGACTTCCAGCGCGCCTTCGAGCGTGCGCTGCGCCGTGCCGAGGTGCCCATGGCGTACTCGGCCGGCTTCACCCCGCACCCCAAGGTGTCGTACGCCAACGCCGCCCCGACGGGCACGGGCTCCGAGGCCGAGTACCTGGAGATCGCGCTCACCGAGGCCCGCGACCCGGAGACCCTGCGGGCCCTGCTCGACGAGTCCCTCCCTGCCGGGCTCGACATCACCGACGCCGTCGAGGCCCGGACCTCGGGTCTCGCCGACCGGCTCACCGCCTCCGTGTGGGAGCTGCGTCTGGAGGGCGTCGCCGTCGAGGACGCCGAGAAGGCGGTCGAGACGTTTCTCGCGGCCGAGACCGTGGAAGTACAGCGCAAGACCAAGAACGGAGTCCGCACCTTCGACGCCCGCTCCGCCGTCACCGAGCTGACGGCCGTCCGTCCCCAGGGTGATCCCCAGGGTGATAGGCCGCTGGACAGCGCCTGTGCGATACTGCGGCTGGTTGTTCGGCACGTGACACCTGCCGTGCGACCCGACGACGTCCTGTCCGGTCTCCGAGCTGTGGCCGACCTGGCGCCGCCGGTCCCCGCTGCGGTGACCAGGCTGGCGCAGGGGCTCTTCGACGAGGAGTCCGGCACGGTGACCGACCCGCTCGCGCCCGACCGCGAGGCAGTCACGGCCGCTTCACCCACGGCCGCCGCGACCGCCCCGGCGACGGCGCCGGGTACCGGTACCGCGTAGGGAGCGGTCGTCGTAGCGCCGCCCTGGTACTCGGGAGCCACCTGGGTCGGGCAGCGCACTGACCAGGAGACTTTCGCCAGGCCGTCCGCACAGGGCGTACGGAACCGGCGAGCCAGACATACAGCTCCCGTGCGGCGCCCGCGCCCCGGACGGCGGCACCGCGCCTCAGGCGCGACCGTGCCGCCGGACCGGAACCAGACGCGGCGCCCGGGAGCGTGACGGGAGAACCGCCCGCATGCTCGAGTCCAACGAAGACACCAACGCCCCCGGTGACAAGCTGCCGCCGCGCCGTAGGCGCCGCGCCGCTTCCCGCCCCGCCGGTCCGCCGGTGACGGGCACCACCGCCGAGACCCCCGCCGCCGAGGCCGCCCCGGCCGCCGAGGCCCCCGCCGTGGCGGCCGCGCCCGCCGAGGCCGAGGCCGCCCCCGCGCCGCGCACCCGCCGCCGCGCCACCCGCAAGGCCACCGCGGAGCCCGCGGTCGAGCCGGTCGCCGAGCCGGTCACCGCCGCCGCCGCGCCCGAGGCCGTCGAGGAGGCCCCCGAGGCCGCCCCGGCCCGTACGCGTCGCCGTGCCACCCGTAAGGCGACGTCGCCGGTGACTTCCCCGGCCGCCGTCGAGGAGACCGCCGAGCCGGTCGTCGAGGCCCCCGCGGTCGAGGCCGTCGAGGAGGCCCCCGAGGCCGCCCCGGCCCGTACGCGTCGCCGTGCCACCCGTAAGGCGACGTCGCCGGTGACCTCTCCGGCCGCCGTCGAGGAGACCGCCGAGCCGGTCGCCGCCGAGCCGGTCGTCGAGGCCCCCGCGGTCGAGGCCGTCGAGGAGGCCGCCCCGCCGGCCCGTACCCGCCGTCGCGCCACCCGCAAGGCCACCTCGCCCGAGGCCACCACCGAGGCCGCCACCACCGAGGCCGCCACCGGCGAGTCGCTGCCGACGTCCGCCGTCGAGCAGATCGCCGCCGACGAGGCCGAGGTCGCCGCCGCCGAGACCGCCGCCACCCGTGGCCGCGGCCGCCGCCGCGCCACCTCGCCGCAGTTCACCTCCGAGCCGGCCCCGGCCCGCGAGTCGCGCCGCGCCGCGCGCCCCGCCGTCGCCGTCTTCCAGGCCCCGGTCTTCACCGAGCCGATGTTCCAGACGCCGGAGACCGCCGCCGCGGCCGCCGCCGCCGTGGTCGAGGAGCCGGAGGAGGAGGAGACGGTCGAGACCGTCGAGGCCGTCGAGGCCACGGACGTCGTCGAGGCCGCCGAGACCGAGACCGCCGAGCGCGCCGAGACCGGCTCCCGCCGTCGCCGTCGCCGCCGCGGCGAGCCCGTCGCCGTCGAGCCCGTCCCGGCCACGGTCGCCGACGAGCCCGAGGTCGAGGCCGTCGCGGACGAGGCCGAGGCCGAGGAGGCCGAGGAGACGGACGAGTACGAGGACCGTCCCTCCCGCCGTCGCCGCCGTGGCGGCCGCCGTCGCCGTCGCGGCGAGCTCACCGAGGTCGAGGAGACCGAGGAGGGCGAGGAGCCGCACGCCGAGGACGAGACCGACGAGGCCGAGGAGAGCGAGGAGGAGTCGGAGGACGCCGAGGCCTACGCCGGCGGCTCCAGCAGCTCCCGTCGCCGCCGCCGTCGCCGTCGTCGCAGCGGCGACGGCGCCACCGACGTCGATGCGTCGGACGAGGACGGCGTCCGCACGGTCGTCAAGGTCCGCGAGCCCCGCCCGGCCCGCGAGAAGGCCGAGCCCTCCGACGAGGTCCAGTCCATCAAGGGCTCGACCCGCCTGGAGGCCAAGAAGCAGCGCCGCCGCGAGGGCCGCGAGCAGGGCCGCCGCCGCGTCCCGATCATCACCGAGGCCGAGTTCCTCGCCCGCCGCGAGGCCGTCGAGCGCGTGATGGTCGTCCGCCAGAACGGCGAGCGCACCCAGATCGGCGTCCTGGAAGACAACGTGCTCGTCGAGCACTACGTCAACAAGGAGCAGGCCACCTCGTACGTCGGCAACGTCTACCTGGGCAAGGTCCAGAACGTGCTGCCGTCCATGGAGGCCGCCTTCGTCGACATCGGCAAGGGCCGCAACGCCGTCCTGTACGCCGGTGAGGTCAACTTCGAGGCGCTCGGCATGGGCCACGGCCCCCGCCGCATCGAGTCCGCCCTCAAGTCCGGCCAGTCGGTCCTCGTGCAGGTCACGAAGGACCCGATCGGCCACAAGGGCGCCCGTCTGACCAGCCAGGTCTCCCTCCCGGGCCGCTACCTCGTGTACGTCCCCGAGGGCTCGATGACCGGCATCAGCCGCAAGCTCCCGGACACCGAGCGCGCCCGCCTGAAGACCATCCTCAAGAAGATCGTCCCCGAGGACGCGGGCGTCATCGTGCGCACCGCCGCCGAGGGCGCGAGCGAGGACGAGCTGCGCCGCGACGTCGAGCGACTGCAGGCGCAGTGGGAGGACATCCAGAAGAAGGCGAAGAGCGGCAACGCCCCGACCCTGCTGTACGGCGAGCCGGACATGACCGTCCGGGTCGTCCGCGACATCTTCAACGAGGACTTCTCCAAGGTCATCGTCAGCGGCGACGACGCGTGGGAGACCATCCACGGGTACGTCGGCCACGTCGCGCCCGACCTGGTCGACCGGCTGTCCAAGTGGACGAGCGAGGTCGACGTCTTCGCGACGTACCGGATCGACGAGCAGCTCATGAAGGCGCTGGACCGCAAGGTCTGGCTGCCCTCGGGCGGTTCGCTGGTGATCGACAAGACCGAGGCGATGATCGTCGTCGACGTCAACACCGGCAAGTTCACCGGCCAGGGCGGCAACCTCGAAGAGACCGTGACGAGGAACAACCTCGAAGCGGCCGAGGAGATCGTGCGCCAGCTGCGCCTGCGCGACCTGGGCGGCATCGTCGTCATCGACTTCATCGACATGGTCCTGGAGTCCAACCGCGACCTCGTGCTGCGCCGCCTCCTGGAGTGCCTGGGCCGGGACCGGACCAAGCACCAGGTGGCCGAGGTCACCTCGCTCGGCCTGGTCCAGATGACCCGCAAGCGCGTCGGCCAGGGCCTCCTGGAGTCCTTCTCCGAGACCTGCGTCCACTGCAACGGCCGCGGTGTCATCGTGCACATGGAGCAGCCGACCACCGCCGGTGGCGGTGGCGGCGGCAAGCGCTCGAAGAAGCGCGGCCGCGGCGGTGCCGAGCACGTCCACGAGCACGAGCACGCCGAGGCCGTGGAGCCGGAGACGTCGGAGACCGAGGCCGAGGTCGCGGCCGAGCTGGCCGCCCCGGTGGCCGTGCCGGTGCCGATCGCCCCGGACGAGGAGCTGTACGGCTCCGTCGCCGAGGCCGAGGCCGCCGCCACGCGCGGTCGTGGCCGTCGTCGCGCCACCCGCCGGGTGTCCGCCCCGGTCGTCTCGACGCCGGTCGCCCCGGTCGTGGAGACCGAGTCCGTGGTCTTCGAGCCGGCGCCCGCCGCCGAGCCCGAGCCGGCCCCCGCGGCGGCCGTCGCGGAGCCGGTGGCCGAGCCGGTCGCGGAGCCGGTGGCCGAGGCCGTGGCCGAGGAGACCGCCGCTCCGGCCCCGCGCGGCCGTCGCCGGGCCACCCGCCGGGTGACGTCCCCGGTCGTGTCGACCACCGACGCCGCCGAGGTCGTCGCCGAGCCGGTCGCCGAAGCCGCCCCGGAGCCTGTCGCGGAGCCCGTCGTGGCCCCGGAGCCGGTGGCCGAGCCGGTCGCCGAGGCGCAGCCCGTCGCGGAGTCCGAGCCCGTCGCCGAGGAGGCCCCCGTGGCCGCCCCGCCGCGGGCCCGGCGCCGGGTGGTCCGCAAGGCCACCGCTCCCGCCGGTTCGCCCTCGGGCGCCGAGGACGCGGCCGTCGTCGTGGTGACCACGGCCCCGGCCGAGGCCCCGGCCGAGGCTGAGGCCGAGGCCGAGCCCGCCCCCGTCAAGAAGACGGCGGCGCGCAAGACCGCGGCGAAGAAGACCACGGCCAAGAAGGCCGCCACCAAGAAGACGGCGGCGACCAAGAAGACCGCGGCGAAGAAGACCACCGCCAAGAAGGCCCCGGCCAAGAAGGCGGCGGAGAAGACCGCCGCCCCGGCCCAGGACTGACCGGCAGGTGCGGGCCGCCTCCTCCGTCCGGAGGAGGCGGCCCGGCATCGTACGGGCGAATTTGACCCCCCGCGGCAGCCGCCCGTAACCTAGACCGTCGGCGTGTCTTGCACGCGCCGCGCCTCTGAGCACCTCCCTCCCGCTCGCCGGGAGAGGCCGCTCATCCGATTCCGGATCGCCGCGGGCCCCCGGGCCCGTGCGGGCGGCTGGCTTCAGAGGTTCCATCCCGAGTGAGAGAGAGATCCGCGTGTACGCCATCGTGCGCAGCGGTGGTCGCCAGCACAAGGTTGCTGTCGGCGACATCGTTGAGGTTGACAAGATTTCCACTGCCAAGGTTGGCGACACGGTCGAGCTCTCGACCCTGCTCGTTGTCGACGGCGACGCCGTGACCAGCGACCCGTGGGTCCTGGCCGGCATCAAGGTCACGGCCGAGGTCGTGGACCACCACAAGGGCGCCAAGATCGACATCCTGCGCTACAAGAACAAGACCGGCTACCGCCGTCGCCAGGGTCACCGCCAGCAGTACACGGCGATCAAGGTCACCGGTATCCCCGCGGCTGCGAAGTAAGAGGGACTGAGACATGGCACACAAGAAGGGCGCATCGTCCACCCGGAACGGGCGCGACTCGAATGCCCAGCGGCTCGGCGTGAAGCGCTTCGGCGGTCAGGTCGTCAACGCGGGTGAGATCCTGGTCCGCCAGCGTGGCACGCACTTCCACCCGGGCGCGGGCGTCGGCCGTGGCGGCGACGACACGCTGTTCGCCCTGCAGGCCGGTTCGGTGCAGTTCGGCACCCACCGTGGCCGCAAGGTCGTGAACATCGTTCCGGTCGCCTGATCGGAACTCTTTGCGGAGGCGGACCTCACTTCCCGTACGGGAAGCGGGTCCGCCTTTCGCGTGTTACTAGATAGACATTCCCCACGCAATGCTCTGGAGGCACCACCATGACCACCTTCGTGGACCGCGTCGAGCTGCACGTCGCCGCGGGTAACGGAGGCCACGGCTGCGCCTCCGTCCATCGCGAGAAGTTCAAGCCCCTCGGCGGCCCCGACGGCGGCAACGGCGGCCGGGGCGGCGACGTGACCCTGGTCGTCGACCAGTCGGTCACCACGCTCCTCGAGTACCACCACTCCCCGCACCGCAAGGCGACCAACGGTCAGCCCGGCGCGGGTGACAACCGCTCCGGCAAGGACGGTCAGGACCTGGTCCTGACCGTGCCCGACGGCACCGTCGTCCTCGACAAGCGCGGCAACGTCCTCGCCGACCTCGTCGGCCAGGGCACCACCTTCGTCGCCGGCCAGGGCGGCCGCGGCGGCCTCGGCAACGCCGCGCTCGCCTCGGCCCGCCGCAAGGCCCCCGGCTTCGCCCTCCTCGGCGAGCCCGGCGAGGCGCGGGACATCGTCCTGGAGCTCAAGACCGTCGCCGACGTGGCGCTGGTGGGCTACCCGAGCGCCGGCAAGTCCTCGCTGATCTCCGTCCTGTCGGCCGCCAAGCCGAAGATCGCGGACTACCCGTTCACCACCCTCGTCCCGAACCTCGGCGTGGTCACGGCCGGTTCGACGGTCTACACGATCGCCGACGTCCCGGGCCTGATCCCGGGCGCCAGCCAGGGCCGCGGCCTCGGCCTGGAGTTCCTCCGTCACGTCGAGCGCTGCTCCGTGCTCGTCCACGTGCTCGACACGGCGACGCTGGAGTCCGAGCGCGACCCGGTCACCGACCTCGACGTCATCGAGGAGGAGCTCAAGCAGTACGGCGGCCTGGAGGACCGGCCCCGGATCGTCGTCCTCAACAAGATCGACATCCCGGACGGCCAGGACCTCGCGGACATGATCCGCCCGGACCTGGAGGCGCGCGGCTACCAGGTGTTCGAGGCCTCCGCCGTCGCCCGTACGGGTCTCAAGGAGCTCTCCTTCGCCCTCGCCGGCATCGTCGCCGAGGCGCGCGCGGCCAAGCCGCAGGAGGAGGCGACCCGGATCGTCATCCGCCCGAAGGCCGTCGACGACGCGGGCTTCACCGTCACGTACGACGAGCAGGAGGACGTCTACCGGGTGCGCGGCGAGAAGCCGGAGCGCTGGGTCCGCCAGACCGACTTCAACAACGACGAGGCCGTGGGCTACCTGGCCGACCGCCTCAACCGCCTCGGCGTCGAGGACCAGCTGATGAAGGCCGGTGCCCGCGCGGGCGACGGCGTCGCGATCGGCGCCGAGGACAACGCGGTCGTCTTCGACTGGGAGCCCACCATGATGGCCGGCGCCGAGATGCTGGGCCGCCGCGGTGAGGACCACCGCCTGGAGGCCCCGCGTCCGGCGGCGCAGCGCCGTCGTGACCGGCAGGCGGAGCGCGACGACGCGCAGCGCGAGTACGACGAGTTCGACCCCTTCTAGCGGGTCGGGTCGCACCGGCCCGGCGGCGAGCCGGTGCCGCGTGCGACCCCTTCCAGCAGGTGCTCAGGGAGCCCCCCGACCCCTTCCAGCGGGTGCTCAGGGAGCCCCCCCGACCCCTTCCAGCAGGTGCTCAGGGAGCCCCCCGACCCCGTCCGAGGGGGCGGGGGGCTCCCGTAGGATCCTGGTGTGAGTAGCGTCCCCAAGCCCGAGACCGCAGGTCGGCTCAGTGTCGTCGTCATCGCCTACAACGACGAGGGCCTGGTCGGTGAGGCCATCCGCTCCGCGCTCGACCAGGGACCCGTGGTGGCCGAGGTCGTGGCGGTCGACGACTGTTCGAGCGACGGTACGGCCGCCGTCCTCGACGAGCTCGCCACCCGGCACCCCCGGCTGAAGGTGGTGCGCCGCACCGAGAACAGCGGCGGCTGCGGCACCCCGCGCAACGACGGCGTCCAGGCCGCCACCTCGCCCTACGTCATGTTCCTGGACAGCGACGACGTCCTGCCGGCCGGCGCCGCCGAGGCCCTCGTCGCCGCCGCCGAGCGGCACCGCGCCCCGGTCGCCGTCGGCGTCGCCGTACGCCGTGAACTGCCCGAGGGCCGGGACGTCCGCTGGCAGCCGGCCCTGTACCGGGAGCCCGCCGTCCTGGAGACGCCCGACGAGCTGCGCCCGCTGGTCCACGACACGCTCTGCGTCAACAAGATCTACGACCGGGCCTTCCTCACCGAGCACGGCATCCGCTTCCCCGACGGCCGTTTCGTCTACGAGGACTTCCTCTTCACCGCCCGGGTGTACGCCGCCGCGCCCCGCGTCGCCGTGATCCCCGACACCGTCTACGTCTGGCACGTGCGGCGGGCCGCCGCCCAGCTGTCGATCTCCCTCGACCGCGAGGGCGTCTCCAACTGGCGGTCCCGGATCGCCGCCCACCGCGCGGCCGTCGAGACCCTCGCGGAGGCGGGGCGGGCCGGGCTCGCCGCCGCCTGCCGCACCAAGTTCCTCGAACACGACCTGCGCATGTACGCCCGCGACCTGCGGCTCCGTGACGCCGCGCACCGGGCCGAGTGGTGGGGGCTCACCCGCGAGCACCTGTCCGGCTTCGCCGAGGAGGAGATCGCCGCCGCGGTCACCCCCGCCCGCTGGATCGCCCGTTTCCTGCTGGCCGCCGAGGAGCCCCGCGACCTGCTCCGGCTGTCCCGGCTGGCCGCCAACCCGGCCCGGCTGCTCCCGCCGTACGCGGGCACCCGCGCCGCCGCCGTCTGGGCCGACGACCTGCCGGAGGCCCGCCTCGACGGCACGGACGGAGCGGACCTCGGCGAACTGCCGATCGTCGTCGATGCCGTGCTGCGCATCGGCGGCGGCGGCGACCTGCGGTTCAGCGTCAAGGACCTGTACGGACGGCTCGCCGAGGCGGGGCCGGTGCGCGCCGAACTCGCGTTCCTGCCGCGCGGCGACAGCGAGCCCGCCCGTACCGTAGGGGCCGCGCTGAGCGCCGTGACCGGGCCCGACGGGACCGTGGAGGCCTGGACCGCCCGGGTCCCCGTCGGGCTCACCGGGCTCGCCGGAACCGGCCGGCGGCGGGGGCGCGAGGGCGTCCAGCTGTGGGACGTCCAGGCCACCGTGGCGTGTGCGAACGGTGAGTCCTTCACCACGTCGCTCCGGCCTCCGGACGGTCCGCAGCGGCGCTCGGTGCTTCCGAGCAGCCGGTACGGTGTACTCCTGGTGCAGCCGTACACGACGGCCAACGGTTCGCTGGCGGTACGGATCGCACCCGGCGCACGGGACGGATTCCGGGCGGTCAGGGCCCGGCTCCGTCGGCTTGCCCGCAGTTCTCAGTGAAAGGGTTTGGGGCGCAATGACTTATCTGATCACCGGCGGCGCCGGATACATCGGCTCGCACGTGGTCCGTGCCATGACGCAGGCGGGCGAGCGGGTCGTCGTCCTCGACGACCTGTCGACGGGCTACGAGTCGCGGGTGCCCGAGGGCGTTCCCCTGGTGGTCGGCTCCACCCTCGACCGCGAGGTCCTGGACCGGACGATCGCCGAGCACGGAGTGACGGGCGTCGTCCACCTCGCCGCGAAGAAGCAGGTCGGCGAGTCCGTCGAGCTGCCGCTGCACTACTACCGCGAGAACGTCATCGGCCTGACGGTCCTCCTGGAGGCCGTCGCCGCCGCCGGTGTGCGCAACTTCCTGTTCTCCTCCTCCGCCGCCGTCTACGGCATGCCGGACGTCGACCTCGTCACCGAGGAGACCCCCTGCCTGCCGCTCAGCCCGTACGGCGAGACCAAGCTCGCGGGCGAGTGGCTGGTGCGTGCGGCCGGCGCCGCCCACGGCATCTCGACGGCCTGCCTGCGCTACTTCAACGTGGCCGGCGCGGCGACCCCCGAGCTGGCCGACACCGGGGTCTTCAACCTGGTCCCGATGGTCTTCGAGCGTCTCGACGCGGGGGAGTCCCCGCGGATCTTCGGCGACGACTACGACACGCCCGACGGCACGTGCATCCGCGACTACATCCACGTCGAGGACCTGGCCGACGCGCACCTCGTCGCCGCGCGGAAGCTCGCGGAGTGGGCCGCCGCCGGCGAGCCGCGTGACCTGACGGTCAACATCGGCCGTGGCGAGGGCGTCTCCGTCACCGAGATGGTCCGGCTGATCAACGAGATCACCGAGCACACGACCGAGCCCCTGGTCACCCCGCGCCGCGCCGGCGACCCCGCCCGGGTCGTCGCCGCCGCCGACCGCATCGAGTCGGAGCTGGGCTGGAAGGCCCGTCACGACGTGCGCGACATGATCGAGTCGGCCTGGGCCGGCTGGGTCGCGCGGCGCGGTGTGACCGTCTGACCGAGGGCCGTACACGACGAAGGGCCGGGGAGTGTGAACTCCCCGGCCCTTCGTACTGCCCCGGCGCGCGGCCGGCTGTTGCCCCGGCGCGCGGCCGGGCTGCTGTCCCGCTGCGCGGCCGACTGCTGCCTCGGTGGCGCCGTCAGCGCTCCAGGAAGGCGAAGAGCGCCTCCCAGCGGTCGGTGATCGCGTCGGCCGAGTACCGCTTCACGTTCTCGAAGGCGGCGTCGCCCATCGTGTCCCGCAGTTCCTGGTCGGAGATCAGCCTGCTGATGTGGCCGCCGAGCTCCACCGTGTTGCCGAGCCGTGCGAGCAGCCCGTCCTCACCGTCGCGGATGATCTCCCGCACGCCCGGCGCGCAGTCGAACGCGGCACAGGGCACGCCCGCCGCCATCGCCTCCAGGAGGGTGATCGGGAAGCCCTCGGCGCGCGAGGCCTGCGCGAAGACCGAGGCGCCGGAGAGCGCCCCGAGGACGTCGCTGGTGCGGCCCATCCACTCGACGGACCCCTCGATGCCGAGCGTGGCCGTCCGGGCGGCCAGCGCAGGCTCCTCGTCGCCCGTGCCGTAGATCCGCAGCTTCCAGTCGGGGTGCCGGTCGGCGATCTCGGCCCAGCTGTCGAGCAGCATGTCGACGCCCTTCTCGTGCGAGAGGCGTCCGATCGAGGCGACGACCTTCGCGGTGCGGGGCGCCGGGGTCTCGGGCATGAACGGCAGGGCGTTCGGCATGTGGCCGACGTTGTCCATCCCGGCCCGGATCCACTGGTCCGCGTCGCCCGGAGTGAGGACGAGCATCCGGTCGACGTCCTGGTAGTAGCGCTTCACACGGGCGAGCCGGGAGGAGGCGGCGCTCGCGGCGTACGACTCGTGGCTCATGCCGATGACCACGTGGCCCTTGGTGTCGGCGAGGGAGACCCACTCCATCGCCCACACCTGGGTCACGATGACGACGGCCCCGGGCCGGGCGGCGGCGAACAGCGCCGTCATCCGGTCGGCCCGCTCGCGCATCCCGGCGGCGCGGGCCGCGTGGCGCCGGCGCTCCACCGCGTTGAGCTTGCCCTTGAGGCCGCGGAGCGGCTTCACCTGCGGCGGGTGCGCGTCGTACAGCGTGGTGGTGTCGTACGGCAGCGGCTCGGGGAACTCGTGCTGCCGCCCCGCGGGGGCGGGGGTGATGCCGATGACGTGGACCCGGTGACCCCGGTCGGTGAACTCGCGGGCCATCTGGTGCGTCCAGGTGGTCACACCGCCCATCTCGTCCACGCTGTTGGAGACGATGAAGATGTCGCGGCCGCCGGACACGGCGGTCTGGTTGGTCACTTACCGCTCCTGGTGAAGAACTTGGCGACGATCTGACGGGCCGCGTCGCCCCGGTCGTACTCGCTGAACTCCGCGTTGAACCGCCGACGGGCCGTCGCGTACTTGGTGTCGGCCTCGTCCGCGAAGTTGGCGATCACCCCGAAGAGCTCCTCCTCCGTGGCCACGACGGGCCCCGGAGCGTGCTCCTTCAGGTCGAAGTAGGTGCCGCGGTTCTCCGTCGCGTACTCGTCGTAGTCGTACGTGAAGAAGATCATCGGCCGGTCGAGCAGCCCGTAGTCGAACATCACGGACGAGTAGTCGGTGATCAGTCCGTCCGCGAGGGCGAGCAGCGGCGTGATGTCGTGGTGCCGCGACACGTCGATGATCCGGCCGCTGACCGACTCCGGCAGCGTCACGTGGTTCAGGTAGTGCGTCCTGATCAGCAGCGTGTGCGTGTCGCCGAAGCGCTCCGCGAACTCCTCCAGGTCGAAGGGCGGCTTGAAGGCACGCACCTTGCCGCCCGGGGCGGAACGGAACGTCGGCGCGTACAGCAGCACCTTCTTGTCCGGGTCGAGACCCAGCTCCTCCGCGAGCGCACCGCGCTCCCGCCTCCCCGTGTCGGCCTCCTCCGAGCGCGCCTTGGCGAGCTCGTCGTTGCGCGGGTAGCCGACGGGCAGCAGCACCTCGTCGCGGAGACGGAAGCCCCGGCCGAGCGTGCGGCGGTCGTGCTCACCACGGATGAGGAAGTGGTCGAAGCGGTCCAGGGCGCGCTGGAACGACTCCTGGGCGGCCAGGGGGCGCGCCTTGGAGTTGGGCTCGTCGAAGCCCATCCGCTTGAGGGCCGTGCCGTGCCAGGTCTGGATGTACGTGGTGCCCGGGCGCTTGGTCAGGCGCAGCGGGAAGCCCTGGTTGTCGATCCAGAACTCGGCCTGGGCGAGCGCCCGCAGGTACTGCCAGCTCCAGCGCCGGACGAGGGTGGCGCCCTCGGGGAAGCCGACCGGGGTCGCCCCCGCGTACGACCACACGGCCTCGAACGGGATGCCCTGACGGCGCATCTCCTCGTAGATCGCCTTGGGGCTGTCGCTGTACTGCTTGCCGAGGTGGCTCTCGAAGACGACGAGGCCCTTGCGGATCGGGAGCTTGCTGTAGAACTCGTGGTAGACGCGCAGCTTCGTCTCGCCCGAGGTCAGGTCCTTCTTCGCCTTCCGCAGGCGGCGCAGGCTCGTCTTGGCGAGCTGCGCGGGGCGCCCGTGCATCGCGCCGTCGATCATCGCCGAGGTGCGCACGGCCGCCTTGCCCTCGGCGGCGAGGACGTACGACAGGTTCCCCTTCTTGGTGACCTCGGGGACGAAGCGGTCCGAGACCAGGGTCGTCAGACGCGGGCGGACCTTGAGCGAGCGGGCCTCGTCGAGGGAGGCGCCGCCGACGGAGACTCGGGTCCGCAGACGCTGGCCGTCGACGGTGAGTATCACGCGGACGTCCCAGACGGCGTCGATGATGCCCAGCGGACGGACGGTGCCCGCGATGTCCGCGGTGCCCTCCCACTCGATCCACTCGCCGGCGTGGCGCAGGGCCGTCACCGGGATCCGGGCGGCCTTGCCGCTGATGCTCCGGCGGGCCGAGAGCTCCAGGACGGCGCTGATCTTCGCGTCCGGGCTGATCCGGCCGAGCGGGTTGACGATGCGCCCGGCCAGCTTGACGACGCCGTCGGTGCTCTCGTACGAGGTGAGGCGGTTGCCGAGGGCGAGCGTGGTGAGCGGCCGGGTGTGGAAGCCGCGCGCGGTGACGTCGAGGACCTCGCGTCCCAGCTCGGTGTCCAGGTGGCCGCCGCACCAGTAGATCTGCTCGTCGAGCTCGGCGAGGGGCACGGTGAGGCGGCCGGGGTTGCTGAGCGCCTCGGTGGCCGGGAGCAGGTTCTCCCAGTCCTCCTTGCTCAGCAGGTAGGCGCAGATCGCGTGGATCGGCTGCACTTCCTCGTACGCCCGCGGGTCGATGTCGGCGAGGTAGGCGTTGGCCAGTTCGGCGAAGGCGTGGCGGTACTCGTCGTCGGTGCGCGCCAGGTCACGGAAGTGCAGGACCAGGTCGTGCTTGAGGAACTTGATGTCCTTGCGGTACTTGAGCTCGTCGTAGCCCTTGCTCGCGAGCAGCGCGTCCACACGGCGGTGGATCTCCATGCGGTGCTCGAAGTTGGCGATCTCGTGGCGCCGGTTGCTGATCGACTTGGCGGCGGCGCTCTCCTGCACGTTCCAGTAGTAGACCGTGTTCGGGATGAGCGTGATCCGGCGGGCCGCGACGTAGGCCTGGGCCGAGAAGAGCAGGTCCTCGTAGTGGATGCCGACCGGGAACTCCAGGCCGGACTCCAGGAGGAACTCCCGGCGGTAGCACTTGTTCGTCGACAGCGTGTCGAAGGTCAGCAGGTCCGACAGCTCGGTGATCGAGTCGATCGTCCTGGTCGACGAGTAGAGCCAGGGGTACCAGGAGGTCTTCTTCTGGTTGCGGCTGTCCAGGTGCACGCGCACGCAGAGGCCGGAGACGATGTCGGAGCCGTTGCTCTCGGCAGCGTCCAGCATGTTGCGGCAGGCGTTGCGCTCCAGCACGTCGTCGCTGTCGAGGAACATGACGTAGTCGCCGGCGCACTGCTGGATGCCGTAGTTGCGGGGCGCGCCGCAGCCGCCGCTGTTCTGCGGCAGCTGGAAGGCCCTGACCCGGTCCGGGTGCGCGGCGGCGAGCGCCTGGGCGACCTCGAAGGTGCTGTCCTTGCTGCAGTCGTCGACGATGACCACTTCGACGGCCTGCAGGGTCTGATCCAGTACCGACTGAACGGCCGTCGGGAGACGCTCTGCGTCGTTGTACGCGATGACGACCACGGAGACGTCAGGCACTTGCACCTCGATCCACTTGTCTTTCCTCTAGACACACCCAAGCTACCTGGTGTTGTCCACCTGCTTCGCCGCCGCTTCGGGCGCGACGACGGGCCCCGTGTCCCGATCGTTACGGGACAGAGAGCGGGTCGTAGGCAACCATCCGCGCGCGTGAGGGGTCGCCCTCTCGGGCGCCTGTTCCGGAGCGGCTGTGCGGACGATGGCACATGTGGCGAGAACCTACCCCAAAGCTGTTCACTTCCGGTCATCGCGCGTGACAGGCGTCACAGCCGTCCCGAGGTGTGGTGTGTCATGACCGGCGCAGCCGGTCCACCCCGTAGTAGCGCGCGGCGCACTGCGCCACCCAGTCCTTCGCGTACACGGTCGTGAAGAAGGGCTCCGCGAGACCGCCGATGAGCAGCGGCCGGTACGGCACGGCCTCGCGGCCGGCCGCCCTCTCCGCGCGGATCGTCGCGTCCTGCCGGTCCCAGGCCACGCTGCGCTCCACCGTCCTCGTGGTGAGCGTCCGCGTCGCCGGCACCAGGGCGGCCGTGCCCGCCACGGCGACGACCCCCGCGATCCCCGCCGCGGCCGCCGCGAGGACGGACCGGGCCCCGAGCCGCCGCCCGATCCGGTGCCCGAGCCATGCCCCGTACCCGCACAGCGCGATCAGGAACGGCACCAGGAAGCTGGTCCACGCGCGCGCGTATGTCCAGCCGCCCGCCCCGTACCCCCCGCGCAGGCCGTAGACCGTCACCAGGCTGCCCAGCGCGATCAGCGGCACCGGCAGCACGGCGATCACCAGGACCGTGCCGCGCGACAGCCGCCCCGCGGCCCCGGGCGCGGTCCGCCCCGTGAGCGCCATCACGAGCCCGAGCAGCACCCCGGCGGCGAGGGCGCCCGCGTACGCCCACTGGGAGCCGATCGTCTCCCAGACCCGCGCCCAGTCCTGGAGCGTCGCCCCCAGCTCCGCGAGGGACAGCGGCCGCGGCGGCTGCTGGGAGCGCCGCCAGCGCGCCCCGGGGGAGACGAACAGCACCACCGAGCCGATGACCAGTCCCAGGCACCAGGCGGCGCACCACGTCGAGGCGAAGCGGTCGTGGGCGAGGCGCAGCCGGGGGAGGCAGAGCACACAGGCCGTCGCGGCGAGCAGCCCGGACATGGCGACGAAGGGTTCGCTGAGGGTGCCGGCCGCCGTGCCGAGCAGGACCGCCGCGCCGACGGCGGCGGACCGGGCCCACGGCCGGCGGCTGCGGGCCGCCCACACGCCCGAGAGGACGGCCCAGACGCCGAGGACGCTCGGGAGGGTGTGGGAGATGGTGGACGGGGCCCAGAGCAGCACCTGGTACGCGCGGGTCCCCGCGAGGAAGAGCAGCGCTTCCAGCACCAGGACCGCCGTCGCGGTCGCCACCACCGGGAACGGCAGGCGCAGGGCGCGCAGCACCTCCCGGGCGAGGAGGAACAGCCCCACCCCGAGCGTGACGATCAGGAACGCGGGCAGCAGCTTCGGCCCCAGCATGCCGTCGGAGTAGAGGAGGCCGGTGAGGAAGGCGTTCGTGACGCGCCCGTTCTGGGTGCGGT
The DNA here is from genome assembly GCF_040303145.1 of Streptomyces sp. NPDC096079. Taxonomy (NCBI): domain Bacteria; kingdom Bacillati; phylum Actinomycetota; class Actinomycetes; order Kitasatosporales; family Streptomycetaceae; genus Streptomyces; species Streptomyces sp. NPDC096079. The sequence goes on from NZ_JBEOST010000002.1 coordinate 379,927, forward strand.
AGAAGTCCGAGGTGATGCCGAGGGGGCCCATGTCGCGGGCCTTCCAGAGGGCGCACCAGTCGTCCGAGGTGGGGCGCACGTAGACGCCGAGGAAGGCGCCGACGGAGAGCAGCACGCCAGCTCCGGCGGCGACGACCAGCGCGAGCAGGGGCGGCAGCCGCCGGAGCACGCCCTGAGGCCCGTCGTCCCCGCCGCCGGTCGCCTCCGTGCCCTCCGCGTCCTCCGTGCCCTCCCTGTCCTCCCTGTCCTCCGTGCTCTCCGTGCCCTCTGCCTCGGCCGTGTCCTCGGTGCCCTCCGCGCCGGCCCTCCCCTCCGTCTCCTCCGGGCCGGTGGTTCCGTCCGTCTTCCGCATCAGCGCGTCACCGTGCTCCGAGATGGTCGTCCTGCTCAACGGTCATCGCTCCAGCTGGCCAAGGTCGGCGTGTCGCCCCTATGGGTGACAAATGGGTGAAAAGGTCACTTACATCAATATCTTCCCCACATGCTTTGCCCCATGGACGACATGCCGACCGGGCGCGGCCACTCGGACGACGCCGGGCGGTCACCGCTCCGCCGTACCGTGGCCGCGCAGCTCGAAGGAGAGTCCGGTGGCGGTCCTTCCAGTCCCTCGGGACGTCTTCTCGCCCATCCCTCTGGAGTGACCGTTCCATGACCAGGCTTTCCGTCGTCGTCCCCTGTTTCAACGAGGAAGACGTCATCGAGCGGTTCGACACACGGATGCGACAGGTGCTCGACGCACTCCCGGTCGGATACGAGATCTGTTACGTCGACGACGGCAGCTCCGACGGGACGCTGGGCAAGCTGCGCGAGATCGCCGCCCGACACCCGCAGCACACCCAGTACGCCTCCTTCAGCCGCAACTTCGGCAAGGAGGCCGCCATGCTCGCCGGCCTGCGCAAATCCACCGGCGACGCCGTCGTCATCATGGACGCCGACCTCCAGCACCCGCCCGAGCTGCTCGCGCGCATGCTCGACCTCTACCACCAGGGCCACGACCAGGTGATGGCGCGGCGCACCCGCGAGGGCGACAAGAAGGTCCGTACGGCACTCAGCCGGGTGTACTACCGGGCCGTCAACCGCTGGGTCGACGTCGAACTCACCGACGGCGTAGGAGACTTCCGCCTGCTCTCCCGGCCCGCCGTCGACGCGCTCCTCTCCCTGCCCGAGTACAACCGCTTCTCCAAGGGCCTGTTCTCCTGGATCGGCTTCGACACCGTCACCTTCGACTACCAGAACGCCGCACGCGAGGGCGGCGAGACGAAGTGGAAGTTCAGCTCCCTGCTCAACTACGGCATGGACGGGCTGATCTCCTTCAACAACCGTCCGCTGCGCATCGCCCTCTGGCTCGGCATGATGCTCACCGGCCTCGCCGCCCTCTACGCGGTCTGGGTGACCGTCGCCGCGATCACCCACGGCGTCACCGCACCCGGCTACGTCACGCTGGTCGCGATCATCGTGGGGCTCGGCGGCGTGCAGATGGTGATGCTCGGGCTCATCGGCGAGTACATCGGCCGCATCTACTACGAGACCAAGCGGCGGCCCCACTTCCTCGTGAAGGAGACCCACCGCTCCTCCGGCCGCTCGGCCGCCGAGCGCGTCGCCGCCGAACGCGTCCGCGTCGTCAGCGCCGAGCGGGACCGCTGATGGAGGCCGCCCCGGACGGGGAGGGCACGGGGGGCGGCCCCGGCGCCCGGCAGGCCCGGCTGGCCGAGATCGTCCGCTTCGCGCTGGTCGGCGGGGTCAACACCGGCACCTTCTTCGGCTGCTACCTGCTCCTGCACCCCTGGATGCCGTACTTCGCCGCGTACTCCCTCGCCTTCCTCCTCAGCATGGTCGGCTCCTTCTTCCTCAACACCTACTTCACCTACCGCACCCGGCCGACCTGGAAGAAGTTCGCCCTCTTCCCGCTCACCAACGTCACCAACTACCTGGTGCAGAGCGTCGGTCTCTACGCACTCGTCACCTGGGCCGGAACGGACGAAAGAATCGCGCCACTCGTCGCGGCCGTCGTCGCGATCCCGTTCACCTACCTGATCTCCCAGCGGATCCTGGTGCCCCGCGGCACCGCGCGGCCCTCCGCCGACCCCGGTCCAGGGAGCGAAACGGACGAGCGGCAGCCCTCCCGCCTCGCGTAGATTGCCTGGCAGCCGCGGCGCGGAGCGCGCGGCGCGTGGGACAGCCGAGTGAGGACGACGCAGGTGGCGACGCAGGTGACCGGACAGACGGACGTGGCAAGGCAGTACGTGACGGAGGCCCGCAGGATCGTCGTCAAGGTCGGCTCCTCCTCGCTCACCACCGCCTCCGGAGGACTCGACGCCGACCGCGTCGACGCCCTCGTCGACGTCCTCGCCAAGGTCCGCAGCGGCGGCGAGAAGGAGATCGTCCTCGTCTCCTCCGGCGCCATCGCCGCGGGACTCGCCCCGCTCGGCCTCACCCGCCGCCCCAAGGACCTCGCCCGCCAGCAGGCCGCCGCCAGCGTCGGCCAGGGCCTCCTCGTCGCCCGCTACACCGCCTCCTTCGCCCGCTACGGCGTCCGCGTCGGCCAGGTGCTCCTCACCACCGACGACACCAGCCGGCGCGCCCACTACCGCAACGCGTACCGGACCCTGGACCAGCTCCTCGCCATGGGCGCGCTGCCCGTCGTCAACGAGAACGACACCGTCGCCACCGACGAGATCCGCTTCGGCGACAACGACCGGCTCGCCGCCCTCGTCGCCCACCTCGTCCGCGCCGACCTGCTCGTCCTGCTCTCCGACGTCGACGGACTGTACGACGGAGACCCCTCCAAGCCCGGCACGTCGAGGATCGCCCAGGTCACCGGCCCCTCGGACATCGCCCACGTCGAGATCGGCTCCGCCGGCAAGGCGGGCGTCGGCACCGGCGGCATGGTCACCAAGGTCGAGGCGGCCCGCATCGCCGCCGCCGCGGGCATCCCCGTGGTCCTCACCTCCGCGAGCCGCGCCGCCGACGCCCTCGGCGGCCGGGACACCGGCACGTACTTCCACCGCACCGGGCGCCGCTCCGCCGACCGGCTGCTCTGGCTCGCCCACGCCTCCACCCCGCAGGGCTCCCTCAGCCTCGACGACGGAGCCGTACGCGCCGTCGTCGAGGGCAAGAAGTCCCTGCTCGCGGCCGGGGTCGCGGCCGTCGAGGGCGATTTCGTGGCCGGCGACCCCGTCGAGCTCCGCGACGCCGCCGGCCGGGCCGTCGCCCGCGGCCTCGTCAACTTCGACGCCAAGGAGCTGCCCCGGATGCTCGGCCGCTCCACCCACGAACTGGCCAAGGACCTCGGACCCGAGTACGAGCGGGAGGTCGTCCACCGCGACGACCTGGTCGTCATCCGCTGATTCGGCCGCCGCCGAAACGGCTGAAAGTCTGGCCATCCGGAAGGGACGTTTACCAAAACCGCCCCAAGTGCCGCCTCGGACTGGTCAACTTTGTCTCGGGGGTAAGACAAGGCGGGGTACAGCACCACACGCATCACACAGGAGGCCGCCGGTGAGACGAGCGCGCCCAGGGGCACCGCCCCGCGGGACTGCCGAACGCGCCCTGACCAGTGTCGAGGCCGGAGCCGACTTCGACGAGGCACGGGACAGGTCCACGGACAGGAAGACCGAGACCACCACCGAGACACGTGAGGAACGGCCGGTGTCCAAGCTCTGGCACATCACTCTCAGTGTGTCGGGCGTGGAGTCACCGCTGAAGGAGGTGCGACGAGGCCTCGAACAGCTGGCCCACGACCACCCCTTCCTGCTGACCAGCCGCTACGCCAACGACCACGCCGAGATCCGGTACTGGGAGGAGGCCCGCGACCTGCACGACGCGGCGGCCGTCGCCCTGCGCCTCTGGGGCGAGCACCGGCAGACCGCCAAGCTGCCGCCCTGGGAGATCGTCGGCCTTGAGGTGATCGACCGCGAGACCTACCACCAGCGGATCGCGGAGGGCTACGGTCCCCCGCCGGCCGCCCCGGTCGGCGTCCACCCCTACTGACGACCGCGCGACCGTCTCGTACCGGTGGAGGTACGTCTCGGAGTGCGGGATACGTGAGGGATGTCCGCAGGGGTGCCAGTACCCTGCGGGCATGACCTCGCTCACGCCCCTCGACAACCTCTCCCCGGTCACCCGGGCCGCCTACCGGGCCCGTGGCGCCGCCGCCGAAATCGCGCCACTCCCGCGCGCGGCCAAGGACGACGCGCTCCTCGCGATCGCGGACGCCCTGGAAGTCCGCACGGCCGAGATCGTCGAAGCCAACGCCGTGGACATCGCCAAGGCCCGTGAAGCCGGGACCAGCGAGGCCGTCATCGACCGCCTGACCCTCACCCCGGAGCGCGTCCGGGCCATCGCCGCCGACGTCCGCGACGTCGCCGCGCTGCCCGACCCCGTCGGCGAGGTCGTCCGCGGGTCGACCCTCCCCAACGGCATCGACCTGCGCCAGGTCCGCGTCCCGCTCGGCGTCGTCGGCATCATCTACGAGGCCCGGCCCAACGTCACCGTCGACGCCGCCGCCCTCTGCCTCAAGTCCGGCAACGCCGTCCTGCTCCGCGGCTCCTCCTCCGCGTACGCCTCCAACAGCGCCCTGGTGACCGTCCTGCGCGACGCCGTCGGCGGCGCCGGACTGCCCGCCGACGCGATCCAGCTCGTCCCCGGCGAGTCCCGCGAGTCGGTCCACGAGCTGATGCGCGCCCGCGGCCTGGTCGACGTCCTCATCCCGCGCGGCGGTGCCTCCCTGATCAAGACGGTCGTCGAGGAGTCCACCGTCCCGGTCATCGAGACCGGCACCGGCAACTGCCACGTCTACGTCGACGCCCAGACGGACCTCGACATGGCCGTCGACATCCTGATCAACTCCAAGGCCCAGCGGGTCAGCGTCTGCAACTCCGCCGAGACCCTCCTCGTCCACCAGGACGTCGCCGAGGCCTTCCTGCCCAAGGCGCTCGCCGCCCTCGCCGAGGCCGGAGTCACCGTCCACGCCGACGAGCGGGTCCTCGCCCTCGCCGAGGGCTCCAAGGCCACCGTCGTCCCGGCCACCGCCGAGGACTGGGAGACCGAGTACCTCTCGTACGACATCGCCGCCGCCGTCGTCGACTCCCTCGACAAGGCCGTCGAGCACATCCGGATGTGGTCCTCCGGCCACACCGAGGCGATCGTCACCACCTCGCAGGCCGCGGCCCGCCGCTTCACCCAGCTGGTCGACTCCACCACGGTCGCCGTGAACGCCTCCACCCGGTTCACGGACGGCGGCCAGTTCGGCTTCGGCGCCGAGATCGGCATCTCCACCCAGAAGCTCCACGCCCGGGGCCCGATGGGCCTTCCCGAGCTGACCTCGACCAAGTACATCGTCACCGGTGACGGTCACGTGCGGTAACACCTCCTATCGGTACGGGGAGGGACGGGCAGGGAGGCTTCGCACTCTCCCTGCCCAAAACCACCTTCCGGGTCTACTCTGAGTCCGTGCCGGACGACGTGGGGGGCAGGCCGTTCCAGGACGGCGGGGACCCCGAGGAAGTCGACCGCGGAGGCGCTGACGAGATCTACGCCGACGTGGTCTTCGACGAGGCCTTCGTCAGGGCCGCCACGATCCACGAGCCCACCGCGGTCGAGCGGCTCCTCGCCGCCGCCCAGGCCCGTGCGGAGGCCGAGGCCGCCCGCGCCCGTGCCGGCGGCGGATCCGTCGAGGACGACCCCTACGAGGACGGCCCCGACCCGCTCGGCCTCACCTACGAGCCCGACGACGTCGGCGACGACGCGAGCCCCTACGGCCGCCACGGCGGCGCCCTGCGCCCGTACCGGGGCCGGGCCCGCTGGCTCCGGCCCGTCGCCTGGGTCCTCGCCCTCGTCATGGGCGTCGGCATGGTCGCCCTCGCCTTCAGCGCCGTCTACCGGGGCGCCGCCGCCCACCGCGAGGACCAGGTCCCGCCCCCGGCCACCACCGGCGTCGACACGCCGCAGCCGAACCCTGCCCCGCCGGCCGCCCAGGCCCCCGCTCCCGCCCCCGCGGCCGGGGCGGTGTCCCCCCGCTAGCGCTGTGACCGGAAAGGTTCACCGGCACTAGGCGCCCCTCGCTCCCCGGTCCACCCTGACGGCGGAATTCTTCCGAACTTGTCGTATACCTGGGCGTTTACCGAAGCTCCGGCGGACCTACCCTGAAAGTATGGCCAGGCGTGGCGACCCGCCTGAGGGGACACCCGAGGGCTTCTCCGGCGGCGGTGAGGACGAATACCGATCCGTCGTCTTCGACGAGGCGTTCATCCGGGCTGCCCACCTCCAGGAGTTCTCCGCCCAGGAGCGGATGGGCGAGCACGCCCGCGCCGTCCGCAGCCGCTCCTCCTGGGAGGCCCGGAGCGGATCCCGCCAGGCGGTCATGCTCGTGCTGCTGATCCTCCTCGCCTTCGGCACCGCCATCTACCTGGGCGTTCGCAACCCGTACCAGCCCCCCGTCGACCAGCGGGCCGAGCCCCTGCGGACCACCGTGGTCCCGCTCGCCCCCCGGGACACCGTCCCGGGCGGCACACCCGCCCAGCTCTTCGCCCACAGCCCGGCCGCCGAGTACCGCACCGGAGCCGCGGGCATCAACCTCCCCATCGCCGGGCGCACCTCCCACTTCGCCGAGAGCCAGGTCGTCACCGGCCTCAGCATCGCCAAGGACTACCTGGTGGCCTCCGCCCTGGACCCCGACGTCCTGTCCGGGGCGACCGTCCGGCCCGCGCGGCTGCTGCTCGACCCGGACCAGCAGGAACAGTTCGACCGGAGCGTGGAGTCCCCCGCCGACGACGGCCGGCACGCCCTCGCGGGCTGGCTGATCCGCTTCGACCCCCGGCAGGTCGCCCTCGCGGAGCCCGCGGCCCGCGTGCAGGGCACCCTCCGCTTCGAGGAGACCGGCCCCGACACCCTGGACGTCACCGCGGACCACACGTACACCTACGCCCTCCGCCCGGCCGTCCAGGGCGCCGGTCCGGTCGCCGCGGCGTCGCTCTTCACGGTCCACCGCGTGGTGCACTTCCGCTTCGACCGCGAGGACCTGCGCATGCACCGCGCCGAACTCCTGACCAGCACCGTGGAGGCCGGACCGCAGGCCTGCGGCGCCGACACCACCGGCTCCCTGAAGCCGCTCCTGGCGGGGGCGCGGGCCTCCGACGCGGGCGACGGTCCGGCGGTCACCGACCCGTACGCCACCGCCCGGCCCGCCGCCCCCGCCCTCTGCGGAGCGCTGGCGCCGAGCGCTCAGCCCTCGCTCTGACCGGCCCCGGTCCCGTCGGCGCCGCCGGCCTCGGGTCCCTTGGCGTCGGGTCCCTTGCCGTCGGTGCCCTTGCCGTCGGTGCCCTTGCCGTCCCCGGCCGGGCCGCCGCCGAACCGGTTGCGCAGTCGCCCGCCCAGGTCGCCCGCCAGGTCACCGGCGCCGCCGGCTATGTCCCCGACCAGCTTCATCAGCGGATCCTTGCTGTTCCGCACGGTGTCGGCGTAGTGCCCGGCCGACTCGCGGAACGAGTCCGTGACCGAGGTGTCCTTGTCCTCCGAGCGCTTCGGGTAGTGACCGTCCATGATCCGCTGGAAGTCGCGGCTCTCCGACCACTTGCGCAGCTCCGCCGCGCGGACGGTGGTGAACGGGTGCGAGCGCGGCAGCACGTTGAGGATCTTCAGGACGGAGTCCCGCAGGTCACCGGACTTCTCGTACTCGTCGGCCTGGGCGAGGAACGCGTCCACGTTCATCTCGTGGAGGTGGTTGCCGCCGGCGATCTTCATCAGGCCGCGCATCGAGGACCGCACGTCCTGGCCGACGAGGAGCCCGGCCCGGTCGGCGGAGAGCTCCGACTTGCGGAACCACTCGCGCAGCGCGGTCACGACGGCCGTGATCGCGACCGTCCCCAGCGGGATCCAGGCGATCTTGAGCGCGAGGTTGGTGAGGAAGAGCAGGACCGTCCGGTACACGGCGTGCCCGGACAGCGCGTGCCCGACCTCATGGCCGACGACCGCCCGCATCTCCTCCTCGTCCAGGAGCTCCACCAGACCGGTGGTGACCACGATGATCGGCTCGTCGAGACCGATGCACATCGCGTTGGGCTTCGGGTCCTGGGTGACGTACATCGGCGGGACCTTCTCCAGGTCCAGGATGTAACAGGCGTCCCTCAGCATGTCGTTGAGGTGGCTGAACTGGGCGTCGCTCACCCGGACGGAGTCCGAGAGGTAGAGGAGTCGCAGACTGCGCTCCGGCAGCAGTGCGCTGAGCGCCTTGAAGGCCGTGTCGAAGCCGCTGAGCTTCCGCAGGGCCACCAGGGCCGATCGGTCGGCCGGATGCTCGTAGGCCCGCGAGGAGATGCCGGGGAACCGCTTGCGCTGCCTGCTCGGCACGTTCCCCTGGTCGTTCTCGGTCATGGATGCCCCCTGTTCGTACGAGTCGGTGCTCGTCCCCCTGACTGAACCCAGCGTAGGGGCTGGCGCTACCGTGTGCCGGGGGTCCTGTGGATAACTGGGACGCCGAGGACGACCGAAGGGCACGACCGACATGCCGGACACCGTCACCGCACAGCTCGCGGCCGCCGCACAGCAGGGCGTGGGCGACACGCTCCGGATCGTGCTGCTCGTCTCCCTCGTGGGCGCCGCCCTGCTCGCCTGGTTCCTGCTGCGCGGGTACCGCGCCGACGACACCGACGACACGGCCGGCACCGCCGAGGCCGCCCGCCCCGGTGACGAGGGCGGCACGGGCCGCGACGCCAACGCCTGAGTCGGCGTGAGCGCGCCGGGACCCTCCGCATACGATGTGCGCGAAGTCTCCGCTCCCATCCCCGATCGATAGGTCTGTCGAAGATGAGCCTCCACAGCACCGCCGCCCACCTGGTCACCCTCGCCGAGGGCGCCGAGCACGGCGGCAACCACGAAAGCCTCAGCCCCTACCTCACCGGTTTCGGCGCGTTCGGCACCCTGCTCCTGCTGCTGTGGATCACCACCCGCTTCAACCGCGACCGCTGATCCGGAGACCGCTGATCCGGCGTCCGGCGCCGTGCCAGTAGGCTCTGCACGCATGGGAGAGCAGGAAGTGCCTACTGGCGGGCGTGGGAAGCGCCGACTCGGCGTGATGGGCGGAACCTTCGACCCGATCCACCACGGACACCTGGTGGCGGCCAGTGAGGTCGCCGCCCTGTTCCACCTGGACGAGGTGGTGTTCGTACCGACCGGGGAGCCGTGGCAGAAGAGCGACAAGGCCGTCTCCGCGGCCGAGGACCGCTACCTGATGACGGTCATCGCCACGGCGTCCAACCCGCAGTTCTCGGTGAGCCGGATCGACATCGACCGGGGCGGCGCGACGTACACCATCGACACCCTGCGGGACCTGCGGTCTCTCAACAGCGACTCGGACCTGTTCTTCATCACCGGGGCCGACGCGCTGTCGCAGATCCTCACCTGGCGCGACGCCGAAGAGCTCTTCTCGCTCGCCCATTTCATCGGCGTCACCCGGCCGGGCCACGACCTCACCGACGACGGACTGCCCAAGGGCGGCGTCTCGCTCGTCGAGATCCCCGCGCTCGCCATCTCCTCCACCGACTGCCGGGCGAGGGTCGCGAAGGGCGATCCCGTCTGGTACCTGGTGCCGGACGGCGTGGTCCGCTACATCGACAAGCGCCAGCTGTACCGCGGCGAGTGAGCTTCGGGGAGGGGCACCGGTGAACGATCAGCAGCACCCGTACGACCCGTACTATCCGCAGCCGCAGATCATCGGCTACGACGAGTACGGGCAGCCGGTGTACCAGCAGCAGGCCCAGCAGCAGGCGCCCGCGCAGCAGCACTACGACCCGTACGGCGGACAGCAGCAGGCGTACGGCTACGACCCCTACGCCCAGCAGCCGCAGGCCCAGCCGCCGCAGGCCCAGGACCCCGCCCACACCCCGCAGTACGACCCGTACGGGCAGCAGGGCTACGCCTACCCCTCCTACGACACCGGGCAGCAGTGGGCCGCCCAGGCCGAGCCCGCGCCCACGCCCGCCCAGGCACCCGTCCAGGCGGCGTCGGCGGCCCCTCCGACGCCGGCCGCGCCGGTCGCCGCGCCGGCCGGTGTCCCCGGGCAGCGCCCCGCGTCCGAGCGGCCCGCCCCGCCCCGGCGGGACGAGGACGACCGCGCCTACCGCACCGAACAGTTCTCGTTCATCGAGGAGCCCGACGAGGACTCCGAGGACGTCATCGACTGGCTCAAGTTCACCGAGAGCCGCTCGGAGCGGCGCGAGGAGGCCAGACGGCGCGGCCGCAACCGGATCGTCGCGCTCGCCGTCGTCCTCGCGCTCGCCGTCGCCGGCGGCGTCGGCTACCTCTGGTCCGCCGGCCTGCTCCCCGGCACGTCCGACCCGGAGCGCAAGGGCGGGACCGCGGCGACCGGCCCGCAGCAGCGCGACACGATCGTCGTCCACCTCCACGACCTCAAGAACGGCACCACCTCCACCGCCCTGCTCGTGGACAACACCACCACCCGCCAGGGCACCACGGTCCTCCTCCCCAACTCCGTCGTCGTCGCCGACTCCGAGGGCTCCGGGACCACGCTCGGGAAGTCCGTCGAGGACGACGGCTCCAGCGGCACCCGCGAGGCCATCGGCAACCTGCTCGGGACGAAGATCGCCGGCACCTGGCGCCTGGACACCCCGTACCTGGAGAACCTCGTCGAGTCCGTCAGCGGCATCGAGATCGACACCGACACGGACGTCCCCGACGGCAAGAAGGGCGCCGACCCGCTCGTCAGGAAGGGCGAGAAGCAGACGCTGAACGGCCGCGCCGCCGTCGCCTACGCCACCTACCGGGCACCCGGCGAGGCCGAGGCCGCGCAGCTCCAGCGCTTCGGCCAGGTCATGTACGGGGTGCTGCGCAAGTTCTCCAGCGACCCCGAGGCCGCCACGGTCACCATCGAGACCCTCCAGCAGATCCTCGACCCCTCGCTCCCCGAGAAGGACCTCGGCGCCTCCCTGGCCAAGCTCGCCGAGCACGCCAAGATCGGCGACTACAAGACGGCCCTGCTCCCCGTGGGACAGGACGGCGCACTGACCGAGGCCGCCGGCGACAGCGTGGTCAAGGACATCCTGGGCGGCAAGGTCACCGCCCCCGAGGCGGGCGAGGTGCCCCGCGTCTCGGTCCGGGACGGATCCGGGAAGAAGGCCGCCGAGGCGGCCCGGATCGTCCTGATCAACGGCGGCTACGCCTTCGTGGGCGGCGCCGACGCCCCGTCCCAGGAGGAATCGCAGGTCCTCTACGGCGACGACGCCCAGAAGCCGACGGCGGTCGAGGTGGCCAAGACCCTGGGGCTGCCGGCCGGCTCGGTCGAGAAGGGGAAGCCCTCGGGAACGATCGCGGTCACCGTGATCCTGGGCCGGGACTACAAGGTCCCGGGGGCCCGCTGAGGGGCGCGTGAGGGCGCCCCGGAAAAACGCCGACGGGGCCGTCGGCGGTCCGTGAGACCCTGGAGGGGTACTGGACCGCCGACGAAAGCCTGCTTGTGACCGCCACGGACCGTTCCATCGAGCTCGTCAAGACCGCCGCACAGGCGGCCGCCGACCGGCTCGCGCACGACATCATCGCGTACGACGTCAGTGATGTGCTGTCGATCACCGACGCCTTCCTGCTCGCCTCCGCGCCCAACGACCGCCAGGTCAAGTCGATCGTCGACGAGATCGAGGAGCGGCTGCAGAAGGAGCTCGGCGCCAAGCCGGTCCGCCGTGAGGGCGACCGCGACGCGCGCTGGATCCTGCTGGACTACGTCGACATCGTCGTCCACGTCCAGCACAGCGAGGAGCGGGTCTTCTACGCCCTGGAGCGGCTGTGGAAGGACTGCCCCGAGCTCGACCTGCCCGAGGACGCCCTCAAGACCCGCGGCAAGGCCGCCGAGCACGCCGCGCTGACCGGCGCCGACATCGAGGCCGGCTCGGGCCTTCCCGAAGGACCGGACGGTGAGCTGAGCTGAGCGCCGCCAAGGGCGGCAGCGGCCGTCGCATCGTCCTCTGGCGTCACGGCCAGACCGCATGGAACCTGGAGCGCCGCTTCCAGGGCTCGACCGACATCGAGCTCACGGAGACCGGCGTCGCCCAGGCACGCCGTGCCGCCCGGCTGCTCGCCGCGCTCAAGCCGGACGCCATCGTGGCGTCCGACCTGAAGCGGGCGGCGGCCACCGCCGCCGAGCTCGCCGCGCTCACCGGCCACACCGTCGCGCACGACTCCGCCCTGCGCGAGACGTACGCGGGGGAGTGGCAGGGACTCACCCACGACGAGATCGTCGCGCGGTACGGCGAGCAGTACGCCGCCTGGAAGCGCGGCGAGCCCGTGCGCCGGGGCGGCGGCGAGCTCGAGACCGAGGTGGCCGACCGGGCCGCCCCGGTGGTCCTGGAGCACGCCGACAAGCTCCCCGCGGACGGCACGCTCGTCGTGGTCAGCCACGGCGGCACCATCCGCACCACCATCGGCCGGCTCCTGGGCCTTGAGGCCCGGCACTGGGAGGGCCTGGGCGGGCTCTCCAACTGCTGCTGGTCGGTGCTCGGCCAGGGCGCCCGTGGCTGGCGTCTCCTCGAGCACAACGCGGGCACGCTGCCCGAGCCGGTCCTCGGCGACGACGACTGAGCCCCCCGACCGGCCTGCCGGACCCGGATTTCACTTTCCGGCAGGTCACAGGCTAAAGTTCTTCTTGTTCGCAGCGCGGAGCGCGAAGAACACGAGGGGCTATAGCTCAGTTGGTAGAGCGCCTGCATGGCATGCAGGAGGTCAGGAGTTCAATTCTCCTTAGCTCCACAGTCACCGAATCCCGTCCCCAGCAGGGGGCGGGATTCGTCGTTTCCGTCACGTCCCCGTCTTCGTCCGGCGGAGGATCTCGATGCCCTCCCGGCTCTCCTCGTCGGTCGGCGTGTACGTCACGATCCGGCACTCCGGCATCCCGTTGACCGACAGGGAGACCGACGTCAGCCGGACCTGTCCCACCAGAGGGTGCCGGAAGACCTTCACCCGGGTCCCCGGGGGCACCACGTCACCGCTGCGCCAGAGCCGGGCGAACTCCGGGCTGGCCTCCGCCAGCCGCCGTACGAACTCCTCCCACTCGGGCTCGCCCACATGCCGGCCGTACGCGCCCCGCAGCTGGGCCACCATCAGCGGCAGCTCCCGCTTCCGGTCGACCACCGGGCACGCCGGCCCCGGGAGGCTGAAGAGCGCCCAGAGCACGTTGCGTATGCCGAACGGCCCGGTGTCCAGGCCCGGTCCGTCCTGCATCAGGAGCCGCTCGTACAGGGCGTTGGTCGCGAGCACGTCGTACCGCGTGTTGTAGAGCACCGCCGGGAGCGGGTCCAGGGCGTCGAGGATCCCCTGGATCTCCGTGCTCACCTCCGGGACGTCCGAGGTCGACCGGTCCGGGGCGTACGGCACTTCGGCGAGGTGGTAGAGGTGCTCGCGCTCCGGCCGGTCGAGCCGGAGGGTACGGGCCACCGCGTCGAGGACCTGCGCGGAGGCGTTGATCGGCCGGCCCTGCTCCAGCCAGGTGTACCAGGTGACGCCGACACCCGAGAGCTGGGCGACCTCCTCGCGGCGCAGCCCCGGAGTGCGCCGGCGCAGCCCCGGCGGCATGCCCACGTCCTCCGGGGTCACCCTGGCACGGCGGCTGCGCAGGAACGCGGCCAGTTCAGGGCGTCGCCGCCGATGCGTCGGTGGTGCTGCCACAATCGTCACGCCCCCATGGTCGAGTCCCCGTGCCGCCGCTGCCAGGTGGTGTCAGTACCAGCATCGGCGGGCTCTCGTTACCCGTATCCGATCGGGCTCACGCTCGACGCATGACCTCGACCGCGACACGGCCCGTACCCAGTAAAGACGGTGCCACCGACAAGCGACCCGCCCTGCTGCTCGGAGTGGTGCTCGCCGCCCAGTTCATGGCACTCCTCGACGTCCTCATCGTCAACGTCGCCGCCCCCACCATCCGTACCGAACTCTCCGCGTCCGGAGGCGCGCTCCAGCTCGTCATCGCCGGATACACCATCACCTACGCGGTGTTGCTGATCACCGGAGCCCGCCTCGGCGACCTGCTCGGTCACCGCAGGGCGTATCTCTGCGGGCTCGCCCTGTTCACGGCGGCCTCGCTCGCCTGCGGACTCGCCGCGGACTCCGGCCAGTTGATCGCCTTCCGGCTGGCGCAGGGGGCGGGGTCCGCGCTGATGATCCCTCAGGTGCTGAGCCTCATCCAGCGCAACTTCACGGGCGAGCACCGGGTCAGGGCCCTCAGCGCCTATTCCGCGGTCCTGGCCACCGGTGCGGCCGCCGGGCAGGTCGTCGGTGGCGTCCTGGTGAGCGCCGACCTCTTCGGCGCCGGCTGGCGGCCGGTGTTCCTGGTGAACGTCCCCCTCGGGATCGCGCTGCTCGTCCTCGGCGCCCGGGTGCTGCCCCGCGACGCCCACGCCGGGTCCACGCGTGCGCGTGCCCTCGATCTGCCGGGGCTGCTCCTGCTCGCCGCCGCCGTGTCCCTGCTGACCGTCCCCCTGGTGCTCGGCCAGGAGCAGGACTGGCCGTCGTGGTCCCGGCTCTCCCTCGGCGGCTCACTGGTGCTCGCCGCCGTCTTCGGCGCGTACGAGTCCCGGCTCGCCCGGCGCGGCGGCGCCCCGCTGATCGCCCCGCGCGTGCTGCGCGTCCCCGGGATGGGGCGGGCCGTCCTGTGGATCGCCCTGTCCATGGGCGTCAACGCCGGATTCCTGTTCACCCTGACCCTGCACCTGCAGGGCGGGCTCGGCCACAGCGCCCTGCGCGCCGGACTCACCTTCGGCCCCGCCGCCGTCGCCTTCGGTGCAGTCGGTCTGACCTGGCGGCGCTGGCCGGCCCGGCTCCAGCGCGCGCTGGTCCCGGCCGGGTTCCTGCTCGGGGGCGCGGCGCTGCTCGCGGTCGGGGGACTGCTCGGGGACGGCGGCACCGGCGGCTGGGGCCTCTACCCGGCTCTGGGCGCGTTCGGCGCGGGCGTCTCGCTGGCCTTCAGCCCTGCCCTGACCGGGGCGCTGGCGACCGTGCGCCCCGAGGACGCCGCCGACGCCAGTGGACTGCTCGCCACCGTCACCCAGCTCGGTCAGCTCGTCGGCGTCGCCACGTTCGGCACCCTCTTCCTCGGCCGGTACGCGGGCTCCGGATCCCAGGACTCCGCCGACGCGCTGTGGGCGACCGTCCTCGCACTGGCCGCCGCGTCCGTCGTGGGCGCCCTGGTGGGACCGCCTCGACGATCACGCTGACCCTCTTGCGGGGCCATGGCAGAATCGGACGGCCGGAGGGGGACGAGGATCCGGACGGGAGGGTGACCCAAGTGCTCGGCGACAACGGCAGGGTGTCCTATGGGTGCACGGCCTGCGGCCACAGCTGGAGCTGATTGATGGGTGCACACAGGCGGAAGTGCGACTGGTGCGGCAGCGGCACGCCCATCGTGCGCGACATGGATCCCGTCAACACCGGGTTCCAGTACTGGTGCGAGGAGTGCGCGCGGGCGCTGATCATAAAAGGCGACCCCATCGAGACGTACCGCGAACTCGAGGGGGAGCCGATCTACGGCCGGCTCCTCGACGAGCACTGCACCCTCAAGCGGTTCTACTCGTTCGCCACGGCCTGACGCGCTTCGCCCCGGCCCGAGGCCCGCAGCGTCAGCGCATAGCCCACGAGCAGTGCCGTGGCCGTCAGCGGATAGACCGCCGAGAGCACCATCTGGCCCGCGTTCTGGTCCAGTTCGGGGCGGCCAGGGTCGTGCGGGACCCACCACAGCGCGAACGAGGCGAAGGCCAGGGCCACCGCTCCCGTCACCGGCCACGCGCGCGTGGAGCGGTCCGCGAGCAGGATCAGCAGGGGCACGCACCAGACCCAGTGGTGGGACCAGGAGATCGGGCTGATCATCAGCGCCGTGAACGCGCAGACGACCACGGCCACCGCCTTGTCGCCGCGCACGGCGGCCCGGACCGCGAGAACCATCGCCGCGCCGCCCAGGACGGCCGCCGTCACCGCCCACCACATGCCCGGGTCGTCCGTGTGCATCAGCCGGGCCAGGACCCCGCGGATCGACTGGTTGGCGGTCTCCTCGGCGAAGCCGACCCGGCCGGTCTCGAACAGGGTCTCCGTCCAGAACCGCTTCGAGTCCGCCGGCAGGGCGAGCGCCACGGCCAGCGTCGTACCGAGGAACACCCCGGTCGCCGTCAGCGCCGTGCGCAGCCACTGGTTCATGCGCCGGTCCCGGCGCCACAGCAGCAGACCCGCGGCGAGGAGCAGGACCACGAAGAGCCCCGGTGTGAGCTTCACCGCGGTCGCCAGGCCGATGCCCAGGCCGGCCCAGCGGCTGCCCTCGCGCCGGGTGAGGTCCCAGAGCACCGCCACCGCTATGAGCAGGTTGATCTGGCCGTACCGCAGCGTCGTCCACACCGGCTCGCACCAGACCACGACGGCGGCGACCCAGAGTGTGGTGCGCCACAGGTCCGTGCGGGACAGCGAGGGGCGGACCAGCTGGAGCGACAGCTGGACCAGGGCGACCACCAGGAGCAGGTTCCCCGCGGTGGTGAGCGTGCGCATCAGCGGGACGCCCACCAGGGTCAGCGGGACGAACAGCAGGGCCGCGAAGGGCGGGTAGGTCATGCCGAGGTTCGCCGAGGTGGCGCGCATCGCGTACAGGTCACCGCCCGCCCGGACCGTCTCGCCCTCGGCCCGGTAGACCATCACGTCGAGCATGTTCACGTGGGCGAGGCGTTGCGCCACCCAGAAGGCCGCGAACGAGAGCAGACAGACCGCCGCGGCGGTGGCCAGGGGCCACGGCCGGGCGCGGGTTCGGGAGAGCACGGAGACGGACACAACCGGCGACCCTACCCGGGGCTCCGGACGGGGCGGGGAAACCGATTTGGAGATCTGCCGCGCGGGCCGTTACTGTTCTGTCCGTCGCCGCGAGCGAGATCGAAGCGAGAACCAAGCGAGATCGAAGCCGGGGACGACGCATCGAGGGGCTATAGCTCAGTTGGTAGAGCGCCTGCATGGCATGCAGGAGGTCAGGAGTTCAATTCTCCTTAGCTCCACAGAACGGAAGGGGAGCCATCCGCATCGGATGGCTCGCGCCGGTTCTGCGGTAATCTGAACATTCCCGCGCGCGGGGCTATAGCTCAGTTGGTAGAGCGCCTGCATGGCATGCAGGAGGTCAGGAGTTCAATTCTCCTTAGCTCCACAGAAGAGAAGCGGGCCACCCTGATCAGGGTGGCCCGCTTTTTCGTGTTCTCGCCCCTTCCGCTCCGTGGAACGTCGGTGCGGCCCGATCGGGCCCTGCGGTACCCTGGCGCCATGCGTGCCGTACGCCTCCTGCTTACCGAGCCGCGCTGACCAGTCCCGACGGGTGACAGACATCCCGTCGGAGTCGGCGCGGCATCCCCTCCTGTGCGAGGGGATTTTTCATTTCGGGCAGTTCGTGGCAGTGGGCAGAGACGATCGATGGAGCATCAAGGACCATGACCGAGATCACGACGGCCGCCGAGACGGCGGCCCCTCATCGCTACACGGCGGCCATGGCCGCCGACATCGAGGCACGCTGGCAGGACTTCTGGGACGCCGAAGGCACCTACGAGGCGCCGAACCCCTCCGGTGACCTGGCGGGCGACCCCGCGGTCGCCGCCCTGCCCAAGAAGTTCATCATGGACATGTTCCCGTACCCCTCGGGTGCGGGTCTGCACGTCGGCCACCCGCTCGGCTACATCGCCACGGACGTCTTCGCCCGCCACGCGCGCATGACCGGCCACAACGTGCTGCACACCCTGGGCTTCGACGCCTTCGGCCTGCCGGCCGAGCAGTACGCCGTGCAGACGGGCACGCACCCGCGCGTGTCCACCGAGGCCAACATGGAGAACATGAAGGTCCAGCTGCGCCGGCTGGGCCTGGGCCACGACAAGCGCCGGTCGTTCGCCACGATCGACCCGGAGTACTACAAGTGGACCCAGTGGATCTTCCTGCAGATCTTCAACTCCTGGTACGACGACGAGGCCGAGAAGGCCCGGCCCATCGCCGAGCTGATCGAGCAGTTCGAGAACGGCACGCGTGAGGTCCCCTCCGCGCGCGCGTGGAGCGAGCTGAGCGCCGCCGAGCGCTCCGACGTCCTGGGCGAGTACCGCCTGGCGTACGCCTCCGACGCGCCCGTCAACTGGTGCCCCGGTCTGGGCACCGTCCTGGCCAACGAGGAGGTCACCGCCGACGGCCGCTCCGAGCGCGGCAACTTCCCCGTCTTCAAGGCCAAGCTGCGCCAGTGGAACATGCGGATCACCGCCTACGCGGACCGCCTGCTGGACGACCTGGACGCGCTGGACTGGCCCGAGGCCATCAAGCTGCAGCAGCGGAACTGGATCGGCCGCTCCGAGGGCGCCCGCGTCGACTTCCAGGTCGGCGACACCGGCGCCATCACCGTCTTCACCACCCGCCAGGACACCCTGTTCGGCGCCACCTACATGGTCCTGGCGCCCGAGCACGACCTGGTCGAGAAGATCGTCCCGGCCGCCTGGCCCGAGGGCACCCACGAGGTCTGGACCGGCGGACACGCCACCCCCTCCGAGGCCGTCGACGCCTACCGCAAGCAGGCCGCCTCCAAGTCCGACGTCGAGCGCCAGGCCGAGGCCAAGGACAAGACCGGCGTCTTCACCGGCGCGTACGCCACCAACCCGGTCAGCGGCCAGAAGGTCCCCGTCTTCATCGCCGACTACGTGCTGATGGGCTACGGCACCGGCGCGATCATGGCCGTCCCGGCGCACGACAGCCGTGACTTCGCCTTCGCGCGGGCCTTCGAGCTGCCGATGCGCTGCGTCGTCGAGCCGAGCGACGAGCGCGGCACCGACCCCTCGACCTGGGACGACGCCTTCTCCTCGTACGAGGCGAAGCTCGTCAACTCCGCCGGCGACGACATCTCCCTGGACGGTCTGGGCGTCGTCGACGCCAAGGCGAAGATCACCGCCTGGCTGGCCGACCGCGGCATCGGCGAGGGCACCGTCAACTTCCGCCTGCGCGACTGGCTGTTCAGCCGCCAGCGGTACTGGGGCGAGCCCTTCCCGATCGTCTACGACGAGGACGGCGTCGCGCACTCGCTGCCCGAGTCGATGCTGCCCCTGGAGCTGCCGGAGGTCGAGGACTACTCGCCGCGCACCTTCGACCCGGACGACGCGGACACCCAGCCCGAGACCCCGCTGTCCCGCAACGAGGACTGGGTCAACGTCACCCTGGACCTGGGCGACGGCTCCGGCCCGCGCCGCTACCGGCGCGAGACCAACACCATGCCCAACTGGGCCGGCTCCTGCTGGTACGAGCTGCGCTACCTGGACCCGCACAACGCGGAGAAGCTGGTCGACCCCGCCGTCGAGCAGTACTGGATGGGCCCCCGCGAGGGCATGCCGACCGGTGGCGTCGACCTGTACGTCGGCGGCGCCGAGCACGCCGTGCTGCACCTGCTGTACGCGCGCTTCTGGTCCAAGATGCTGTTCGACCTGGGCCACATCTCCTCGGCCGAGCCGTTCCACAAGCTGTACAACCAGGGCATGATCCAGGCCTTCGTCTACCGGGACGCGCGCGGCATCGCCGTGCCGGCCGCCGAGGTCGAGGAGCGCGACGGCGGCTTCTGGTACCAGGGCGAGAAGGTCAGCCGCGTCCTGGGCAAGATGGGCAAGTCCCTGAAGAACGCGGTCACGCCGGACGAGATCTGCTCCGAGTACGGCGCCGACACCCTGCGCCTGTACGAGATGGCGATGGGTCCGCTGGACGTGTCCCGCCCCTGGGACACGCGCGCGGTGGTCGGCCAGTACCGCCTGCTGCAGCGCCTGTGGCGCAACATCGTCGACGAGGCGACCGGCGAGGTCACCGTCGTCGACACCGCGCCCGACGAGGACGCGCTGCGAGCCCTGCACAAGGCGATCGACGGCGTCGCGCAGGACATGGCCGCGATGCGCTTCAACACCGCCATCGCCAAGATCACCGAGCTGAACAACCACCTGACCAAGTCCGGTGGCGCGATCTCCCGCCCGGTCGCCGAGCAGCTGGTGCTGCTGGTCGCCCCGCTGGCCCCGCACATCGCCGAGGAGCTGTGGCACAAGCTGGGCCACGCCGAGTCGGTCGTCCACCAGGACTTCCCGGTCGCCGACCCGGCGTACGTCGTCGACGAGACCGTGACCTGCGTCGTGCAGATCAAGGGCAAGGTCAAGGCTCGCCTGGAGGTCTCCCCGTCGATCACGGACGCCGACCTGGAGGCGCTGGCGCTGGCCGACCCGCACGTGGTCGCGGCGCTGGGCGACGCGCAGATCCGCAAGGTGATCGTCCGCGCGCCGAAGCTGGTCAACATCGTCGCCGGCTGACACCGGGCTTCCCCTAGGGGGAGCGTAGGGGCAGGTTGAGGGTCCGAAGGGAACCGTCAACCTGCCCCTTCCGTTTACCGTGGAAGAACCACAACCGAGGCCGGAGGGGCGCCCATGGAAGCCACGATTATCACGATCATGGCCCTGCTCTTCTTGTCCTTCGTGGCGCTCGGGGTGTTCGTCACCGTGAAGGTCGCGAAGGCCGCCAAGCGAGGGGTCGACCGCACCATCGACCAGGCCCGGCGCACCGTCGAGGACACCACGCTGCGGGCCAAGAGCCTCGGCCAGCCCGGGACCGCCGGCGAACTGGCCCGGCTGCGGCTCTCGCTGCGCACCTCGATGCGGGCCACCCAGGAAGCGCTGCACGCGGGGGTCGGCGAGGACGCCTCGCTGAAGGAGTCGCTCGACCTGTTCCACCGGCTCAGCGCCCACGGGCTCGAACTGGACGGGGACCTCAAGCGCCTGGAGCGGGAGCCCGACCGGGCGTGGGTCGCCGGCCAGCTGCCCGAACTCGCGGCGCGGACCGAGCGGATCACGGGCTCCGCCGACGCGCTGCGGCGCGCCGCCCGGGACCGGGCCGTGAGGTTCGCGGAGGACGACCTTTCGACGCTCAGCGCGCAGATCGACGTCGAGGCGGGCGCCCTGCGCCACTGGACGACGCCCGAGGCCCCGCAGGGGGCCACGCCGGGCGGCGCGAGGACGGCCGGTGCCGGCGCGGCGACCGACGGCCGGGGACGGCCCGCGGACCAGGCGGGTCCTACGGCCGGTGCGGAGCCCTCCGCGATCACGGGGCCCGATCCCCGGCGGACCGCCTACCCGTGGGAGAAGTCGGCCCGCCCGGAGACCACCACCTGACGGGAGGTGCCGGCCCGTCCGGAGGGCATCACCGGACGGGAGGTACTGCCCGTCTGGAGGGCATCACCTGACGGGGGGGCGTGTAGGCCCGCGCGGAGGGTGTCACCGGACGAGAGGCGTGTAGGCCCGTCCGGAGGCCACCGTATGAGAGGGGTCCGGCCGCGCACGCGTGTCCGGTGGGGGGCCGGGCTGCCGCGCGACAGCCTCGGCGGGTAACCTCCCGCTCATGTCCCGGCATGTCGCGATCGTCACCGATTCCACGGCCTACCTGCCACGCCAGACGAGGGAGCGGCACGCGATCACCACGGTCCCGCTGACCGTCGTCATCGGCGACCGCGCCCTTGAGGAGGGCACCGAGATCTCGGCGAAGGCCCTGGCCGAGGCCCTGCAGAAGCGGCGGCCCGTCACCACCTCGCGGCCGAGCCCCGAGGTCTTCGCGGAGGCCTACCGCGAGGCCGCCGCGGCCGGCGCGAAGGGCGTCGTCTCGCTGCACCTGTCCGCCGAGGTCTCCGGGACCTACGACGCCGCCGTGCTGGCGGCCAAGGACGCTCCCGTGCCGGTACGGGTGGTCGACACCCGCATGGTCGGCATGGCGCTCGGCTTCTGCGCGCTCGCCGCGGCGGAGGTCGCCGAAGCCGGCGGTTCCCTCGACGAGGCCGTCGCGGCGGCGGAGAAGCGCGCCGCGGGCACCTCCGCCTACTTCTACGTCGACACCCTGGACTATCTGCGCAGGGGTGGACGCATCGGCGCCGCGCAGGCGCTGCTCGGCTCCGCGCTCGCGGTGAAGCCGCTCCTCGAACTCGACGGGGGGCGGATCGAACTGCGGGAGAAGGTACGGACGGCCTCGAAGGCGATCGCCCGCCTGGAGGAGATCGCCGTGGAGCGGGCCGGCTCGGGCGCCGTCGACATCGCCGTGCACCACCTCTCCGCACCGGAGCGGGCCGACGCACTCGCGGACCGGCTCGGCGAGCGGGTGCCGGGAGTCGAGGAACTCCAGGTCAGCGAGGTGGGCGCGGTCATCGGCGCCCACACCGGCCCTGGTCTGCTCGCGGTCGTGGTGTCGCCGCGCTGAGCCCGTCCGGCCGCATTCACCCTGTGGCAGGGTGTCGCCCCACAGCCCTGTGTCACCCGTGAGGGTGAGAGAGATTTCCACAGTGGGGCGGTCGTCCACGGAAGACGGCTGAGCTCCGCACGGGCCGACCGTGATCTCTACCGTCACGGACATGACTCTTCGTACACGTATGGCATCGACCACCCGCAGGACCTCGGGCAGGGCGGGCGCTCCGACGAGCGGGCCCGGACGGGCGCCCGGTTCGGACGGGCGCAGTCGCCCCGGAGGGCGCGGCTCGCCTCATGGGCGGGCCCGCGGGCGGACCGGGGCCGGGCGGATCCCCACGGTGCCGGGAGGTGTCGTAAGGAGCCGGGGGGACGCGCTGTTCCCGGCGGTGGGCCCGTCGGCGCCGTCGGTCGCGGCGGGGACCGCTCCGGAGGTGCGGGAGGTGCCGGAGGCGCTGGAGCGGGGGTCTCCGCCAGGCGTACGGGAGCGGTTGGCCGCGCTGCTCCGTGACCGGACGCCGGTGTGGGTGCAGACCAGGTGCGGTCTGGAGCCCAGGGCGCTCGGCGCGCTGACGGTGGTGCTGCTCGTGGCCGCGGGTCTCGCCGGCGGGTACTTCTGGACCGGGCGGCCGGAGCCGGTGCGCGCTCCCGAACTCGTCCGCGCGGCCGCTCCGATGGCCGCGGCGCCCGTGCCGACACCGGGGGCCGACTCGGTGGGAGGTCCAGGGGTCGGCTCGGGAGCGGGTGCGGGGGCTTCCTCGGCCGCTTCCGGGGCGCGGGTCGTCGTGGA
Organism: Streptomyces sp. NPDC096079; assembly: GCF_040303145.1. NCBI lineage: Bacteria > Bacillati > Actinomycetota > Actinomycetes > Kitasatosporales > Streptomycetaceae > Streptomyces > Streptomyces sp. NPDC096079. The sequence continues at coordinate 402,943 of NZ_JBEOST010000002.1, forward strand.
CATCGGCGGCAAGGTGCGCAGGCCCGGGGTGCTGACCCTGCCCGCCGGGTCGCGGGTGGCGGACGCCCTGCGGGCGGCCGGCGGGGCCGAGTCCGGGGCGGATCTCACCGGGATCAACCGGGCGCGTGTGCTGTTCGACGGCGAGCAGGTCCTGGTCGGGCTTCCCGGGGCGCCTCCGGGCGCCCCAGGTCCTGGCGGGGGTGCCGCGGGCGGTGCGCCGGGGGCCCCGCTGAGCCTCAACACGGCCACGGTGGAGCAGCTCGACGGCCTCCCGGGGGTGGGGCCCGTCCTCGCCCGGCACATCGTCGACCACAGGACGGAGCACGGCGGCTTCCGGTCGGTCGCGGAGCTGCGGGAGGTCGACGGCATCGGGGAGCGCAGGTTCGCCGATCTCGAACCGCTGGTCCGGCCGTGAAGTCCGACGAGGGGCCCGCGGACCTCCGGCTCGTGCCGCTCGCGGTGGCGGCCTGGGCGGCGGCGGCCTGGGCCGTGGGGGTCGCCGGGTGGTGGGCGGTGTCCGCTGTCGTGGTCTGCGGGGTGGTGGCGCTGGTGCTGGTGACGCGGGTGTCGGTCCGGGGGCGAGGAGACCCGGGGGACGGCCCGGGAGCCGCCGCTCCGAAGGACGCGGCAGGGTGGCGGCTGAGGGCGACCGCGTGGGCCGGGGTGCTGCTCTGCGCGGCGGCCGGGGTCGCCTCGGCGGGGCTGCACGCGGCGGACCTCCGAAGGGGACCCGTGCCGGAGCTGGCGCGGGAGTACGCGCGGGCGCGGCTGGAGGTGGCGGTGACCTCCGATCCGCGGCTGACCCGGCCCAAGGTGCGGGGCAGCGCGATGGCACCGGTCGCGATCGTCCTGGACGGTGAGGTGACGAGGGTCGAGCGGTCGGACGGCTCGGTGCACCGGACCCGGGCGCCGGTCCTGCTGATCGTTCCGTCGGGGGAGGGCCGGGAGGAGTGGCTGCGGCTCCTGCCGACGACACGGCTGCTGGTGGCCGGGCGGCTCGCACCGCCGCTGCGGCCCGGTGAGCCCTTCGCGGCGGTCCTCAAGGCCGGCGGGGCCGGGCCACCGCGGATCCTCGGCCCGCCGAGCGCGCTGCAACGGACGGCGGGGGAGCTGCGGGCCGGGCTGCGGAGGGCGACCGAGGGGCTCGATCCGGACGCGCGGGCCCTGCTGCCCGGACTGGTCGTCGGGGACACCTCGCGGATCGGTCCCGACCTGCGGGACGCGTTCGAGGCGACCGACCTCACGCACCTCCTCGCGGTCTCCGGGAGCAACCTCACGATCGTGCTGCTCCTGCTGATCGGGCGGCCGGGGCGGGCGCACCAGGTGGAGCGGGGCGGGCTGGCGCCACGGCTCGGGCTGTCGCTGCGGGCCACGGCGCTGGCGGGGGGAGGGCTGACGCTCGCGTTCGTGATCGTCTGCCGTCCCGATCCCAGCGTGCTGCGCGCCGCGGCCTGCGGTCTGGTCGCCTTGCTGGCGATCGGTACCGGACGCCGGAGATCGCTGATCCCCGCGCTGGCGGCGGTCGTTCTGCTCTTGGTGCTCTACGACCCCTGGCTCGCGCGGAGTTACGGCTTCCTGCTGTCGGTCCTGGCGACCGGGGCGCTGCTGACGATCGCCCCGCGCTGGAGCGAGGCGCTGCGGCGGCGCCGAGTGCCCGGCGGGTTGGCGGAGGCGCTGGGCGCGGCCCTGGCGGCGCAGGCGGTGTGCGCGCCGGTCGTGGTGGTGTTCGCCGCCCGGGTGAGCCTGGTCTCCGTCCCGGCGAACCTCTTCGCCGAACTCGCGGTGGCGCCGGCGACGGTCTGCGGGTTCGCCGCGCTCGCCCTGGCGGCGGTCTGGGCGCCCGCGGCGGAGGGCCTCGCGTGGGTGGCGAGCTGGCCGGTCGGGTGGATCGCGTGGGTGGCTCGGACGGGCGCCGCGTTCCCGGGGGCCGAGCTGGCCTGGCCCGGCGGGTGGTGGGGAGGTCTCGCGCTGGCGCTGCTCACGGCGCTGGTGGTCCTCGGGGGGCGCAGGCTGCCGCACCGGGGCGCGGTCGGCGCGGTCGCCGCCGCTCTGCTCCTGCTCGCGGTGGTGCGGCCGGTGCCGCTGGCCCGCTGGGTGACGGGGTGGCCGCCGCCGGGCTGGGTGTTCGCGATGTGCCAGGTGGGGCAGGGGGACGCGACCGTGCTCGCGGCGGGCGGGGACTCGGCCGTCGTGGTGGACGCGGGCCCCGATCCGGTGCCGGTGGATCGTTGTCTGCGTGAGTTGGGGGTGCGGCGGGTGCCGTTGCTGGTCCTCACCCACTTCCACGCGGACCATGTGGCCGGGCTTCCCGGGGTGCTGCGGGGGAGGGAGGTGGGGGCGATCCAGACCACGGGGCTCGAAGAGCCGCCCGGACAGGCGGCGTTCGTGCGGCGGACGGCGGCTGCCGCCGGGGTGCCGTTGGTCCGGGCGTGGGCGGGGGAGCGGCGGAGGATCGGGGTCCTGGAGTGGCGGGTGCTGTGGCCGGGGGCCGGCGTCGAGGAGAGCCCGGTCAACGGGGGGTCGGGTTTGCGGGTGGCCTCGGGTTCCGGGGGGTCGGGTTCGCGGGTGGCCTCGACGTTCGGGGCATCGTCGGACTCGGCGTCCGGGGCGGCGTGGGAAGGGCCCAACGATGCCAGTGTGACGCTGCTCGTCCGTGCCGCGGGAGGGCTGAGCCTGTTGCTGCTGGGGGACCTGGAGCCGCCGGCCCAGCGGGCGCTGGCGCGGGCGCATCCGGAGCTGGGGGCGGTGGATGTCCTCAAGGTGGCCCATCACGGTTCCGCGTACCAGGACCCGGGACTGATACGGGCCGTGCGGCCGAGGCTCGCGCTGGTGTCGGCCGGGCGCGACAACCCGTACGGGCATCCCTCGCCCCGGACGCTGGAGGCGCTGAGGGCGGGTGGGGCGAGGGTGCTGCGGACGGACCGGGACGGGGCCGTCGCGGTGGTGGGGGCGGGCAGAGGGCTGGTGGCCGTACCGGAAGGGGGATGAGGGGAAACGGTGAGGGCGCGGGCGGAGAATCCTTGTAAAGAAGTCTTTCTAAAGATACCTTTACATCATGCCGGAGATCAGCGAACCCCAACCCGAGGGCGAGCAGCCCCGCAGCATCCGACTCACCGACCCGCGCGCCCTGCGGGCCTACGCCCATCCGCTGCGGATGACGCTGGTCGGACTGCTGCGGAGCAGCGGGCCCTTCACCGCGACCCGGGCCGCCGAGCTGACCGGCGAATCGGTGGCCAGCTGCTCGTACCACCTGCGGATACTCGCCAAGTACGGGCTGGTGGAGGAGGCGTCCGGCGGCCGGGGGCGGGAGAAGCCCTGGCGGGCCACGGCCCGGTACACGGAGTGGCCCGACCACAGCGAGGACGCGGCGGTGGCCGAGGCGGCCGACGCGCTCACCATGGCCGTCGTCGAGCGCTACTTCGCCCGGGTCACCCAGGCCATGGAGAACCGGCACCGGCTGCCGAGGGAGTGGCGGGAGGCCGGGGAGTTCGGCGACTCCCTGCTCTACCTCACCCCCGAGGAGCTGGCCGGCCTCGGGCAGCGGATCGGCGAACTGCTCCGTCCCTACGAGGCGCGCGCCTCCGACCCGTCCCTCAGGCCGCGGGGCACGCGACCCGTCAGCATCCTGCGGATCGCCTACCTGGACCAGGGCATCCCCGACCAGGACATCCCCGACCAGGACATCCATGACCAGGACATCCCCGACCACGGCATCACCGACAGCGAAGAGGAGTGAGGGAATGGCCCTCGTGGAACGCATACCGGCACTGCTGCGCGAGCGGACCTTCCGCCGCTACTGGACCGGGCAGACGGTGTCCCTCGCCGGGGACCAGATCTCGCTCATCGCGATCCCGCTCGCGGCCGTTCTGGTCCTCGGCGCGGACGCCACGGCGATGGGCCTGCTCAGGACCGCGGAACTCCTGCCCGCCCTGCTGCTCAACCTGCCGCTCGGCGCCTGGGCCGACCGGCGGACGAGCCGCAGGCGCGCCATGGTCGCGGCCGACGTCGGACGGGCGGCCTTGATGCTGACCCTCCCCGTCGCGTACGCGCTCGACGTGCTGACGCTCGGTCAGCTGTACGCGGTGGCCTTCGGGATCGGCGCGCTCACCGTGCTCTTCGACGTCTGCAACACCACGCTGTTCGTCGCGCTCGTCCCCACCGAGCGCTACGTCCAGGCGAACGCGCTGGTCAACGGCAGCCGATCGATGGCCTGGCTCGCCGGTCCCGGTGTCGGGGGCGTGCTGGTGCAGTTCCTGACCGCGCCGTTCGCGCTGGTCGCGGACGCCGTCACCTATCTGGTCTCCGCCGGCTACCTGGCCCGGATCAAGCCGGTCGAACCCGCGCCGGCACCCGTGGCCAAGGGGCACTTCACGGAGGGGCTGCGCTGGCTGGTCCGGGAGCGTTCGATGCGGGCCCTCTTCGCGGCCTCCGGCACGGTCCAGTTCTTCAACCTCATGTTCGGCACGCTGTTCGTGCTCTACGCGACCACGGAACTCGGCATCGGCGCGGGCCTGCTCGGCCTCGTGCTCGCGGCCGGAGCCGTGGGCGGTCTCCTCGGGGCCCTGTGGAGCGGCGCGGTCGTCCGCCGGATCGGGATCGGGGGCTCGCTCGTCGTCGGTTTCCTCGGCTTCACGGCGCCGCTGATCCTGGTACCCCTGGCGGGCGGGCCGCTTCCCCTGGTGGTGGGCGTGCTCTTCGTCGCGGAGTTCCTCTCCTGCCTCGGCGTGATGATCGTGGACATCGCGGCGGGATCGTTCCAGATGGCGGCGATACCCGACGCCGTGCGGGCGAGGGTCATGGGCGCCTTCCGCACGCTCAACCACGGCTTCCGCCCGCTCGGCGCGCTCGTCGGCGGCCTGCTCGGCACCGCCATCGGGCTGCGGCCCACGCTGTGGATCGCCACCGTCGGGGCCGTCCTCGCCGTGCTGTGGCTGCTGCCCTCGCCGCTGGCCAGGATGCGGGAACTCCCCGTGAGGGAGGGCGAGTCCGTGCCCGTCGGATGAGAGACGGGGGCGAGGGGGACAAGGGGGTGAGGTGTCGATCGCCGAAGGGGCAGACTGCGGGTATGACCACACACGAACCCGTCACCATCGACGCCTACCTCCGCCGCATCGGGGCGGAGCGGCCGGCGCGGGCGGACGCCGCCGCGCTGCGCGAACTGCATCTGCGGCACCTGAGGACCGTGCCCTTCGAGAACCTCTCCATCCACCTCGGCGAGCCGATCGTCCTGGACGAGAAGGCGCTCCTCGACAAGGTGGTCGGCGCGCGGAGGGGAGGGTTCTGCTACGAGGTCAACACGGCGTTCGCCGTGCTCCTGAGGGGTCTCGGATACGAGGTCGCGCTGCTCCAGGGGCGGGTGATCGGGCCGGACGGGACGCCCGGCATCCCGTACGACCACATGGCGCTGCTCGTGGAGACCGCGGAGGGGGAGCGGTGGCTGGCCGACGTCGGTTTCGGCGACCACAGCCACTATCCGCTGGCCTTCGAGGCGCGCGAGGACCAGGTCGATCCGGGCGGGGTCTTCCGGATCGTGGAGACCGAGGAGGGCGACCTGGACGTGTTGCGGAACGGGAAGCCGCAGTACCGGCTGGAGCGGCGGCCGCGGCGGCTCGCCGACTTCACGGCGGGCGCCTGGTACCACCAGACCTCGCCCGACTCGCACTTTCCGAAGTCCCTGATCTGCTCACGGCTCACCGAGGACGGCCGGATCACGCTCAGCGCGCCGAAGCTGATCACCCGTGTGGGAGACGAGCGCGAGGAGCGGATCCTCGACGGTGACGACGAGGTGAGGAAGGCGTATCGGGAGCTGTTCGGCATCGAGCTCGACGTGCTGCCGGCCGTACGAAGCGGAATCCCCAATTCGGACCCTCGGTAACACTTGCCGCCACTCGCCCCGTTTGCCTCGAACGCCTCAACGGTGATCGAATGCGACTTCGTTGCATAGTGAATCAGTCGCACGGGGGTGCGTGAAGAATGTTCGATCGTCTCTTCGGGAAGCGGGCGGGGGGAGCCGCGCGCGGCGGTCCGTTCGCCGGCCTCGCGGTGCCCTCCTCGGCGGGCGTGCTCAGCTGCCGGGTGCTCGACCCCGTGCACGAACCCGTCCGCCAGGCCGAGTTCGTCCTCAGCGACGCGGCGGGCCGCAAGGTCCTGGGCGGCGAGACCGACCCGTACGGCACGGTCCTCGCGACGGTGCCGGCGGGCGAGTACCGGGTCGCCGTCACGTCCGAGGGGTACACGCCGTACCACGGCAGCGCCGTCGTCTCCGAGGGCGAGCACCAGGGGCTCGGCGACGTCCTGCTCCAGGTCGCGCCCCAGTCGCAGCTCCCGGAGCCGGGGGACTGGGAGATCGACCCCCTGCACTCCCAGATCGGCTTCACCGCACGGCACATCGGCCTCGCCCGGATCCACGGCCGGTTCAACAGCTTCGCGGGCGCGGTGCGGATCGCCGAGCGCATGGAGCAGTCCGCGATGCACGTCGTCATCGACGCGGCCTCCATCGACACCGGGGTGCAGATGCGCGACGACCACCTGCGCTCCGGCGACTTCCTCGACGTCGGGGCCTACCCGACGCTGGAGTTCTACAGCGAGCGCTTCGTCCACCGGGGCGGCAGCCGCTGGGCCGTCACCGGAGCGCTCACCCTCCACGGCGTGAGCCGCACGGTGACCCTGGACACCCAGTACCTGGGGCTCGGGAACGGCCTGGAGGGCGAGACCCGGGGCGCCTGCCGGGCCACCACCGAGCTGCACCGGGAGGACTTCACCCTCACCTGGCAGACGCTGCTGGCGCGGGGGATCGCGGCCGTCGGGTCCAGCATCAGCATCGACCTCGACGTCCAGATCGTCCCCAAGAAGGGCTGACGGGCGGGGCCACGCCCTCGTTCTACGGGGCTTCCAGCCAGCCCTCGTACTCGGCGGCCAGGGCGTCGAGCTCCGCCGGGTCGAGCCGGGCGTCCGGATCCTCGACGACCACCAGCCACTGGGCGTCCTCGGCGTCGTCCTCCCCGGCCAGGGCGTCCCGGACGAGCTGCGGTTCCTCGGCCACGCCGAAACGGTCGGGGAGCTCCCCGGCGAGCTCCTCGGCGGCGTCGCGGTCCGGGAGCACCAGTACGTGTCGTTCACTCACCCCGCCATTCTCGTCCCCTTCGCGGGCGGCGGTGTCAGTGGCCCGTGGGATGCTGGATCGCGATGGCCACCAGAAAGACTTCCCCCGACGACCTCCTCGGCCCCGTGACGCTCGCCGTGGGGCAGGAGGACCTGCTCCTCGACCGCGCCGTGCAGGAGGTGGTGGCGGCCGCGCGGGCCGCCGACGCCGACACGGACGTGCGCGACCTCACCCCCGACCAGTTGCAGCCCGGCGCGCTGGCCGAGCTCACCAGCCCCTCGCTCTTCGCCGAGCGGAAGGTGCTGGTCGTGCGGAGCGCGCAGGACCTCTCCGCCGACACGGTCAAGGACGTCAAGGCGTACCTCGACGACCCCATCGAGGACATCTCGCTCGTCCTGCTCCACGCCGGCGGCGCCAAGGGCAAGGGGCTGCTCGACGCGGCGCGGAAGGCGGGGGCCCGCGAGGTCGCCTGCCCGAAGACGACGAAGCCGGCGGAGCGGCTGACGTTCGTACGGCAGGAGTTCCGGGCGCTCGGGCGGTCGGCCACGCCCGAGGCCTGTCAGACGCTCGTGGACGCGATCGGCAGCGATCTGCGGGAGCTGGCGTCGGCGGTCTCGCAGCTCACGTCCGACGTGGACGGGACGATCGACGAGGCGGTCGTCGGGCGGTACTACACGGGCCGCGCCGAGGCCTCCTCCTTCAACGTCGCCGACCGTGCCGTCGAGGGGCGGGCGGCGGAGGCCCTGGAGGCCCTGCGCTGGTCGCTCTCGACCGGGGTCGCGCCCGTGCTCATCACCAGCGCGCTGGCCCAGGGGGTACGGGCGATCGGCAAGCTCTCCTCGGCGCGGGGCGGACGTCCCGCCGACCTGGCGCGGGAGCTGGGCATGCCGCCCTGGAAGATCGACCGCGTGCGGCAGCAGATGCGGGGCTGGACCCCGGACGGGGTGTCGCTGGCCCTGCGGGCGATCGCGGAGGCGGACGCGGGGGTGAAGGGCGGGGGCGACGACCCGGAGTACGCCCTGGAGAAGGCCGTGGTGGCGGTGGCGCGGGCGGCGCGCTTGCGGAGGGCGTAGCCCCGGCGGTGTCCGGGATGACCGGGGTGTCCGGGGGCGTGGGTCGCCGTGAGGCGGTGGCCTGCGCCTGAGCGGGTTTCCCTCACCCCGCCCCTTCCCGAAACCCTGCCGGGGGCTGGTGGGGCTGGAGGTACGTGTTCTTCCCGGGGGCTCCGCCCCCGGGCCCCCGAGGCGATGCGCCCGGCCGAGGCCCCGCCCGGCCCCGCACCGGGCCGACGGCCCTGCGGCCGTGCCCGCCGTACCGGCCGGGGCGGTGCCCGCCTCCGTCGTACCGGGGACGGCCCTGCGGCCGTGTGCCCGTCGTACCGGCCGGGGCGGTGCGCGCCTCCGTCGTACCGGCCGGGGCGGTGTGCGCCTCCGCCGTACAGGTCGGGGCGGTGCGCGCCCACGGAGGCGGCGAGCTGCGGCCGGGCTCATCCCGGCAGGCGCGACGCGGTGGTGCGGTACGGCGAAGGCCCCGCTCCCCCTGGGGAAGGGGGTGGCGGGGCCTTCGGCGTTCATGCTGGTGGGCTCGCGCCCGCGTGGCGAACGCGTCCGCGCGCGAGTCCGGAGTGGCCGGGCGGGAGCGGGAGAGAGGGCCCGCTGGGTCCCGTACGGCCGATCACATCAGAGCTCAGCCCTGGAGGGAGGCAACCTTGGTGGCCAGCGCCGACTTCTTGTTGGCGGCGGCGTTCTTGTGGATGACACCCTTCGAGACAGCCTTGTCGAGCTGACGCGAGGCGGCACGAGTGGCAACGGTGGCCTTCTCGAGGTCGCCGGCGGCGACAGCCTCACGGGCCTTGCGGATCGCGGTCTTGAGCGAGGACTTGACGGCCTTGTTGCGCAGGCGCGCCTTCTCGTTCGTCTTGTTCCGCTTGATCTGGGACTTGATGTTCGCCACGAAAAGAGCCTTTACAGGTTCGATGTTCCTTCTGGATGCGCCCCGCAGCTGAGAGGGCATGCGAGACACAGCTGTCCACACTATCAGCCACCCTCGGGGCCGCCCAAACCGGGCGCCGGGCGCCGGGCATGGGACCATGGTCTCTACGTATCCGTTCTGAACATCGCCCGAGACGAGATCCCTGCGTGCCCGCGACTCCTACCAACGTGCCCGAGCCGAGCCGTACCGACCCGGCTCTGATCCGCAACTTCTGCATCATCGCGCACATCGACCACGGCAAGTCCACGCTCGCCGACCGGATGCTTCAGCTCACCGGTGTGGTCGACCAGCGGCAGATGCGTGCCCAGTACCTCGACCGGATGGACATCGAGCGGGAGCGCGGCATCACGATCAAGTCCCAGGCGGTCCGGCTGCCGTGGGCGCCCACCGACGGGCAGGGTGACGGCAGGACCCACATCCTGAACATGATCGACACGCCCGGGCACGTCGACTTCACGTACGAGGTCTCCCGGTCGCTCGCCGCCTGTGAGGGCACGATCCTGCTCGTCGACGCCGCGCAGGGCATCGAGGCGCAGACCCTCGCGAACCTCTATCTCGCGATGGAGAACGACCTCACGATCGTTCCCGTCCTCAACAAGATCGACCTCCCGGCCGCCCAGCCGGAGAAGTTCTCCGAGGAGCTCGCCAACCTCATCGGCTGCCAGCCGGAGGACGTCCTCAAGGTCTCCGCCAAGACCGGCATGGGTGTCGAGGCCCTGCTCGACCGCGTGGTGCAGGACGTCCCGGCCCCGGTCGGCGTCGCCGACGCGCCCGCGCGCGCGATGATCTTCGACTCCGTGTACGACTCGTACCGGGGCGTCGTGACGTACGTCCGTGTCGTCGACGGGCAGCTCAACAAGCGCGAGCGCATCCGGATGATGTCGACCGGCGCCACCCACGAGCTCCTGGAGATCGGCGTCTCCTCGCCCGAGATGACGGCCTCCGACGGTCTCGGCGTCGGCGAGGTCGGTTACCTGATCACCGGCGTGAAGGACGTCCGCCAGTCCAAGGTCGGTGACACGATCACCTCCCTGCACCAGGGCGCGACCGAGGCCCTCGGCGGCTACAAGGACCCGAAGCCGATGGTCTTCTCGGGCCTCTACCCGCTCGACGGCTCCGAGTACCCGGACCTCCGCGAGGCCCTGGACAAGCTCCAGCTCAACGACGCCGCGCTGGTCTACGAGCCGGAGACCTCCGCCGCGCTCGGCTTCGGCTTCCGCGTCGGCTTCCTCGGCCTGCTCCACCTCGACGTGATCCGCGAGCGGCTGGAGCGCGAGTTCGGGCTCGACCTCATCGCCACCGCGCCGAACGTGGTCTACCGGGTCGTGATGGAGGACGGCAGCGAGCACACCGTCACCAACCCGAGCGAGTTCCCCGAGGGCAAGATCGACGACGTGTTCGAGCCCGTCGTGCGCGCCACGATCCTCGCCCCGAGCGAGTTCATCGGCGCGATCATGGAGCTCTGCCAGACCCGTCGCGGCACCCTGATCGGCATGGACTACCTCTCCGAGGACCGGGTCGAGATCCGCTACACCCTGCCCCTCGCCGAGATCGTCTTCGACTTCTTCGACCAGCTGAAGTCCAAGACGCGCGGGTACGCCTCCCTGGACTACGAGCCCACCGGCGAGCAGGCCTCCAGCCTGGTCAAGGTCGACATCCTGCTGCACGGCGACAAGGTCGACGCCTTCTCGGCCGTCACCCACAAGGACGCCGCGTACGCCTACGGTGTCCGGCTCGTCGCCAAGCTGCGCGAGCTCATCCCGCGGCAGGCCTTCGAGGTGCCGATCCAGGCCGCCATCGGCTCCCGGGTCATCGCCCGCGAGACCATCCGCGCCATCCGCAAGGACGTCCTCGCCAAGTGCTACGGCGGTGACATCTCCCGTAAGCGGAAGCTGCTGGAGAAGCAGAAGGAAGGCAAGAAGCGCATGAAGATGGTCGGCTCGGTGGAGGTGCCCCAGGAGGCCTTCATCGCCGTCCTGTCGAGCGACGAGTCCTCCGGCAAGAAGAAGTAGTCAGGAAGCCGGACAATAGGTGCCCTGTGCAACCAACGGGTCCACGCGCCGTGTGCGCGTGGGCCCGTTCGCGTTCCCCACGTGGGCTCGTTCGTTATGAAGCGACGCCCTGCAAGGCCTTACGCGCCGGTCCTCGGCCCTTTACTCTGATCCCGGCTCGAAGGTTACTCGCCAGTTAGTTACGAACCGCCAGAAGGCACCGCCGCCGCCCGGAGGACGTCGTGAGCGACACACAGACCCAGATCGAGAACCGGCCGCCCTCCGTGGCGTCCCTCTTCCTTGAGCGCGTCGAGCGGACCCCGGACGCGGAGGCCTACCGCTACCCGGTCCCCGCCGCCTCCGGAACCGGCCCGGACGACTGGAAGTCGCTCAGCTGGGGGCAGGCCGCCGAGCGGGTCTACGCGATCGCCGCCGGCCTCGTCGACCTCGGCGTGCAGTCCGAGGAGTGCGTCGCCCTGGCGTCCTCGACCCGGGTCGAGTGGATCCTCTGCGACCTCGGCGTGATGTGCGCGGGCGCCGCGACCACCACGATCTACCCGCAGACCAACGCCGAGGAGTCGGCGTTCATCCTCTCCGACTCGGAGTCGAAGGTCCTCATCGCGGAGGATGCGGCCCAGCTGGCCAAGGCCGTCGAGCGCCGCGCCGACCTGCCGAACCTCCGGTACGTGGTCGTCGTCGACGCCACCGGTGTGGAGAGCGACGGCGAGTTCGTCCTCTCCCTCGCCGAGCTGGAGGCGCGCGGCAAGGCCTATCTGGAGAAGCACGCGGAGGCGGTCAAGGAGCGGGTCGGCGCGATCACCGCCACGCAGCTCGCCACCCTCATCTACACCTCGGGCACCACCGGTCGCCCCAAGGGCGTCCGCCTCCCGCACGACAACTGGTCGTACATGGCCAAGGCCATCGCCGCCACCGGTCTCGTCACCCAGGACGACGTCCAGTACCTCTGGCTGCCGCTCGCCCACGTCTTCGGCAAGGTCCTCACCTCCGGCCAGATCGAGGTCGGCCACGTCACCGCCGTCGACGGCCGCGTCGACAAGATCATCGAGAACCTGCCGGTGGTCCAGCCCACCTACATGGCGGCCGTGCCCCGCATCTTCGAGAAGGTCTACAACGGGGTCGCCGCCAAGGCCCGCGCCGGCGGCGGCGCCAAGTACAAGATCTTCCAGTGGGCGGCCGGCGTGGCCCGCGACTACGCCAAGACCACCCAGGACAACTTCCGCCGCACCGGCAGCGCCACCGCGCCCTTCGGCCTCGCGGCCAAGCACAAGGTCGCCGACGCCCTCGTCTACGGCAAGATCCGCGAGGCCTTCGGCGGCAACCTGCGCGCCTGCGTCTCCGGCTCCGCCGCCCTCGCCCCCGAGATCGGCTACTTCTTCGCCGGCGCCGGCATCCACATCCTGGAGGGGTACGGCCTCACCGAGTCCTCCGCCGCCTCCTTTGTCAACCCCGGCGAGGCCTACCGCACCGGCACCGTCGGCAAGCCGCTCCCCGGCACCGAGGTCCGCATCGCCGACGACGGCGAGATCCTGCTGCGCGGCCCCGGCATCATGGAGGGCTACCACGGCCTTCCGGAGAAGACCGCCGAGGTCCTGGAGTCCGACGGCTGGTTCCACACCGGCGACATCGGCGAACTGTCCGCCGACGGCTACCTCCGGATCACCGACCGGAAGAAGGACCTGATCAAGACGTCCGGCGGCAAGTACATCGCGCCGGCAGAGGTCGAGGGCCAGTTCAAGGCCGTCTGCCCGTTCGTCTCGAACATCCTCGTCCACGGCGCCGACCGGAACTACTGCACCGCCCTCATCGCCCTCGACGAGCCCTCCCTCCTCGGCTGGGCCGCCGAGCACGGCCTCGGCGGCAAGGCGTACGCGGAGGTCGTCGCGGCCCCGGAGACCGTCAAGCTCATCCAGGGCTACGTCGACCGCCTCAACGAGGGCCTCCAGCGCTGGCAGACGATCAAGAAGTTCCGCCTGCTGCCGCGCGACCTCGACATCGAGCACGGCGAGCTGACCCCGTCCCTGAAGCTGAAGCGGCCGGTCGTCGAGCGCGCCTACAAGGACCTCATCGAGGAGATGTACGCGGGCTCGCGCGAGGCCTGAGCCCGCGCCGCCCGCTCACCCCGGGCAGTACGGGACAATGGGGCTCATGCCTTCCGTACTGCCCGATGGTGAAGCCGTTCCCGACGACGGGGCGCTGCCCCCGCGCGCCCTCGAAGGGGCCGGGGAGCGGCCGCTCGGGTTCTACCTGCACGTCCCGTACTGCGCGACGCGCTGCGGCTACTGCGACTTCAACACCTACACGGCGAGTGAGCTGCGCGGTACGGGCGGTGTCCTCGCCTCCCGTGACAACTACGCCGAGCAGGTCGCCGAGGAGATCCGGCTCGCCCGGAAGGTCCTCGGCGACGACCCCCGGCCCGTGCGGACCGTCTTCGTCGGCGGCGGCACGCCGACGCTGCTCGCCGCCGGTGACCTGGTACGGATGCTGGGGGCCGTCCGGGACGAGTTCGGGCTCGCCGACGACGCCGAGGTGACCACGGAGGCCAACCCGGAATCCGTCGACCCCGCCTACCTCGCCGAGCTGCGGGAGGGCGGCTTCAACCGGATCTCCTTCGGGATGCAGAGCGCCCGGCAGCACGTCCTGAAGATCCTCGACCGCACGCACACGCCCGGGCGGCCCGAGGCGTGCGTCGGCGAGGCGCGGGCCGCCGGGTTCGAGCACGTCAACCTCGACCTGATCTACGGCACGCCCGGGGAGACCGACGACGACTGGCGGGCCTCGCTGGACGCCGCGATCGGGGCCGGCCCCGACCACGTCAGCGCCTACGCGCTGATCGTCGAGGAGGGGACGCAGCTCGCGCGGCGCATCCGGCGCGGTGAAGTGCCCATGACCGACGACGACGTGCACGCCGACCGGTACCTGATCGCCGACGCGGCCTTCGAGGAGGCGGGCTTCTCCTGGTACGAGGTGTCCAACTGGGCCACCTCCGAGGCCGGGCGCTGCCTCCACAACGAGCTGTACTGGCGCGGCGCCGACTGGTGGGGCGCCGGGCCCGGGGCGCACTCGCACGTCGGCGGCGTCCGGTGGTGGAACGTGAAGCACCCCGGCGCGTACGCGGCGGCGCTGGCCGAGGGCCGGTCGCCCGGCGCCGGGCGGGAGATCCTCGCGGACGAGGACCGGCGGGTCGAGCGGATCCTCCTGGAACTGCGGCTCCGCGAGGGCGTCGAGCTGTCGGTCCTCAAGCCCGCGGGGCTGGCCGCCGCAGGGCGGGCCCTGTCGGACGGGCTGCTCGACCCCGGGTCGTACGCGGCGGGGCGGGCCGTGCTGACCCTGCGGGGGCGGTTGCTGGCCGACGCGGTCGTGCGGGACCTGGTGGACTAGGGACTTTCCGCACAGGCCCTCAGGCCGTGTCCGGAAAGTCCCGCCTGGGCCGCGGCGCTACTTTCCGGACGCGGCCTAGGGGGGCTCGCGACGGGACCGTCGTCGTGGGCGCCGCCCCGGCGGCCTACGGCGCCGTCACGAAGTCGATCAGTTCCTCCACGCGGCCGAGGAGCGCCGGTTCCAGGTCCTTGTACGACGTCACGCGCTTCAGGATCGCCTGCCAGACCGCACCCGTGTTGTCCGGGGGCCAGCCCAGGGCGCGGCAGACGCCCGTCTTCCAGTCCTGGCCCCGGGGGACCGCCGGCCAGGCCGGGATGCCGAGGGAGGACGGCTTCACCGCCTCCCAGACGTCGATGTACGGGTGGCCGACCACCAGGACGTCCGGGGAGGTCACCCGGGTGGCGATCCTCGACTCCTTCGAGCCCGGCACCAGGTGGTCCACGAGGACGCCGAGCCGGGCGTCCGGACCCGGGCCGAACTCCGCGACGATCGCGGGCAGGTCGTCGACGCCCTCCAGGTACTCCACGACCACGCCCTCGACGCGCAGGTCGTCGCCCCAGACCCGCTCCACGAGCTCCGCGTCGTGGCGGCCCTCGACGTAGATCCGGCCCGCCCGCGCCACGCGCGCGCGTGCGCCCGGCACCGCGACCGAGCCGGAGGCCGTACGGGTGGGGCGGGACGGGCCCGACACCGGGCGGACCAGCGTCACGACCTTGCCCTCCAGGAGGAAGCCGCGCGGTTCCAGCGGGAACACCCGGTGCTTGCCGAAGCGGTCCTCCAGGGTCACCGTGCCCGCCTCGCAGCGGATCACCGCCCCGCAGAAGCCCGTCGCGACCTCCTCGACCACGAGGTCGGGGTCCGCCGGGACCTCGGGCGCGGGCGCCGACCTCTTCCAAGGCGGTGTCAGATCCGGGTTGTAGCTGCGCATTTGGGTGACGTTAGGGCACGTCGAAGCGGTGTGCCAGTTCCTCGCGCTGTGCCCTCACGAACGTGGCGTCCACCACGGCGCCGTGCCCCGGGACGTACACCGCGTCCTCGCCGCCGAGGGCGAGCAGCCGGTCCAGGGCGTCCGGCCAGCGGGACGGGATCGCGTCCGGGCCGGCCTGCGGCTCGCCCGACTCCTCCACCAGGTCGCCGCAGAAGACGACCTCGCGCGGGCCGGGGACGCAGAGCGCCAGGTCGTGGCCCGAGTGGCCGGGGCCCACGTTCGCCAGGAGGACCTGCCGGTCGCCCAGGTCGAGGGTCCACTCGCCCGAGACCACGTGCCGCGGCGCCACCAGGACCTCCGCCGCCGCCTCCGCGGCCTCCGCGTCCAGACCCTGCGTGACCGCGTCCGTGCGCAGTTCCTCCCTGGCGTGGGCCCCGCCCAGGAGGGCGTCCGAGCCGACCGCGCCGAAGACCTCCGCGCCCGCGAAGACCGCCGTGCCGAGGACGTGGTCGAAATGGGGGTGGCTGAGTGCGATGTGTGTCACCTTTCGGCCGCCCGTGAGCGCCGCGATCTGGGCCCGGAGCTCGGCGCCCTCCGCGAGCGAGGCACCCGTGTCGTACAGCAGCACGGCCCGTGTGCCCAGGACCAGACCGACCGTGGCGTCCCAGACGGGCAGCCGGCGCCGCCCCACCCCGTCCGCCAGCCGCTCCCATCCCTGAGCTTCCCAATCGATGTCCATGGGGCGACGCTAACGGGTGCGGGCGCCGCCTCCTTGCCAGGAGCGATGCCCGCCGCCGTACACTGACCGGGGGATCGCTGGCACTCGGACAGGGCGAGTGCCAAAAGCGGAGCAACCGGAACGACGTCGACAGCTGGAGGTGCGCCACGATGCTCAGCGAACGCAGACTCGAGGTCCTGCGCGCCATCGTCCAGGACTACGTCGGTACGGAGGAGCCCGTCGGCTCCAAGGCGCTCACCGAGCGCCACAAGCTCGGCGTGTCACCCGCCACCGTGCGCAACGACATGGCCGTCCTGGAGGAGGAGGGGTACATCGCCCAGCCCCACACCAGTGCGGGGCGCATCCCCACCGACAAGGGCTACCGGCTCTTCGTCGACCGGCTCGCCGGCGTCAAGCCGCTGTCGACGCCCGAGCGGCGGGCCATCCACAACTTCCTCGACGGAGCCGTCGACCTCGACGACGTCGTGGGCCGTACGGTACGGCTGCTCGCGCAGCTCACCCGGCAGGTCGCCGTCGTCCAGTACCCGTCGCTGACCCGCTCGACCGTCCGGCACGTGGAGCTGCTCTCGCTGGCCCCCGCCCGCCTGATGCTCGTCCTCATCACCGACACCGGCCGGGTCGAGCAGCGCGTCGTCGACTGCCCCGCGCCCTTTGGCGAGACCTCGCTCGCCGACCTCAGGGCCCGGCTCAACAGCCGGGTCGTCGGCCGCCGGTTCGCCGACGTGCCGCAGCTGGTGCAGGACCTCCCCGAGTCCTTCGAGGAGGCCGAGGACCGCGCCACGGTCTCGACCGTGCTCGCGACCCTCCTCGAAACCCTCGTCGAGGAGCACGAGGAGCGGCTGATGATCGGCGGCACCGCCAATCTCACCCGCTTCGGACACGACTTCCCCCTGATGATCAGGCCCGTCCTGGAAGCCCTGGAGGAGCAGGTCGTGCTCCTCAAGCTGCTCGGCGAGGCCAAGGAATCGGGCATGACCGTACGCATCGGGCACGAGAACGCCCACGAGGGGCTGAGCTCCACGTCCGTCGTCTCGGTCGGCTACGGTTCGGGCGGCGAGGCAGTCGCCAAACTCGGCGTGGTCGGACCGACCCGCATGGACTACCCCGGAACGATGGGAGCGGTACGCGCAGTGGCACGTTACGTCGGACAGATCCTGGCGGAGTCGTAAGTGGCCACGGACTACTACGCCGTACTCGGCGTGCGCCGCGACGCTTCCCAGGACGAGATCAAGAAGGCGTTCCGGAGGCTCGCGCGCGAGCTGCACCCGGACGTCAATCCCGATCCGAAGACGCAGGAGCGCTTCAAGGAGATCAACGCCGCCTACGAGGTCCTCTCGGACCCGCAGAAGAAGCAGGTCTACGACCTCGGCGGCGACCCGCTCTCGGCCTCCGGCGGAGCCGGCGCGGGCGGCGGCTTCGGAGCAGGTGGCTTCGGCAACTTCTCCGACATCATGGACGCCTTCTTCGGCACGGCCTCGCAGCGCGGCCCGCGCTCGCGGACCCGCCGGGGCCAGGACGCCATGATCCGTCTGGAGATCGACCTCAACGAGGCCGCCTTCGGCACCACGAAGGACATCCAGGTCGACACGGCGGTCGTCTGCACCACCTGTTCGGGTGAGGGCGCCGCGCCCGGCACCTCCGCGCAGACCTGTGACATGTGCCGCGGCCGCGGCGAGGTCTCCCAGGTCACCCGGTCCTTCCTCGGCCAGGTCATGACCTCCCGGCCCTGCCCGCAGTGCCAGGGCTTCGGCACCGTCGTCCCGACGCCGTGCCCCGAGTGCGCCGGCGACGGCCGCGTGCGGTCCCGCCGCACCCTCACGGTCAAGATCCCGGCCGGTGTCGACAACGGCACCCGCATCCAGCTCGCGGGCGAGGGCGAGGTCGGCCCCGGCGGCGGCCCCGCCGGCGACCTGTACGTCGAGATCCACGAGACCCCGCACGAGGTGTTCCAGCGGCGCGGGGACGACCTGCACTGCACGGTCACCATCCCGATGACCGCGGGCGCGCTCGGCACGAAGGTGCCGCTGCAGACCCTCGACGGCGTCGAGGAGATCGACATCCGCCCGGGCACCCAGTCCGGCCAGTCGATCCCGCTGCACGGACGGGGTGTCACGCACCTGCGCGGCAACGGCCGCGGCGACCTGATCGTGCACGTCGAGGTGACGACGCCGAGCAAGCTCGACGCCGAGCAGGAGCGCCTCCTGCGCGAACTGGCCAAGCTCCGTGGCGAGGAACGGCCGACCGGCCAGTTCCAGCCGGGGCAGCAGGGGCTGTTCTCGCGCCTGAAGGACGCGTTCAACGGGCGGTAGCGGTTCCACGTCGGAAAGGGGCGGCACCCGTGTGCCGCCCCTTTCCCGTGCCCCGGTCCGCGCATGACACGATGCCCATATGTCCACCACCGCACTGAACGATCTCTCTCGGTTTCCGATCGTGCAGGCCCCCATGGCGGGTGGCGCCTCCTGTCCCGAACTCGTCGGAGCCGTCTGCGAGGCCGGGGCGCTCGGCTTCCTCGCCGGCGGGTACAAGACGGCCGGCGGCCTCTACCAGGAGATCAAGCGGGTCCGCGGGCTCACCGCGCGCCCCTTCGGTGTCAACCTCTTCATGCCGCAGGCCGGCCGGCCGGCCGACCCCGCCGCCGTCGAGGTCTACCGCCATCAGCTCGCCGGCGAGGCCACCTGGTACGACACCCCGCTCGGCGAGACCGACGACTCCCGCGACGACGGCTACGACGCCAAGCTGGCCATCCTCCTGGAGGACCCGGTCCCCGTCGTCTCCTTCACCTTCGGCTGCCCCGCCCGTGAGACCTTCCACGCCTTCGACCGCGTCGGTACGTACACGATCGTCACCGTCACCTCCGCCGACGAGGCCCTCGCCGCGCAGCGGGCCGGCGCCGACGCCGTCTGCGTCCAGGGCGTCGAGGCGGGCGGGCACCAGGGCACGTTCCGTGACGACCCGGCCGACGAGGGTGCCCCCGGCACCGGGCTCCTCGCCCTCGTCACCCAGGTCCGCGAGGCCGTCGCGCTGCCGATCGTCGCGACCGGCGGGATCATGCGCGGTGCGCAGATCGCCGCCGTTCTCGCCGCCGGCGCCGACGCCGCCCAGCTCGGCACCGCCTTCCTGTGCTGCCCCGAGTCGGGCGCGCACCCGCTGCACAAGCAGGCCCTGACGGACCCGCTGTTCACCCGGACCGCCCTCACCCGGGCCTTCTCCGGGCGACCCGCGCGCGGCCTCGTCAACCGCTTCCTGCGCGAGCACGGGCCGTACGCGCCCGCCGCCTACCCCGAGATCCACCACCTCACCGCCCCCCTCCGCAAGGCGGCCGCCACCGCGAACGACGCCCAGGGCATGGCCCTGTGGGCGGGCCAGGGCCACCGCCTCGCCCGGGACCTCCCCGCCGGCCGGCTGGTCGAGGTGCTGGCCGCCGAACTCGACACCGCCCTCTCCGGGCTCGCCCACAGGAGCACCTCATGACCGCACCCGTCTTCGTCGTCGACACCGTCCCCGGGGCCGGGAGCTTCCTCCTGGACGGGCCCGAGGGGCGGCACGCCGTCTCCGTGAAGCGACTGCGCGCCGGGGAGGAACTCGTCCTCGCCGACGGGCGCGGCCGCTGGGCCGAGTGCGTCGTCGTGGCCGCCGAGGGCAAGGACGAGCTCACCGTGCGGGTCGACGAGGTCCACGAGGACCCCGAGGAGGAGCCGCGCATCACGGTCGTCCAGGCCCTTCCCAAGGGCGACCGGGGCGAACTCGCCGTCGAGACCATGACGGAGACCGGCGTGGACGCGATCGTGCCCTGGGCGGCCTCACGCTGCATCACCCAGTGGAAGGGCGACCGGGGCCTCAAGGCGCTCGCCAAGTGGCGCTCCACCGCGCGCGAGGCCGGCAAGCAGTCGCGCCGCACCCGCTTCCCCGAGGTCACCGACCTCATGACGGGCAAGCAGGTCGCCGCGCTCCTCGCGAGCGCCGACTTCGCGGCCGTCCTGCACGAGGACCGCGACCACCCCAGCGGGGCCCTCGCCACCGCCGACCTCCCCGCCAAGGGCTCGATCGTGCTCGTCGTCGGCCCCGAGGGCGGGGTCTCCCCGGACGAGCTGGCGGCCTTCGAGGCCGCCGGCGCGCAGCCGTACCGGCTCGGCCGCAGCGTGCTGCGCACGTCGACGGCGGGTACGGCGGCCACGGCCCTGGTCCTGGGCCGCACGGGCCGCTGGAGCTAGGGCCTGTCCTTCGGATCAGGCCGGGCTGGCGGGGGGCCTAGTCCCCTCCCGTCAGGGCGTCGAAGAGGGGCCAGGCGTCCACCTCCCGTACGCCCGTCTCGTACGGGAGGAGGCCCCGGGCCGTCGCCAGGTCGAGGAGCCGGCGGACCACGCCCGGCTCGTTCAGGTTGAGGTGCCCGCCGGCGGCGGCCACCTCGCCCGTGCCGTACGGGAAGCCCGCCGTGACGCGGCCCGGGCCGCTCGCGAACACCAGCCGGAGCAGGGCGTCGCGGGCTTCGGCCCGGCGCAGCGTGACGTAGGTGCGGCAGCCGGGATGCGTGTGGCCGACGTTCCACAGCCAGACCCGGCCGTCCACCGTCAGCCGGCGCGGTGCGCGGGCGCGTCTCATGGACCGCAGCCTACGAGCGCGGGCAACCCGCTGGACGGGGCACGGGGTGACTTTTCTAGGCTGGGCCCATGGCCGACGAGTCCCCCCTCATCCGCAGTCTGCGCGCCGCCGTGGCCGCCGCCCCCGGTGACGTGCCCCTGCGCCTCCACTTCGCCGAGCTCCTCCTCGCGGAGGGCCGCAACGACGAGGCCGTCGCGGAGGCGGCCGTCGCGCTCCAGCACGCGCCCGGCGACGCGGACGCCCGCGCGCTGATGGTCCGGGCGATGGGGATGCCGGCCGCGCCCGCCCCCGCCGCCGCGCCGGAGGTGCCGGTGCCGCCCGCGCCCGAGGTGCCGGCGGCGCCCGCGTCCGAGGTGCCGGTCGTGCCCGCGCGCGACGAGCCCGCGCGGCCCCCGTCCGTCCCCTCCTTCGACTGGGACGCCGCCGAGCAGCAGGTCCAGGACCTCGTCGGGCCCCGCTTCCTCGACGACCCGCAGGCCGCCGGCGCCGAGGGGACCGCCGGGGACGCCGCCGCCTGGGACGTCGACGCCCCCGGAGCCGTACGCCTCTCCGACGTGGGCGGCATGGACGAGGTCAAGGACCGTCTGGAGGCCGCCTTCCTCGCCCCCATGCGCAACCCCGAACTGCGCAGGCTGTACGGCAAGTCGCTCCGCGGCGGCCTGCTCCTCTACGGTCCGCCCGGCTGCGGCAAGACCTTCATCGCGCGGGCCGTCGCCGGCGAGCTCGGCGCGGGCTTCCTCACCGTCTCGCTCTCCGACGTCCTCGACATGTGGATCGGCGCCTCCGAGAAGAACATCCACGACATCTTCGAGACCGCCCGCCGCCAGGCGCCCTGCGTCGTCTTCCTCGACGAGCTGGACGCCCTCGGCGCCAAGCGCTCGCGCACCCACCACAGCGGCCTGCGCAACGTCGTCAACCAGCTGCTCACCGAGCTCGACGGCATCGCGAGCGGCCCCGGCAACGAGGGCGTCTTCGTGCTCGCCGCGACCAACGTGCCCTGGGACGTGGACATCGCGCTGCGCCGCCCGGGCCGCCTCGACCGCACGCTGCTCGTGCTGCCGCCGGACGCCGCCGCCCGCGAGTCGATCCTCCGCTACCACCTGCGGGAGCGCCCCATCGAGGCCGTCGACCTCGGCAAGCTCGTCAAGGCCACCGAGGACTTCTCCGGCGCGGACCTCGCCCACGTCTGCGAGACCGCCGCCGAGGCCGCGCTCCTCGACTCCGCCCGCACCGGCTCCGTACGCCTGATCACCACCAAGGACCTGCTCGGCGCCGCCAAGCAGATCAAGCCGTCCACGGAGCCGTGGTTCGCCGCCGCCCGGAACGTCGCCATGTTCGCCAACGAGGGCGGGCTCTACGACGACCTCCTCACCCACCTCAAGAAGAAGCGCAAGCTGTGACCGCCTCCACCGCGCTCGCCCGCGCCGAGGCGCTCTACGAGACCGGGCGGTACGCGCAGGCCGGCGAACTCGTCGCCCGGCACCTGGCCGGCGAACCCGAGGACGCGGACGCGCTCGTCCTGCTCGCCCGCTGCCACCACCGCGCCGGCGACCGGGCCGCCGCCCTGGACGCCGCCGACCAGGCGCTGCGGGCCCAGCCCGAGCTGCTCGGCGGCTGGCTGATGCGCGCCCACGTGCTCCTCGCCGAACGGCGCTTCCAGGAGGCCGAGGCCACCGCCCGGCACGCCGTCGCACTCGCCCCGCACTACTGGGGCACCCACTACGCCCTCGGCACCGCCCTCGCCGAGCACGCCGAGCACGCCCGCACGCCCGCGCGCACCGTCGAGGCGTACGAGGCGGCGCGGACCGCCGTCGGGCTCGCGCCCGAGGAGGACGCCGCCCACTTCCTGGTCGGCCTCACCGCCCAGCGGCGCGGCGACCACGCCACCGCCCAGCGGGCCTACGAGACGACCCTGCGCCTCAACCCGCAGAGCAGCGAGGCCCACAACAACCTGTCGCTGCTGCGGCTGCGCCGCCGCTGGTTCCGGCGCGGTGCCTGGACCCAGGCCGCCGAGGGCTTCGTCGCCTCCGCCGCGCTCGACCTCCAGGACCGCAAGGCCCGCTACAACCTGGAGGCCATGGCCTGGAACACCGCCGCAGGGGCCCGCTGGGTCGCGCTCCTCGGCTTCCTGGCCTCGGCCGTCACCCTCGCCGCGATCCCCACGCCCGCGACCTGGGCCGACGCGGCCGTCCCGCTCCTGGCCGGCGGGGCCGCGGTCCTCGGCGCCTGGGCCGGATGGGCGGTGTGGATGGCCCGCCGGGTGCCGCCGCGGCTGCGCCGGCCGATGCTCCTCGTGGCGCGCAACTGCCGGCCCGTGCTGTTCATGGCCGGGGCCGTCGGGCTGCTCGGCCTCCACTCGCTCGCCACGCTCGTCCTGTGGTCGTCCGCGTCGGACGCGGTGAGCGGAGTCGGCACCGTGCTGTTCTGGGGCGTGATCCTCACGTACTGGGTGAGCCGCTCGGCGCTCAACCGGCGCATGCCGAAGGAGTGAGGGGCTTCCCCCGGCTGTCGGAGGCGGCGGATAGCATGACCGGGTCGTGATCGTCAGTGATCCACACCAGTGATCCGCATCAGACCGAGGAGGTCCGGGACATGGCCGGAGAGCCGCAGGACGACTGCCTGTTCTGCAAGATCGTGTCCGGGGAGGTGCCGGCGACGATCGTGCGCGAGACGGAGACCACCGTCGCGTTCCGCGACATCAACCCGCAGGCGCCCACGCACGTCCTCGTGATCCCGCGCGTCCACTACCCCGACGCCGCCTCACTGGCCGTCGCCGAGCCGACCGTGGCCGCCGACATACTGCGCGAGGCGGGCGAGGTCGCCGAGCAGGAGAAGATCGACGGCAGCGGCTTCCGGATCGTCTTCAACACCGGTGCCGGCGCGGGCCAGACCGTGTTCCACGCCCACGCGCACGTCCTCGGCGGCCGCGGCCTCAACTGGCCCCCCGGATAAGCCGTGTCCGTACGCGAACTGGTCGTCCTCGGGACCGCGAGCCAGGTCCCGACCCGGCACCGCAACCACAACGGCTACGTGCTCCGCTGGGACGGCAGCGGCATCCTCTTCGACCCCGGCGAGGGCACCCAGCGGCAGATGCTGCGCGCCGGGGTCGCCGCGCACGACCTCGACCGGATCTGCGTCACGCACTTCCACGGCGACCACTCGCTCGGCCTGGCCGGGGTGATCCAGCGGATCAACCTCGACCAGGTCCCGCACCCGGTCACCGCCCACTACCCGGCGAGCGGACAGCACTTCTTCGAGCGGCTGCGGTACGCCACGGCCTATCGCGAGACCGTGCGGCTGACGGAGGCCCCGGTGGCCGCCGACGGGCCGCTCGCCGTCACCGCCGACTTCACCCTCGAAGCCCGCCGGCTCTCCCACCCCGTCGAGTCCTACGGCTACCGGATCACCGAGCCCGACGGGCGCCGCATCCTGCCCGGGAGACTCGCCGCGCACGGCATCAAGGGACCCGACGTCGGCCGCATCCAGCGCGAGGGCAGCATCGACGGCGTCACCCTCGACGACGTCAGCGAGGTCCGGCGCGGGCAGCGCTTCGCCTTCGTCATGGACACCCGGCTCTGCGACGGGGTCCACGCGCTGGCCGACGGCGCCGACATGCTGGTCATCGAGTCGACCTTCCTCGACGAGGACGTCCGGCTCGCCACCGACCACGGCCATCTCACGGCCGGACAGGCCGCCGCCGTCGCGCGGGACGCGGGGGTGCGGCACCTCGTCCTGACCCACTTCTCGCAGCGCTACTCCGACCCTGCCGCGTTCGAACGCCAGGCGCGGGCCGCCGGGTTCGAGGGCGAGCTGAGCATTGCCCAGGACCTCATGAGGGTCCCCGTACCGAAACGAACGTGACCATGCCCCTCCCCGCCGGCCTCCCCAAGGCCGAACTGCACCTCCACATCGAAGGCACCCTCGAACCCGAGCTGGCCTTCGCGCTCGCCGAGCGGAACGGCGTCACCCTGCCGTACGCGGACACCGCCGCCCTCCGCGAGGCCTACCGCTTCAGCGACCTCCAGTCCTTCCTGGACCTCTACTACGGCCTGATGGCGGTCCTGCGCACCGCCGAGGACTTCACCGAACTCGCCGACGCCTACCTGGAGCGGGCCGCCGCGCAGGGCGTCCGGCACGCCGAGATCTTCTT
Organism: Streptomyces sp. NPDC096079; assembly: GCF_040303145.1. Lineage (NCBI taxonomy): Bacteria > Bacillati > Actinomycetota > Actinomycetes > Kitasatosporales > Streptomycetaceae > Streptomyces > Streptomyces sp. NPDC096079. The sequence goes on from NZ_JBEOST010000002.1 coordinate 427,843, forward strand.
CGACCCGCAGGCGCACACGGCCCGGGGCGTGCCCCTCGGGACCGTGATCGAGGGGCTCGGCGCCTCCCTGGACCGCGCCGAGGAGCGGTACGGGATCTCCACCCGGCTCATCCTGTGCTTCCTGCGCGACGAGTCGGCCGAGTCGGCGCTGGCGACCCTGGAGGCCGCGAAGCCGTACCTCCACCGGATCACCGGGGTCGGGCTCGACTCGGCGGAGGTCGGCCACCCGCCGGCCAAGTTCCGCGAGGTCTACGAGGAAGCCGCACGGCTCGGTCTGCGCCGCGTCGCGCACGCGGGCGAGGAGGGTCCCGCCGCCTACGTCCGCGAGGCCCTGGACGTCCTCGGCGTGGAGCGGATCGACCACGGTCTGCGGTGCATGGAGGACCCGTCGCTCGTCGAGCGGCTGGCCCGCGAGCGGGTCCCGCTCACGCTGTGCCCGCTGTCGAACGTCCGGCTGCGCGTGATCGACACCCTCGCCGACCACCCGCTGCGGGCGATGATGACGGCGGGACTGCTGGTGACGGTCAACTCCGACGATCCCGCGTACTTCGGGGGGTACGTGGGGGACAACTTCGACGGGGTGCGGGACGCGCTGGACCTCACCGAGGACCAGCTCCGTGAGCTGGCGCGGAACTCGTTCGAGGCGTCCTTCCTGGAGGACGACGAGGAGCGGCGCGCCCGGTACCTGGCCGAGGTGGAGGCGTACGAGTTCGGGGACCGCTGACGGGAGCGGCAAGGCCCGGGTGAACCGGGGACCCCGGGCGCAGGTGTTCCCGCCGCAGGGGTTTCCGGGTCCGGCCGTGGGGTGATACTCGGGCGACGACCGTTGTTTCGGGGGGAGCAGCACGTGTCAGACACGCCCGGTCCCGCAGGGGACTCCACGGCCGCGCCGACGGGTCCCGGAGCCCAGGGAGCCGCGCCGGCCGAGCGGCCGGCGCCGCATCCGCCCCGATGGGCCTGGTGGGTGGCCGGGGTGGTGGTGCCCCTGGTCGGTGCCCTGGCGACGGTCCTGACCCAGACGCAGCGCACGGGCAACGCGTCGGCGCCGCCGCCCGCGCAGGCGGCGCCCACGGCGGCCTCGTCCACCGTGGGCGGGACGCCCGGCACCGGGCCGACGTCCGCGCCGCCGTCCCCGACGGGGACGACGGCGCCGGGCACCACCGCGCCCGGCACCGGGCCCGTGCCGACGAGCGCGCCGACCTCCGCGCCGGAGCCGACCCCGCCCGCCCGGCAGCCCTCCGTGCGACCGGCGCCGGCGCCGCGGGACGGCGGCCCCGTGGCGCCCCCGGTGGGTCCGGCGGTGCGGATCGTGAACGGCAACAGCGGTCTGTGTCTCGCGGTGCCGGGCGCCTCCACCGCGGTCGTCGACCTGAACCAGTTCGGCTGCGGCCCGTACGCCGACCACTTCTGGCACCTGCGGCCCGCGGGCGCGGACGGCTCGGGGCGGGCCCGCTACCGGATCGTGAACGCGAACAGCGGGTACTGCGCGGCCGTTCCGGGAGCGGCCAGGGCCACCGCCGTGAACGTCAACCAGTACCCCTGCGGCGACTACCCGGACCACCTGTGGCGGGTCGAGTACCGGAAGCGGGACACGGCCGGACGCCCGCTCTACCGGATCGTGAACGCCCACAGCGGGCTCTGCCTCGCCGTCCCGGGGGCGAGCACCCGGGAGGCCGCTCCCGTCAACCAGTACCCGTGCGGCCCGTACCCCGACCACTTCTGGCGGTTCGGGCAGGGGTGATCCGTCAGCCCCGGTCCGAGGGGCGGGCCAGCCGGAACGCCGACTTCGCCGCCCCGCGGCGGGCCGTCGGGACCGGGATCGGGGTGACCTCCTGCTCCGGCGCTCCGATCTGGGGGACCAGGGGCGTCCCCGGGCCCCGGCCGGCCAGGACCGCCGCCGGTGCGCCGCCGCGCCGGCGGATCGAGCCCGGGACCAGGGGGCGGCCGGAGGCGTGACGGGCCACCGCCGTCATCGGGACGGCCACGGCCAGGAGCAGGGCGCCGAGGGTCACGCCCATGGCCGGGTAGCCCGCGTGCTCGGAGAGCAGGGAGCCCGTCACCGGGCCGCAGGCGACGCCGAGGGAGGAGGCCGAGCCGACCATGACGGCCCAGCGGCCGCGCAGGTCGAGGGAGGCCGCCAGGCCCAGGAGGTAGGACAGGACGACCGGGTAGACCGCGTTCCACAGGATCTCGCCGGTCGCGAAGGTGCCGAGGTCCCGGGCGGTCGAGCTGAGGAGGACGCAGGCGGCGATCGCGACCGTGCCCGCGCCGATCGGGACCGCGCGGCCCAGGCGTGAGCCGAGCGCGCCCGCCGCCGTGACGCCGGCGAGGCCCGCGCCGAGGGCCGCCGCGAAGACGGCGCCGACGGTGACCTCGGAGAGCCCGGCCTGGGTGAGGCCGATGCGGCCGCTCACGCCCCAGAGGGCGTTCTGCGCGAGGGACCAGCACAGGATGCCCCCGGCGAGCACGGCGCCGGCGCGCCGGTGGGGGAGGGGGCCCCGGGCGTCCGTCGTCTCCCGCACGCCGTTCGGGGTGGCCGGGAGGAGGGTCGTGAACGGCCACACCAGGGCCGCCGCACCGGCGATCGCGAGGAGCGGGGCCGCGTGGCCGCCGCCGAGGTGCGGGAGCGTCAGGTACAGGGCGCCCGCCGTCGCCGAGACGGAGAGCAGGCCGAGGGTGGAGGCCCGGTGGGGGTCGCGCCGGCCGGCGATCCCGGCGACGGCCACCGCCGTCGCCGTGCCCGAGCCGAGGCCGCCGAGGACCGCGCCGGTGACGACCAGCGGCACGAGGCCGGTCGCGGCGGCGGAGCCGTATCCGACGGCCATCGCGAGCAGGCCCGCGCGGGCGGCCCGGCGCGGGCCGATCCGCTCTCCGCGCGCGGCGAGCGTGAAGCCGGCCGTGGAGGAGCCGAGGAGCAGGACGGAGCCGACGAGGCCCGCCTGGGAGGGCGAGAGGCCGAGACCGGCGGAGAGGCGGCCGACGACGGTCGGCAGGAGGTACGGGGCGAGGTAGCCGGCCGTGAAGAGGGCGACGAGGGCGACGAGGGCCCCCGGTCGGCGAGTCCGCGAGGACATGGGCGTTCCCAGGAACGGAAGGGGTGGGAAGGGGTGGGGCGCCCGGTGGTGTGCGCGGGGCACGGGGTCGCGGGACCATGTGTATCAAGCGGGTGCGGGGCGGGAGAAGACGGTTTCCGCCCGTTCGGTGTGTGAGGTGGGTCACCATGGGTTTGGAGGCAGGGTTCCGGGGTAAAGGATGCGCTTCTCGTGCGTCCCACCCGTCACCCCACCCCCATCGGGCACACTGATCTGATCCGCACCACGACCGGGGAGCCTGCCGTGACCACAGCAAGGGGAGAGCAGCCGCAACACGACGCCGGGGTCGACCCGTTGGTGTGCCTGCGCGAGCCCACCGACCCCGCCTGCGACGTCTTCCTGACGGGCACCGTCTTCCTCGACATCATCTTCACCGGCCTGGACAGCGCCCCCGTGCGCGGCACCGAGTCATGGGCCCGGGGCATGGGGTCGAGTCCGGGCGGCGTCGCCAACATGGCCACCGCCCTCGCCCGCCTGGGGCTCCGCACCTCGCTCGCCGCCGCCTTCGGCGACGACCACTACGGCGAGTACTGCTGGGACGCCCTGGAGCAGGGCGAGGGCATCGACCTGTCGCTCTCCCGCACCGTGCCGGGCTGGCACTCGCCCGTCACCGTCTCCATGGCCTACGAGGGCGAGCGCACGATGGTCTCCCACGGCCACGAGGCCCCGCCGCTCGACGGCGCCCTGCCCGCCTACCCGCCGCACGCGCGCGCGGCCGTCGCCTCCCTCGTGCCCGGCCGCTCCGAGGACTGGGTCGCGCAGGCCGCGCGCGGCGGCGCCAAGGTCTTCGCCGACGTCGGCTGGGACGACACCGGCCGCTGGGACCTCGCGGGACTCACCGACCTCCGGCACTGCGAGGCCTTCCTGCCCAACGCGGCCGAGGCGATGCGCTACACCCGCACCGACTGCCCCAGGGCCGCCGCCCGCGCCCTCGCCGACAAGGTCCGCTACGCCGTCGTCACCCTCGGCTCCGAAGGCGCCTACGCCGTCGACGGCGCCACCGGCGAGACCGCCGAGGTCCCCGCGATCCAGGTCTCCGCCCTCGACCCGACCGGCGCCGGGGACGTCTTCGTCGCCGGGTTCGTCACCGGCACCCTCGCCGACTGGCCGCTCGCCGACCGGCTCGCCTTCGCGGGCCTGACCGCCGCCCTCTCGGTGCAGGAGTTCGGCGGATCGCTGTCCGCCCCGACCTGGGGCGAGATCGCCGCCTGGTGGCAGCACGTCCAGGGCCACGCCCAGCAGGACCCCGAGGCGCTGCGCGGCCGCTACGCCTTCCTGGAGCGGCTCCTGCCCGTCCCCGCCCGTCCGTGGCCGCTGCGCAGGGCCGTGCCCACCATCGGCTTCCGGGCGGCCGCCTCGTAAACCGCTACGGGCTTGTCCGTGCCGAGTCGTAGGCTTGGTAGCCGAGAGGTTGTCGAGCAGCGAGAACCCTGCAACGGGAGGTATGTGCAGGCCACAGTGCCGGCCCATGACTCAGACACCCACAGCCCACAACGGAGCGCCCCACGACGGGGCGCCTGGACAGGCCCGCGCCCACTTCACCGTCCCGGCGAAGCACCCCATGGTGACCTTGCTCGGCTCCGGTGACGCCCTTCTCCGTGTGATCGAGCGGTCGTTCCCGCTGGCCGACATCCACGTCCGGGGCAACCAGGTCAGCGCGGTCGGCGACGCCGTGGAAGTCGCCCTGATCCAGCGCCTGTTCGACGAGATGATGCTGGTGCTCCGCACCGGTCAGCCGATGACGGAGGACGCAGTGGAACGCTCGATCGCCATGCTCAGGGCGAGCGGGAACGGATCGGCGGAGGGCGGCGAGGAGACCCCCGCCGAGGTGCTCACGCAGAACATCCTCTCCAGCCGGGGACGCACGATCCGTCCCAAGACGCTCAACCAGAAGCGGTACGTCGACGCGATCGACAAGCACACGATCGTCTTCGGCATCGGACCCGCGGGCACCGGCAAGACCTACCTCGCCATGGCGAAGGCGGTCCAGGCCCTGCAGTCCAAGCAGGTCAACCGGATCATCCTGACCCGGCCCGCCGTCGAGGCGGGCGAGCGGCTCGGCTTCCTGCCCGGCACGCTCTACGAGAAGATCGACCCGTACCTGCGGCCGCTCTACGACGCGCTGCACGACATGCTCGACCCCGACTCGATCCCCAAGCTCATGGCGAGCGGGACCATCGAGGTCGCGCCCCTGGCGTACATGCGAGGACGGACGCTGAACGACGCGTTCATCATCCTCGACGAGGCGCAGAACACGAACCCCGAGCAGATGAAGATGTTCCTCACCCGCCTCGGCTTCGACTCGAAGATCGTCATCACCGGTGACGTCACCCAGGTCGACCTGCCGAACGGGACGAAGAGCGGTCTGCGGCAGGTCCGGGACATCCTCGACGGGGTCCAGGACGTCCACTTCTCGACGCTCACGTCGCAGGATGTCGTCCGGCACAAGCTCGTCGGCCGTATCGTCGACGCGTACGAGCAGTACGACAGCCGCAACGGCCGCAACGGGAAGTAGTACACAAGCACCATGTCGATCGACGTCAACAACGAGTCCGGCACCGAGGTCGACGAGCAGGCGATCCTCGACATCGCCCGCTACGCGCTCGCGCGCATGCGCATCCACCCGCTCTCCGAGCTCTCGGTGATCGTCGTGGACGCCGAGGCGATGGAGCAGCTGCACATCCAGTGGATGGACCTGCCCGGACCGACGGACGTGATGTCCTTCCCGATGGACGAGCTGCGTCCGCCGTCGAAGGACGACGAGGAGCCCCCGCAGGGGCTCCTCGGCGACATCGTGCTCTGCCCCGAGGTCGCCACCCAGCAGGGCAAGGACGCGCCGACGCAGCACTCCATGGACGAGGAGCTCCAGCTCCTCACCGTCCACGGGGTGCTGCACCTGCTCGGGTACGACCACGAGGAGCCGGACGAGAAGGCCGAGATGTTCGGCCTCCAGGCGGCGATCGTCGACGGCTGGCGCGCGGAGAAGGGCCTCACCGGCCCCTCGCCGGCACCGACCGTCTCCTGACCCCCGATGGACTTCTCGCTGATCTTCGGCGCCGTCGCGCTGGTCGTCGTCGCCTGGCTCGCCGCCTGCGCCGAGGCCGGTCTCGCGCGCGTCTCCAGCTTCCGCGCCGCCGAGGCCGTCCGGTCCGGGCGGCGCGGCGCCGAGAAGCTCGCCCAGGTCGCCTCCGACCCGACCCGCTATCTCAACGTGGCGCTGCTCGTCCGCGTCGCCTGCGAGATGGCGGCCGGCGTCCTCGTCACGTACGCCTGCCTGGAAGCCTTCCCGGAGACCTGGCAGGCGCTGCTCGTCGCGATCGTCGTCATGGTCCTCGTCTCGTACGTGGCCGTCGGCGTCTCGCCGCGCACCATCGGCCGCCAGCACCCGCTGAACACGGCGACCGCCGCCGCGTACGTGCTGCTGCCGCTGGCCAGGATCATGGGCCCCATCCCGCAGCTGCTCATCCTCATCGGCAACGCGCTGACCCCGGGCAAGGGCTTCCGCAAGGGCCCCTTCGCCTCCGAGGCCGAGCTGCGGGCCATGGTCGACCTCGCCGAGCAGGAGTCGCTGATCGAGGACGAGGAGCGCCGGATGGTGCACTCGGTCTTCGAGCTGGGCGACACCCTCGTCCGCGAGGTGATGGTGCCCCGGACCGATCTGATCTGCATCGAGCGGTACAAGACGATCCGTCAGGCCCTCACCCTCGCGCTGCGCTCCGGGTTCTCCCGGATCCCGGTCACCGGGGAGAACGAGGACGACATCGTCGGCATCGTCTACCTGAAGGACCTGGTTCGCAGGACCCACATCAACCGGGACTCCGAGGCCGACCTGGTGTCGACCGCGATGCGGCCCGCCGCCTTCGTGCCCGACACCAAGAACGCCGGTGACCTGCTGCGCGAGATGCAGCAGGAGCGCAACCACGTCGCCGTCGTCATCGACGAGTACGGCGGCACGGCCGGCATCGTCACCATCGAGGACATCCTGGAGGAGATCGTCGGCGAGATCACCGACGAGTACGACCGGGAGCTGCCGCCCGTCGAGGAGCTCGGCGACGACCGCTACCGGGTCACCGCCCGCCTCGACATCGGCGACCTCGGCGAGCTGTACGGCTTCGGCCCCGACGAGTACGACGACGAGGACGTGGAGACCGTCGGCGGCCTCCTCGCCAAGGCGCTCGGCCGGGTCCCGATCTCCGGTGCCAGGGCGGTCGTGGAGCTCCCGGACGGGCGCTCGCTGCGCCTGACGGCCGAATCCCCGGCCGGCCGCCGGAACAAGATCGTCACCGTGCTCGTGGAACCGCTGGAACCGGAGGAGAAGCCGGAATGACCCCCGACGAGCTGCGCGCCTTCTGCCTGGACTTCAACGACGCCTCGGAGGAGTTCCCCTTCGGCCCGGACACCTCCGTGTTCAAGGTCGCCGGGAAGGTGTTCGCGCTCTCGTGGCTCGACGGCCGGCCGCTGCGGGTCAATCTCAAGTGCGATCCGGACGAGGCGGTACGGCTCCGGGAGGAGCACCCGGCGATCGCCCCCGGGTACCACATGAACAAGCGGCACTGGAACACCGTGACCGTCGGAGAGCTCCCGGACCGGATGGTCCGGGAGCTCGTCGAGGACTCGTACGACCTCGTCGTCGCCGGTCTTCCGAAGGCGGTACGGCTCCGCCTCGACCGCCCGTAGGCGGTCAGGAACGGCGCCGGAGGCCGAGGGCGACCAGGACCGCCGCGCCGACCACGATCGCCGCGTCCAGCGCGATGACCGTCCGGACCCCGGCGAACAGGTCGGAGCCGGTGGTGGCGAGGACGCCGAGCAGCGGGATGCCGACGGTCAGACCGACCTGCTGGGTGGTCGTGACCAGACCGGTCGCGAGCCCCTGCTCCTCGTCGCGGACGCCGGAGGTGACGGTCACGCCGTACGAGATGATCGCGCCGAGGTGCAGCATCGACGCCGCGGACACCGCGACGGTCGCCAGGACCGCGCCCGAGTCCCGGCCGATGCCGAGCAGCGCGGCGGTGAGCAGGCCCTGGCCGGCGAGCGAGACCACCAGCGTGCGGTGGGCGCCGAAGCGGCCGATCACCTTCGGGGTGAGCATGCCCGCGAGGACCGAGAAGGCTCCCTGGACACCGAAGACGATGCCCGAGGCGAGGGCCGACAGGCCGAGCGTCTCCTGGAGGTACAGGGTCAGCACGAAGACGATCGTCGACATCATCGAGAAGGTCACCAGACCGCCCACGTTGCCGAAGGCGACGGTACGGCGGCGCAGCACCGGCAGCGAGACCAGCGGAGCCGGGTGCCGGGACTCGATCACGCCGAAGGCCACGAGCAGCAGCACGCCGAGGGCGAGGGTGACGGGCACGTCCACGCCGCCGAAGCCGCGCTCGGCCGCCGTCGTCAGGGCGTAGATCAGGGAGAGCAGACCGCCGGTGACGGTCATGGCCCCGGGCACGTCGAGGCGGGGCCGCTCGGGGGTGCGGGACTCGGGCAGCAGGCCGGGGGCGAGCGGCAGCACGACCAGGGTGAAGACGGCGAGCAGGGCCATCGTGGAGCGCCAGCCGAGGGTGTCCGTCATGACGCCGCCGAGCACCATGCCGATGGTGAAGCCGAGGGACATCAGGGTGCCGGAGATGCCGAGCGCCCTGGCCCGCAGCGGGCCCTCGGGGAAGGCGGTGGTGAGCAGCGCCATGCCGGTCGGCACGATCGCCGCCGCGCCGAGGCCCTGGAGGGCGCGGCCGGCGAGGAAGGAGCCGGGGCTCCAGGCGAAGGTGGCGAGCAGGGAGGCCGCGCCGAAGAGCGCGAGGCCGGAGAGGAAGAGCCTCTTGCGGCCGAAGAGGTCGCCGATCCGGCCGAAGAGCAGCAGGAAGCCGCCGGAGGGCAGGGCGAAGGCGGTGACCGCCCACTGGAGTCCGGACGGGTCGAAGCGGAGGTCGGCGCCGAGGACGGGCAGGGCGACGTTCAGGACGGAGAAGTCGAGCGCCACCATGAACTGGGCGGCGCACAGGACGAAGAGGACGAGCCGGTCGCGGCGGGTGAGGGCCGGGGGAGCGGCGGGGGCCGTGGTGGAGGCGGGGGAGGTGGGGGTTTCGGGCGGGGTGGTCGTCGTTGCCATGTCCCCACCTTCTTCGGGCGGGAACAACGGTGGGGAGCGGGAACTTATCCTGTTGGTCGCACCACCAGGCACCACCACCAGGTATCACCACGCGTCCGCCATTGCGTCCAGGGGGAGGAAGCAGACGTGGCCACCGCTCTCGAAAGCGTCAGCGCGAAGCAGCACCGACTCGGGGAGCTGCGCGAGTTCCTGATGAGCCGTCGGGCCCGGGTGACCCCGGCCCAGGCGGGGCTCCCGGACGGCGGCGCGCGCCGCCGCACCCCGGGCCTGCGCCGTGAGGAGGTCGCGGTCCTCGCCGGCGTCGGGGTCTCCTGGTACCAGTGGCTGGAGCAGGGCCGGGACATCACGGTCTCCCCGCAGGTCCTCGACTCGGTGGCGCGGGTGCTGCGGCTGAGCCCCGCCGAGAAGCGCCATCTGTACGTCCTGGCGGCGCTGAACCCGCCGCCGCTGGAGGCGGCCCCCGAGGACCGGGACATGTGCCACGGCCTGCGGCGGCTCATCGACGCGTGGATGCCCTTCCCGGCGCACATCATGGACCAGTACTGGAACACCGTGATGTGGAACGACGCGGCGGCGATCGTGCTGGGCATGCGCCCGGAGATCGTGCAGAACTGCCTGATCGCGTTCTTCACGGACCCGCTGTACCGCGGGCGGTCCACGCGCTGGGAGGAACTGGCGCCGAAGGTCGTCGCGCAGTTCCGCTCGGCGTGCTCGGAGTGCCCGGACGACGAGGGCTTCCAGGCGGTGGTCGCGGAGGCCAAGGAGGCGAGCCCGGAGTTCGCCGAGCTGTGGGAGCGGCGGGACATCCTGCCGGGCGGCCAGAACCGCAAGGAGATGGAGCACCCGCTGGTCGGCACGCTGGTCGTGGAGGCCACGCAGCTCAGGGTCCCGGCGCGCCCGGACCTGGTCATCGTGATGCACACGCCGCTCCCGGAGGCGGACACGTCCGAGAAGCTGGAGTGGCTGGTGTCGCCGGAGGGGCGCCGCGGGGCGATGTACCCGGTCGCGGGCTGATCATCCTCACGGATCTATGCTCGCCCCATGACACTCAGCAGCGAGCACGGCGACCTCGGCGCCGAGGACCTCAAGATCATCACCCTTGCGCGGAGCGCCCGCGCCCGTAACGGCGTGCCGGAGGGCGCTGCCGTACGCGACGAGACGGGCCGCACCTATGTGGCGGGCACCGTGGAGCTGGAGTCGCTCAAGCTGAGCGCGCTGCGGACCGCGGTCGCGATGGCCGTGGCGAGCGGGGCCCAGTCCCTGGAGGCGGCGGCCGTGGTGTCGAACGCCGAGGCGGCCTCGGACGAGGACCGCGCGGCGGTCCGGGACCTCGGCGGGCCTCAGACCCCGGTGCTGCTCGCCGGCCCGGACGGGCAGCTGCGGGTGGCCGTCACCGCCGGGTGAGCGAACGGATCAGGACAGCGGGGGGTCCGGCGGCGCGCCGGGCCCCCCGCTGTCCTTGTGTCCTTGTGAAGGATCACCGCGACTTCTCTTGCCTTCCCATGCTGTCTGCGGGTCAATGACAGCGGTTCGTCCGACGGACCGTCAGATCTCCATCATTCACGCAGTGTCCGCACCCCTGCGTTTCGGCATCGGAAGGGGTTCGAACTCGCCATGAGAAGCAGAAGCACCTTAGGGACCGTCGCGGTACTCACCGGGGCGCTCGCCGCCGCCGGACTCGCCTTCGCCCCGACGGCCGGCGCGGTCTCGCCTGGCTCGGCCACGGCGACGTACGACTGCGGCAGCTGGGGCGGCGGCAGCGCCACCCTCACGGCCACGCAGAGCGGCACCGCCGCGACCATCACGATCAGCTCCTCCGTGACGACGCCGATCGCGGTCGGCACCGACACGATCAGCTCCACCCTCACGCTGGCCAAGGGCGGCGGCGGCACCCGGGTCTTCACCGGGAAGAAGAACCCGGCGCGCGCGGCCGGGCAGTCCGTGATCATGGGCCCGCTGAGCGGGACCGTGGCCTCGGGCGACAGCCTCAACTCGTACTTCGCCGGGGTCGCCCTCAAGATGGTGATCTTCGGGGTCACGGTGAACTGTGACGCGGTGACCTCGCAGTCGCCGGGCCCGTTCGTCTTCAGCTGAGCCCGTACCACCCGGACCGGTGTCGCCGTGGGCGGCACCGGTCTCTGTCGTGACCTGGGGATATGTCCCTCATGTCACGATCTTGACATGATCTGATGGGTCATCAGTCGATGGGTCCTGATGCCATTGACTTCTCTTCGCCCGCAGCCGTCAATGGCGCCCACTCATCCCTCAGGAGGGGGCACACACATGGCACTCACCCGATCCCGGGCGGCGGCCCGAAGACGGCGCTGGACCGCCGTCCTCGGCGCCACCGCCCTCGCGGTCGCCGGCGGCGCGCTCGCCGCCCCGGCCGGCGCGACGACGGCCTCCCAGTCGGTGGAATTCCAGACCCGCTGCGTCCCGCCGCCGATCGCCGGCATCCCGCCGATCGAGGGCACCACCACCGCCGAGATCACGGTCGACAAGGCCAGCCCCAAGGTGGGCGAGACCGTCACCGTCACCTACACGGTCACCAAGCCCGCCGCGTCCAACCCCGTCGACCTCGCGCTGCCGGCCGACATCATGACGCCCAGCGGCAAGGTGGTCCTCGGTGGCGCCCAGACCGGCGCGATCACCGTCACCGGACCCAAGAAGAACCCGCCGGTCCCCGGCAAGGGCTCCTTCCCGGCCTTCTCCATGACGGGCACCTTCACCGCCACCGCGGCCGGATCGATCACCCTCTCGCCCGGCGACTACAACATCCACACCAGCTACCTCATGGAGCTGGACACCCCCTGTACGGTGCTCAACCCGCCCGCCCCGGTCTCCGAGACGGTCGTCGCGAGCCCCGCCACCAACCCCAACACCCGCGCGCTCCAGCTCGACAGCGCCTCCGGAGACCCCGGCGTCCGGGTGACCGTCACCGGCTCCAGGTTCACCCCGCTCACCGAGGTCACCGTCGTCGGCCGCGCCGGTGGCGCGGAGACCGCCGACCGGATGACCGTCACGACCGACAGCGAGGGCGGCTTCGCCGCGCGCCTGAAGGTCAACGACCCGGCCACCACCGGGATCGTGGCGTACGAGGGCACGGCCTGGGACCCCGAGAAGGGCGCGGGACCCGCCGCGTACAAGGTCGTCGTCCCGGCCCCGCCGAACAGCCAGACGATCACCGCGGCCGTCACCCCGGGCGAGCTGTCCATGACCCAGGCCGGGGACGCCGTCCAGCTGTCCTCCGTGGACTTCGGCGCGGGCGGCGCGGCCACCGGCGCGCTCCAGACGGTGACCGTCAAGGACTTCCGCGGCGGCCCCGCCGGCTGGTCCCTGACCGGCAAGGTCACCGACTTCACCGGCCCCGGCGGCGCCATCGGAGCCGGGAACCTCTCCTGGACGCCCGCCTGCACCGCCAAGGCCGGCAGCCCCAGCGCCTGTGCCGCCGGCTCGGCGGGACCGGTCGGCAGCGGCGGCGCGACCCTCGCCTCCACCCCGAACGGCACCCTCACGGGCGGCGAGTTCACCGTCGACGCGCAGCTCTCCCTCGACGTCCCGGCGTTCACCGCGCCCGGCTCGTACGCGGGCGTGCTCACGCTGACCCTGTCCTGACCGCCCTCGCGGGCCGGGCGCGCACCCGGCCGGCCCGCCCCGATCCGCACCCCGGGGGTCCGCACCCGTGCGCAAGCTCTCCGCACTCCTCCTGAGCACCCTGAGCGCCCTCGTCGCGCTGCTCGGCCCCGCCCCCGACGCCCGGGCCGCCGAGAACGGTGAATGGGCCGTCTACCCGGCCGCCTCCAAGCTCGGCGGCCGCCCGTACTTCTACCTCTCCGCCGACCCCGGCACCACGCTCACCGACCGGGTCACCGTCGCCAACAAGACCGCCGCCCCGCTCACCTTCCGGCTGTACGGCGCCGACGCCTACAACACCGACCGGGACGGCGGCTTCGCCGTCCGCACCCAGCGGGAGAAGCAGACCGGCGCCGGCGCCTGGATCAAGCCCGAGCGGACCCGGATCACCGTCCCCGCCCGCGCCTCCGTCACCGTCGCGTACACCCTGACCGTCCCCGCCGACGCCGACCCCGGCGACCACCCCGGGGCCCTCGTCGCCCTCGACGAGCGGATCGCCCCCGGCGCGAAGGGAGCCGTCGCCGTCGGCGTGCAGCGCGCGGTCGGCGCCCGCGTCTACCTCCGGGTCAACGGACCGACCGTCCCCGCCCTCTCCGTCGAGGACGTCACCCTCGACCAGGACCGGCCGCTGGTCCCCGGCACCCGCACGAGCAGCGCCCTCGTCTCGTACACCCTGCACAACCGGGGCAACGTCACCCTGAACCCGAAGGTCGTCCTGAAGGCCCAGGGCCTCTTCGGCCGCACGCTCCTCGACCGCGACCTGGCCCAGGTGCCCACCGAGCTGCTGCCCCGCCAGAGGATCCGGCTCACCGAGCGCTGGACCGGCTCCCCGCAGCTCGACTGGGGCGACGTCACCCTCACCGCGACCGCGAAGGACGTGCGGGAGACCGGCACCGTGTCCTTCCTGGCCCTGCCCTGGCTCGCCGCCGGGATCCTCGCGGCGGGCGGCGCGGCCGGGCTCTACGGCCTGCGGATACGGCGCCGCCGGGCACTGAGTGCGTGAGGCGGGCGCTCATCGGGGACAATGGCCCCCATGAGCGCTCGCAACCAAGAAACCGAAGCCGTCCACCGGGCCGGCTTCGCCTGCTTCGTCGGCCGCCCCAACGCGGGCAAGTCCACCCTCACGAACGCTCTGGTCGGCCAGAAGGTGGCCATCACCTCGAACCGGCCGCAGACCACCCGGCACACCGTCCGCGGCATCGTGCACCGCCCGGACGCGCAGCTGATCCTGGTCGACACCCCCGGCCTCCACAAGCCGCGGACCCTCCTCGGCGAGCGGCTCAACGACGTCGTGCGCACCACCTGGGCCGAGGTCGACGTGATCGGCTTCTGCCTGCCCGCCGACCAGAAGCTCGGCCCCGGCGACCGCTTCATCGCCAAGGAGCTCGCCGGGATCAAGAAGACCCCGAAGGTCGCGATCATCACCAAGACCGACCTGGTCGACTCCAAGACGCTCGCCGAGCAGCTCATCGCCGTCGACCAGCTCGGCAAGGAGCTGGGCTTCGAGTGGCAGCAGATCGTGCCGGTCTCGGCCGTCGGCGACAAGCAGGTCCAGCTGGTCGCCGACCTGCTGATCCCGCTGCTGCCTGAGTCCCCGCCGCTCTACCCGGAGGGCGACCTCACGGACGAGCCGGAGCAGGTCATGGTCGCGGAGCTGATCCGCGAGGCCGCGCTCGAAGGCGTGCGGGACGAGCTGCCGCACTCGATCGCGGTGGTCGTCGAGGAGATGATCCCGCGCGAGAACCGCCCGGCGGACCGGCCGCTGCTCGACATCCACGCCAACGTGTACATCGAGCGCCCCAGCCAGAAGGGCATCATCATCGGCCCCAAGGGCAGCCGCCTCAAGGAGGTCGGCATGAAGTCCCGCAAGCACATCGAGGCGCTCCTCGGCACGCCGGTCTTCCTCGACCTCCACGTCAAGGTCGCGAAGGACTGGCAGCGCGACCCGAAGCAGCTGCGGAAGCTCGGCTTCTAGGCGACCGTCTGCGTGATCTTCTGGGCAGCGGCCCGGGGGCCGTGTCAGCATGGCGCCGTGACAGAGATCGTCAAGGGGGGAAACCTGCCGGTCCCCGGGCAGGTGTGGCGGATCGCGGTCGTCCGGCGGGCCGCCGGTGACGGGGTGCCGGAGGTCGACGCCTCGGCCCTGCTGCTCGACGCCGACGGCCGGGTCAGGGGCGACGGCGACCTGGTCTTCTACAACCAGCCGGCGCACGCGTCCGGCGCGGTGCGCCTGCTCGGTCAGGTGCGGGACGAGGAGCAGCGGGTCGCCGACTGGCTGGAGATCGACACCGGCCGCGTGGAGCCCGGCGTCCGGCGCATCGCGATCACCGCCTCCAGCGAGGACGGGACGTTCGGCCAGGTGCCCGGCCTGCACATACGGACGGTCAGCGCCGCCACCGGGGAGCAGCTGGCGCTGTACGAGGTCGACGACGCGAGCACCGAGACGGCGTTCGTCCTCGGCGAGTTCTACCTGCGGGACGAGGCGTGGAAGTTCCGTGCCGTGGGCCAGGGGTACGACTCCGGGCTCGTCGGCCTCGCCGAGGACTTCGGCATCGAGGGCCGGGACCCGGAGCCGCCCGCCGGTGCCGAGCCCGCTCCCGAGAACGGGCCCGCCGTGCCCGAGGCCATCCCCGAGGAGCTCCTGGCCAAGGTCCGGGAGGCGGAGGCCGGGGCCGTGGCGCGGGCCGGGGTGCCCGCCCGCGTCGGCCCGCTGTCGGACGTCGAGCTCTTCGGCGAGGACTTCCCCGAGTTCGTCCGCAGCGGCTCGGGAAAGGCGGATGTCACCGTCGACGCGCCCGTACCGCCCGGCTGCGTCCTGGTCGACTGCGAACGGAGGGGCGACGGCTACTTCTCGGTGCACGTCATCGGCGAGGACGGCGAGAACGGCGACCTGGTCGCGAACACGACCCTGGAGGACTTCCAGGGCCGGGCGCTGGTCAGGTACGCCGGCCGGAGGCCGTTGCGCCTGCGCGTCAACGGCGTGGGCCGGAGGTGGACGGTCGCGGTCCGCCCGGTGAGTGCCGTGGAGGAACTCGGCCGCGGCGCCAGGGGTCGGGGCGCCGACGTGCTGCTCCACACGGGGCCCGCCGCCGAGCTCTCCGCCCGGCTGCGCCCGGAGGACGGGCACGCCCTCTTCCAGGTGCGGGGCTACGAGCCGGGGAGCCACGACCACCACCTGCTCGCCAACGAGGCGAGCAGATGGCCGAGGTCCAGGCGGCCGCTACCTGCCGGCCCCCTGCTGGTGGCGGTCGGAGCCTCCGAGGGCGAGTGGTCCCTGGAGGTCAAGCCGCCGAAGCAGAGCAGGTTCTGGCGGCGCGACGCCCGTTAGGCGCCTTCCTTGAGGACCCTCGTCACGAGGGTCCTCTGGGCGTCCGTGAGGTGCGGGTCGCGGCAGCGGACCGTGCGGCCGTCGACGGTGATCTCGTACGAGAAGCCGTCCGGCACGCCCTTGGCGTCACCGTCGCTCTCCGCGAGGACGGTGGAGGACAGGGACTCCCACTCGGGTCCCGAGACCTCCACCTCCGCCGACCGCTCGATGCCCGCGAAACCGCCCGTGCGCCGCACTCGAATCCGCATGGGCCCTGTCTACCAGTCCGCTCAGGACGTGGACACTCCGACGCCCGACCAGGCGCGCCGCACGGCCTCGGCCGTCTCCTCGTCGTAGAGGTCCCGCGCCGTGGTCACCGTCGCCCGCGCGAACTCGGAGAACCGGGTCTCCTCGGTCAGCGTGCCGCCGGTCATCGTCGCGTACCAGATCCGGCCCGGCCGCTCCCAGGCGTTGCCGCCGAGCTCGGTGGCCAGCAGGTAGAAGGCACGGTTCGGGATGCCCGAGTTGATGTGCACCCCGCCGTTGTCGGAGCTGGTCCGGACGTAGTGGTCCATGTGGCCGGGCTGCGGGTCCTTGCCGAGGACGTCGTCGTCGTACGCGGTGCCGGGGTCCTTCATGGACCGGAGCGCCGTGCCCTTGTCGACGGCGGGGCCGAGCAGCCCGGACCCGATGAGCCAGTCGGCCTGCTCCGCGCTCTGGCCCAGGGCGTACTGCTTCACGAGCGAGCCGAAGACGTCCGACACGTGCTCGTTGAGCGCCCCCGACTGGCCGTAGTACGCGAGGTTCGCCGAGTACTGGGTGAAGCCGTGGGCCAGCTCGTGGCCGATGACGTCGACGGGGATCGTGAAGTCGAGGAACAGCTCGCCGTCGCCGTCGCCGAACACCATCTGCTCGCCGTTCCAGAAGGCGTTGTCGTACTTCTCGTCGTAGTGGACGGTCGCCACGAGGGGCAGCCCGGCTCCGTCGATCGAGTCGTGGCCGAAGGCGTTCAGGAAGAGGTCGAAGGTCGCCCCCAGGCCGGCGTAGGCACGGTTGGCCGTGTCGTCGGTGGTCGCCGGCTCGCCCTCGCCGCGCACCTCGTGGCCGGGCAGCCGGGTGCCGTTCTTGGCGTCGTGGATCGTGCGCCGGGGCTTCCCGTCGGCGCCCCCGGCCGGGGCGGGCGCGGTCCGCTCGGTCCGGGTGGTGCGCTGGGCCAGGTCGACCGCGAGGGTGCGGCGGGCGGCCTCGGCGACGGCCGGATCGGCGTGCTCGGCCAGCCGCTCCAGGACGTGCGGCGGGACGATCGAGCAGAACACAGGCGTGTGGCAGGTCATGCCAGCAATGTGGCACTGCGTACCGCTGATGTCACGAGTAGCGACGACGATTGGCGAAATGGAGTGATGGGTCACCTTTCGGGCTTGACGGCGCCGCCGTCCCGCATACTGAAACGCGTCGTCCGGCTTTCTCGGACCTGGGCTAAGGTGACGCACATCATGCGTTTCGGGCTGCTTCTCCTTAGCTGCCGCGGCGAGGGCCTGTAGTCGTAGGCCGACCCCCTCCCCGCGGGTTTTGGTGTTGCGTTCGACAGTCGGCCGTCCTTCTTGCCGGACCCGAGGAGCCCTACGCAATGTCTCAGTCGCCTTTCGTCAGCCGCCCGACGCCCATCACCAACGCGACGCACACGCAGCAGCCGTCCGGGATGCCGATCCACAAGTACGGCCAGTACGAGGCCGTCGTCATCCCCGACCGGACCTGGCCCGAGAAGCGCATCACCCAGGCGCCCCGCTGGCTGTCCACGGACCTGCGCGACGGCAACCAGGCCCTGATCGACCCGATGTCCCCGGCCCGCAAGCGCGAGATGTTCGACCTGCTGGTACGCATGGGCTACAAGGAGATCGAGGTCGGCTTCCCGTCCTCCGGCGAGACCGACTTCGCGTTCGTGCGCTCCATCATCGAAGAGGGCGCGATCCCGGACGACGTCACCATCTCCGTCCTGACCCAGGCCCGCGAGGACCTGATCGAGCGGACCGTGGAGTCCCTGATCGGCGCCAAGCGCGCCACGGTCCACCTGTACAACGCCACCGCGCCCACCTTCCGCCGGGTCGTCTTCCGCGGCTCGAAGGAGCAGATCAAGCAGATCGCCGTGGACGGCACCCGGCTGGTGATGGAGTACGCGGAGAAGCTGCTGGGCCCGGAGACCGCCTTCGGCTACCAGTACAGCCCCGAGATCTTCACCGACACCGAGCTGGACTTCGCCCTGGAGGTCTGCGAGGCGGTCTGTGACGTCTGGCAGCCCGGCCCCGGCCGCGAGATCATCCTGAACCTGCCCGCCACCGTGGAGCGTTCGACGCCGTCCACGCACGCGGACCGCTTCGAGTGGATGTCGCGGAACCTGACCCGCCGCGAGCACATCTGCGTCTCCGTCCACCCGCACAACGACCGCGGCACGGCCGTGGCCGCGGCCGAGCTGGCGATCATGGCCGGCGCCGACCGCATCGAGGGCTGCCTGTTCGGGCAGGGTGAGCGCACCGGCAACGTCGACCTGGTGACGCTGGGCATGAACCTGTTCTCGCAGGGCGTCGACCCCCAGATCGACTTCTCCCAGATCGACGAGATCCGCCGCACCTCCGAGTACTGCAACCAGATGGAGGTCCACCCGCGCCACCCCTACGCGGGCGACCTGGTCTACACCGCCTTCTCCGGCTCCCACCAGGACGCCATCAAGAAGGGCTTCGACGCCATGGAGGCCGACGCGGCTTCCCAGGGCAAGACCGTCGACGAGATCGAGTGGGCCGTCCCGTACCTGCCGATCGACCCGAAGGACGTCGGCCGCTCCTACGAGGCCGTCATCCGCGTCAACTCGCAGTCCGGCAAGGGCGGCATCGCGTACGTCCTGAAGAACGACCACAAGCTGGACCTGCCCCGCCGGATGCAGATCGAGTTCTCGAAGATCATCCAGCAGAAGACCGACAGCGAGGGCGGCGAGGTCACGCCGGCCGCGATCTGGGCCGTCTTCCAGGACGAGTACCTGCCCAACCCGGACAACGCCTGGGGCCGCATCCAGCTGCGCTCCGGCCAGTCCACCTCGGACACGGACGGCACCGACACCCTGCGCGTCGAGGCGGTCGTCGACGGCGTCGACACCGTCCTGACCGGCTCCGGCAACGGCCCGATCTCCGCCTTCTTCGACGCCCTGCAGTCGGTCGGCGTGGACGCCCGCCTGCTGGACTACCAGGAGCACACGATGAGCGAGGGCGCGTCCGCGCAGGCCGCCTCGTACATCGAGTGCGCCATCGACGGCCAGGTCCTGTGGGGCATCGGCATCGACGCCAACACGACCCGCGCCTCCCTGAAGGCGGTCATCTCGGCCGTCAACCGCTCCGCCCGCTGACCCCTTCCGCCGGCCCCGGACGCCGTCGACTGTGACCTCCGTCACGCTTTTAGCTTGACTTAAGGAGGAACAGTCGGCGGCGTCCGATTTTCCGGGATATGGGAGAAGTTGACGGGACATCAGGGCGTGCCGGAGGGTCGGCCTCACACCCCCTCCCCACCTCCCTGACCTGGAGTTCCCATGCGCACGACCGCTGCCGTGGCCGCCGTCCTCGCGGTGACCGGCGCCGCCCTCGGGTGGGCCCCCGCCGCTTCCGCCGCCCCCACGGAGTGCGCCCCGCAGCCGCTCGGCACCGCCGGTCTCTACGCCGAGTTCGTCGAGAAGGACTCGGTCCGCCACGCGGACTCCGAGGGCGCCGTCGCCGTCGGCGGCGACGCGTACTTCGGCGACGCGAAGACCGGCCAGGGCTTCTCCGTCGGATATCGGCTGACCCCCGCCGACCTCGCGAAGCTGCCCGGCGGGCACAGCCTCGTCGTCGCCGGCACCCTGCACGCCAACCAGGTCGTGATCACCAAGGGCACCGGCGTGTACGGCGAGCTCGACGACCGCTCCCGGAAGGGCAGCGGCTTCGGCGTCGACGGCCCGAGCGCGAAGGGCGCCTCTCCGGTCGACTTCGGCAAGGAGTTCACGAACCTGCGGGCGCTGTCCGCCGGCTGGGCCGCCACCGAGCCCAACGGCACGGTCTCCACCGCCGGCGACGGGATCTTCCTCACCGGCACCGACCAGAAGCTCAACGTCTTCGCCGTGAACGCCGCCGACCTGGAGAAGTTCCGCGCGATCACCCTGGACGTCCCGGTCGGCTCCTCGACCCTCGTGAACGTGCTGGGCGCCTCGTACGACATGAGCACCTCCGCCACCTACGGCGTCTACTACAAGAACCTCGGCGGCGGCGCCCCCGTCATCGACGACTACGCCGTGCCGGGCGACGCCTACCGGCAGATCCGCTCCCGGCTGCTGTGGAACTTCCCGCAGGCCGAGAGCGTGAAGAAGAACTACACCTCGTGGCCCGGCACGATCCTCGCCCCGAAGGCCACGGTCGAGATGGGCGGCGCGCACGTGGGCCCCGGTCACGTCAACGGCTCCGTGATCGCCGAGGAGCTCGTCACCGTCCCCGGCGCCGAGACCCACCAGATGAACTTCACCGGCTGCCTCCCGAAGGAGAAGACGCCGGGACCCGTCGTCACCCCCGGCAAGCCGAAGCCGACCGACACCCCCGTCCCCACCCCGCCGGCCACCACCCCCGCGCCCACCCCGAGTGAGGGCGGCGCGACCCCGGGCACCTCCGAGACCCCCTCGGCCCCCGCGTCCCCGTCCACTCCGGCCGGGACCACGACCCCGTCCGCCACCGCCCCGGCCCCGGCGCCCTCCACCACCCCGGAGGGTGATCTCGCGACGACCGGTTCGGCCATCGGTCCGGGCGTCATCGGAGCCGCCGCGGCCGCCGTCGTGGTCGGCGGAGGCTTCCTGGCCTTTGCGAAGCGCCGCCGCCGTGCTTCCTGATCTTCCGCGAGCGGTGACGTGTCTCGGCCAAGTCCACGGCGATCTGGCGACGGGGTGCTGACGCCACATCAAGGATGTGGCTAACATCACGCCAACGCCGGCAGTGCAGCCGGGCCGTTGAGGAGGTGCGTGTGCGGTCTGCCCGGAATTCACGTGACGGGAAAGTGGGCGTCTGCGGAATCCGCACTTCCTGGAACACCGTCGGAGACGGCGAGTTCTTCTGCGAGGAGTGCGGCGGCGACCGGAACTACCGGCGCCGCACCGGCCGCCGCAGGTTCGCCGTCCTGGGCGTCCCCGTCCTGCCCCGGGGCTGTACCGGCCCCGTGGTCGAGTGCGCGGCCTGTCACACGCACTTCGGTACGGAGGTGCTCGACCACCCGACGACGAGCCGCTTCTCCGCGATGCTGCGGGACGCCGTGCACACCGTCGCCCTCGCCGTCCTCGCGGCCGGCGGCACCGACTCCCGTGAGGTCCTCGACCGGGCCGTCACCGCGGTCAGGTCCGCCGGCTTCGCCGAGTGCACGGCCGTCCAGCTCGTCGACCTCGTCGAGGCCCTGGAGGCCGACACCGGGCGCTTCATGCCCGAGGTGAACCCCGAGGGCACGCTCCTCTCGATCGAGCTCCACGAGGCCCTGGAGCCGCTCACCCCGCACCTGGCGCCCTCCGGACGGGAGTCGATCCTCGTCCAGGCCGCGCGGATCGCGCTCGCCGACGGCCCCTACACCCCGGCCGAGACCGAGGTCCTCGGGACCGTCGGGAACGCCCTCGCGCTCGCCCCCGAGGACACCGTCCGCCTCCTCGCCTCGGCCCGCACCGTCCCCTAAGGGGCGATGTTCTGGTTCAGCCGGAACACGTTCTCCGGGTCGTACCGGCGCTTCACCGCGCGCAGCCGGTCGTAGTTCTGCCGGTAGTTCACCCGCACCCGGTCCTGGTCGTCGGTGTCCATGAAGTTCACGTACCCGCCCTCCTCGGTGTGCGGCCGCAGCGCCGCGTCGTAGGCGCGGGTCCAGGCGATGTTCCGCTCCGAGTCCGCCGGGTCCGTCCACGTCGCGCCGAACGAGTGCGAGAAGACGGCGTCCCGGTAGGCGAACGCGGTCTCCTCCGGGCCCCTCTCGTGGCACGCCCCGTCGATCGGGAAGACCGCCGTGTCCGACTCCATCGTCGGCATCGTCCCGCCGTACTCCATGTGGGCCGCGATCGCGCCCTCCGACAGCTCGCGGCTGAAGTTGCCCTTCCAGTAGTGGTAGAGCCCGGGCGGCAGCTGCTCGTCGAACAGGGTGTTGATCACGGGATACGGCATCCGGTCCATGAACCGGCCGACCACCGGCCCCAGACCGTCCAGGCGGGCGAGGATCTTCTCGTCCTCCTCGACCGGGCCGCTGTAGCAGGTGAAGGCGGCGCAGATCGGGCGCCCGTGCCAGCGCTCCGGCAGGAACGGCTCCTCCGGGCCGAGCGCCAGGAGGAGGATCACGTTCAGCTCGACCGGCGCGGCGGCGATCAGCTCCTGCCAGGCACGGACCACGTCCCCGTCGAGGGGGTAGCAGGTGATCCCGCCGAAGACCACGTCGACCGGGTGCAGGCGGTACGCGAGCGAGGTGACGACCCCGAAGTTCCCGCCGCCGCCGCGCAGCGCCCAGAACAGGTCCGGGCTCCGCTCGGCGTCACACGAGACCAGCCGGCCCTCGGCGGTCACCACGTCCGCCCCGACCAGGTTGTCGCAGCTCAGGCCGCAGCGGCGGGACAGGTGCCCCATGCCGCCGCCGAGCGTCAGGCCGCCGATGCCGGTCGTGGACACCGCCCCGCCGGTCGTGGCGAGCCCGAAGGCGTGGGTGGCGTGGTTGAAGTCGCCCCAGGTGGCCCCGCCCTCGGCCCGCGCCGTACGGGCCTCCGGGTCGACCCGGACGCCGCGCATCCGGGACAGGTCGACGACCAGGCCGTCGTCGACGGTGCCGAAACCGGCGACCGAGTGGGAGCCGCCGCGCACCGCGAGCGGCAGCGCGTGCTCCCGGGCGTACCGCACCGCCGCGATCACGTCGCCGGCGTCGACGGCGTGGACCACGGCGGCCGGCCGGCGGTCGTGCAGGGCGTTGTAGACCCGGCGGGCCTCGTCGTACGACGGGTCGCCACGGGCGACGACGGTGCCGCGCACGGCACCGCGGAGCGTGTCCAGGGGGTGTGTCGTGGTGGTCATGTGCCCGGTCTACCGGGCCGCGCCCGCGCCCCGCATCGCCGGAACGGCCCATGTCGCCGGACGGCCCGCCCATGGGCCCTTCGGCCCAGGGGACGAAGGGGCCGGGTCAGGTCAGGTCGTGGGCGCAGGCGTACGCCGTCGCCGCCGAGCGGGAGCCGACCCCCAGCTTCGCGAAGATGTTGTTCAGGTGCCGCGCCACCGTGTGCTCGCTGATCACCAGCGCATGGGCGATGTCCTTGTTCGTGCCGCCCGAGGCCACCAGCCGCAGCACCTCCGCCTCCCGGGCCGTCAGACCGCCCGGGAGCCGTCGTCGGGTCCCGCCGGTCAGCAGGGCCGCCGCCCGCCGCGCGTCCGGCACCGCGCCGAGCCGGTCGAACACGGCCCGCGCCGCCGCCAGCTCCAGCCGTGCCGCCTCCTCGTCGCCCACCGTCCGGTCGGCCGCCGCGAGCAGCATCCGGACCTGCGCCGCCTCGTACGGCACCCGTAGCTCCAGCCACCCGCCGAGCGCCCGGCGCAGCAGCCGCAGCGCGGGCTCCGGCCGGGCCTCGGCCAGGGCGACCGCGCCGCGCGCCGTGTCGGCCATCGCCCGGAGCAGCGGTACGTCCCCGGCGAGGACCTCCAGCTCGCCCGCCGCGCCCGCCGCCCCCGGCACGTCCCGCACCGCGAGGGCCACCTCGGTGCGGGCGGCGAGCAGCCGGGCCCTGCCGAGGACGTCGTGGCGGGGGTCGCCCTGGCAGGCGAGGGCGAGGTCGACGCCCGCGACCGCCGCCTCGGCGCGGCCCTGTGCGAGCCGCAGGAGCGCGAGGCCCGGCTGCGGGATGCGGCCCAGCTCGTGGGCGTGCGCGTAGGAGGCGGCGGCCTCCTCCAGGCGGCCCTGGCGCCGCTGGACGTCCCCGGCGGCGTAGTACGCGGCGGCCGCCGACTCCAGGCAGTCCACCGGGACCTCCCGGCAGGCCTGCCGGGCCTCGGCCTCCGCGAGCGCCCACGCCCCGAGCAGGTCGAGGACGTCGACGCGGTGCGCCCGGCACACTCCGCGGAAGGGGTTCTCGTCGGAGGGGGCGGTCACGGGCGCGGTGACGGTGACGGGCGCGGCGTCGGCCGGGCGGCCCGTCCACGGCGGCGCGCACCACTCCATCGCCGCGTTCGTCCACTCCACGGCGCGGCCGAAGTCCGCCGCCTCCATGCACTGGGTGAGGGCGAGGCAGTACAGCCAGCCCGTGAACATGCCGCTCAGTTCGCCGGCCGTGACCGCGCACATCGCGTCGTCGAGGAGGGCGAGGGCCTCCGTGCGGCGGCCCTCGGCGAGCAGGACCCTGGCCTCGGCCTGGCGGCTCAGGGCGAGGAGGTCCGGGCTGCCGGAGCGGACGGCGAGCCGGGTCATGCGCCGGGTGGCGGCGAGGGCCGCCGCGCGGTCGCCGCGGGCCGTGGCCTCCTCGGCGTCGGTCCAGGCGAGGAAGCACTGCTCGGGGCAGGGCGGCCGGCCGTCCAGATGGTGGTGGGCCCGGTGCAGCCAGCCGGACGCCGCCGCGGGCCGCCCGAGGCCCTCGTACTCGTACGACAGCCACCAGGAGGCGAGTCCCGCGCCCCGGTGGTCGCCGCCCGCGACGTACGCCGCGTGCGCCCGCAGCCGGGCCGTGACGGACTCGTCGACGTGGCCCGACCACCAGGCCGCGTCGGCGAGGATCGTCAGGTCGTCGGCGGTCAGCGCGCGCGAGGGGTGGGCGTCGTCGGCGCGCAGCAGCCCGTACGCCTCGGCCCAGGACTCCCGTGCCGCGGCGTCCCGCGCCCGCGTGATCCGGTCGATCGTGGGTGCGGACATGGCCCTCACCTCTTCCGGGTCCTTCCAGCGTAGGACCGGGAAGGGGCGAGGGCCCCCGCGACCGGCTGGTGCTAGTCGATCGCGCCGCTCGCGCGCAGCATGTCCTCGCGCTCGACGATCTTCACGCGTTCGCGGCCCTGCGGCTCGCCGAGCGCCTTCTCGGCGGCGTCCAGGGCGTACCAGCCCTCCCACGTGGTGTACGTGATGCCCTTGCCGTCCAGGAAGGACACGACGGCGTCCTCCTGCGGGGTGTCCGGCGTGAGCAGGCGCCCGTTCGCGAAGTCGTCCAGGAGGTTCGCCACGGTCTCGTTGGCGTCGCCCTTGGTGTGGCCGATCAGGCCGACCGGGCCGCGCCGGATCCAGCCGGTGCAGTACGTGGAGGCCATGTGCTCGCCGGTCTCCTCCATCACGCGGCCGCCCTCGTCCGGCACGGTGCCGGAGACGGCGTCCCAGGGGAGCTTGGGCAGCTCGTCGGAGAGGTAGCCGACGGCGCGGTAGACGGCCTGGACGTCCCAGTCGGTGGTGGTGCCGGTGCCCTTGACGTTGCCGGTGCCGTCGAGCTCGGTGCGCTCGGTGCGCAGGCCGACGACCTCGCCGTCCTCGCCGAGGATCTCGACGGGGGACTCGAAGAAGTGCAGGAAGAGCTTGTGCGGGCGGTCGCCGACGTCGCGGATGGCCCAGTTCTCCAGGGTCTTCGCGACCATGTCGGTCTGCTTGTTCTTGCGGCGCTCGGCGATCGAGCCCTCGTCGTAGTCGATGTCCTCGGGGTTGACGATGACCTCGATGTTCGGCGAGTGGTCGAGCTCGCGCAGCTCCATCGGGCTGAACTTCGCCTGCGCGGGGCCGCGGCGGCCGAAGACGTGGATCTCCACGGCCTTGTTGGCCTTGAGGCCGTCGTACACGTTGGCCGGGATCTCGGTCGGCAGCAGCTCGTCCGCCGTCTTGGCGAGGATGCGCGCGATGTCGAGGGCCACGTTGCCGACGCCGAGGACGGCGACCTTCTCGGCGGACAGGTCCCAGGTGCGGGGGACGTCCGGGTGGCCGTCGTACCAGGACGCGAAGTCGGCGGCGCCGAGCGAGCCGTCCAGCTCCACGCCGGGGATCCTCAGCTCGCGGTCGGCCATGGCGCCGGTCGAGAAGATCACCGCGTCGTAGAAGGCGCGCAGGTCGTCGAGGTGCACGTCGGTGCCGTAGTCGACGTTGCCGAAGAGGCGGACCTGCGGCTTGTCGAGCACCTGGTGGAGGGCGGTGATGATGCCCTTGATGCGCGGGTGGTCGGGGGCGACGCCGTAGCGGATGAGGCCGAAGGGCGCGGGCATCCGCTCGAAGAGGTCGATCGACACGCCCGGCTCGGCGGCGGCCTCGGACTTCAGCAGCGCATCGGCGGCGTAGATTCCGGCGGGGCCGGCGCCGACGATCGCGACCCGGAGGGGGCGGGGCATGACGGGGTTTCCCTTCGCAAGCGACGTGGCGGCGAGGCCGCCGACACTTAGGCCACCCTAAATAACCCCTCGCGCACCGTGGTACCCGCCCCCGGTCTATGGCCTCATAAGGTGAACTTATGACTTCCATAAGTCAGGCTAGGTCGCGCCGACGATCGCCTCCGGGTCGACGAACGCGATGACCGTCAGCGTGATCAGTCCCGCGAGGCCGAGCAGCGCGAAGAGGGCGGAGCACAGCCCGAGGGCGAGTTCCCCGCGCCGGAACAGGGCGGCCCTCGGGAGCACGACGTTCCCCGGGTCCGCGGGGTCGTAACTGACCTTCACGGCGATGCCGCCCGCCCAGGTGAACACATGGCGGATCCGCCCCGCCGGGTCCGTGTAGAGGTACATCCCCGGTCTGTCCGGGACCTCCGCCGCGAAGGCCGTGATGCCGTGCCGGATCAGCCGCCACTCGCGGTACCAGTTGGCCAGCGCGTTCGCGCCGACGGCGAGTGCCCCCGTCACGACGAGCCCCCCGGGTATGAGGAGGACCGCGGTGACGGGGTCCCCGGCGACGCCGACGGCCACGCAGGCCAGGGCGAGCAGGCCGAGGGCGCCGGCCGACAGCCGCCCGACGCCGCGCAGCTTCCTCGACCGCCGGCTCAGGGGGAGGGCGCGCGTCTCCACGAGCGCGGTGCCGTCGGCCGCAGGGTCCCGTCCGGGGGTCCCGGGCAGCGCGGCGTTCACGGTCTCGGCGAACAGCGCGGCGCCCGCCTCGCTCACCCGGTCGATCCGGTGCGTGTACCGGGTGGTCCCCGCCGGTGCCGTCAGCTCGACGGTGACCGACCGCCCCTCCGCCCGGATCCTCTCTATCGCGGCCAGCGGGATGCGGGCCTCCTCGTGCGGCGTGCCCAGGAGCAGCGCTCCGTCGTCGAGCCGCAGTGACGTCTTCCTGGAGCCCTGGAGGACGGGCGTGGACGGGGTGATCGACATGGCGGTGATCGTAGGGGCGGGGCGGTCGCGGTTGAACCCCTTCGGGGAGGCGCGTCCCGGCTCCTCGCTCTCGAACCGGTGAAGAGGAGGCGTACGGCGATTTGTTGACGAGATCCCGTACCGTCCGTTCGAAGATTCCGCCGCTTCGAGTTTTTCGGATTCCCTGCTCGGACAGTCCGATGTACGCACCGGAGACGAACACCAGTCCGCCCGGCTCCGTCCGAGAGAGCCCCGCCGCCTTCCGGCGTTCCTCCTGGCCATGAGACAACTCCCCGACACCGCACCTCAGTTGTCGGGCCTGCGAGTCTGCCGATTCTACGGATCTGCCCACGCCCTGGAGAGGCGAAGCGGGAAATGGATTCAGAAAGGCATACGTTGGTGAGGAAGACATCATGAAGGCGACCACGGGGGCAGTCGGAACCGCACAAGAGGCAGTGGCGGAATTGCGCGAGGCCCTCGCCAGGGCGGGAATCACGCCCCCCTCGCTCGGGCTCGACGTCGTCACGCTCGCCGCGGAGCCCCCGCGGCCGCTCGTGGAATTGGGATGCTGCACGGTGGAAACGGCCCGGCTCCTCGCCGCCGCCGTACTGCCGAGGGAGGAGGGTCGCTCATGACGCTGCCCATCGGGTCGTACGTCGTCGAGATCCGTACCGGACGGGTCGGGAGGGTCATGGGACACGAGGGCCCCTATGTGCAGGTGCGGCCGCTCGGCGGCGGGCGGGAGTGGGACGTGGAGCCCGACGGGGTGCGGGAGGCGACGTCGGCGGAGCGGCTGAGCGCGGCCACGGCGCACGTGAACGCCCGCAGCCGCGGCGAGGTGCCCTGACCCGTCGGGGAGGGCTGTCCGTCCCGTACGGGACAATGGGCCCATGAGTCTGTTCCGCGACGACGGCATCGTGCTGCGCACCCAGAAGCTGGGTGAAGCGGACCGCATCATCACGATCCTCACGCGCGGTCACGGCCGCGTACGCGCCGTCGCGCGCGGCGTGCGCCGGACGAAGTCGAAGTTCGGGGCGCGCCTCGAACCCTTCTCGCACGTGGACGTGCAGTTCTTCGCCCGGGGGAGTGAGCTGGTCGGACGCGGCCTGCCGCTCTGCACCCAGAGCGAGACCATCGCCGCGTACGGCGGCGGCATCGTCACGGACTACGCCCGGTACACCGCCGGCACGGCCATGCTGGAGACGGCCGAGCGGTTCACCGACCACGAGGGCGAGCCCGCCGTGCAGCAGTACCTGCTGCTCGTGGGGGGCCTGCGGACGCTCGCCAAGGGCGAGCACGCGCCCCACCTCATCCTGGACGCCTTCCTCCTCCGCTCCCTCGCCGTGAACGGCTATGCGCCGAGCTTCGAGGACTGCGCGAAATGTGGACTCCACGGGCCGAACCGGTTCTTTTCGGTCGCCGTGGGCGGGGTCATATGCGGCGACTGCCGGGTGCCCGGAAGCGTCGTACCCTCTGCGGAGGCCATCGGCCTGCTCAGCGCGCTGCTCACCGGCGACTGGGCGACGGCGGACGCGTGCGAGCCGCGTCACGTCAGGGAGGGCAGCGGGCTCGTGTCCGCCTATCTGCACTGGCACCTGGAGCGCGGCCTGCGCTCCCTGCGGTACGTAGAGAAAAGCTAGGAGAGACCACTCATGGCCATCGCACGACTCCTCGGGCGCCAGCGTCGGGAGTACAGCGCCCCCGAGCCGCACCCCTCCGGTGCCCGTCCGCCGAAGCTCCAGGCCGAGCTGGTGCCGGAGCACGTCGCGATCGTCATGGACGGCAACGGCCGCTGGGCCAAGGAGCGCGGGCTGCCGCGCACCGAGGGGCACAAGGTCGGCGCCGAGCAGGTGCTCGACGTGCTCCAGGGCGCGATCGAGATGGGCGTGGGGTCGATCTCGCTGTACGCCTTCTCCACGGAGAACTGGAAGCGCTCGCCCGAGGAGGTGCGCTTCCTCATGAACTTCAACCGTGACTTCATCCGCAAGTCCCGCGACCAGCTCGACTCGCTCGGCGTCCGGGTGCGCTGGGTCGGCCGGATGCCCAAGCTGTGGAAGTCCGTGGCGAAGGAGCTCCAGGTCGCGCAGGAGCAGACCAAGGACAACACGAAGCTCACGCTGTACTTCTGCATGAACTACGGCGGCCGTGCCGAGCTGACGGACGCGGCGCAGGCGCTGGCCGAGGACGTGAAGGCCGGCCGGCTGGACCCGGCGAAGATCACCGAGAAGACGATCCAGAAGTACCTCTACTACCCGGACATGCCGGACGTGGACCTGTTCCTGCGGCCCAGCGGCGAGCAGCGCACCTCCAACTACCTGATCTGGCAGAGCGCGTACGCCGAGATGGTCTTCCAGGACGTGCTGTGGCCCGACTTCGACCGCCGTGACCTGTGGCGGGCCTGCGTCGAGTTCGCCCAGCGCGACCGCCGCTTCGGCGGCGTCGACCCGGCCGACCTCGCCGTCCTCGACAAGGGCTGAGCCGGCGGTGGGGGAGCGGCTGGAGATCGTCTACTCGGCCGAGTTCGCCGAGGTGAAGGAGGCGGTACGGGTCCGGCTGCGGTCGACCCGGTGGTGGCGGTTCTTCCGGTGGGCCACCCGCGGGGTCTGTGCGCTGGCCTTCCTGGTCGCCGGTGCCGGGCTGGTGGCCGGCGAGGTGGCGGGGCCCGTCAAGCTCGTCCTCCTCGGCGCGGTGGCCGTGGCCTGCGCCGAGCTGGTGCCGTGGCTGTCCGCCCGGAGCCTCTTCCGGCTGATCGGCTCCCAGGGCGAGGCCCGGGCGGTCGTGGACGAGGACGGCGGGCGGTGGATCTCCCGGGACACCGACATGACGATCCGGTGGGCGCTGCTGACCCGGTACGCGGAGACGCCCCGGCTCTTCGTGCTCTTCACGCACCGCAGCTCCGGCACCGGCTTCGCGTACCTGCCCAAGCGGGGACTCGCCGGCCCGGCCGACGAGGGCCGGCTGCGGGCGATCCTGGACCGGAACGCCATCCGGGTCTGACGCCCGAGGGGCCCGCACCGATGCGCGTCGGTGCGGGCCCCTCGTATGTCAGGTCACTTCTCGGCACACTCCGCGCACGTGCCGAAGATCTCGACCGTGTGCGCCACGTTCACGAAGCCGTGCTCGGACGCGATGGTCTCGGCCCACTGCTCCACCATGGGGCCCTCCACCTCCACGGCCTTGCCGCAGACGCGGCAGACCAGGTGGTGGTGGTGGTCGCCGGTCGAGCAGCGGCGGTACACCGTCTCGCCGTCGCTGGTGCGCAGCGCGTCCACCTCGCCGGCGTCCGCGAGGGACTGGAGCGTGCGGTAGACGGTGGTGAGGCCGACGGAGTCGCCGCGGTGCTTGAGCATGTCGTGCAGCTCCTGGGCGCTGCGGAACTCGTCCACCTCGTTCAGCGCCGCCGACACGGCGGCCCGCTGCTTGGTCGAGCGGCCGCGTACGGGGGGTCCTGCCGTCGCCACGGGGGCCTCCTTGGATGCTTGTCTGCCCCGCCATTCTGCCAGCCCCCCGTGCCCCCGGGATCAGGCGCGGATCAGACCTTCACGTCGTCCGTCGGCCGCCGGGTGGCCGGAACCTGTGCGTCGCAGTCCCGCGTGGCGGCTTCAGCGGCGCGGGCCCGCCGCTTGGCGAGCGGGGTCGCGAGGAGGGTCAGGACGATGAAGACGCCGATCGCGTACAGGACGATCGTCGCGCCGGGCGGCACGTCCTGGTAGTACGAGGTGACCGTGCCGGCCAGGGTGACGGTGATGCCGGTCGCCACCGCGAGGACGAAGGTCGCGCGGAAGGACTTCGACAGCTGCTGGGCCGCGGCGACCGGGACCACCATGAGCGCGCTGACCAGGAGCAGGCCGACGACCCGCATGGCGACCGTGACGGTCACGGCGGCGGTGACCGCGATCAGCAGGTTCAGGGCGCGCACGGGCAGGCCGGTGACGCGGGCGAACTCCTCGTCCTGGCTGACGGCGAAGAGCTGCTTGCGCAGGCCGACCGTGACGAGGACGACGAAGGCGGCGAGGACGCTGATCGTCGTGACGTCCTCGGTGGAGACCGTGGACAGCGAGCCGAAGAGGTACGAGCTGAGATTGGCGTTGGAGCCGGTCGGCGAGAGGTTGATCAGCAGGACGCCGCCCGCCATGCCGCCGTAGAAGAGCAGCGCGAGCGCGAGGTCGCCGCGGGTCTTCCCGTACGCCCGGATCAGCTCCATGGCGACCGAGCCGGCGACGGCGACGAGGGTCGCCATCCAGACCGGGCTGGAGTTCAGCAGGAAGCCGAGGCCGACGCCGGTCATGGCGACGTGGCCGATGCCGTCGCCCATGAGGGCCTGGCGGCGCTGGACGAGGTAGATGCCGACGGCGGGGGCGGTGATGCCGACGAGGACGGCCGCGAGGAGCGCCCGCTGCATGAAGGCAGGTTCGAGGAAGTCCATGGTCAGGTCAGCAGTCCCGTGCGGAGCGGCTCGCCGGCCGCGTGCGGATGTACGTGGTCGTGGCCGGGCAGCGCGTGCTGGCCGACGGCCTCCGGCGGCGGGCCGTCGTGGACGACGCAGCCGTCGCGCAGGACGACCGCGCGGTCGATGAGGGGCTCCAGCGGGCCGAGTTCGTGCAGGACGAGCAGGACGGAGGTGCCGCCCGCCACCTGCTCGCGCAGGGTCGCGGCGAGGACCTCCTGGCTCGCGAGGTCGACGCCGGCCATCGGCTCGTCCATGATCAGGAGTTCGGGCTCGGAGGCGAGCGCGCGGGCGATCAGCACGCGCTGGTGCTGGCCGCCGGAGAGCGCGGAGACGGAGTCCTTGGCGCGGTCGGCGAGGCCGACGAGGTCGATGGCCCGCTCGACGGCGGCCCGGTCGGCCTTGGTCGTCCAGCCGAACTTCCGGCGGGAGAGCCGGCCGGAGGAGACGACCTCGCGGATGGTGGCGGGGACGCCGGCGGCGGCGGTGGTGCGCTGCGGCACGTAGCCGACGCGGGCCCAGTCGCGGAACCGCTTCCGGTCGGTGCCGAACAGCTCGATGGCGCCGCCGGTCAGCGCGACCTGGCCGATGACGGCGCGGACGGCGGTGGACTTGCCGGAACCGTTGGCGCCGAGCAGGGCGACGACCTCACCGCGGTGGACGGTGAGGTCGACGCCCCGGAGGACGGGGCGCGCGCCGAGGGCCGCGGTGGCTCCGCGTACGGAGATGACGGGCTGGTCGTCGCTCACGAGGGGGCCTCCTACTTGGCGCCGAGCGCGGTCTTGAGGGCGGTGAGGTTCGACCGCATGACCGCGAGGTAGTCATCGCCCTTGGACTTGTCCGTGATTCCCTCCAGCGGGTCGAGCACGTCGGTCCTCAGACCGGTGTCGCCCGCGAGGGTCTTCGCGGTCTTGTCGCTCGCGAGGGTCTCGAAGAAGACGGTGGAGACCTTGTCCTTCGCCGCGATGTCCTGGAGTTCCTTGATGCGGGCGGGGCTCGGCTCGGACTCGGGGTCGATGCCGGTGATGCCCTCCTGCTCCAGGCCGTAGCGCTCGGCGAGGTAGCCGAAGGCGGAGTGGGTGGTGATGAAGGTCCTCGTCGCGGTGTTCTTCAGGCCCGTCTCGAACTCGGTGTCCAGGTCGCCGAGCTTCTTCACCAGGGCCGCGGTGTTCTTCTCGTAGTCGGCGGCGTGGTCCGGGTCCGCCTTCTGCAGGGCGCTGCCGACGCCCTTGGCGACCTCGGCGTACTTCACGGGGTCGAGCCAGACGTGGGGGTCGGCGCCGGCCTCGGACGCGTGGTCGTGCCCGGCCTCCTCGCCCGCGTGGTCGTGGCCGACCTCGTCGCCGTGCTCTTCCAGCTTCGTCAGGGTCGCGGCGTCGACGGTGTTCTCCACGCCGGCCTGGGCGATGGCGTCGTCGACGGCGGGCTGGACGCCCTTGAGGTAGAGGATGACGTCGGCCTCGCCGAGCTCGCCGATCTGCTTCGGCTTGAGCTCCAGGTCGTGGGGTTCGACGCCGGGCTTGGTGAGCGTGTTGACGGCGACGTGACCGCCGCCTATCTGCTCGGCCAGGTACTGCATGGGGTAGAACGACGCCACCACGTCCAGCTTGCCGTCGCCTCCCTTGTCCGCGGCGTCGGACGTTCCCGAGCAGGCGGAGAGGGAGACGATCCCGAGCGCGACGGCTCCGGCGAGGGCGGTGCTGGGTATGAGGCGACGTACGTTCATGACACTCATTTTCAACAAAACTGGAAACGGTTGTCAATTGCCCTCCGTGTGGTCCGTCCCACGCGGCCCTCGCGGGCCCCGGCCGCGGAACCGATTTGATACCGGGGGCGTGCGCGCCGGTAACCTGAGGCATTCGCACTTCGTCGTCGTAATGAAGAGAGCACCGTGGCCGCCGACAAGATCGACACCATCGTCAGCCTGAGCAAGCGCCGTGGCTTCGTCTACCCGTGCAGCGAGATCTACGGCGGTCAGCGTGCCGCCTGGGACTACGGGCCGCTGGGTGTCGAGCTGAAGGAGAACATCAAGCGCCAGTGGTGGCGTTACATGGTCACCGCGCGCGAGGACGTCGTCGGCATCGACTCGTCGGTCATCCTGGCCACCGAGGTCTGGGAGGCCTCCGGTCACGTCGCCACCTTCACCGACCCGCTGACCGAGTGCACCTCCTGCCACAAGCGCTTCCGCGCCGACCACCTGGAGGAGGCGTACGAGGAGAAGCACGGCCGTCTCCCCGAGAGCCTCACCGAGCTCAACTGCCCCAACTGCGGCAACAAGGGCACCTTCACCGAGCCCAAGCAGTTCTCCGGCCTGCTCTCCACGCACCTCGGCCCGACCCAGGACACCGGCTCCGTCGCGTACCTGCGCCCCGAGACCGCCCAGGGCATCTTCACCAACTTCGCCCAGGTGCAGACCACCTCGCGCAAGAAGCCCCCGTTCGGCATCGCGCAGATGGGCAAGTCCTTCCGGAACGAGATCACTCCGGGCAACTTCATCTTCCGCACGCGCGAGTTCGAGCAGATGGAGATGGAGTTCTTCGTCAAGCCGGGCGAGGACGAGCAGTGGCAGGAGTACTGGATGGAGCAGCGCTGGAACTGGTACACCGGCCTGGGTCTCCGTGAGGAGAACATGCGCTGGTTCGAGCACCCGCAGGAGAAGCTCTCCCACTACTCGAAGCGCACCGCCGACATCGAGTACCGCTTCTCCTTCGGCGGCAGCGAGTGGGGTGAGCTGGAGGGCGTCGCCAACCGCACCGACTACGACCTGAGCGCCCACGCCAAGGCCTCCGGCGCCAACCTCTCCTTCCTGGAGCAGGAGACGGGCGAGCGCTACACGCCGTACGTCATCGAGCCGGCGGCCGGTGTCGGCCGCACCATGCTCGCCTTCCTGCTCGACGCCTACATCGAGGACGAGGCGCCGAACGCCAAGGGCGTCATGGAGAAGCGCACCGTGCTGCGCCTCGACCACCGCCTGGCCCCGGTCAAGGTCGCCGTCCTGCCGCTGTCCCGCAACGCGCAGCTCTCGCCGAAGGCCAAGGGCCTCGCGGCGGACCTGCGGCAGAACTGGAACATCGAGTTCGACGACGCCGGCGCCATCGGCCGCCGCTACCGCCGTCAGGACGAGATCGGCACGCCGTACTGCGTCACCGTCGACTTCGACACCCTTGAGGACAACGCGGTGACCGTGCGCGAGCGCGACACCATGAAGCAGGAGCGCGTCTCCCTCGACCAGATCCAGGGCTACCTGGCCAGCCGCCTCATCGGCGCCTGAACCGTCTGATCGCGGACACGCGAAAGCCCCCGGTCCCTTCCCGCAGGAAGGGGCCGGGGGCTTTCCCGTGCCGTCAGGCGGTCGCGGCACCGGCGGCGGCGGCCGCCTCCGCCTCGGCCTGGCGCCGGGCACCCTCCGCCGCGCGGCGCTTGCCGAACCAGCCCGTCCACACGCCGAGGAGGGCGAGGACGCCGTAGATCATGACCGGGCTGAGCGTGACCATGGTCTTCGTCGGCAGCGCGTACGCGAGGGCGATGCGGACCAGCGCCTCGGTCACGTACGCCACGCCCCAGACCAGCGTCATCGTGCGCATGGTGGAGCGGAAGCCCTCGAACTCCCACATGCCGTTCCACCACGCCGTGGAGGCCGGGGTGCCGTCGGTCGCGAACTTCCGGCCGAAGTAGAACATCAGCGGGCGCGGCGCGAGCAGCGTCCCCAGGCAGAGCAGACCGAACAGCCCCGTCACCGCGGAGTCCTTGATCAGGAGCGCGCGGGCCGTGTGCGCGCCGACCAGCGAGACCACGGCCGTGATCACCAGGAAGACCAGGGTGACCATGGCGAACTCGTCGATCTTGCGGCGCCAGGCGGCCACGATCGCGGTGTCGAGGACCGGCCACGCGCCGCTGAGCAGCAGCGCGGAGAACTCGGACCAGCCGTGGTCCTCCGTCAGCGTGTTGTAGGTCAGGATCGGTGCGACGACGTTCAGGCCGATGGTGAGGGCCCAGCCGATCGCGGAGGAACCGCCTGAGCGGGCCGGCTTGGCGGGTGTGGACATGGTTCCCCCTGGGAGTGCATACGGTCGCGGTGCGGGAGAACGCTAGTCATGCACCGGACAGGGAAGGGGAAACTCCAAGCCAAATGATCTTCAAATGGGTGACGGGTCAGGCCCGCAGCGCCCGCTGCACCAGGGAGACGACCGCCGTGAACGCGTCCTCGGCGCCCGGGGCCGACCACTCGGCGGAGTGCGCCGGGTTGTGGAAGCGGTCCGTGGCGTGGAAGACCGCGCGGGCCGTGGTCACGGCGTCCCGCTCGGGGGCCGCGAACAGGCCCTCGCGGCGGCCGTCCTCCAGGATGCGGGCGATCTGCTCGACGAGATGGTCCTCGTGCCGGTCGACCACCGCGCTGTTCTCGCCGATCAGCACCTGGAAGGTGGCCATCAGCTCCGGATCGCCGCCCGCCTTCTTGCGCTTCAGGCCGAACAGGGCCGTCAGCCAGCCGGTCAGCCGCTCATCGGCCGGACCCTCCGCCTCGACGTACGGCACGAGGGCGACGATCGTCCGCTCCAGCCACCGCTCCGTGACCGCCTCGCGCAGCGCCGCCTTGGTGCGGAAGTGGCGGTAGACGCTGCCGTGGCTCACGCCGAGGACCCGGGCCACGTCGACGACGGTCGCCTTCGCCGGGCCGTAGCGCCGCAGCACCTCCTCGGTGGCTTCGAGGATGCGCTCTGCGGTCAGGGTCTCGGTGGCGGCCATGGGAATGACAGTACCTGTCAGTGCTCGCTGTCCAGGTGGGCCATCTGGGCCGCCGGGTAGCGCTCGCCCGAGGCGGCGCCCGCCGGGACGGCCTCCTCGATCGCGGTCAGGTCGGCGTCGTCGAGCGTGACGTCCAGGGCGCCGAGCGCCTCCGCCAGGCGGTCCCGGCGGCGGGCGCCGACCAGCGGGACGATGTCGTCCCCCTGGGCGAGGACCCAGGCGATCGCCGTCTGGGCGACCGTGACGCCCTTGGCCCCGGCGACCTCGCGCAGCCGGTCCACCAGGTCCAGGTTCCGGTCGAGGTTCTCGCCCTGGAAGCGCGGGGACATCCCGCGGAAGTCCCCGGCGCCCAGCTCCCGGTCCCGGGTGAAGTGGCCGCTGATCAGGCCCCGGGAGAGGACTCCGTACGCGGTGACGCCGATGCCCAGTTCGCGGGCGGTCGGCAGGATCTTCTCCTCGATGCCCCGGGAGATCAGCGAGTACTCGATCTGGAGGTCCGCGATCGGGGCCACGGCCGCCGCCCGGCGCAGGGTGTCCGCCCCGACCTCGGAGAGGCCGATGTGCCGCACGTGCCCGGCCTCGACCAGCTCGGCGATGGCACCGACGGTCTCCTCGATCGGGACGTCCGGGTCGACGCGGGCGATCCGGTAGACGTCGATGTGGTCGGTGCCGAGGCGCTGGAGCGAGTACGCCGCGAAGTTCTTCACGGCGGCCGGGCGGCCGTCGTAGCCGGTGAAGCCGCCCTCGACCGTGCGCAGGGCGCCGAACTTGACGCTGGTCAGCGCCTGCTCACGAGCGGCCGCGGGCGCGGTCCGCAGCGCCTCGGCGATCAGTAGTTCGTTGTGGCCCATCCCGTAGAAGTCGCCGGTGTCGAGCAGTGTGATGCCGGCGTCCAGGGCGGCGTGGATCGTCGCGATCGACTCGGCGCGATCGCTCTCGCCGTACAGCGCGGACATGCCCATGCAGCCGAGGCCGAGCGCGGAGACGGCGGGACCGGTGGTGCCGAGCCGACGGGTGGGGACGGAGTTCTGTGCTGTGGTGGTCATGGAACAACCATGACATGTGCGATGACAGATTTCAATATCTGTCACTCCATCTTCCGTTCTCGTGCCTACTTCACCGTGCGGGGAAGACGCAGGCTCAGCAGCAGCGTCAGCACCACCACACCCAGCTGGACCAGCAACGTCGTCCGCAGCGCCCCGCCCATGTCCGCCGGTGACGCGGCCAGCGAAAGGAACAGCGAACCCAGCGTCGCCACGCCCAGCGTCAGCGCCGACTGCTGCGTCGTCACCATGACCCCGCTGCCCACGCCCGCCCGCTCCGACGGCACCTCCGAGAGCACCACCCGGAACAGCACCGGCAACTGGAGCCCCTGACCGAGACCCGCCACCGCCATGCCCGGCACCAGGTCCCCGACGGAGAGCCCCTGCCAGTCGTGCCCCACCGCCCAGGCGATCGCGCCGACACCCAGCCCCTGGAGCAGCGCGCCCACCGGCACGATCCGGGTGCCCCAGCGCCGCACCAGACGCGGCCCCGCGAGCGAGGCCCCGAAGAACGCCAGGGCCATCGGCACCAGCGCCAGACCCGAGGCCACCGCGCCCATCGCCAGCCCCTGCTGGAGCGCCACCGCCATCACGAACATGAAGCCGCTGAACCCCAGCGACAGCGGCAGCACCACCACGAGCCCGCGCCGCAACGGGACCAGGGCCAGCAGGCTCGGCGGGACCAGCGGGGTCGCGCCCCGGCGGTCCGCCCGCCGCTCCACCCACCAGAACGCCGCCGCCGCGAACGGGAACACCACGAGCGACACCCAGGTCCACAGCGGCCAGCCCGCCGCCCTGCCCTCCGTCAGCGGGGCGAGCAGCGCGAGCAGCGCCAGCGCGAGGAGCAGCGTGCCCGGCACGTCCACCGGCGCCGGACGCTCCGAGCGGGTCTCCGGCACGGACCGCAGCGCCAGGACCAGGCCCGCCACCGCCACCGGCACGTTCACCAGGAACACCGCGCGCCAGCCGGTGCCCGCGATGTCGGCCGTCACCAGCACCCCGCCCAGGATCTGGCCGCCGGCCATCGCGAGACCCGCGGTCGCCCCGTACAGGCTCAGCGCCCGCGCCCGGCGCGGCCCCTCCGTCGAGGAGTGGATGGTCGCGAGCACCTGCGGCAGCATCAGCGCCGCCGCCGCGCCCTGCGCCACCCGCGCCGCGACCAGCGTCCAGGCGTCCGGGGCGAGCCCGCAGGCCAGCGACGTCAGCCCGAAGGCGGCCATGCCGGCGAGGAAGAGCCGGCGGCGGCCGAAGAGGTCGCCGAGGCGCCCCCCGAGGACCAGCAGCACCGAGTACGACAGGCCGTACCCCGCGACCACCAGCTCCAGCAGTGCCGGGCCCGCCGCCAGGTCGTGGTCGATGGACGGCAGGGCGACGTTGACGATGAAGAAGTCGATGAGAGGCAGTGCGGCACCCAGCAGCACGGTGAACAGGCCGAGGGTGCCCAGTGCCGGGGCCCGGCGGGCGGCCGGGGCCGAGGTGCGGACGGAAGCGGAGGTCGTAGTCACGGGACCGAGCCTCCGCCCCCGCTCAGCCTGGTACCAGAGTCTCCTTATCCTGGTACGAGCAGTACCTGGAAACCGGCTGACCACCCCGGCACCCTGGAGGCATGACCGTCATGGCGATCGGCGCACCCGACGCGCGGGCTCCGCGGACCGAGCAGGACGTACGGCGCCACGAGCTCGCCGCCTTCCTGCGCAGCCGCCGCGAGCGCATCACCCCCGAACAGGTCGGCCTGCCCAGGGGCCGGCGCCGCCGCACCCCCGGCCTGCGCCGCGAGGAGGTCGCCCACCTCTCCGCCGTCGGCGTCACCTGGTACACCTGGCTCGAACAGGCCCGCGACATCCAGGTCTCCCCGCAGGTCCTCGACGCCCTCGCCGCAGCCCTGCTGCTCGACCCGACCGAGCGCAGCCACCTCTTCGCCCTCGCCGGAGCCGCCGACCCGCACCCCGAGGCGCCCTGCGCCGCCGTCACGCCCACCCTGCGCCGGCTGCTCGACCAGCTGGAGCCCGTGCCCGCCGCGATCCAGAACAGCCGCTACGACTTCCTCGCCCACAACCGCACCTTCGGGAAGCTCTTCTGCGACCTCGACGCGCTGCCCCGCGAGGACCGCAACTCCCTCTGGCTGGCCTTCACGAACGAGGACTTCCGGGCCTCGGTCACCGACCTGCCCGAGGTCACCCGCGCGCTCGCCGGGAAGCTCCGCGCCGCCATGGCCGAGCACCTGGCCGAACCCGCCTGGAAGGAGCTCGTCCGGCGCCTGGAGGAGGCCTCGCCCGAGTTCCGGGAGATCTGGGCCCGGCACGAGGTGGTCGCCCCCGGCGGCCGCGTGAAGGTCATCCGCAACGCCCGCGTCGGACTCCTCAGCTTCGAGCACACCAACCTCTGGCTCGGCCCCAACGCCGGGACGCACCTCGTCACGTACGTCCCCGTCGACGACGCCACCCAGGCCGGCGTCGCCCGCCTCCTCGACCTGGTGGTCGCGGATCAGGCGGAGGGCGTCCTGGCCATCGCCTGAGGCCCGTCCTCCGCCGCGCCCTCCGGCGCCAGGCACCGGGCCGTCCGCTCCGCCGTGCGCCGCGCCCACGGGCCGCTGGTCAGCGCCCCGACCGTGAGGACGGCGAGCCCGCAGCCCGTGATGATCCAGTAGCCGGGGCGGGCCGCCGCCACGAACGCGTCCGCGTCCGGCACCGCGCCCACACCCGCCGCCAGGACCGTGCCGATCACCGCGACGCCGAGCGTCTGCCCGACCTGGCGGCTCGTGGAGGCCACCGCAGCCGCCACCCCGGCCTGCGCGCGGGGCATCCCGGAGACGGCGGTGTTGGTGATCGGGGCGTTCACCAGGCCGAAGCCGATGCCGAAGACCACGTACCCGGTGAGGAGCAGCGGATCGCTCGTCTCGGCCGAGAAGGCCGCGAAGAGCAGCGGCCCCGCCGTCATCGCCGTCCCCGCGAGCAGCAGCGGTGCCCGCGGCCCCCGCGTCGCCGTGAGGCGCCCCGAGAGCGGCGCGAAGACGAACGTCATGCCGGCCATCGGCAGCATCCAGAGCCCCGCTTCGAGCGGGGAGAGCCCGCGCACGTCCTGGAGGTACAGGGTGTTCAGGAAGAGGAAGCCGCCGAGCGAGGCGAAGGCGCAGACGGCGATGACGGTGGCCCCGCTGAACGGCGCGCTGCGGAAGAACCGCAGGTCGATGAGGGGCTCGCGGCGACGGGGCTCGTAGCCGAGGAGTCCGGCCAGCGCGACGGCCGCGATCCCGGCGAAGAGCGGGTCGGTCTCGATGATCGCGTACGTGAGCGAGGCGAGGAGCGCCGTCACCAGGAGCTGCCCGACCGGATCGGGGCGCCGGGGTCGGGGCGCGCGGGACTCGGGGACGTACCGCAGGGTCAGGACCAGGGCGAGGAGCGCGACCGGCAGGTTCACCCAGAAGATCGCCCGCCAGTCGACGGACTGGACCAGCAGGCCGCCGACCAGCGGCCCGGCGGCCATGGAGACGCCGACGACCCCGCCCCAGACCCCGATGGCCCGCGCGCGTGCGGCCGGTTCCGTGAAGGTGTTGGTGATGATCGACATGGCGACCGGGTTCAGCATCGAGCCGCCCACGGCCTGGACGGCCCGGAAGGCGATCAGGGCCTCCAGGTTCGGCGCGAGGGAGCACAGCAGGGAGCCGAGGGCGAAGACGGCCAGGCCGGTGACGAAGACCTTGCGGCGGCCGATCCGGTCGGCGGTGGAGCCCGCGAGCATCAGCAGGGAGGCGAGGACCAGGGTGTAGGCGTCGATCGTCCACTGCATCCCGGCGACGGTGGCGCCGAGGTCCTCGCGCATGGCGGGCAGGGCGACGTTCAGCGCGGTGTTGTCCAGGCTGACGATCAGCAGGCTCATGCAGCAGATGGCGAGGACGACGAGGCGGCGGCCGCGTGTGAGCTCTGGCATGTGCGGATCGTATGGCTGTCTAAGAAACTCCGCAGTGCGGGACAATGGCCGAATGACCGCGTTCACCCCTCTCGCCATCGGGCCGCACATCGTGCAGCCGCCGGTGGTGCTCGCCCCCATGGCCGGCATCACCAACGCCCCCTTCCGTACCCTCTGCCGTGAGTTCAGCGGCGGCAAGGGGCTGTTCGTGAGCGAGATGATCACGACGCGCGCCCTGGTCGAGCGCAACGAGAAGACCATGCAGCTCATCCGCTTCGACGAGACGGAGCAGCCGCGCTCGATCCAGCTGTACGGCGTGGATCCCGTGACGGTCGGCAAGGCCGTGCGGATGATCGTCGACGAGGACCTCGCCGACCACATCGACCTGAACTTCGGCTGCCCGGTCCCCAAGGTCACCCGGAAGGGCGGCGGCTCGGCCCTGCCCTACAAGCGGCCGCTGCTGCGGGCGATCCTCAACGAGGCCGTGGGCAACGCGGGCGACCTGCCGGTCACGATGAAGATGCGCAAGGGCATCGACGACGACCACATCACCTATCTCGACGCGGGCCGGATCGCCGTCGAGGAGGGCGTGACCGCCATCGCCCTGCACGGGCGGACGGCGGCCCAGCACTACGGCGGCACGGCCGACTGGGACGCGATCGCGCGGCTCAAGGAGCACGTGCCGGAGATCCCGGTGCTCGGCAACGGCGACATCTGGTCGGCGGACGACGCGCTGCGGATGATGCGGGAGACGGGCTGTGACGGCGTCGTCGTGGGCCGGGGCTGCCTGGGCCGCCCCTGGCTCTTCGCGGACCTCGTGGCGGGCTTCGAGGGCACCGGAACGTACGCCCAGCCGGGGCTGCGCGTGGTCGCGGACGCGATGGTGCGGCACGCGCGGCTGCTCGGCGAGTGGCTGGGTGACGAGGCACGCGGTGTCATCGACTTCCGCAAGCACGTGGCCTGGTACCTGAAGGGCTTCGCGGTCGGCTCCGAGATGCGCAAGAAGCTCGCCATCACCTCCTCCCTGGACGAGCTGCGCGCTCAGTTGAGCGAGCTGGACCTGGACCAGTCGTGGCCGGTGGGTGCCGACGGTCCTCGGGGCCGTACGTCCGGAAACAACCGAGTTGTCCTGCCGGACGGCTGGTTGAAGGACCCCTACGACTGCTCCGCGGTGAGCGAGGACGCCGAGCTGGACACGTCCGGCGGCTGAGATCCGGCCCTTCTGGAGGAGTGATCCTCGCCACCCTTGAGGGGGGTGGTGCTCAGATGAGCAGGTTACGGGTAGCTGTAAGCCCTGAAGGGGTGGCACTGAGTGCCACCCCTTTTGCGTTCAAGAGTTGAACGCAAATGCTCAATTGTGCGCTCATGTGAGCGAGGTTCCACTGGATCGGGTCAACTGGCCTTCGGGCCGTGAAACCGGAAGCTTCGCCTCGGTAACTTTCGAAGTGCTGGCGGACGGGTGGTTAAGACCGTGTGACCGGTAGGCGTACCTCCCCAGAAGCCTTCGATCTGGGTATGTTCCTCGCCGTCAGGGCAGCCAACCGAGTCATCGAGGAGTCGGGACCCGTGTCGGAAAACAATGATCAGAAGTTCGTCTACGACTTCACCGAGGGCAACAGGGACCTGAAGGACCTGCTCGGTGGCAAGGGCGCCAACCTCGCCGAGATGACCAACCTCGGCCTGCCGGTGCCTCCGGGCTTCACGATCACCACCGAGGCGTGCAAGGTCTACCTGGAGAGCGGCTCGGAGCCGGTCGAGCTCCGCGACGAGGTCAGCGCGCACCTCGACGCCCTTGAGCAGCAGATGGGCAAGAAGCTCGGCCAGGCCGACGACCCGCTTCTCGTCTCGGTCCGCTCGGGCGCCAAGTTCTCCATGCCGGGCATGATGGACACCGTCCTCAACATCGGCCTCTCCGACGAGTCGGTGGCCGGCCTCGCCCGCCAGGCGGACAACGACCGCTTCGCGTGGGACTCGTACCGCCGGCTCATCCAGATGTTCGGCAAGACCGTCCTCGGCGTCGACGGCGAGCTCTTCGAGGAGGCCCTCGACGAGGCCAAGGCCGCGAAGAAGGTCGCCAGCGACACCGACCTGGACGCCGCCGACCTCAAGAAGGTCGTCGAGCACTTCAAGGAGATCGTGAAGGCCGAGACCGGCCGCGACTTCCCGCAGGACCCGCGCGAGCAGATGGACCTCGCCATCGAGGCCGTCTTCAACTCCTGGAACACGGACCGCGCCAAGCTGTACCGCCGCCAGGAGCGCATCCCGGGCGACCTCGGCACCGCCGTCAACGTCTGCTCGATGGTCTTCGGCAACCTCGGCCCCGACTCCGGCACCGGCGTCGCCTTCACCCGCGACCCCGCCTCCGGCCACGCCGGCGTCTACGGCGACTACCTGCAGAACGCGCAGGGCGAGGACGTCGTCGCCGGCATCCGCAACACCGTGCCGCTGGCCGACCTCGAGTCGATCGACAAGACGTCGTACGACCAGCTCATGCACATCATGAACACGCTGGAGACCCACTACAAGGATCTCTGCGACATCGAGTTCACCATCGAGCGCGGCCAGCTCTGGATGCTCCAGACCCGCGTCGGCAAGCGCACCGCCGGTGCCGCCTTCCGCATCGCCACCCAGCTCGTGGACCAGGGCCTGATCGACGAGGCCGAGGCGCTCCAGCGCGTCACCGGCGCGCAGCTCGCCCAGCTGATGTTCCCCAAGTTCGACGAGGACGCCAAGGTCGAGCAGATCGGGCGCGGCATCGCCGCCTCCCCGGGCGCCGCCGTCGGCAAGGCCGTCTTCGACTCGTACACGGCCGTCAAGTGGTCCCGCTCCGGCGAGAAGGTCATCCTGATCCGCCGCGAGACCAACCCGGACGACCTGGACGGCATGATCGCCGCCGAGGGCATCCTCACCTCCCGCGGCGGCAAGACCTCGCACGCCGCCGTCGTCGCCCGCGGCATGGGCAAGACCTGTGTCTGCGGCGCCGAGGAGCTGGAGGTCGACACCAAGCGCCGCCGGATGACCACGGCCGACGGCCAGGTCGTCGAGGAGGGCGACGTCGTCTCCATCGACGGCTC
Source organism: Streptomyces sp. NPDC096079 (assembly GCF_040303145.1). Lineage (NCBI taxonomy): Bacteria > Bacillati > Actinomycetota > Actinomycetes > Kitasatosporales > Streptomycetaceae > Streptomyces > Streptomyces sp. NPDC096079. Next base: position 472,485 of record NZ_JBEOST010000002.1, read on the forward strand.
CACCGGCAAGGTCTACCTCGGTGAGGTGCCCGTCGTACCGTCCCCGGTCGTCGAGTACTTCGAGGGCCGCATGCACGCCGGCGCCGACGACGCCGACGAGCTGGTCGGCGCCGTGCACCGGATCATGGCCTACGCCGACCGCGTCCGCCGCCTCCGCGTCCGCGCCAACGCCGACAACGCCGAGGACGCCTCCCGCGCCCGCCGCTTCGGCGCCCAGGGCATCGGCCTGTGCCGCACCGAGCACATGTTCCTCGGCGAGCGCCGCCAGTACGTCGAGCGGCTCATCCTCGCCGACACGGACGCCGAGCGCGAGGAGTCGCTGAAGGCGCTGCTCCCGCTGCAGAAGCAGGACTTCATCGAGCTCTTCGAGGCCATGGACGGGCTGCCCGTCACGGTCCGCCTGCTCGACCCGCCGCTGCACGAGTTCCTGCCCGACATCACCGAGCTGTCGGTGCGCGTCGCCCTCGCCGAGTCCCGCAAGGAGCCGCACGAGAACGACCTGCGCCTGCTCCAGGCCGTGCACCGGCTGCACGAGCAGAACCCGATGCTGGGTCTGCGCGGTGTCCGTCTCGGCCTGGTCATCCCCGGCCTGTTCACCATGCAGGTCCGGGCGATCGCCGAGGCCGCGGCCCACCGCATCGACGCCAAGGGCGACCCGCGCGCCGAGATCATGATCCCGCTCGTCGGCACCGTCCAGGAGCTGGAGATCGTCCGCGAGGAGGCCGAGCAGGTCATCGCCGAGGTCCAGGCGCGGACCGGCGTCGAGCTGAAGCTCGCGCTCGGCACCATGATCGAGCTGCCGCGCGCCGCCGTGACCGCTGGTCAGATCGCCGAGGCCGCGGAGTTCTTCTCCTTCGGCACCAACGACCTGACGCAGACGGTCTGGGGCTTCTCCCGCGACGACGTGGAGGCCTCGTTCTTCACCGCGTACCTGGAGAAGGGCATCTTCGGCGTCAGCCCCTTCGAGACCATCGACAAGGACGGTGTCGGCGCGCTCGTGCGCAGCGCCGTCGAGGCCGGCCGCGCGACCCGCCCCGACATCAAGCTCGGTGTCTGCGGCGAGCACGGCGGCGACCCGGAGTCGGTGCACTTCTTCCACGAGGTGGGCCTCGACTACGTCTCCTGCTCGCCCTTCCGGATCCCGGTGGCGCGCCTGGAGGCCGGCCGCGCGGCGGCCGAGGCCAAGGGCAGCGACAGTCGCTGAGGCCTGCTGAACGGGCGTTCAGGAGCGGCGGTCGGGCCCTCCTGAACCCCCGTTCAGCAGCGGGTTCACAGCCACCGGGGCCGCCGTCGGTCACCTCTCACCCTCACCGGCGGGCGGCGGCTCCGGATTCACAAAAGAGACGGGACGGACACCTTTGTGCGGAGGTGTCCGTCCCGTCGTATATCCCCGGGGGTTAGCCGTGCACATGTGAGTTCATGTTCAATTACGGCCGATTGAATTATTGGCTATTGAACTTCTACGTTTACGTGTCGCAAAGAACGGGGCGGGCGCGACCCCCGGATCCCCACCCGGAGGCCGCGCCCTTTACCGATGTCGGGCAGGTGAGCCGCAACCTCGCCGACCGCCGCCGGACGGGCAAAGCCCCCCACGGTCTTCACCACGTCACCTCGGTCCTGAAGGTTTCCTGCCCGACCCGTACAGCTTTTCGGTTCCCCCCTGATTGCCGCGATGCCTTTCAACTGTGGCTGAAACACCCTGGTAACGTGCAGTGATGCTGTGCATACTCGTCGTCGGGGGTGGTTGCGAGTGCACAGGTGGGGACCTTCATGCTGCGGATTCATTTCACCGGTAGCGACTTGGCGGGGGTGCGGACGGCCGCCCGGCCGGACGTTCTGTGGGAAACGATTCTGAGCTTTCACCGTTTAAGGGACCGGCGTGGACCGGTCGTCTACGGGGATTGGCGGGCCGACGCCCGGATGCGGCTCGGGGGTGAGACCCGGCTCCTCGCCGCGCTCGTTCCCAGCCGCGGCTACTTTCCCGATTTCCTGACGCCCGCGGAGGGCGTCCACGGACTCGACGAGGGCCTCCAGGCCATCCGGGCCACCGAACGGGACCGGCTGCGCGAGGAGCTCTCGCTGCTCGCCGCCGACCGTTCCGGCGGGCGGACCGTGCCCCACTCGCTGCGTGCCCTCGCCGACGGCGGCGCGGAGCCCTTCGACCGGCTCGTGGGCGCCCTGCGGAGCTACCACCGGGCCGCCGTCGAGCCGTACTGGCCGCACATCCGGGCCCGCGTCGAGGCCGACCGGGCCCGCCGCGGCCGGGCCCTCCTGGACGGCGGGGCCGAGGAGCTGCTCGCCTCGCTGCCGCCGATGCTGCGCTGGCGCGCGCCCGTCCTCGAAGCGGACTACCCGGTCGACCGGGACGTCCACCTCGACGGGCGGGGGCTGCTGCTGCAGCCGTCGTTCTTCTGCCGGGGGACCGCCGTGGTGCTCCGCGACCCCGCGCTGCCGCCGGTCCTCGTCTACCCCGTCACGCACGGCGAGACGGCGACCGTCCGGGCGCCGGGCGGCTCCTCGCTGGCCAAGCTCGTCGGCCAGACCCGCTCGGCCGTCCTGCACGCCATCGGGGACGGCGGGACGACCAGCGAGCTGGCCCGCAGGGCCGGGGTGTCCCTGGCCTCGGCCAGCCAGCACGCGGGCGTGCTGCGCGAGGCCGGCCTCATCGCGACCCTCCGCCACGGCAACGCGGTCCTGCACACGCTGACGCCGCTGGGCGCCGCCCTGCTCGGCGGTGCCCAGCGGCACATGGACCTGCGGTGCTACACGCGCGGCTACGCGCGGAACGGACCGGTCACGTCGTAGCGGCGGCTACGCGCGGAACGGGCCCTTCACCTCGTACGTGATGCCGCCGGAGGAGCTGCCGCTGGTGCCGCGCTGGCTGGAGAAGTACAGCCGCGTGCCGTCGGGGGAGAAGGCCGGTCCGGTGATCTCGGAGCCGGACTGGCCGGTGATCCGCAGGAACGGCGCGACGACGTCGTCCGGCGTGATGACGCAGATCTCCATGTTTCCGCCGTCCTCGGCGACGTACAGGTCGCCGGAGGCGGTGCCGGTGATGTTGTCGACGCCGGTCAGCGGAGCGCCGCCGCCGACCACCAGTGAGTCGTCGTAGGCCAGCTCGTACGTGCCGGCGGCCAGGTTCACCTGCCAGACCCGGTTGTCGCCCTTGGTCGTGAACCAGACGGTGTCGTCCGCGTAGTGGCAGCCCTCGCCGCCGTTGAAGCGCTTGGCGCCGGACACCTGGGCGCGGGTGGTGGTCGGCGAGCCGTCCGGGTCCGGCACGTTCTGCCAGGTGAAGGTGCCGGAGGTGGCGGTACCGGCCTTGAAGACCTGGAGCGTGCCGGAGGAGAGGTCGCCCCAGGTGGTGGGGACGAAGCGGTAGAAGCAGCCGTCCGTCTCGTCCTCGGTCAGGTAGATCACCCGGCGCACCGGGTCGGCGGCCGCCGCCTCGTGCTTGAACCGTCCCAGGGCGTCCCGGCGGGTGGCGGTGCCGCCCCACGGGTTCGTCTCGTAGACGTAGCCGAGGGACACCTCCTCGCAGGACAGCCAGGTGTTCCACGGCGTCTTGCCGCCCGCGCAGTTCTGGCGGGTGCCGGAGAGGATGCGGTAGGCGCCGGTGATCGCTCCGGCCGAGTCGAAGCGCACGGCGCTCGCGCCGCCGCTCGGGTTGATCTCCGAGTTCGAGACGTAGATCCAGCCGGTGCCGTCGGCGAAGCAGGCGCCGCCGTCGGGGGCGTTGTGCCAGGCGTACGAGGTGCCGGTCACCGTCTGGCCGGACCGGGCGATCACCCGGCTGGTGAACCCGGCCGGCAACTGGATGCCGTTCGCGTCCGCCGCGCCGAGCGCCCCGTAGGGGCCGGCGCCGGGCTGGGCGGGGGCGGCGAAGGCCGCGCTCTGCCACAGGCTGCCGCCGAAGGCGGCGGCCGAGGTGCCGATGACCGCTCCACGCAGGAAACTGCGTCGCTCCACGTCTCACTCCTGAGAGGCTGTGAACCGCCCCGCCGCACCGGTCGGGCGACGGGGTCGCGCGCTTCCGGAACCTAGGAGTGCGGAGTTGACTGGGCGTCAACGGGCGATGACGCGGAGACGGGGGCTCGCTGTCGGCGCGGGGCGAGCGCCGGCGCCGGGACCTCCGGGGGCTCTCGGGGGAGGCGCGCCGGGACCTTCGGCTCGTGGGGGAGGCGCGCCGGGACCTTCGGCTCGTGGGGGAGGCGCGCCGGGACCTTCGGCTCGTGGGAGGCGCCGGGACCTTCGGCTCTTGGGGGAGGCGGCGGCCGGGGGCAGACTGGGGGCATGCCTGCCACCCGGGACATCAGCGACCGTCACGACCTCGACGTGCTGCTGCGGCGCTTCTACGGCGCGGCCTTCGCCGACCCGCTGATCGGGCCCTTCTTCACCGAGATCGCCGGGACCGACCTGGAGGTCCATCTGCCGCGCATCGGCGACTTCTGGGAGCGCGCCCTCCTCCGTACCGCCGACTACGGGCGGGACGCCTTCGCCCCACACGCCGCCCTCCACTCCGCGCGGCCGCTCACCGCCGCCCACTTCGGCCGCTGGGTGCAGCTCTGGCGCGCCGCCGTCGACGGCCTCCACAGCGGGCCGAGGGCCGAGCGGGCCAAGGCGCAGGGCGAGCGGATCGCCGTGGCGATGCTGAAGCGGCTGGGTGCCGGGCCGACCGAGGGCACCGGCGGTGGCTTCGTCCCCCTGGCGGCCCTCGCCCTGCGCTCCGCGGCCTGAACGAGAAGAATCCTCGGGAGACCGATGAGTTCCGAGGGGCAGGTCCGTCTTACCTCTCGACAGCACCGAACGAGGGAAGAGAGAGCGCCATGGCCCCGCAGATGATCTTCGTGAACCTGCCCGTCAAGGACGTCGACGCCAGCAAGGCCTTCTTCGAGAAGCTCGGATACGCCTCGAACCCGCAGTTCAGCGACGAGACGAGCGCCTGTGTGGTCATCAGCGACACGATCTTCGCGATGCTCCTCGAAGAGCCCAAGTTCACGTCCTTCATGGCGCCCGGGAAGGAGATCGCCGACGCGGCCAAGACCACGGAGGTCCTGGTCACGCTGAGCGCCGAGAGCCGGGAGGCGGTCGACCGGCTCGCCGACGCCGCCCTCGCCGCCGGCGGCGGCCCGGCGAAGGACCCGCTGGAGATGGGCTCCATGTACGGCCGTTCCTTCACCGACCTGGACGGCCACCACTGGGAGGTCTTCTGGATGGACCCGGCGGCCGTCCAGGGCTGAGGCCCCGGCTCAGGCCGAGACGCCGCCGTCGATCACCAGGTCCGTGCCGACGGCGGAGCCCGCGTCGTCCGACGCGAGGTACAGCACCGCCGCCGCCACCTCGGCCGCCGACGAGATGCGGCCGAGGGGCGACTGCTCCTTCATCCGGACCTCGCGCTCGGCCTCGGTCTCACCGGGCCGCAGCGACATCGTGGACTCCGCCGCCCCGGGGCTGACCGCGTTGATCCTGACCCCGTCGGCGATGTGGTCCAGGGCGGCAGCCCGGGTGATCGCCGACACGGCCGCCTTGGAGACCTGGTAGCCGAAGAGCCCGGGGACGCGGACGTGGGGGCCCAGGTTGGACGCGATGTTCACGATGGCCCCGCCGCCGTTCGCCCGCATGTGGGCGACCTCGGCCTGGAGCGCGTGCAGTACGCCCGTGACGTTGATGTCGAGCAGTGCCTTCCAGTCCTCCAGCGGGAGGTCGGCGGCGCTGTGGCCGCCGCCCCGGAACACCCCGGCGTTGTTCACGGCCACGTCCAGGCCGCCGAACAGCGCGACCGTGCGCCGGACCAGCTCCCGGGTGGACTCGGCGCTCGACACGTCGGCGGTGACGGCGGCGACCGTGCCCCCGGCGGCCTCGATCAGGGCGACCGTCCCGTCGAGGGACTCTGCCGTGCGGCCGGCGACGACGACCTTCGCGCCCTCGGCGGCGAAGGCGAGCGCGATGGCCCGGCCGAGCCCGGAACCGGCGCCGGTGACGAGGACGGTGCGGTCGGTGAAGCGTGCGGACATGGTGGTCAGCCCTTCCGGAGGAGGAGAGTGGTGGTGGCGAGGGCGGTGAAGAGGACGGCGGCGGCCGCCAGCGACACCGCGTCGCCGCCGAGGGTGAGCAGGGCGGCGAAGAGCACGGTCGGCCCGAGCTCCATCGCCGTGTTCAGGACGCCGCCCGCGAGGCCCGCGCGGTGCGCGGGGACCCCGTCGGTGGCGAGGACGGCGGCGCCCGCGAAGGACAGCGCGCCGCCGGCCGGCAGCAGGAGCAGGCCGGGCAGCAGGCCGTACGCGTACGGGGCCGCGGTGTCGGAACCGGTGGCGGCGAGCAGGGCGAGCCCCGCGGCGGCCGTGCCGAGCCCGCCGGCGGTCACCCGGCCGGGGCCGTACCGCCCGATCAGCGGGCCCGCGAGCCGCCCCGAGCCGAGCAGGGCGACCGCGAAGGGGACGAAGGCGGCGGAGGTGAGCAGCGCCGACCAGCCGCGCTGCTGCTGGAGCGCGAGGGACAGCAGGACGAAGACCGTGGCCGTGCCGGCCGCCGTGAGCCCGATCGCCGCGAGGCCCAGGACGCGGCGGCCGTCGCGCAGGAAGTCCGGGGGCAGCAGCGGGTCGGCGGTCCGCCGCTCGACGGCGGCGAAGGCGGCGAGCAGCACGAGGCCGGTGAGCAGCGGCACGAGGACCGCGGCGGAGCCCCAGGGATGGGCGTCGGTGAGGACGAGCCCGTAACTGGCCAGCGTGATCCCGGCGGTGGCGAGCAGCGCGCCGGGCAGGTCGAGGGCCCGGCCCCGGCCCGGTGGCGTCGCGGGCAGCAGGCGGGGCGCCAGGATCAGGGCCGTCGCCGTCACCGCGAGCGGGACCGCGAAGGTGCCGCGCCAGGAGGTGGCCGCGGAGACGACCCCGGAGAGCAGGTTCCCGGCGGTCGCGCCGAGCACGGAGAGCCCGCCCCAGGTGGCCATCGCCCTGCCGTAGGCGGCGGGTTCGGGGTACAGCGCCCGCAGGACCGCCATCGCGGCCGGGGCGACGAGCGCCGCGCCGACGCCCTGCCCGAACCGGGCGGTGAGCAGCGTCCCGTACCCGGGGGCGAGCGGTGCGAGGGCGGAGGCGGCGCCGAAGACCAGGAGTCCGGCGGTGAGGACCCGGCGCCCGCCGGAGCGGTCGGCGAGCCGGCCGCCGAGCAGCAGCAGTCCGGCGAAGGTCAGCCCGTAGGCGGCGCTCAGCAGGACCAGCTGGGCGCGGTCGAGCCGGAACTCGGCGCCGATGCGGGGGAGCGGGACGGCGAGGGAGGCGAGCGTGAAGATGAGCGTCATCTGGACGCCGCCGAGCAGCAGGAAGCCGTGGCGGGCCGGCCGGGGGAGGCCGGTGGCCTCCCGCGGCTCCCGCAGGTCCGTCGTCGTCATGTCGTCCCCCCGAAATCCATTCTGAACTTGACCGTTCATTCCATAATGGGCCCCGAAGAAAGGGCGCCCCCCGTGGGCGCCCGTTCCTCAGTCCAGCAGGGTCAGTGCCTGCTCCGCCGCGTCCAGGACCCGGCCCGGGTCGCTCGACGCCTTGCCGACCACCCGGACGCCCTGCAGCAGCACGAGCAGCATCCGCGCGAGCGCCTTCGGGTCGCGGTCGGCCGGGAGCTCGCCCCCGGCGCGGGCCCGGGTGAGCGCGCCGTGCAGCAGCGTCTCGATCTGCTCCCAGCTCAGCTCCACCCGGCGCGCGACCACCGTGTCGTGCGGTCCGAGCTCCGCCGCCGAGTTGGTGACGAAGCAGCCGTTCAGGCGCTCCCCGTCCGCCGCCGCCTCGGCGGCGAAGCGGCGGACGAGGGCCCGCACGGCCGGCAGGGCCGGGCCCGGCGCGGACAGCTCCTCCACCATCCCCGGCTCGCGGGTCTCCAGGTAGCGGTCCATCGCCTTCAGGTACAGCTCGTGCTTGTTGCCGAAGGTCGCGTAGATGCTGGCGCGGCCGATGCCGAGGTGCTCCACGAGGTCCGACATCGTCGTCGCCTCGTAGCCGCGCGCCCAGAACAGTTCGAGCGCTGCCTGGAGCGCGGCCTCCGGATCGAATTCCTTGGTCCTGGCCACGAGAGGACCGTACGACTATCTGGAACGATCGGTCAAGTTATCTGCTGCGGACCGGATACACCGCCACCGCGACCTCCTCGTCGTCCAGGCACCTGCCCGTCTCCAGGTCGAACCGCTGCTTCAGGAGCGGCGAGGCCACGAACGGCCGCCCGTCCGCCGAGCCGACGAGCCCCCGGGACAGGACCTGCGCCCCCGTGAACGGATCGCGGTTGTCGATCGCGTACGTCCGGCCCGACCGGTCCCGGAAGACCGCCGCCTGCCGGCCGTCCGGCAGCAGCGCCGCCACGCCCCGGCCCGGGGTCAGCCGGGCCTCCTCGCAGACCGCCATCCAGGAATCGGGGGACAGGGACAGTTCGAGCGTCCCCGCCGGTTCGAGCGTCTCCATCGGTTCGAGCGTCGTCGTCATCGGGAGGTGGCCCCTTCCAGGTTTCCGATCGTCAGGATCGTCAGGTCCGGCTTGATCTGGTCACGCTCCGGCACGAACCGGACCGAGGGGTCCGGCGCTCCCGGCGCGTTCACGAAGGAGACGAAGCGCCGCAGCCGCTCCGGGTCGTCCAGCGTCTGGGCCCACTCGTCCCGGTAACCGGCCACGTGCGCGGCCATCAGCGCCTCCAGCTCGTCGCAGAGCCCCAGCGAGTCGTGCACCACCACGTCCTTGAGGTGGTCGAGCCCGCCCTCCAGGCGCTCCAGCCAGGTCGACGTCCGCTCCAGGCGGTCCGCCGTCCGGATGTAGAACATCAGGAACCGGTCGATGAGCCGCACCAGTTCGGCGTCCGAGAGGTCCTGCGCCAGGAGGTCCGCGTGGCGCGGGGTCGCGCCGCCGTTCCCGCCGACGTACAGGTTCCAGCCGTTCGCCGTCGCGATGATCCCGAAGTCCTTCGACTGCGCCTCCGCGCACTCGCGGGCGCAGCCCGAGACCGCCGACTTCAGCTTGTGCGGGGCGCGCAGGCCCCGGTAGCGCAGCTCCAGGCGGATCGCCATCCGCACCGAGTCCTGGACGCCGTAGCGGCACCAGGTCTGCCCGACGCAGGACTTCACCGTGCGCAGCGCCTTGCCGTACGCGTGTCCCGACTCGAAACCCGCGTCGACGAGCCGCGTCCAGATCGAGGGCAGCTGGTCCACCCGGGCGCCGAAGAGGTCGATCCGCTGGCCGCCGGTGATCTTCGTGTACAGCCCGAAGTCCCGGGCCACCTCGCCGATCACGATCAGCTTGTCCGGGGTGATCTCACCGCCGGGGATGCGCGGCACCACCGAGTAGGAGCCGTTGCGCTGCATGTTGGCGAGGAAGTGGTCGTTGGTGTCCTGGAGGGAGGCCTGCTCGCCGTCGAGGATGTAGCCGTTGTTGAGGCTCGCGAGGATGGACCCGACGGTCGGCTTGCACACCTCGCACCCCTCGCCGCCCCGGGCCTCCTCGCGGCCGTGCGAGTCGAGCAGGGCCGCGAACGAGGCCAGCCGCAGGGTGCGGGCGATCTCGTACAGCTCGCTCCGGGTGTACGAGAAGCAGCCGCAGAGCCCCTTGTCGGCCGGGGCCGGCAGCAGCTTCTCGATCACCTTCACGCAACTGCCGCAGCCCGTACCGGCCTTGGTGCACTTCTTCACCTCGGCCAGCGACGCGCACTGGCCGATCGCGTGCTTCGTCACGTTGTGGCAGGAGCAGATCACCGCGTCGTCCGGCAGCGCGGACGGGCCCAGCGCCACCGGGGCACCCGCGCCCGCCGGCAGCACCAGCTGCTCGGGGGAGACCGGCGGCACGGAACCCGTCAGCGGGCGCAGCAGCCCGTACTGCTCGGCGTCGCCGACCAGGACGCCGCCGAGCAACACCCCGTCACCGGAGACCACCAACTTCTTGTACACGCCCGAGCGGGAGTCGGAGTACACGACGTCCAGGCAGCCCTCGGCCGTCCCGTGCGCGTCGCCGAACGAGGCCACGTCCACACCGAGCAGCTTCAGCTTCGTCGACATGTCGGCGCCGGTGAAGCCGTCCCCGGCCGCCCCGTCCGCGATCGTCGCCGCCGCCGTCTGCGCCATCTCGTAGCCCGGCGCCACCAGGCCGTACACCCGGCCGTCGGCCGCCAGCGCGCACTCGCCGATCGCGAAGACCGCCGGGTCCGAGGTCCGGCAGAGCTCGTCCACGGCGATCCCGCCGCGCTCGCCCACGGCCAGGCCGCAGTCACGGGCCAGCTGATCCCGGGGACGTACCCCCGCCGAGAACACGACCATGTCCGCGGCCAGTTCGGAACCGTCCGAGAGCCGCATGCCGGTGACCCGGCCGTCCTCGGTCACCACCTCCTGGGTGCCGGTCCCGGTGTGGACGGTCAGCCCCATCCGCTCGATCGTGCGGAGCAGGGCCGCGCCGCCGCCCTCGTCGACCTGCACCGGCATCAGGCGCGGCGCGAACTCCACGACGTGCGTGTCGAGCCCGAGGCCCTTGAGCGCGCCCGCCGCCTCCAGACCGAGCAGCCCGCCGCCGACGACCGCGCCGGTCCTCGCCGTCTTCGCGTACTCCTCGATCGCCAGGAGGTCCTCGATCGTGCGGTACACGAAACAGCCCGTGGCGTCCTTGCCGGGGACGGGCGGCACGAAGGGGTACGAACCGGTGGCCAGGACGAGCGTGTCGTACGCGATCACCCGCCCCGAGCGGGCGGTCACCGTCCGGGCCGCCCGGTCGACGCTCTCCGCGGGATCGCCCACGTACAGCTCGATGCCGTGCCGCTCCATGAAGCCGGCCTCGACCATCGACAGGTCGTCCGGGGTCTTGCCGGAGAAGTACGAGGTCAGCTGCACGCGGTCGTACGCCGGACGCGGCTCCTCGCAGAGGACCACGATCCTGGCCCGCTCGGTGACGCCACGGTCGGCGAGCGCCTCCAGGAACCGCTGGCCGACCATTCCGTGGCCGACCAGGACGAGGGTGGGGGTGGTCATGAGGAGCCTCCGTCGTGGGTGAGCAGGTGCAGCAGGGGGGCCTCGTCGGGCAGGGCCTCATCGCCCTCCCAGGCCCGGGCGAGCGTGCCGACCGCGGCCAGGTCGCCGAGGAGGACGCCCCCGACGAGCCGGTCCCCGCGGACGACGACCTTGCGGTAGGCGCTGCGCGTGGCATCGGTGAGCTGGACGACGTCGTCGCCGGGATCGGGGGTGACCTGACCGAACGAGGCGAGGTCGAGGGGGCGGGGGCCGGTGAGGGTGAGCCGGGTGAGCGCGCGGGTCCCCTCGTAGCGGGCCGTCGCGGGCGTGCGTTCCCCGAGGGCGGGACGGGTGCGCGCGACCGACGGCGGCAGGTCCGCCAGGACCGCCGCCAGGACGTCCGCCTGGTCCAGCGCCGGGCCCGCCAGGCCGTACACGCGGCCCGCGTGCTCCGCGCAGTCGCCGATCGCGTGGATGTACGGGTCCGAGGTGCGCAGCTCGTCGTCGACGACCACGCCCCGTGCGACGGTCAGGCCCGCCTCACGGGCCAGGGCCACCCGGGGGCGGACCCCGCACGCCAGGACCACGACCGTCGCGTCGAGGACGAAGCCGTCGGCGAGTTCGACCGCCGTCACCGCCCCGTCCCGCTGCCGCAGCCCGCTCACCCGGCACTCGGTGTGCACCTCCACGCCGAGGGCCTCGACGTGCTCCCGGAGCAGCGCCGAGGCCTGCTCGTCGAGCTGCCGTTCCATCAGGCGCTCGCCCTGCTGGGTGAGGACCACGTCCGCGCCCCGCTCGGCGAGGGCCCGCGCGGCCGAGACGCCGAGGAGCCCGCCGCCGATGACCACGGCCCGCACTCCGGGCCGTACGAGGGCGCGCAGCGACAGGCAGTCGTCGAGGGTGCGGAAGGGGTGGACCCCGGACGGGAGCGCCGCCCCGCGCAGCCCGCGCAGCGGCGGGAGCACCGGGTTGGAGCCGGTGGCCAGGACCAGCCGGTCGTAGCCGACGACCGAGCCGTCCGCGCACGCGACGGTCCGCGCGGCCCGGTCGATCCGCACCGCCCGGGTCCCGAGCCGCACCGGCTCCCGGGTCCCGGGCAGCGCGATCACCTCGGGGGCGTACCGTCCGGCGAGGACGTCGGCGAGCAGCACCCTGTTGTAGGGGGCGTGCGGCTCCTCGCCGAGGAGGGTGACGGGCAGGCGCTGGGCGAGCCGGGCGCCCGCCGTCCCGCCCCCGACCACCACGATCCGTGTACTCATACCGGAAGGGTGCGGGGCGGGTGTTACCCGTCGGCATCCCGACTGTTTCCCGTACGGAACGCTGATCTCCGTCCGGCCCGGGGACCGCTGTGAGGCCCGCCGCATTAACGCCCGGTCAGTCTCGCCTCAAGCCCGCCTTAAGCGCGCCGTTCCCGTATACGGGCCGCCCTAGGGTCGGGACGTGACCACCGAGGCCAGCCACCACCACCCCCTCTACACCCCTCTCCCCGTGCCGCTGTCCGAGCATCCGGAGGCCGGGCTCCCGCCCGCGCCCGCCCTGCGGCTCGCCCCCGAGCGGCTGCGGAACGCGATCGCCGGCGGCGCCGGGGCCGTGGCACTGCTGTGGGGCGTCCAGGCCCGGCCCTCCGCCCGCCTCGACGCGTTCTTCGCGACCGGCGCCCACCTCACCGGCCTCCTCGGCGGCTACGGCGTCCTCGTCCTGCTGCTGCTCATGGCCCGCGTCCCGGCCGTCGAGCACGGCGTCGGCGCCGACCGGCTCGCCCGCTGGCACGCCCTCGGCGGCCGGTACGCCCTCGGGCTGATCGGCGCGCACGCGCTGCTCGCCCTCTGCGGCTACGCGGTGCACACCCGTACCGACCTCGTCACCGCCACCGGGGGCCTCCTCGCGTACGGGGCGATCGCCGCCGCCACCGCCGGCACCGGCCTCCTCGTCGCCGTCGGCGTCACCTCCGCCCGGGCCGTCCGCCGCCGGATCCGGCACGAGACCTGGCGGGCGGTCCACCTCGGCGCCCTCCTCGCCGCCGCACTCGGCTTCGTCCACCAGCTCGCGGGCCCCGACCTCGCCGGCGGCCTCGTCACCCGCTGGCTCTGGTCGATGGCCCACGGCACCGTCGCCGTGCTCCTCGTCTGGTACCGGATCGTCGTCCCGGTCCGCGCCGCCCTCCGCCACGACCTGCGGGTCGCCGAGGTCCGCGACGAGGGCCCCGGGGTCGTCTCCGTCCTCGTCCGGGGCAGGGGAGTGGCCCACCTCCGCGCCGAACCGGGCCAGTTCTTCCGCTGGCGCTTCCTCCGGCGCGGGCTGTGGGCGACCGCCCTGCCGTTCTCCCTGTCCGCGCCGGTCCGCGACGACACCCTGCGGATCACCGTGAAGGCGCTCGGCGACCACACCCGCCGCATCCGCCGGCTCCGCCCCGGCACCCGGGTCCTCGCCTCCGGCCCCTTCGGGGCGCTCACCGCCCACCGCCGCACCCGCCGCAAGGTCCTGCTGCTGGCCGGCGGGGTCGGCATCACGCCGCTGCGCGCCCTCTTCGAGACCCTGCCCGGCGGGCCCGGCGACGTGACCCTCCTCTACCGGGCCTCGAACGAGGCCGGTCTGGTCCTGCGCGCCGAGCTGGAGACCATCGCCCGCGAGCGGCAGGCCGCCCTGCACTTCCTGCTGGGCCCGTCGGACGGCGCCTTCGACCCGCTCGCCCCCCGCGCCCTGCGGACCCTCGTGCCCGAGCTCGCCGCCCACGACGTGTACCTGTGCGGACCGCCCGCGATGTCCCGCGCCGCGACCGCCTCCCTGCTCAGGGCCGGGGTCCCGGCCTCCCGCATCCACAGCGAGGACTTCGACCATGCCTAGACACAGGGCCCCGCGCGCCACCGAACTCGCCCGCCGGCGGCTCGCGGCCGCGCTCCTCGGCACGGGGGCGCTCGCCGCGACCCTGCTCACCGCCGCCGTCACCCCGGCGGCCCCGCCGGCCCCCGACCGGGAACCGGGCTCCGCAAGCTCAGAACTGGCTCAACGATCCGTCGATTGATGGACGGGGCAACGATCACCTCCCTAGGCTCACGGCCATGCCCGACATCTCGCTGACCACCCTCGTCCTGCTCTGCCTCGCCTCGCTCGTGGCGGGCTGGATCGACGCCGTGGTGGGCGGTGGTGGCCTGCTCCAGCTGCCCGCGCTGCTGCTCGGACTGCCGCACGTGCCGGCCGCGCACATCCTCGGGACGAACAAGGCCGTCTCCATCGTGGGCACCACCGGGGCCGCCCTCACCTACGTCCGCAAGGCGCCCGTCCAGGTGGGGACGGCGGTGCGGATCGGGCTCGCGGCCCTCGCCGGTTCCATGGGCGGTGCCTTCTTCGCGGCGGGGATCAGCAGTGACGTGCTGCGCCCGGTGATCATGGTGGTGCTGCTCGCGGTCGCGGCCTTCGTGATGCTGCGGCCCTCCTTCGGCGCGAAGGCCGCGGGGGAGGAGCGGGCACCGCTGACCCGGGCGCGGATCGTGACCGCGATCGTCGTCGTGGGCGGCGGCATCGGCTTCTACGACGGCCTGTTCGGGCCGGGCACCGGCACCTTCCTGGTCCTCGCCCTGACCGCCGTGCTCCACCTGGACCTGGTGACGGCCTCCGCCACCGCGAAGATCGTCAACGTCTGCACCAACGCGGGCGCGCTCGCCATGTTCGCCTACCAGGGCAGCGTGTACTGGCAGCTCGCGGCCGTCATGGCCGTCTTCAACCTGGTCGGCGGGACGGTCGGGGCCCGGATGGCGCTGAGCAAGGGGGCGGAGTTCGTCCGCGGGGTGCTGCTCGTGGTCGTGCTGTCGCTGGTCGCGAAGCTGGCCTTCGACCAGTGGTCGTGACCCTCAGCGGACTCCGATGAGGTGGCCGAAGGCGACCACGTTGCCCTGGTAGCCGTTCTTCTTCGAGAAGCCCCCGCCGCAGGTGATCACCCGGATCTCGGCCCGGCCGGCCTCGGCGTACACCTTCCGGCTCGGGAAGTCCTTGTTCGCGTACACCTCGATCGCGTCGACCGTGAAGACGGCGGTCCGCCCGTCCGCCCGGTCCACCTCGATCCGGTGCCCCTTCCTGAGCGCGCCGAGGGTGTAGAAGACGGCCGGCCCGTCGGCGTTGTCGACGTGCCCCGCGATGATCGCGGTGCCCTTCGCGCCGGGCGTGGTGCCCTCCCCGTACCAGCCGGCCATGTTCCGGTCCGAGGCCGGCGGCACGTCGAGCGCGCCGTTCTCCGCGAGGCCCAGCCGCATCATCGGGGTGTCCACGTCGGTCTCGGGGATCCGCAGCCGGACCGGCGGGGAGGGCGGCAGCGGGTCGGCGGCGGCGTCGGTGTGCACGCTCGGCCCGGCGGCGAAGGCCTGCGCGGCCGACGGCACGGGCGGGGTGACGTCCTGCGAGCCGTTCTGGACCAGCCAGAGTCCGACGCAGGCGGCCGCGGCTATGCCCCAGCCCTTGCTCCTGTTGCTCACCCGGGTCCCCTCGGTCGCTCGGTCGGTGCGTGGAAGTGGCCCTGCCCCCGCCGGGCCGTGTTCGGGCGCGCGGCGGGGGCAGGACAGGCGGTGGTCTCAGTGGCCCCGCGCGCCGCTCGCCCGGCGCCGCAGGAGCAGGACCCCGCCGACGGCAGCCGCGGCCAGCACCGCCGCGCCTGCCGTGACCTGGGCGGTGTCGGGGCCTACGGAGCCCCCGACACCGGTCTGGACGTGGCCGCTCGGAGTCCGGTGCTTGACCGTGAGGTCGCCCCGGGCCGTCTTGCCGTTGTCGCAGGCCACGCTGATCCAGTAGGAGCCGGCCTTGGCGTGCTCCGGCACCCTGAACTGTCCGACCACGACCTCCTTGTGCGTGCTCGGGCTCAGCGGGAACTCGCCCGCGCCGAGCGAGTTCGCGTCCCCGACACCGTGCCCGTGCTTGCCGCAGGCGGTCGTGTTCACGGTGACGGTCTCGCCCGGGGACGCGGACGACGGGAAGATCTCGAGCGACTCGCGGCCGCCGCCCGACTCGTGGCTCTCGTTGGTCCACTCGTTGCCGTCGCCCGTCGCGAGGGCGGCGGGGGCGGTGAACGCCCCGATCGCGAGGACCGCCAGCGCGGTACCGGTGAAGAGGCGGGCAGTGGTGCGCATGGGGTCCTCCGGGGCGCGCGAGCGGTCATGCCGGCTGGTCCTCCCGGGAGGGACGTCCCGGAGCCGGACCTTCTATGACCGAGATAAGAGCCGCGTCGCGCCCCCCGCCTGCTGATGGGGCATCAGGATTCACCCGTCCGCTACGGTGCGTCGCCTGGATTTCCTGCGTCTTCGCAGGTCAGAGCGGTTCACGTCGCGTCAGCTGACGGCCCGTGCCGAACGGGTGAGCACCCGCGCCGAACGGGTGTCCGGGTGCCCCGGCGCCGCTACGGGCGGATCTCGTCGCCCTCGACCGCCTCGTACGCCGCGAACACCCGGCCCATCAGTTCCTCGTCCACCTCGAACTCCACCTCGTCGATCGCGGTCACGGGGGCGATGGTCCGGGAGTTGGTCACGAACGCGGCGCGGTAGCCCGGCAGGTCGGCCAGGGTGACCGGGCGCCGCACCGACTCCAGGCGCGGCTCCAGGAGGGACATGGTGATGCCGGTGAGGCAGGGGGCGGACGGCCAGACCACCGAAGTGCCGTCCCAGAAGGCGATGTTGGTGACCGCGCCCTCGGCGATCTCGCCGTAGGGGGAGGTCAGCAGGGCGTCGTCGAACCCGGCCCGGCGCGCCGCCTCGCCGTGGTAGGCCTGGCCGAAGCCGCCCAGGTGCTTGATGTGCGGCGCGGGCCGCCAGTAGTCGACGGTCGTCAGGCGCTGCGGGGCGCCGGGGCGGTCGGGGGCCGGGTCGGCGACGGTCACGACCGTGCGGACGCCCGGGTACACGTACACCCGGACCGAGGCGTCCCGCCGGCCGGCGTTCGTGAGGGCTCCGGTGACGAGCGCGCGCACCCGCTCGCCGTCCAGCTCCCGGCCGAAGAGCTCGCGGGTCGAGCGGTCGAGGCGGTCGAGGTGGAGGGTGAGTCCCTTCGCCCGCCCGTTCCGTACCTGCATCGCCGTGAAGTGGCCGAAGCCGCTCATGAGGGTGGCGAGGAGCTGCGGATCGGCCGCCGGGGTTCCGTCGACCTCGATGTGCGCGGGAGGAGTCGTCATGCCCTCACCGTACGGGCCCGGAAGGAGACTTGACCTCAACCAAACTTGAGGTACCACGATCCTCGGCATGCTCCTCCGACTGCTCGCACCCCGCCTCCGGCCCTACCGGTCCCTCCTCGCCCTCCTCGTCGCCCTCCAGCTCCTCCAGACCCTCGCCTCCCTCGCCCTGCCCACCCTCAACGCCGGCGTCATCGACCACGGCGTCCTGCGCGGCGACACCGGCCGCGTCCTCGGCGGCGGCGCCGCGATGATCGCCGTCACCCTCCTCCAGGCCGCCGCGGCCGCCGGCGCCACCTACGCCGGAGCCCGGATCGCCATGGGCGTCGCCCGCGACCTGCGTTCCGAGGTCTTCCGCCGCGTCCAGGACTTCTCCGCCCGGGAGCGCGGCCGCTTCGGCGCCGCCTCCCTCATCACCCGGACCACCAACGACGTCCAGCAGATCCAGACGTTCACCGTCCTCGTCCTCACCATGCTCGTCGCCGCCCCGCTGCTCTGCGCCGGCGGACTCGTCATGGCCCTGCGCCAGGACGTGCCGCTCGCCCTCGTCCTGCTCCTCTTCGTGCCCGTGATGACCGGCGCCGTCGGCACGGTCGTGCTGCGCATGCGACCCCTCTTCCGCGGCATGCAGGAGCGCGTCGACCGGGCCAACCGCGTGCTGCGCGAACAGATCACCGGCGTCCGGGTCGTCCGCGCGTTCGTCCGCGACCGGCACGAGCGGGAACGGTTCGGCGCCGCCAACGACGAGCTCCTCACCGTCGGCCTCAGGGCCGGCCGGCTCCAGGCCCTCATGTTCCCCACGGTCCTGATCGTCTGGCAGCTGACGACCGTCGCCCTCGTGTACGTCGGCGCCCACCGCATCGACTCCGGAGCCCTCCAGCCGGGCGGCCTCGTCGCCTTCCTCGGCTACCTCCTCCAGACCTCCATGTCCGTGATGATGGTCCTCTTCCTGCTCATGCACATGCCCCGCGCCGAAGCCGGCGCCGAGCGCGTCCGCGAGGTCCTCGACACCCGCTCCTCCGTCACCCCGCCCACCGACCCCGTCCGGACCCTCGACGGCCCCGGCCGCCTCGACCTCACCGGCGTCGGCTTCCGCTACCCGGGCGCCGAGCGGCCCGTCCTCGACGGCGTCGGACTCGTCGCCCGCCCGGGCGAGACCACCGCCGTCATCGGCGCCACCGGCAGCGGCAAGTCCACCCTCCTCGGGCTCGTGCCCCGGCTCTTCGACGCCACCGAGGGCGAGGTCCTCGTCGACGGCGTCGACGTGCGCGCGGCCGACCCCGAGCTGATGGCACGGACCGTCGGACTCGTCCCCCAGAAGCCGTACCTCTTCTCCGGGACCGTGGCCACCAACCTCCGCTACGGCCGGCCCGACGCCACCGACGAGGAACTCTGGCACGCCCTGGAGGTCGCCCAGGCCGCCGACTTCGTCCGCGCGCTCGACGCCGGCCTCGACGCCCCCGTCTCCCAGGGCGGCACCAACCTCTCCGGCGGCCAGCGCCAGCGCCTCGCCATCGCCCGCGTGCTCGTCGCCCGCCCCCGCGTCTACCTCTTCGACGACTCCTTCTCCGCCCTCGACCCCCGCACCGACGCCCTCCTGCGCGGCGCCCTGCGCGAGGAGACCGCGGACGCCACCGTCGTCATCGTCGCCCAGCGCGTCTCCACCGTCCGGCACGCCGACCGGATCGTCGTCCTCGACCACGGCCGCACCGTCGGCACCGGCACCCACACGTCCCTCATGCGGGACAACCCCACCTACCGGGAGATCGTCCTCTCCCAGCTCACCGAGGAGGAAGCCGCATGAGCACGGCGACCGAGACCCGCGCCCCGAGCCCCGCGAAGACCCCCGAGCGCACCGGCCCCCCGGCCCGGAGCGGCGGCCCCGGCCTCACCACCCCCGCCCTCGAACGCTCCCTGGCCTTCCGCTCCTCCGGCCTCCGCCTGCTGCGCACCCTCACCCCCGACCGGGCCCGGCTGCTCGCCGTCCTCCTCGCGGGCGCCGCCGCCGTCTCCCTCTCGGTCCTCGGCCCCCTCCTCCTCGGCCGCGCCACCGACCTCGTGATCACCGGGGCCACCGGCCCCGACGGCGTCGACTTCGACGCCGTCGGCCGGATGCTCGCCCTCTCCGTCGCCGTCGTCACCGGCTCCTCCGCCCTCACCTGGGTCCA
Source organism: Streptomyces sp. NPDC096079 (assembly GCF_040303145.1). Lineage (NCBI taxonomy): Bacteria > Bacillati > Actinomycetota > Actinomycetes > Kitasatosporales > Streptomycetaceae > Streptomyces > Streptomyces sp. NPDC096079. The sequence continues at coordinate 491,758 of NZ_JBEOST010000002.1, forward strand.
GCTGAGGACCGCCACCACCCTCGTCCAGCGCGCCGGACACCGGCTCCGCGCCCGGGCCCAGCACAAGCTCGGCAGACTGCCCCTCACCTACCTGGACGGGCAGCCGCGCGGCGAGGTCCTCTCCCGCACCACCAACGACATCGACAACATCACCCAGACGCTCCAGCAGGCCTTCAGCCAGATGACGCGCGCCCTGCTCACCCTGGTCGGCGTCCTCGCGATGATGTTCTGGATCTCGCCGCTGCTCGCCCTCGTCGCCCTCGCCACCGTGCCCGTCTCGGTCGCCGTCGCCGGCTTCGTCGGCAAGCGGGCCCAGCCCCAGTTCGTGAAGCAGTGGGCCGTCACCGGCCGCCTCGGCAGCCACGTCGAGGAGATGATCACCGGACACACCGAGGTCGTCGCCTTCGGCCGCCGCGCCGAGGCCGTCGCCCGCTTCGACGAGCTCGGCGAGGAGCTCCACCGGGCGAGCTTCCGCGCCCAGTTCGTCTCCGGCTTCATCCAGCCCGCGCTGACCTTCGTCGGCAACCTCAACTACGTCGCCATCGCCGTGGTCGGCGGCCTGCGGGTGGCGAGCGGCACGCTGTCCGTCGGCGACGTGCAGGCCTTCATCCAGTACTCGTACGACTTCAACGGCCCGATCACCCAGGTCGCCGCGATGGCCAACCTCCTCCAGTCCGGAGTGGCCTCCGCCGAGCGCGTCTTCGACCTCCTCGACGCCGAGGAGGAGTCCCCCGAACCCGCCTCGCCGCGCAGGCCCGCCGAACTCCGCGGCCGGGTCTCCTTCGAGGGGGTCGCCTTCCGCTACGAGGAGGGCAGGCCGCTCGTCGAGGACCTGTCGCTCACCGTCGAACCCGGCCGGACCGTCGCGATCGTCGGCCCCACCGGCGCCGGCAAGACGACCCTGGTCAACCTGCTCATGCGCTTCCACGAGGTCACCGGCGGACGGATCACCCTCGACGGCGTCGACACCGCCGCCATGACCCGGGAGGAGCTGCGCTCCGCCACCGGCATGGTCCTCCAGGACACCTGGCTGTTCGGCGGCAGCATCGCCGACAACATCGCCTACGGCGTCCCCGGGGAGGTCTCCCGCGAGCGGATCGTCGCCGCCGCCCGCGCCGCCCACGCCGACCGCTTCGTCCGCACCCTGCCCGACGGGTACGACACCGTCCTCGACGAGGACGGCGGCGGGCTCAGCGCCGGCGAGAAGCAGCTGGTCACCCTCGCCCGCGCCTTCCTCTCCGACCCGGTGATCCTCGTCCTCGACGAGGCCACCAGCTCCGTCGACACCCGCACCGAACGCCTCGTCCAGCAGGCCATGACCTCCCTGCGGGCCGGCCGCACCAGCTTCGTCGTCGCCCACCGGCTCTCCACCGTCCGGGACGCCGACACGATCCTGGTGATGGACCGCGGCGCGATCGCCGAGCAGGGCACCCACGAGGAACTCCTCGCCGCCGACGGCGCCTACGCCCGGCTGCACGCCGCCCAGTTCGCCCGTACGGTGGAGACGTGATCGTCACCGTCCGCACCACCACCGACGCCCGCGCCAAGGCCGACGCCCTGGCGCGCGGCGCCGTCGAGGCACGGCTCGTCGCCTGCGCGCAGATCTCGGGGCCCGTCACCTCCGTCTACCACTGGCGGGGCGCGATCGAGACCACCGAGGAGTGGGAGGTGGTGTTCAAGACCACCGAGGCCCGCTACCCGGCCCTGGAGGCCCACCTCCTCGCCGCCCACGACTACGAGACGCCCGAGATCCTCGCCACCCGCGTGACCCGGGCCGGCGAGGCGTACGCCCGCTGGGTCGAGCGCGAGACCGAGGCGGCCGCGGAGATCGCGACCCCGGCCCCCGAAGAGCGGCCGTTCTTCGTGTACGGGACGCTGCGCCCCGGCGCGTACAACCACGACCGGTTCCTCGCCGGCCGGATCGGCACCGAGGCCGACGCCGTCCTGCACGGCGCGGTCCTGCACGACGGGCCCGGCTACCCGTACGTCGTCCCGGCGGACGGGGGCCGGGTGGTCGGCACCCTGCTCACGCCCTCGCCCGGCGACTACGGCGACCTGTTCGGCCTGCTCGACCGCCTGGAGCTGCCCGTCGGCTACGAGCGGGTGGCGATGGACGTCGAGCGGGTACGGGACGGGGCGCGGGTCTCCGCCTGGGTGTTCCTGGCGGCGCCGGACGCGCCCCTGGGGGAGGTCATCGAGAGCGGCGACTGGTTCGACCGGAGTCCGCGAGCCGTTCCAGGCGTACCGCGCACACCTTGAACTCGGGCATCCGCGACACCGGGTCGAGCGCCGGGTTCACCAGCGTGTTCGCCCGCCCCTCCCCGTACCAGTGGAACGGCATGAAGACCGTGTCCGGGCGGATCGACGCCGTGATCCGGGCCGGGGCGACCGCCCGTCCGCGCCGCGAGACCACCGCCAGCTCCTCGCCCTCGGCGACCCCCAGCCGCTCGGCGAGCCGGGGGTGCAGCTCCACGAACGGACCCGGGGCGGCGGCGTTCAGCTCGGCGACCCGCCGGGTCTGCGCCCCCGACTGGTACTGGGACACGACCCGGCCGGTGGTGAGCACGACCGGATAGTCGGCGTCCGTCTCCTCGGCCGCCGCCCGGTGCACCACGGGCACGAACCGGGCCCGCCCGTCGGCCGTCGCGAACCGGTCGAGGAAGAGGCGCGGCGTCCCCGCGTGCCCGGGCTCCGGGCAGGGCCAGAAGACGCCCTGCTCCTCCTCGATCCGCCGGTAGCTGATGCCCGCGTAGTCGGCGGGCCCGCCCGCCGAGGCGCGGCGCAGCTCCTCGAAGACCTCCTCCGGGTCGGCCGGGAAGCCCTTCTCCCAGCCGAGCAGCCCGGCGAGCGCGTGCAGCACCTCCAGGTCGCTGCGCACGCCCGCCGGTGGCGTGAGGGCGCGGCGGCGCAGCAGCACCCGCCCCTCCAGACTGGTCATCGTCCCGGTCTCCTCGGCCCACTGGGTCACGGGCAGGACGACGTCGGCGAGTTCGGCGGTCTCGGAGAGCACGACGTCCGCGACGGCGAGGAAGTCGAGCGACCGCAGCCGCCCCTCCACGTGCGCGGCGCGGGGCGCGGAGACCACCGGGTTGGAGCCCATGAGGAGCAGCGCCCGCACGTCGCCGCCGAGGGCGTCGAGGAGCTCGTACGCGCTCCTGCCGGGCCCCGGGAGCGATGCGGGGTCGACGCCCCACACCCCGGCGACGTGCGCGCGTGCGGCCGGGTCGTCGAGCTTGCGGTAGCCGGGCAGCTGGTCGGCCTTCTGGCCGTGCTCGCGGCCGCCCTGGCCGTTGCCCTGGCCGGTGAGGCAGCCGTAGCCGCTCAGCGGGCGGCCCGCCCGGCCGGTGGCGAGGCAGAGGTTGATCCAGGCGCCGACGGTGTCGGTGCCCTTGGACTGCTGCTCGGGGCCGCGCGCGGTCAGCACCATGCCGCTGTCGGCGTCGCAGAACAGGGCGACGGCCTCGCGGAGCAGGGGCACGGGGACGCCGGTGATCCGCTCGACCTGCTCGGGCCAGTGGGACATGGCCCCGGCGCGGGCGTCCTCCCAGCCGGTGGTGCGCTCCGCGACGAACTCCCCGTCGACCCGGCCCTCGGCGACCACGAGGTGCAGCATGCCGAGGGCGAGCGCGAGGTCGGTGCCGGGGCGCGGGGCGAGGTGGAGGTCGGCCTGCTCGGCGGTGCGGGTGCGGCGGGGGTCGACGACGATCAGCTTCCCGCCGTTCACCTTCAGCTCGGTGAGGTAGCGCAGGGCGGGCGGCATGGTCTCGGCGAGGTTGGAGCCGACGAGGATGACGCAGCCGGTCCTGGGGACGTCCTCCAGGGGGAAGGGCAGTCCCCGGTCGAGGCCGAAGGCGCGCTGGTGGGCGGCGGCGGCCGAGGACATGCAGAAGCGGCCGTTGTAGTCGATCTGCGAGGTGCCGAGCACCAGCCGGGCGAACTTGCCCAGGGTGTAGGCCTTCTCGTTGGTGAGGCCGCCGCCGCCGAAGACCCCCACGGCATCGGGACCGTGGTCGGCGCGGGTCCGGCGCAGCCCGTCGGCGACGGCGGCGAGTGCCTCCTCCCAGGACGCGGGTTCCAGGGCCCCCGTGTCAGGGCTTCGGACCAGGGGCTCGGTGAGCCTGACCCGGGAGGAGAGTACGGAGGGGGCGGTGCGGCCCTTGCCGCACAGGGCGCCCCGGTTGACGGGGAAGTCGGTCCGCTCGACCACCTCGGCGGGCAGCTCCGGGGTGCCGGTCGGGCGGAGCCGCATGCCGCACTGCAGGGCGCAGTAGGGGCAGTGGGTAGGGACGGTGGCGGCGTCGGACATGCGGCCAGCATGGGTCCGGCGTGTTACGCGGGACGGCGCGGCGTATTACGGGCGCGGTGCCATGCCCTCCGCAGGGCGGGCCGCGCCGGGTGAGGCGAGGGCCTCGGCGACGCCCTTCTCCTTCGGGCCGAGGAAGTGCGGGTCGGGGCGGAGCCCGGCGTCGAGGGCGGCCTTGCCCGCCGCGAAGAGCTCCCGGGTGGTGCCGTAGTACCAGGTGCGGTCGTGCGGCTCGGCGACCCCGACCCCGTACGCGTCGACCCCGGCGCGGTCGCACAGCGCGACGGCCCGCTTGATGTGGAAGTCCTGAGTGACGAGGACGGCCCGGTCCACGCCGAAGACCCTCCGGGCGCGGACGCAGGAGTCCCAGGTGTCGAAGCCCGCGTAGTCGCTGACGATGCGGCCGTCCGGCACGCCGCGCGCGGTGAGGTACGCGCGCATGGCGCTCGGTTCGTCGTACGCGGTCCTGCTGTTGTCGCCGGTGACGAGGAGGACCCGGACCTTCCCGGTGCGGTACAGCTCGGCGGCGGTGTCGAGGCGGTGCGCCAGGTACGGGGTGGGGCGCCCCTTCCAGAGGCCGGCGCCGAAGACGACGGCGACGTCCCGGGCGGGCACGTCGGCGGTGGTACGGAGCTTCCCGGCGGCTGCGGTGTGCATCCAGGTCGCCGGGGCGAGCGCGAGGACGGCTCCCAGCATCACGGCCTGGACGGTGCGGCGGCGGGCCCGGGTGGTGCGGGGGATCAACCGGGTGAGCCGTGCCGGCATGCGGGAACCTCCTGGAGGGGGCGGTGTGCTGTCACCCCGTCCGACGCGCTTCGGACGCGTTCGGTTCGCCCGCCGCCCGGTCTGTTCCGTAGAGCACACCGGCGAGTCCCATGCCGAGGAGCATCCCGAGCAGCTGGGCGGCGGCGAAGGCGGGCACGGACGCGGGCGCGATCCCGGTGAACGAGTCGGAGAACGAGCGGCCGAGGGTGGCGGCCGGGTTGGCGAAGGAGCCGGAGGAGGTGAACCAGATCGCCGCGCCGATGTATCCGGCGACGGCGACGGGCGCGAGGCCGGGCCGCCCGATGTGGCGCAGTCCGCGCACGACCAGGACGAGGCCGGCGGTGGCCACGGCCTCCCCGAGGAGCAGGTGGAGCGCGGCGCGCGGCTCGGTGGACCAGGAGCCCGGCGCCCGCCCGAACATGGCCTCGGCGAGCACGGCGCCGGTGACGGCCCCGGCGATCTGGGCGGCGATGTAGGCGAGCACGTCGCGCCCCTTGCCCTCCCGCCGCCGGTCCCACCACTCGGAGAGCGTCACGACGGGGTTGAAGTGGGCGCCGGAGAGCGGGCCGATGAGGGCGATGAGCAGGCCGAGGCCGAGGGCGGAGGCGGCGGCGTTGGCGAGCAGCCGGACGCCGATGTCCTGGCTGAGGGAGTCGGCGCGGATGCCGGAGCCGACGACGACGGCGACGAGGGCGGCGGTGCCGATGAACTCGGCTGCGGCGCGCCGGGGGAGCGCGGGCGGGGACATTCTCATGGTGGAAAAGATATTCCGTGATTCGGAATGAAAAAAGAGGGGAGGAGAGGGGCGCGGGTCCGTACGATCCGCGGAGTGAAGATCAACGAACTCGTCATCCGCCGTGCCGCCGACTCCGACGCCGCCGCGGTGGCCGAGGTGTGGCTGCGCTCCTACGCGGCAGCCCTTCCGGACGTGCGCCGAGCACACACCGACGACCAGGTCAGGTCCTGGATCCGGCACGTGGTCGTGGCCGGCCAGGAGACCTGGGTGGCGACGGCCGACGGCACGGTCGTCGCCATGATGGCGCTGGACGACGAGGAGCTGGACCAGCTCTACGTCGATCCACCGTGGCGCGGCCGGGGCATCGGCGACCGTCTCGTCGAGCTGGCCAAGCAGCGCCGCGCGGCCGGTCTCGCCCTGTGGACGTTCCAGGTCAACGCCCCGGCTCGGCGCTTCTACGAACGGCACGGCTTCGTGGAGGCGGAGCGCACGGACGGCGCGCGCAACGAGGAACGGGAACCGGACGTGCGGTACGTCTGGCAGCCGGCGGCCTGACCCCGGGCCCGGACCGGTCGAGCTCACGCCGCCGCGGGCGCGAACCGGTGCAGCTCGTCGTTCCCCGGCTGGACCACGCCGTAGCTGTTCTCCGGCACCTCGTTCCACGCCCCGGGCAGGTCACCGAGGGGTTCGGACACGATGAGGCGCGTCTCGCCCGACACGTGCTGCAGGAACCCGAGGTCCGGGTGGAGCCGTCGCAGGGCGTCCACCCGGCTGCTGTAGAACAGCGAACGGGAGGCGCCGGCCGTGGAGTAGCGGAAGGCCCAGACGCGCTCACCGTCGGTGACGGCCAGCGTCATCTGGAGGGGGAACTCCACCCCGTGCTCCCGGCCGACCCGCTCCACCACCCCCGCCATCGCGGCGACGGCGGAGGGCGGGTCCCGGTCCAGCCCGAAGGTCAGGGCCAGGTAGAACATCACCTCGGAGTCCGTGGTGCCCTCGATGTCGGCGTACAGCCCGGGGTCGACGAGCAGCGCGAGGTCGCGGCGCATGCGGGAGAACCCGTCGATGGCGCCGTTGTGCATGAACATCCAGCGGCCGTGCCGGAAGGGGTGGCAGTTCGACTGCTGCACCGCGCTCCCCGTCGACGCCCGGATGTGGGCGAAGAACAGCGGGGACCGGACGTGGTCCGCCAGCTCCCGCAGATTGCGGTTGTTCCAGGCCGGGCCGACGTCCCTCAGCAGGGCCGGGGTCTCGTTGTGCGCCGAGTACCAGCCGACGCCGAAGCCGTCGCCGTTCGTGGTCTCCACGCCCAGTTTGGAGTGCAGGCTCTGGTCGATCAGGGAGTGGGCCGGCTTGTACAGGATCGTGTCGAGCAGCACTGGAGTTCCCCAGTACGCGAGCCACCGGCACATACGCGGTCACCTGCATCCCTGCCGGATGAGCGGGGCACCGTCGTCCCGCGGTCGGCCCTCCCATTCTCGGCGCCCGCCCCGCGGGGTGCCACCGGCACACGCGCGGTCCGGCCGGCGTGAGGGGGGCGCCCACGACACGTCACGCGCCGGAAACGGCCAGGCAACGCCGCCCCGCCACGATCGGCGCATGACGGAGCCGGAGAGCGCGTTCGCCCCCGCCGCGGGACTGCTCGACAGGATCGCCGGACAGCTCTCGGCGCGACTGGCCGAGGTGCGTCCGTACGGCCGCCGGCAGGAGAAGCACCAGAAGCAGGAGAAGCACCAGAAGCCCGAGCTGCACCAGCGGCCCGAGCTGCCCCAGCGGCCCGAGCTGGACCAGAAGCCCGAGCGGCACCCGAAGCCCGACGAGGAGGCCCACCGCCCATGACCGACGCCCCCACCCTCCTCGCCGTGGGCCACGGCAGCCGCGACCCGCGCGCCCGCGCCACCCTCTCCCGGCTCCTCGACCGGGTCCGCGAGCTCCGCCCCGGGCTCGACGTCCGCCTCGCCCACATCGAGCTGAACGCCCCGCTCCTCGACGAGGCGCTCGCCGAGGTCGAGCACGCCGTCCTCGTCCCCCTCCTCCTCGCCCCCGGCCACCACGTCACCCACGACCTGCCCGCCGCCCTCGCCGGCACCCCGGCCCGCCTCGCCGAACCCCTCGGCGCCCACCCCCTCCTCGTCGAGGCCCTCGCCGACCGCCTCACCGAGGCCGGCTGGACCCCCGGCGCGGGAGACGGCGTCGTCCTCGCCTCCGCGGGCTCCCGCGACCCCCGGTCCGGCGCCGTGACCCGCCGGATCGCCGCCCGGCTCGGCGAGCGCCTCGGCGGCGTCCCCGTCGTCCCCGCGTACGCCTCCGCGGCCGCCCCCACCGTCCCCGAGGCCGTCCGCGCGCTGACCGCCCGCGGCCGCCACCGGATCGCCGTCGCCTCCTGCTTCACCGCCCCCGGCCTTTTCGCGACCCGGGCCGCCGCCCACGCCCCCTGGCTCTCCTCCGCGCCGCTCGGCGCGCACCCGGCCCTCGCCCGGCTCGTCCTGCACCGCTACGACCAGGCCCGCACCACCCATCCCGCGAGGGAACTCGCCGCCGTCTGAGCTCTTCTGTCGGTCCCTCCGGTTACCGTCGAGACATGGAAGGCATCGAGGACACCAAGGACAGCGCAGACATCACCGACACCCCCGGATACGACACCGCCGCGACCGAGCGCTGGGCCGCCGAGCCCGACAAACGCCCCGGGCGGACCGCCTTCCAGCGCGACCGCGCCCGCGTGCTGCACTCCTCCGCGCTGCGCAGGCTCGCCGGCAAGACGCAGGTCGTCACCCCCGGCACCAGGAGCCACGCCTGGGACGCCAGCCCCCGCACCCGGCTCACCCACTCCCTGGAGTGCGCCCAGGTCGGCCGCGAGCTGGGGGCCGCCCTCGGCTGCGACCCCGACCTGGTGGAAGCCGCCTGCCTCTCCCACGACATGGGCCACCCGCCCTTCGGGCACAACGGCGAGCAGGCGCTCAACGACGTCGCCAAGGACTGCGGCGGCTTCGAGGGGAACGCCCAGTCGCTCCGGCTCCTCACCCGCATCGAGCCCAAGCGCTTCGTCAAGGACGACGAGGGCGACCTCGTCAGCGTCGGGCTCAACCTCACCCGCGCCGCCCTCGACGCCGCCACCAAGTACCCCTGGGCGCGCGGCGGTCACCCCGAGGACCCCGGCTCGCCCAAGTTCGGCGTGTACGAGGACGACCTGCCCGTCTTCGAGTGGATCCGGCAGGGCGCCCCCGCGCACCGCAAGTGCTTCGAGGCCCAGGTCATGGACTGGTCGGACGACGTGGCCTACTCGGTCCACGACTTCGAGGACGGACTGCACGCGGGGCACATCGACCCCAACATGCTCTACGCCGAGCCCGAGCGCGCCGACGTCTTCGCCGTCGCCATCGGCCGCTACGTACCGGAGGACACCGACCCGCAGGAGCTCGCCGAGGCCCTCGACCGGCTCGTCGACCAGGAGTGGTGGCCGCACGGGTACGACGGCTCGGCCGTCGCCCAGGCCCGCCTCAAGGACGCCACCAGCCAGCTCATCGGCCGCTTCTGCCTCGCCGCCGAGGGCGCCACCCGCGGGACCTACGGCTCCGGCCGGCTCACGCGCTACGCCGCGGAACTCGTCGTCCCCCGCGCCACCCGCAACGAGTGCGCGGTCCTCAAGGCCGTCGCCGACCGGTACGTGATGCAGCGCGCCGAGCAGGAGGCGCTCCGCGCCGACCAGCGGATCGTCGTCGCCGAACTCGCCGAGGCCCTCGCCGCCCGCGCCCCCGACGGACTCGAACCGCAGTTCCGGGCCGCGTTCGACACCGCCCCCGACGACCGGGCCCGCAAGCGCGTCCTCGTCGACCAGATCGCCAACCTCACCGACGCCTCCGCCCGCGCCCTGCACGCCCGCCTCCGCACCCCCCGCTAGCGGGTGCGGGCCGGTACGGCCCTCTTCCGTCACCACCCTCCGTACGGGACCCTCGCAGGCACGGCCCGGAGAGGTACGACGGCACGAACGCCCGGGGGCGTAGGTTGGAACCGGTCGCAATGAGGAGGAAACGACGTGGTCGACGCAGATCAGACCTTTGTCATCGTCGGCGGGGGCCTGGCAGGGGCCAAAGCTGCGGAGACCCTGCGCGCCGAGGGGTTCAACGGCCGGGTGATCCTCATCGGCGACGAACGCGACCACCCGTACGAGCGCCCACCGCTCTCCAAGGGCTACCTGACCGGCGCCAAGGAGCGCGACAGCGTCTTCGTCCACGAGGCCGCCTGGTACGCGGCGAACGACGTCGAGCTCCACCTCAACCAGTCCGTCACCGCGATCGACCGCGAGGCCCGCACCGTCCGCCTCGGCGACGGCACCGTCATCCGCTACGACAAGCTGCTCCTCGCCACCGGCGCCGAACCCCGCCGCCTCGACGTCCCCGGCACCGAGCTCGCCGGCGTCCACCACCTGCGCCGCCTCGCCCACGCCGACCGGCTCCGCCAGGTCCTCGCCGGCCTCGGCCGGGACAACGGCCACCTGGTGATCGCCGGCGGCGGCTGGATCGGCCTGGAGGTCGCCGCCGCCGCCCGCGGCTACGGCGCCGAGGTCACCGTCGTCGAGGCCGACCCCACCCCGCTGCACCGGGTCCTCGGCCCCGAGCTCGGCCAGCTCTTCGCCGACCTGCACACCGACCACGGCGTCCGCTTCCACTTCGGCGCCCGGCTCACCGAGATCGTCGGCCAGGACGGCATGGTCCTCGCCGTCCGCACCGACGACGGCGAGGAACACCCGGCGCACGCCGTCCTCGCCGCGATCGGCGCCGCGCCCCGTACCGTCCTCGCCGAGAACTCCGGGCTCGCCCTCGTCGACCGCGCCGACGGCGGCGGCATCGCCGTCGACGAGTCCCTGCGCACCTCCGACCCCGACATCTACGCCGCGGGCGACGTGGCCGCCGCCCACCACCCGCTGCTGCACACCCGGCTCCGCGTCGAGCACTGGGCCAACGCCCTCAACGGCGGCCCGGCCGCCGCCCGCGCCATGCTCGGGCAGCACGTCTCGTACGACCGGGTGCCCTACTTCTTCTCCGACCAGTACGACCTGGGCATGGAGTACTCCGGCTGGGCGCCCCCGGGCACGTACGACCAGGTGGTGGTCCGCGGCGACACCGGCAAGCGCGAGTTCATCGCCTTCTGGCTCAAGGAGGGCCGGGTGCTCGCCGGCATGAACGTGAATGTGTGGGACGTCACAGGCCCGGTCCAGGACCTCATCAGGGCCCGTACGGCCGTGGACCCGGAGGCCCTCGCCGACCCCTCCGTACCCCTGGAGAGCCTGATCTGAAGGGGGCGGGACACCCGTAGACTTCATGCGTGGCAGGCAGGATCAACGATGACGACGTGAAGGCGGTACGGGACGCGGTCCCGATCGACGCCGTCGTGTCCGAGTACCTCCAGCTGCGCAACGCGGGCGGCGGAAACCTCAAGGGTCTCTGCCCCTTCCACGACGAGAAGTCGCCCTCCTTCCAGGTCAGCCCCAGCAAGGGACTCTTCCACTGCTTCGGCTGCCAGGAGGGCGGCGACACCATCGCCTTCGTGATGAAGATCGACCACCTCTCCTTCTCGGAGACCGTCGAGCGCCTCGCCGCGAAGGCGGGCATCACGCTGCGGTACGAGGAAGGCGGCTACAACCCCGGCCACCAGCGCGGGGAGCGCATCCGCCTGATCGAGGCCCACAAGATCGCCGCCGAGTACTACGCCGGACAACTCGGCTCCGCCGAGGCCGAGATCGGCCGGAAGTTCCTCGCCGAGCGCGGCTTCGACCAGGCCGCCGCCGAGCACTTCGGCGTCGGCTACTCCCCGGCCGGCTGGGACCACCTCACCCGCTTCCTGCGCGGCAAGGGCTTCTCCGACAAGGAACTGATCCTCTCCGGCCTCTCCCAGGACGGCCGCCGCGGCCCCATCGACCGCTTCCGCGGCCGGCTCATGTGGCCGATCAAGGACGTGGGCGGCGAGATCGTCGGCTTCGGCGCGCGCAAGCTCCGCGACGACGACAACGGCCCCAAGTACCTCAACACGCCCGAGACGCCGATCTACAAGAAGTCCCAGGTGCTCTACGGCATCGACCTGGCCAAGAAGGACATCGCCAAGGTCAGCCGCGCCGTCGTCGTCGAGGGCTACACCGACGTCATGGCCTGCCACCTCGCCGGCGTCACCACCGCCATCGCCACCTGCGGCACCGCCTTCGGCGGCGACCACATCAAGATCCTCCGCCGGCTCCTCATGGACAACGGCTCGGCCCGCGTCATCTTCACCTTCGACGGCGACGCCGCCGGCCAGAAGGCCGCCCTGCGCGCCTTCGAGGACGACCAGAAGTTCGCCGCCGAGACGTACATCGCCATCGCCCCCGACGGCATGGACCCCTGCGAACTCCGCCTCGCCAAGGGCGACGAGGCCGTCGCGGAGCTCGTCCAGCCCCGCACCCCGCTCTTCGAGTTCGCCCTCCGCCAGATCGTCCGCCGCTACGACCTGGAGACCCCGGCGGGTCAGGCTGCCGCCTTGAACGAGGCCGCCCCGATCGTCGCGAAGCTGAAGGACCCCTCGATGCGTCAGAGGGTTGCAGTCAAGCTTGCAGGGCTGCTCGGCATCATGGAAGATCAGTTCGTCGTGCGGCGGGTCAGCCGGATCGCCCAGTGGCAGCGCGGCAAGGGTGATGCTCCGCAGCCTGCTCGGCAGCGCTCGTACGAGGACGTACCGGCCCCCACGGCCCCCGTTGGTCCCGCGCTCAACCTGCGCAGTGCCGCCCACCGCACCGAGCGGGAACTCCTCAAGCTTGCGTTGCAGCGGCCCGAGCTGGTCTCGCCTTTCTTCGACGCATACGGGGTGGACGAGTTCACCGCTCCGCCGTACGCGGCCGTCCGCCAGTGCATCCAGGACGCGGGCGGTGCCGACGGCGCCCCCGCCGACTACATGGACGTCGTTCTCGCAGCCGCGCCCAACGACACTGTCCGTACCCTCGTGCGCGAGCTCGCTGTGGAGAGGATCCTCGCTGCCAAGGGCGCGGACGAGGTCTACGCGTCCGTGCAGCTGGTCGAGGTCCGGCGGCGTGCGGTGGATCGCCGTATCGATCAGCTCAACGCCGCGTTGAAGCGGCTCAGCCACACGAGCCCTGAGCAGGTGACTGCAGCGCAGCAGGAGGTCTTCGTCCTCCAGCAGTACAGAGCGGCGCTGCAAGCGCACGGCGCCGCCGCACTCTGACCGTCGGTCACGGTCCGGACTCAAAAAGTCACCGCACGCCCCTCGTGGCGGCGATGTGTCGTACCCCACACTGGGTGACGGAGCCGTTCCGCCCCTCCCTGGAGGTCGCCCGCCGTGCAGACCGAGATCCAGACGATCCAGACCACCGAACCGGACGAGCAGGCCGAACTCCCCGAGATACCCGTCCAGCGCCGCCGCACCGGCGACCCCGGCGGCAACGGCCCCTCCTCCGACCTCTTCCGCCAGTACCTGCGCGAGATCGGCCGCATCCCGCTGCTCAGCGCCGAGGAGGAGGTCGACCTCGCGCGCCGCGTCGAGGCCGGACTCTTCGCCGAGGAGAAACTCACCAACACCCCCGACCTAGACAGTCAGTTGGCGGGCGATCTGGACCGGCTCGTCGTCCTCGGCCGGATCGCCAAGCGCAAGCTCATCGAGGCCAACCTCCGCCTCGTCGTCTCCGTCGCCAAACGGTACGTGGGCCGCGGCCTCACCATGCTCGACCTCGTCCAGGAGGGAAACCTCGGCCTCATCAGGGCCGTCGAGAAGTTCGACTACGCGCGCGGCTACAAGTTCTCCACCTACGCCACCTGGTGGATCCGCCAGGCCATGTCCCGGGCCCTCGCCGACCAGGCCCGGACCATCCGCGTCCCCGTGCACGTCGTCGAGCTCATCAACCGGGTCATCCGCGTCCAGCGGCGCATGCTCCAGGAACGCGGCTACGAACCCACCGCCGAAGAGGTCGCCGCCCAGCTCGACCTGGCCCCCGAGCGGGTCGGCGAGGTCCTCCGCCTCGCCCAGGAACCCGTCTCGCTGCACGCGCCCGTCGGCGAGGAGGAGGACGTCGCCCTCGGCGACCTCATCGAGGACGGCGACGCCGCCTCACCCGTCGAGTCCGCCGCCTTCCTGCTGCTCCGCCGCCACCTGGAGGACGTCCTGTCCACCCTCGGCGAGCGCGAACGGAAGGTCGTCCAGCTCCGCTACGGCCTCGACGACGGCAGGCCCCGCACCCTGGAGGAGATCGGCCGCATCTTCGGCGTCACCCGCGAACGCATCCGCCAGATCGAGTCCAAGACCCTCAACAAGCTCCGCGACCACGCCTACGCCGACCAGCTCCGCGGCTATCTGGACTGAGCGTGGGTAGGGGCCCCGGAATGACAGCGACTTTCGACGCGGCCGTCCGGGCCCGCCTCCTCGCCCCCCACATCTGGTACGTCGGCACCGTGTTCGCCGACGGCGCCCCCCAGGTCAGCCCCATGTGGGTGGACCTGGAGGGCGAGGGGGAGCTGATGTTCAACACCTCGGTGGGCCGGGTGAAGGAGGAGAACCTCCGCAACGACCCCCGGGTCTACCTCTCGCACGCCGACGCCGCCGACCCCTTCGACCGGGTCCAGATCAGCGGCGTCGTCTCCCGCTTCGTCGAGGGCGAGGAGGCCCACGCGATGATGGACCGGCTGGCCCGCAAGTACCTCGGCACCGAACGCTTCGAGTGGCTCATGCCGGGAGAGCGGCGGGTCGGCGTGGTCGTCCGCCCGGTCAAGGTGCGGCACATCGTCGGGGTGGAGCGCTTCCGCCCCGGTGGTCCCGTGCCCGCACCCTGACCGGCCGGTCTCCCGCTCGCGCGGGGCGTCAGTCGACCTCGGCGACCGCCTGCGCGAACTGCGCCGCGTACAGCCGGGCGTAGGCCCCTCCGGACGCCAACAGCTCCTCGTGCGTGCCCTGTTCGACGATCGAGCCGTTCTCCATCACCAGGATCACGTCCGCGTCCCGGATCGTGGAGAGCCGGTGCGCGATGACGAAGCTCGTCCGGCCGTGGGCCAGGCGCGCCATCGCCTTCTGGATCAGGACCTCGGTCCGGGTGTCGACCGAGCTCGTCGCCTCGTCGAGGACGAGGATCACCGGGTCCGACAGGAACGCCCGGGCGATGGTGATCAGCTGCTTCTCGCCCGCGCTGACCCCCGCCCCGTCGTCCTCGACCACCGTGTCGTACCCCTCGGGCAGGGTCCGGATGAAACGGTCGGCGTGCGCGGCGCGCGCCGCCTCCTCGACCTCGGCACGGGTCACCGCGCGCGTGGCGCCGTACGCGATGTTGTCCGCGATGGTGCCGCCGAAGAGCCAGGTGTCCTGGAGGACCATGCCGATGCCCTTGCGCAGGTCCTCGCGGGACATCTTCGCGACGTCCACCCCGTCCAGGGTGATCCGGCCGCCCGTCACCTCGTAGAACCGCATGAGCAGGTTCACCAGGGTCGTCTTGCCGGCGCCCGTCGGGCCGACGATCGCGACCGTCTGGCCCGGGTCGACGGTGAGCGACAGGTCCTCGATGAGCGGCTTGTCCGCCTCGTACCGGAAGGAGACGCCCTCCAGGGCGACCTTGCCCTTGAGGTCGACCGTCCCCCAGCCTTCGGCCGGGGATGTCCCCGTCTCGCTCTTCGGGGAGTCCGGCTCCTGCTCCTCCGCGTCGAGCAGCTCGAAGATCCGCTCCGCGGAGGCGACACCGGACTGCACCAGGTTCGCCATCGACGCGACCTGCGTCAGCGGCATCGAGAACTGGCGCGAGTACTGGATGAAGGCCTGCACGTCGCCGATGGACAGGCTGCCCGTCGCGACCCGCAGACCGCCGACCACGGCCACCAGGACGTAGTTGATGTTCGACACGAAGAACATCACCGGCTGCATCACGCCGCTGTTGAACTGCGCCTTGAACCCGGCCTCGTACAGGGCTTCGTTCTGCTCGCGGAAGTCCTCCGCGGACTCGTCCTGCCGGCCGAACACCTTCACCAGGCTGTGCCCGGTGTACATCTCCTCCACGTGCGCGTTCAGCGCGCCCGTGGACTTCCACTGCTGCACGAAGTGCGGCTGCGAGCGCTTGCCGATCTTCGCCGCGACGAACACCGAGACCGGGACCGTCACCAGCGCCACCAGGGCGAGCAGCGGCGAGATCCAGAACATCATGAAGAGCACGCCGACGATCGTGAGCAGCGAGTTGACCAGCTGGCCCATCGACTGCTGGAGCGTCTGCGAGATGTTGTCGATGTCGTTGGTCGCCCGGGACAGCACCTCGCCGCGCTTCGCCTTGTCGAAGTACGACAGGGGGAGCCGCGCCAGCTTCGTCTGGACGTCCTCCCGCATCCGGTAGACCGTCCGGTTGATCACCTTGATCGACAGGCGGGTGGAGACCAGCATGAGCAGGCCCGCCGCCACGTAGATCGCGAGGACCCACAGCAGGACCCCGCCGACCGCACCGAAGTCGATGCCCTTGCCGGGTGTGAAGTCGACCCCGGACAGCATGTCGGCCATGCCGCCGTCACCGTCGGCCCGCAGCTTCTCCAGGGCCTGCGCCTTCGTGACGCCCTCGGGCATGTTCCGCCCGACGACGCCCGCGAAGATCAGGTCCGTCGCCTTGCCGAGGACCTTCGGACCGACCACGGAGGCCGCCACCGACAGCACGCCGGCGATCAGCATCGCCCAGAGCGTGCCGCGCTCCGGCGCCAGCTGCTTCAGCAGCCGCTTTCCCGAGCCCTTGAAGTCCATCGACCGCTGGTCGGGGCCGCCACCGGCCATCATGCGTCCGCCAGGACCGGCCATCAGGCTGCCTCCGCCTCGGTCAGCTGGGAGAGCACGATCTCCCGGTACGTCTCGTTCTCCGCCATCAGCTCGCGGTGCCGTCCGGTGCCCACGACCCGGCCCTCGTCGAGGACGACGATCCGGTCGGCGTCCCGGATGGTCGACACGCGCTGCGCGACGATCACCACGGTCGAGTCCGCCGTCTCCCGGGCCAGCGCGGCACGGAGCAGGGCGTCCGTCTCGTAGTCGAGCGCGGAGAAGGAGTCGTCGAAGAGATAGATCTCCGGTCGCTGCACGAGCGTCCGCGCGATCGCGAGCCGCTGCCGCTGCCCGCCGGACACATTGGTGCCGCCCTGCGCGACGGGGGCGTTCAGACCGCCCTCCAGCCTGGACACGAAGTCCTTGGCCTGGGCGACCTCCAGGGCGTGCCAGAGCTCCTCGTCGGTCGCGTCGGGCTTCCCGTACCGCAGGTTCGTCGCCACCGTCCCCGAGAACAGGTACGGCTTCTGCGGGACGAGCCCCACGGTCCGCGCCATCAGCTTCTGGTCGAGCTTCCGCACGTCCACGCCGTCGACCAGCACCTCGCCGCCGGTCGCGTCGAAGAGCCGGGGCACGAGCCCGAGCAGCGTCGACTTGCCGCTGCCCGTCGAACCGATGATCGCGGTGGTCTCACCGGGCCGGGCGACCAGCGCCACGTCCTTGAGGACCGACTCCTCCGCGCCCGGGTACCGGAAGTCCGCGCTCCTGACCTCCAGGTGCCCGCGCCGCAGCAGCTTCGTCACCGGCTCGGCCGGCGGCACGACGCTCGTCTCGGTCCCGAGGACCTCCTCGATGCGCTCCGCGCAGACCTCGGCACGCGGCACCATCATGAACATGAAGGTGGCCATCATGACGGCCATCACGATCTGCATCAGATAGGCGAGGAAGGCGGTCAGCGCGCCGATCTCCATCCCGCCGCTGTCGATGCGCTGCGCGCCGAACCAGACCACGGCGACGCTGGAGACGTTCACGACGGTCATCACCGTCGGGAACATCAGCGCCATCAGCCGCCCGGTCGCCAGGGACACGTCGGTGAGGTCGCGGTTGGCGCCGCGGAAGCGCTCCTCCTCGTACCCGTCCCGCACGAAGGCGCGGATGACGCGGTTGCCGGTGATCTGCTCGCGCAGCACCCGGTTCACCGTGTCGAGCCGCTCCTGCATGGTCCGGAACAGCGGCCGCATCTTGCGCACGATCAGCGAGACGGCGATGCCGAGGACCGGCACCACCGCGAGCAGCACGGCCGACAGGGGCACGTCCTGGCCGAGCGCCATCACGATGCCGCCGACGCACATGATGGGCGCCGAGACCATCAGGGTGAACGCCATCAGGACCAGCATCTGGACCTGCTGCACGTCGTTGGTCGTACGGGTGATCAGCGAGGGCGCGCCGAAGTGTCCCAGCTCCCGGGCGGAGAAGGACTGCACCCGGTCGAAGACCGCGCCGCGGACGTCCCGGCCGAGCGCCGAGGCGGTCCGCGCGCCGTAGTACACGGCTCCGATGTTGCAGACGACCTGGACGACGGAGACGCCGACCATCAGGGCGCCGGAACGCAGGATGTAGCCGGTGTCCCCGTTGACGACACCGTTGTCGATGATGTCGGCGTTCAGGGTCGGCAGGTAGAGGCTCGCGCAGGTCTGCAGGAACTGCAGGAGGACGAGCAGCGCGATGGGTTTTCGATAGGGCCGCAGGTGGGTTCGGAGAAGTCTTATGAGCACGGCTCCTACTATCGCCCGCACCCCTGAAGCGTTACGACTCGGTTTCGGGGTGCGGGCGCAGCCCTGGGCAAGACTTTACGAACCTGTGTGCGCCCCCGGGCCCGGCCCGCTCAGCGGCCGAACGCGCCCGGGTGGATCTGCTCCCGCGTCGCCACGTACTGCTGGCGCACCGCCTGCCCGGCCGCCAGGTCCTCGCCGGGCTCCAGGATCTGCGCCACGGCACCCTGCCAGGCAGGGGGAGCGGACGGGGACAGCGTGCCCCGCGCGACCCCGAGCGCCCACGCGGCCTGCCGGGCCGCGCCGAGCGCCGCGTAGTCGGCCGGCTGCGGGACGACGACCTGGGCGCCGAACAGCGCCGGAGCGAGGGCCTGCACCGCCGGAAGGGCGGCCGCCGCGCCGAGCAGGAACACCCGCCGGACCTCGACGCCCCGGCCGCGCAGCACGTCCATCGCGTCGGTGAGCCCGCAGAGCATCCCCTCGAAGGCCGCCCGCGCGAGGTGCTCGGGCCTCATCGACTCGCGCCGCAGCCCGCTGAGCGTGCCCGCGGCGTGCGGCAGAGAGGGGGTCCGCTCGCCCTCCAGGTAGGGCAGCAGGACGAGCCCGGACGCGCCGGGCGTCGACTTCAGGGCCAGCGCCGACAGCTCGTCGAGCGACTCCACGCCCAGCATCTCGGCGGTGCCGCGCAGCGCCCGCACCGCGTTCGAGGTGGAGACGACCGGCAGGAACATGCCGGTGGCGTCGGCGAAGGAGGTGATCACGCCGCTGGGGTCGGCGAGCGCCTCGTGGTGGACGGCCATCACGGAGCCGGACGCGCCGAGCGAGACCACCGCGTCGCCGGGGCCGAGCCCGAGGCCGAGCGCCGCGGCCATCGTCTCGCCGGTGCCGGCCGAGACGAGGAGGCCCTCGGGGGTGATGCCGGCGGCGTCGGAGGGCCCGAGGACCTCGGGCAGCACGGCCTGGTGTCCGAGGGCGAGATCGACGAGGTCAGGGCGGTACGTGCCGGTGCGGACCGACCAGTAGCCGGTGCCGGACGCGGCGCCGCGGTCGGTGGTGCGGCGGGCGGGCCGGCCGAGGAGCTGCCAGACGAGCCAGTCGTGGGGCTGGAGCACCAGGGCGACGCGCTGGGCGTTCTCCGGCTCCGTACGGGCCAGCCAGCGCAGCTTGGCGACCGGCTGCCCGGCGCCGGGCACGCTGCCGACGGCCTCGGCCCAGGCCTGCCGTCCGCCCAGCGACTCGACGAGGTCGGCGGCGGCGACCTGCGCCCGCTTGTCGTTGCGGACGAGCGCGGGTCGCACCAGGCCGCCCTGTGCGTCGAGCGGCACGAGGCCGTGCTGCTGCGCGGAGACGCCGATGGCCTCCACGCCCTCCAGGAGCCCGCCGGCGGCGGCCTCCCCGAGCGAGAGCAGCCAGGTCTGCGGATCGACGTCGGCGGCCTTGGGTTCGCCGGGATGTGCGGCGTACCCCTGCCGCAGTACGGCACCCGTGTCCGTGTCACAGACGACGATGCGTGTGAACTCCGCAGAGCTGTCCAGTCCGGCGACTATCCCCATGACACATGATTCTGCCGCACGCGGGGGGTCAGGTGTTGCTGGTGCCCCAGTCCTCTTCGTCGACCTTGCCGTTGACCCGGCCGCGCTCGCGCAGCGCGTGGACCCGGTCGGTCACGGAGGACGGCAGCCGGTCGCCCACCTTGTCGCCCACCAGGTGCGCGGCCTTGCCCGCGGCCTGGCGCCCGGTCTGGGCGGCGGACTCCGCGGCGTTCCGCACGGCGGGATTGCGCGCGAAGTCCTTCGCGGACTTCTTCATCTGCTCGTAGCGCTCGCGTCCGGCCCGCGTTCCGACCACGTAACCGAGGGCGAGCCCCACGACGAACGTCAGCTTGTACCGCACGGAAGCGATCCTTCCCTGGAGGCCCTGGGGATAC
This sequence comes from Streptomyces sp. NPDC096079, assembly GCF_040303145.1. Classification (NCBI taxonomy): domain Bacteria; kingdom Bacillati; phylum Actinomycetota; class Actinomycetes; order Kitasatosporales; family Streptomycetaceae; genus Streptomyces; species Streptomyces sp. NPDC096079. Next base: position 512,007 of record NZ_JBEOST010000002.1, read on the forward strand.
CGATTGGCGGAGCACCCCCCTGCTTGCGCTAATGTATGTCTCGCAGCGAGCGAGCGCCGCCCGGCAAGGTCCGAGGTGGATCCGATCGGTGCAACGCAGCAATCCCCTGTAGCTCAATTGGCAGAGCAGCCGGCTGTTAACCGGCAGGTTACTGGTTCGAGTCCAGTCGGGGGAGCGCGATCCCCTGTAGCTCAATTGGCAGAGCATTCGGCTGTTAACCGGAGGGTTACTGGTTCGAGTCCAGTCGGGGGAGCAAGTCGGAAGAGGACCCTTCGGGGTCCTTTTTCGCGTCTCCGGGAACCATGCGGAGCGCGACGCGGTCTTCATGGTCGAGCAGAGCCGATCATCCGAAGCAGGAGATCGTATGAGCGGCTATGCTGCGGCAGACGGCGCGCACACATGTACGCGCCTCACCGTTCGGGGCGGTAGCTCAGCCGGTTAGAGCAGCGGACTCATAATCCGTCGGCCGTGGGTTCGAGTCCCACCCGCCCCACCGAAGAAAAACGTTCTGACCTGCGAAGGCACCTCTGACGGGGTGTCTTCGCGCGTATCGGGCCCGGTCTTCTCGACCACGGCCTCTCGGCGGAACGCGAGGGTGAAGCCAGTCCGAGGATCGCACGAGGATCCCGTGACCCCCGCGTGTGACACGCCGCACAACGCGCCGAAAATCCGAGCGCTTCCGCGTGAGCCCGGCCCGCGAAGGCGCCCTCTTTCGGGCGCCGTGAGCCCATATGCACCATCCCGAGTGGCAGGCCGTCCGTCGGCGACCGACGGTGAGCCGTGTCGCCGCGTAACCGGAAGCTGACACTTGGTCATCTGACGCGGCGTACGGAAGGAAGTCCAACGATGCGCTCTGCCCGCATTCTCTTCGCCGCGGCTGCCACCGCCGGCACCCTGGCGCTCGCCGCACCCGGCGCCTACGCGATCACCACCGGCGACTGGGACGGCTCCTCCCACAGCAAGGAGAGCGACCACGGCAAGCCGAGTGGCGGCATGCACACCGGCTCCGGTGCCCTGTCGCTCGTCAGTGGCGACGAGTGGTCCAAGGAGCACGACAAGGGTGACAGCACCGAGAAGGAGCACGACAAGGGCGGCCGGTACGAGAAGGACCACGAGAAGCCGAGCGGCGGCATGCACACCGGCTCCGGTGCCCTGTCGCTCGTCAGTGGCGACGAGTGGTCCAAGGAGCACGACAAGGGTGACAGCACCGAGAAGGAGCAC